>JAJPJE010000060.1 GCA_021324365.1 Terriglobia bacterium | reverse complement strand
GCCTCACCGATGCGTGTGATCTTCCCGCAATGGGAGTGAAGGGAAGTCGGCCAAGGATCAGGCGATGCTTCGCGGATTAGCTCCGGGCAAAAAAGAAGGGGAGCCTAATGGCTCCCCTTAAGAGTCTTGCTTCTTTGTTTGTTAGAAGATGAACTTCACAGCCAGCTGGGTGTTGCGGTGATCGTCGAACGGATTACCGTAGCCGCCCTTTTTGGCTTGGATAGTGCAGGCGGTCGCAGACGTCGAGGTGCTGCAATCCGCGCCGCCTTGACCAAAGCCGAGCAGGTAGAAGTTCTTGTGGTTGATGACGTCGTAGAACTCAGCACGGAACTGCAGCGCATACCGTTCCGTGAGCTTGAAGTTCTTGTAAACGCCCATGTCCCAGTTGTACCAGCCGGGTCCAACCATCGAGTTGCGATGCAACATGTTGGCCGGATACGTGCAGCCTTGGCCGTACAGCCCCGTGCACGTCGGAAGCGTGGATGATACGTATGGGAAGGGGGTGTTTGTACCCGGAATGACCGTTGGACCGGCATACTGTGCCTGGGCAACCGGGAAGGTTTGCCAGTTGAAGATGTTGCCGCCGGTATCTCCGCCGGCAGTCGAACCGCCCTTCGGGTTGTAGGCACCGCTGACATCAGCACGCGGGCAATTGTAGAAGGCACCACTGTTGCTGCAATCAAACACCGTATAAGGGTACCCCGTGTGGTAATTGAAAATCGGAGCTACTTGCCAACCCCCAATGGTCTGCTTCACCAGCGTGCTTGAGGAGTTCTTGCCAAACGGCAGATCGTATACGGCGCTGAAGGTGAAACGGTGACGAGCATCGTAATCGGAACTGCCCTTGTCAATTCCGACGTTGAAGGGATCCAGGTAACCGAGACCGTTATTCTGCACTTCATCGCTGAAGGTCGAACTCAGGTCGTCAATTGAATGCGAGTAGGTGTAACTTGCATTCAACTGAATGTCGTGTACCCGGCCTCGTAAGCCGAGAACCATGCCGTTGTACCAGGAGTCACCGATAGAGCCGCGGTTGTTGATCGCGCTGTACTGCCCGTTCAAGAACAGGTTTGTTGTATCGCCGAGGTACAGCGGCGCATAACCAGGGTCGTTGTAATTGGATATGCCGTACTGGTGAATGCCGCGCGCACCGTTATAAGCCAGGCTCAGTACCGCATTGCCAAGCACTTGGCGCTCAAGACTCAGGTTGTACTGTTCCACATACGCCGTCTTGATGTTGTCGCTGACGTTGCGCAAACTCGTTGCGCCCAGGTATGCGCTACCTGTATTGCCTGCGAGTGGGCCAGCATTGTCGGTTGAGATTGGGATCGGTCCACCTGTAATGGCGGGCGTAATCGCCAATACCGCGTAATTCGGCGGGTTTTGGATCACGTTGTAGGTGACATTGTTGAAGTCACGCTCGTAGCTGATGCCGTAGCCGCCGCGCAGCGCCAGCTTGCCATCGCCGAACACATCGTAGGCGAAGCCAAAGCGGGGACCCAGGTTGCCGTAACGGGGCTTCCACAACCCTCCAACCGGAGAGTTGGGAGCTAAAGCCACGAACCCCGTCCGGATCTGGTCAAAGATGTCGTTGCCCGTTCCGTAGTAGAAGTTGGAGTCGAGTTGTGGATTGCGGTTGTGCTGAACTCCGTAGTACTCCCAGCGCAGTCCGAGATCCAAGGTCAATCTGGGCGTAACCTTCCACGTGTCCTGACCGTAGAGCGCGAAGTCGTTGTACAGATTGCTGCGCGAGAACGAGGGTGGACCAACGGGCAGACTTACCTGGCAATCCGGCCCTTTTATTGCCGCACCTGCGGTGTAGTCGTAGGGGCATGGATACTTGCCCTGCGGATAAACCGCTCCCTGGAAGCTGGAGAGGGTACCGGTCATCAGGTTCTCGAAAGCTGCAGTGTCGCTAGTCCCTGACAATGCTTGTACCGACTCTTCATACGCGCCGAATGCGCGATTGTCTTGCGTGTAGATGTATTGGCCGCCGAAACGGAACGTATGCGTGCCATGGGCGACGCTGACGTCCTCGTAGATTTGCGCCAGGTTTTGCGGTCCACCGAACGGGATTGCACTGCCCGGCGTGTACGCGTTGTACCCGGGCTGTGCGAATAGGTTTCCGTTTACGCGCGGGGTAACGCGATTGGTCAGGTAGAGGGTTGGTCCAACGGGTGCAGTGCCCAAGGGCTGCACGTTATTTAACCGGCTCCAAATTAACCGTGAGTTGCTGACGATGCTATTGGTGAAGGTATGGGTCACCGACAGCATCACGTTCTGGTCCATGAACGTCTGCCCGGTTTCAAATCCCGCAAACGGACTGGTGTTGACCACTCCAGGAAAGTCATTCTCTTTGTACAGCGAGTAACGGCCAAAGAGCTGGGTCTTGTCGCTGATGTTGAAGTCCACGCGGGCAAGATTCATTACCGTGTTCTCCGGGTTGCCGCCACCGGAGTCACTCGGCGTGTTGTACGTAACGAGGTCCACGACTGGGACGCCGGCAGGAACCGCGGAAAGCAGCGGACCAGGAGTGAACCCAAGCTGGCTGCTGGTCATAGTGCCCAGCATCTTCAGATCTGGACGAAGTTTTCCGTAAGCTGCGTAGAATGCTTGGGTAGCAGGAGCGGTGTAGGGCAGGAACGCCGGGTCCAGAACCTGCGTAAGCTGCGCGCCCTCACTACGTACGCGAATCCACTCGGCGTTATCGAAGAAGAACAGCTTGTTCTTGATGATGGGGCCGCCGATGGAACCGCCGAACTGGTTACGTGTAAATACGGGCTTGGTAATGTTGTTTGCCGCGTTGTTGTAAGTGTTCGAGGCCAGCGCCGAAATACGGTTGAATTCATACGCTGTACCATGGAACTGGTTGGTGCCCGACTTCGTGGCGACGTTTACCACACCGCCGGCGCCGCGGCCGTATTCCGCCGTCATGCCATTGGTGACGACACGAAATTCCTGCATTGAATCCAGGGGAATCTGCTGGCCGACGGTCGCGCTGAATTGATCGACGTTCTCGGCGCCGTCTAGCAGGATCGAAGTGCTAGCGGAACGTTGGCCATTGATGGCAAACCCGGCGCCGCGCGCATCGCCCATGCCGGCTTGCGAGTCCTGTTGCACGTTGGAAGCGGTCGCAACCAACGCATAAGGGTTGCGAGTCAGGGTCGGAAGATCGACGACCTCTTTCGAAGTGATCAGTGTCGAAACTTCCTGGTCGACGGTGTTGACTTGGGTGGCGCCTTCGCCCGTGACCTCAACGACGCTGCCGGCTCCGGAAACGCCGAGTTGAACGTTGGTTTCGTTCTTCGAACCAACGCTCACCACGACCTGTTGTTCGCTGGTCGCGAAGCCGCTCGCGGCGACACTCAACGTATAGGTGCTCGGACGCAGCGCGGCGAAACTGTACTCGCCGCCGGAATTCGTCGTCGCGGTACGCGTCAACTGCGTTTCCTTGTCGGTGAGCGTCACTTTCGCGTTCGCGACGACGGCACCCGTCTGATCTTTCACCACGCCGCTGATCGAGCCCTGCCCCGCCTGGCTGAAAGCCAGGGGTGAAAACAGTCCGATCAGCAGGAGTAGCGTCAAGCTCTTACATAGCAATTTCATGCTGACTCTCCTGAAAGACGATTCGTGAATTTCGTGTAAACCAACCCGGCAGCGTTGGCGGGCTGGATTGTGGGTCAATTGCGCTACTTAACTTCAACTGAACCGTGTCCTCTGAAGACTTCTCTTTACTTCTGACAATCACTGCGAAAGAGTTGATGTCGCTGGGACAAGCTCATTCATTCCGGAAGGGTCGGTCACAGTTTAGCCAGAACCTTCCGGCTCACCCCACGACCTCTCGCCCCACCCCAAAGCAAGCAAGTTGATCCCAATGCCACATTGCAAAGGGTTGTCCAAAGTGCAAATTATTAATTCTTCAGAGACTTAGGGAGTATTTTCGGAGTGGAGGCTATTAAAGCTGGAAGGCGGCCACATTTATGTCAACCAACAAAATTGTATGTTTATGCATTAAACCAATCAAATTAAAGCAAACTTTTGTATATATGGATAAACATGTCAATAATGCTGGAAATGTTCCATATTTAGAATATTTCTGGAAAGTAATATGAGCCAAACCGATTTTTCGGCTTGGCTCCAGAGAAACCATGCTGAGAGGCTCAGGTGAAACGATTAACTATTCAGCAACCGCGGCGAACGTATCGGTGCCAACCCAGGAATCCGCAATAGCTCCCAGGTTTTTCTTGAACGTACGCGAGACCGTAAATTCCTCACCCCCCGCCAGCCGCAGCAAGTACTCGCCGGTCAGGCACGGTTGGATTTCCTCAACGTAGGCGGCATTGATCAGGGCTGAACGGTGGATCCGGATAAAACCATACGGGCTGAGCTTATCCGCTAACGTCGAAATCGATTCGCGCACAAGGTGCGATCCGGAGGCCTGCTGTAGCAGGACATAGTTACCCTCCGCCTTGGCCGACATGACCTCGTTCGGATCGATAAACAGGATTTTGCCCTTTGCCTTGATGGCGATCTTCCGGGCACGTCCCGTTTTATCGAGCTGGGAGAGTGCGTTCACCAGTTTGGCGGCGCGCTCGGTATCGTTGCGATGGGCGGCGGTGTTCAGCGCCTCGTGGATACGTGCTTCGGAAAACGGTTTAAGGACGTAGTCGACGGCATGTTTTTCGAAAGCCGCAACCGCATGTTGGCTGTATGCGGTGACAAAAACGATGGCTGGTGGCGGCGAACTGCGCTTCATCAGCAGGTCCACCATCTCCAAACCCGAAGTCTCCGGCATCTCGATGTCCAGCAGAATCACATCAAATGGTTCATTTTTCAGGCATTCGAGCGCCTGCACCGCGTCGTCCGCGGTCTGCACGCCTTCTACATCGCTGCGGGTATTCAGGATTTTCACAAGCACGTCGCGAGCAAGAGGTTCATCATCAACAACGAGTACGCGCATTTTCCGTCCTTCTTACTTCAAGGCTTCTGAAACGTGGTCTTCGGGCAGATTCAGCTTTGAGCCGAGGAGCGGTACACGGAGTATGGCGGTGGCCAATTTGCCGTCTTCGCTCTTTTGGAACGAGAACTTCGCCTCTCCTGAGTACAGGTACCGCAAACGAGCCCGGGTATTACGCAGGCCGATTCCGCTGCCCCCGGGCCTCACGCCCTTCACCGTATTCACAACCCGGAGTTCCAACATTTGTTCCGAAGGATGAGCGGAAATCTGTACCCATCCTCCTTCGCGGGATACCGAGACCCCGTGCATGACTGCGTTCTCTATCAGCGGCTGCAGAATCAATTCGGGAACGAGCAAATGAGCGGTTCCGGGTTCGATGTCCCAACGCACTTCTAATCGTTGGCCGAGCCGCATTTTTTCCAGTTCCAGGTACGATTCCGCAAACTTGATCTCGTTTTCCAGCGGAATCAGTTCGACCGTCTGATATTGCAGCGTGGCTCTCAGCAGCGTTGCCAGCTTCAGCACCATGGCCTTTGCGCGGCGGCTGTCCAACTCAATGAGCGAAGAAATGCCGTTCAGCGTATTGAAAAGGAAGTGCGGGTGCAGCTGGCTTTTGAGCACTTGCAATTCACTCGCTGCCAACGCCTGCTGCAATTCCAGTCGTTCCACTTCGTGTTTGTGCCCGCGTTCGAAATACTCGTAAGCCTGTGCCGCCACCGTGATGGCAAAGTACGTCGATACCTGTGTCGCGAAGCGATATGTTATCTCGATCAGGGAATGGAAGGATCGCGGTTCAAATTGCTGGGTCAGCGGATTCCATGGGGGCAGCAGGAGCCAGCGGATACACGCGAACGCCACCAGGAAAGGTATGCTGCCGAGAACGTACGCGGTAATCCTGCGCCCGGCATTCTCGGTCGTTATGGCATAACGACGGCCCAGGTAGAACAATGGCGGTGTCAGGATGGCGAACGTAAGACACCACGCAACGTCCATCAACAGCATGTAGGAGAACTTCTCCTGCTCTCCCTGTTGAATGAAGCGCAGGTGCCGCTCAACGGCGAGCATGGGGGCAAATCCCAGCCAGAACACGAATGACCAGAGATAAGCCCAAGCGATCTTTTTGAATCTGGCCAAAACTCCTCGCCCCGCAACGCCTAGCTTTGCAGGCACTCCCAGGCGCGCTGCCTATAAGCTAGATAATAATGCGAAACAACAAAAAATGGCTTTTGTTGCGTGCTTATTTTCTCGTCCCGGCCAAACTGTTACCGCTGCGTATTGTTCCACAAGTTAAATGAAGCAGATGAAAACAGAGGGATTTTGCCGGCCAACGTGTTGGCGCTCTTGGTTCGGTTTTCTCAGGGAGTTCCAGTCGAAGGAGGTCGGGTCGGCGCCCGTAAAGCTGTCCCTGCCACTTGAATCTGGCCAAAACGAGTGGCGCTCCAGTGCAGGTTTGGGAAAGTTAGTCGATCGCGTTCACCTGCATGATGTTTGCGCAGTTTGCTTTGGCACCGTTGCTTCGCAACAGATACTCTGTATGTGTTCATCTAGCGGAGCTCGCTGCTAGTCTGGCATATATACAACTTGATTATAATATGATCAACTTGTATACCGCCCCACAATCAAGAGGCTCAGAATGCATGTCCACGAAGAAGTACTTGCGGCAGCCAACACGGTGGTTTCACGGCCGGGTAGCAATAACGTATTCACCCTTCCTGACATTCTTCCCCTTTTAAAACACCTGAATGTGAATACCGTACGGACCCACGTTGCAAGCCGTTGTTGCGTAAATGCCCCTAAGAACCATCCACACAAATGGGCATACTTTCGACGGGTCGGAATTGGAAAGTACGAAATCCTGCCGCAGCAACGAAGCAGACGCGTACGGTCCGGTTCGACAGGTTCACCTCAGCAAAAATTCAAGCCTGGAAGCACTCATGGTGGCGGAGGTGGCCACCGAGATACCATTCACGTGATCGTTACGAAAGCTGATGGTGTGTTTACGGCCGAATGCGTAGAGGTCTCGGTGGTAACAGAGGCCTGTTCGATGGACGAACTTCTGACAAACGTCGGCGATGCTATTGCACTCCATCTTGAGGGGGAAAATCTCGCAGATTTGGGGCTTAGCGACAATCCACGATTACAACTCTTATATGAAGTTCCGCTCGCCGTATGACACACCTCCGACGTATGTCGGGAAAAGATGTATTGAAAGCATTATCCAGTTTCGGCTTTCAGATAGTCACGATTAGAGGAAGCCATGCAAAGTTAAGGCGGACACTCCAAAGCGGCGAACGTCAAACCCTGACCATTCCTCTGCACCAGAATCTTGCGCCGGGAACGCTGCGGGCGATTTTTCGTAAAGCCTGTAAATACGTTTCGGAAGCGGACCTGCGGCAATGGTTCTTTACGGAGAAGGCTTAAAGCAAGCTCCTTGATGATTCCCCAAATCGATGTAATTTTGTCCCTTCTGGTTGGCCGAAATCACCATCGTCCGCTCGTCGCGCACTTCCACGAAGCACTTTATTCCCCCGCCACAGTCAGACCGTCAATCCGGATGGTTGGCGCAGCTACCGAGCCGCGGAACTCCAGATCGCTGCCGATCTCCGACACTTCATTCAGCATGTCTTTCAAGTTTCCTGCCACGGTGATTTCTTCCACTGGAAATGCAAACCGGCCACCCGAGATCCAGATGCCACTGGCGCCGCGTGAGAAATCGCCCGTGACAAGATTCACTCCGAATCCCAGAAATTCCGTTACGTACAGTCCTTCTTTTACGTCGGCGATGATCTGCTCCGGAGTGCGCTGGCCTGCCTCCAGATAGAAGTTTCCAACGCCAATTCCAGGAGTGCCCGCCAGACCACGGGAAGCGTTGCCGGTTGTGTGCAGGGTCAGCTTTTTTGCGGTGTAGGTATTCAGCAAATAAGAGCTCAGCACGCCTTTATCAATAACGACGGTTCGCCGCGTCTTAACACCTTCGCTGTCGAATGGAGATGTTCCGAAGCCGCCAGGCATGGTACCGTCATCGATCACCGTCACGTTATCGCCGGCAACTTTTTCTCCCAGTTTTCCCGCGAGAAAGGATGCGCCACGATAGATGGAATCGCCATTCACCGCCTCGGCGATGCTGTCGAGCAACGACCGCGCTACCAGCGGGTCAAAAATAACGGGTACCTGCGAGGTCTTCACCTTGCGCGCCCCCAGCCTACGCAGGGTCCGCTGGGCTGCTACTCTTCCAACCTCTTCCGGCGATTCCAGCAGCTTGATGGAGCGCGCTACCGAGTACCAGAAATCCCGCTGCATGGCGCCGTTAGCATCTTTTGCAACCGGCACCGCCGAAACCGAACAGTAGGAACGCTTGTACTCGCCGACGAATCCCAGAGAATTGGCCAGCACCTTTTTGCCGTCGGCGGCGTCGAACGACCCGCCTTCGGAGTTTTGAATCCTTGCATCTGCCGAAGTCGCTGCCTTCTCTGCCCGCCGCGCATACTCGATGCGCTGCTCGGTAGAAAGCGAATACACATCCTGGTGGTAGAGATCGAGATCGGAATCGAGCTTTCCCAGTTCGCTTGCTTGGGGCAAGCCCGATTCCGGGTCTTCTGAAGTGATTCTCGCCAGCGAAACCGCGGAACTCACAAGCTGGCCCAGGCCGGCAGCAGAAAAGTCGCTGGTGTAAGTGCTCGCAGCGCGCTTTCCGTGAAATACACGAACGCCCAGTACCTTCGCGCCCGACTCTTTTAGCGTCTCAACTTCGCCCAGGCGAACTACGGTTGAAAATTCATTGCCCTCACGCGCCACCGCCTCAGCGGCAGTTGCTCCCGCGCGCATAGCGCGTTCTACTACGTCAGTTGCTACTTCCTTAAGTTCCATCTTCCTTGTTTCGTTTTCTTTGTTGGATTGTGCAGAGGGTTAGTCGGCCGCCGGGTCCAATTTCATTTCAGCTTCTCTGCTCGCCGGCATGCCTTCCTTCTGAAAGCGCCGGTAGCTCTCCAGGATGACTGCGCGCGCGGTCGCTGCATCCTGCCACCCGAGCATCTGCGTGCGCTTGCCTTCGAGATCTTTGTAGATTCCGAAAAAGTGTGAGATCTCACGCATGATATGCGGATAAATCTGCGTGTAGTTGTGGACCTCGCGATAACGCGGGTTGTGCTTGGCAACAGCGAGAATCTTCTCGTCCTTCACGCCCTGGTCGAGCATCTCCAGCATGCCAATTGGGCGCACTTCCATCAGGCACCCGGGAAAGCTGGGCGTGTCTACTAGGACGAGCACATCCAGGGGGTCGCCATCCGTGCTGAGAGTTTGCGGAAAGAAACCGTAATCGCCCGGATAATGCACCGGCGAAAACAGGTTACGGTCGAGACGAAACACATGCAGCTTCTTGTCATACTCGTACTTGTTCGTTTCGCCGAGCGGAATTTCGATAATCGCGTTCAGGACTTCGGGAACCTGTTCGCCGATGGGAAGTCTTAGGTAATCAGTCATACGTTCGTAAACAGTTGTCAGTTGCTTGTTTTAGAAAATCACCAGCACTCAGCAGTCACCATTCAGCCGTTGGGAAGTGCGTACAATCCTCGAGTCAAAAGTTGCTATCTTGCTGTTCCGCCCACGGTGATCCGGTCCACCTTAATGGTGGGAATGCCTACCCCGACCGGCACCGACTGACCGTCTTTTCCGCAGGTGCCGACGCCTTCGTCAAGCTGCAGATCGTTGCCGACCATCGACACGCGCGTCAGCACATCCGGACCATTACCGATCAGGGTGCAATTCTTCAGTGGCGCGCCGATCTTGCCGTCTTCGATCATGTACGCTTCCGACGCGGAAAACACGAACTTGCCATTCGTGATGTCCACCTGACCACCGCCGAAGTTCGCGGCGAACACACCGCGTTTCACCGACTTGATGACGTCTTCAGGCGAATCCTGTCCCGCGAGCATGTAAGTGTTGGTCATGCGCGGCATAGGGATGTGCTCGTAACTTTCACGCCTTCCGTTGCCGGTATTCGGAATGCCCATCAAACGCGAGGAAAGCTTATCGCTGAGATAGGCCTTCAGGATCCCCTTTTCGATCAGCACCGTCTCATTCGTACGATTGCCTTCATCATCCACGTTTAACGACCCGCGACGCGAGGGAACGGTGCCGTTGTCGACGACTGTGCATTTGTCGCTCGCCACTCGTTTTCCGACCAGGCCGGTAAAAGCTGAGGTTCCCTTGCGATTGAAGTCAGCTTCCAGTCCGTGGCCAATGGCTTCGTGCAGCAGAATTCCCGGCCATCCAGGACCGAGCACAACTTCCATTTCGCCCGCAGGAGCGTCGCGGGCGTCGAGCTGGATAATTGCCTGGCGAGCAGCTTCTTCCGCGAAATGTTCCGGCGTCTTTTCGGTTTTGAAGAAGTCGAGCGACACGCGGCCCCCGCCGCCGGCACTTCCGCGCGACGATTGTCCCCCCTCGTTCTTGCCAATGCACATCACGCTTATACGAGCGAGTGGTTGCGAGTCTTCGGCAAAACTGCCGTCGGACCCGATCACCAGGATCTGCCGCAACTCGTCGGCATAGCCCACGCGCACTTCACGGATTCGCGGATCATGCGCTCGGGCTGCCCGATCGGCACGCATTGCCAGCTCAACTTTTTCTCGTACGTCAGCATCAACCGAAGGCAGAGCCAACGGATAAAGATCGCGGTTCTGTTTTTCTTTCAAATCCACGATCGGCGTTTTTGCGGGACCACTGGCGATCAGGGCGGCCGTTCTGGCCGCGCGCTCGATCTTCTCTGGAGCAAGGTCGTCGGTGTAGGCGTAGCCGGTGCGCTCGCCAGAGATCACCCGCACGCCACATCCGGCCGAAATGCCGCGCGAAGCCGATTTTACAATCGACTCATCCACGCTGACCGAGGTGGTGGTGTGGTACTCAAAATAGAGGTCGGCATAGTCGCCGCCGGCTGAAAGCGCCGCGCCCAGGTAGCGCTCAAGATCATTCTGAGTCAAGCCATAACGTTGAAAGAAAAAGCTGGAATTGTGCATGAGTTCACTGATTAGATGTCCGCGATCGCTCGCCCGACTCTCGGGCTACAGCTATCAGAGGACGCCCGCCCCGACTCATCGATTATCCCATACCGGCATGGGTTCGGCGCTCGGCGGGTGCTTCGGATTTGCGTATCTGCGCCGGCGCGATTACATTTTTTCAGTTTGTCTGGAAAGGTTCGAGGTGCCATGAAACGTCTCGTTCTTCTGCTCGTTGTTCTCGCCACCGCTTTCGCGTTTTCACAAACCAGCACTCCTAAAACGCCAACAGCCGAAAACACCAAAGGCATGGGTCTCGATCTCGACGCGTTAGATCATACAGCCGATCCATGCACCGATTTCTATCAGTTCGCTTGCGGCAATTGGATGAAGAACAACCCGATCCCGCCCGACCAGGCGCGCTGGGGCAGCTTCAACAAGCTGGAAGATCGTAATCTCGAAATCCTTCGCAAGATTCTGGAGAAATATTCGGCGGACGACCCGAAGCGCGACGCCGATCAGCAGAAGATTGGTGACTATTACGCCTCCTGCATGGACGTGCCGGCGATCGACAAAAAAGGCATTGGGGTACTGAAGCCCCAGTTTGACCGAGTCGCCGAATTGCAGAATGAGAAGCAGTTGCCGGAACTGCTGGGTTATCTCCATCACAATGGCGTGAATGCCATTTTTAACTTTGACTCGGGCCAGGACTTTAAGGATGCGACGCAGGTCATCGCGCAAGCCGATCAAGGCGGATTGGGCTTGCCGGATCGCGACTACTACACCAAGACCGACGCCAAGTCGGTTAAGATTCGCGCAGACTACGTGAAACACGTACAGCGCATGTTCGAACTGGCTGGAGAACCCGCCGCCAAGGCCGCAGCTGATGCCAAAACCGTGATGGATATCGAAACGGCGCTGGCAAAGGGCTCCATGACGCTCGCCGATCGTCGCGATCCCGAGAAGGTGTATCACAAGATGACGCCCGCCGAGATCGATGCTCTCTCTCCAAAATTCTCGTGGAACGAGTACTTTGTCTCGGCCGATGTACCCGACGTCAAAGCCATCAACGTTGCGTCGCCCGAGTTCTTCAAGACCGTCAACGGGCTGCTCGCATCGGTACCACTCAATTCGTGGAAAACGTACTTGCGCTGGCAGTTGATTCACAGCACCGCGCCGCTGCTTCCGTCGGCGTTCGTTGACGAGAATTTCAATTTCTTTGGCAAAGAGCTCACGGGCACAACCCAAATCAAGCCTCGCTGGAAACGCTGCGTAGAGTTTACGGATGGCGATCTCGGCTTCGATCTCGGCAAGTTTTATGTGGAAGAAACCTTTGGTTCCCAAGGCAAGGAACGCACGCTGGCCATGGTGCACGCTCTTGAGAACGCATTGCACACCGATATCGCGGATCTCTCGTGGATGACACCCGAAACCAAGAAGGCCGCCGAAGCCAAGCTCCAACTCATCGCCAATAAGATTGGTTATCCCAACAAGTGGCGTGACTATTCCAAACTTCAAATCATTCGTGGCGATGCCATGGGTAACTCTTTGCGAGCCAATTCATTCGACTTCAATCGCCGCATGAACAAAATTGGCAAGCCTGTCGATCGGCAGGAGTGGGAGATGACCCCGCCCACCGTCAACGCCTATTACGATCCGCTGATGAACGACATAAACTTCCCCGCCGGGATTTTGCAGCCGCCGTTTTATGCCAATGGAGTTGATGACGCAGTGAATTTTGGCGGCATCGGCGCCGTCATCGGCCACGAACTTACTCATGGGTTCGACGACCAGGGTGGGCAGTTCGACGGACACGGCAACCTGCACATGTGGTGGACGCCGCAGGACTACAAGAACTTTCAGCAGCGTGGCGAGTGTATTGCGGATGAATACGGTAAGTTCGTTGCGACAGACGACGTCCACCTGAACGGCAAGCTCACAGAAGGAGAAAACATTGCAGACAATGGTGGTCTGCGCCTGGCGCTGATGGCGCTTTTAACAACGATTGGAGATAAGCCTCAGGAGAAGATCGACGGCTTTACGCCGGAACAGCGACTGTTCCTTTCGTGGGGACGCGTCTGGTGCCAGAACGAAAGGCCTGAAGAGTTGCGGCACTTGGCAACTGTCGATCCACATTCACCCGGGCGCTATCGTGTAAACGGCGTCGTCCGTAACATGCCCGAATTCCAGAAAGCCTGGGGATGCAAAGCGGGAGCGGCGATGGCGCCCGAGAACGCCTGTCGCGTTTGGTAATCGGGTGATCGCGAAAATGGTAATCGGGTAATCTGGAATCTGGCCGCAGTTTCTTCGATTACCCGATTTTGTGTCCTTTTTCGTGTAGCTTTTGGAGCTACGCCGCCAAGTCGTCCCACTCGTCTTCTTTCAATTTGAGCGATGATGCCGCAATGTCCTCTTCGAGGTGGCTTACCGACGACGTGCCCGGAATCGGCAACATGATTTTCGACCGCTGCAAGAGCCACGCGAGGGCAACTTGCATCGGGCTGACGCCATGCGCCTCAGCGATCTGTTTCAGTTTCGCAGTCGCGCTCCTGCCCTGAGCCAGTGGTCCCCATGGGATAAAGGCGATGTTCTTGTCTTCGCAAAAATCCACCACGTAGTCCCACTCGCGATCGTCGAAGTTGTAGCGGTTTTGCACTGAGGCAATCGGCGTCAGTTTCAAGGCGCGCTCGATGTGTTCGCGCGTCACATTTGACAGCGCGATCAGGCGAATCTTCCCCTGCTCTTTGGCCTTGACCAGCGTCTCGATCGATTTTTCCAGCGAAACGCGTGGATCAGGGATGTGTAGCTGATAAACGTCAATACGCTCCAATTTCAGCCGTTTCAGGCTGCCGTCGATTGCTTCGCGTAAGTGATCTGGAAATGCATTATGGATCCACTGATTCGGTCCGACTCGCTCCCATCCGCCTTTGGTCGCGATCACCAAACCCTTTGAATACGGATGTAATGCTTCTGCAATGAGTTCCTCGCTGACATAAGGACCATACGAATCTGCCGTGTCGATGAAATTTACGCCCAACTCCACAGCACGCCGCAGCACGCGTATGGCTTCGGCGTGATTTTGCGGGGGACCCCAAATGCCAGGCCCCGTGATACGCATTGCGCCAAAGCCCATGCGATTTACGGTTAGCTCGCCATCAAGAGTTATAGTTCCGGCCGCGCTGGCGGAAATCTTCTCTGTAGGACTGGTGCTCACATTCACCTCGCTAACGTTTGAGATGTACTTTGGAAGTCTACTTCGAGCGACCTGCTGCTGTTTAGTTCCCGATTTTGGGGTGCCGTTTCGGGAATCAGCGTACTATTCTCCAACATTCTTCTACTGATGTGTACCAACTCTGTTGGAAACTAACGCAGCACTTCGGACCGCAGCCTCGCTGCCATCCGGCGACAGTTTGCGAACGATTGATCCCAATCCCACCTTGGATCCGCCCGAATCCGGTGAGGATTCGCAAGGAGACTCTCATGCGGCGTTGGAATGTTTTTGCAGCATTGCTGTTTTTGTTAGTCGCAGCACTTCCCGCTGTATCACAACAGGATTTTGTCAGCCGCTACGATGGCTTTATTGGCTATTCCCATCTGTACTCTCCGAATCTCAGCTTGCAGCAAAACGGATTTCATACTCAGTTTGGCGTCAATGTCAGGACCTGGGCTGCGCTGGGCCTGGACTTCAGCTATTTCAAGGGCAGCAGCACCCTGCACACGACCGACCTGAACTCTACGCAACTGGCTAAGCTGGCCCCGATCCTTCCGCTTCTGCCGCCGGGCTTCGTGCTGGCTGCTCCTTTTGACGCGACCACCTTCACCTTCACCGGGGGGCCGCAGTTCTCGTACAGACGCTTCAAGAGCGTCACTCTCTTCATCCATCCCTCCATCGGGGGCATGCATGAAAGCGTTACCGCAAAGCCGAACAATCCGATCCTGACCCAGATCGTGCAGGGCCTGATCGGTCCCAGCATGAAGAAGGACGATACAGAAGTGTTCTACGGTGTTGGCGGAGGTTTCGACCTGAACCTTTCGCGGCACTTTGCCGTCCGGACTCAAATGGATTTCGTCCGCGTGAATCTCTTTTCCGATATCTTGAAGAGCGCGCAAAATAATATTCGAGTTTCCATCGGGCCTACTTTCCGCTTCGGCAGGAATATCGTTCAATAGGTTCTTATGAATGACGGGCCACCGAGGAGTGGCCCTTTTTCTTGGGACGGCTTCGGAACCTATCGCCTCAGAACTGCTTCTGCGAAAAGCTCACCAGCACGCGGTTAGAGTCCGTTTCCATCATCAGGAAGTGCTGCGGATCGATTGGATACGACGTCAAAGTAGCCGTGCTGAAGATGGATGACGGCGTCGTCAGCGAGACCGTAATGCGCCCCGTCTGATCGAGTAAATAGGAGCCGCTAACTGCCGTGCTGGGAGCGGCGGTGCCGCTCAGGATCAAGTCGAGCGTTCCGGTAATCGCGCTGCCGCCGTTCAACGCGAGGAAGCCGGTGCCCACCTCAAAGCCGGGGGGGGTGCCGAGACTCGTACCTTCCAGTTGACTGGCGAAAGTTCCGGCCAGAGAGGCGCTGTTCAGAACAAAGCTCTGTTGCGCATACCCGGAACCGGCTGCAATTGTTGTATCCATCTCGGCGATGCTCAATCCCTGGTTTGCCGCCGGGTATGCGACCAGGGTAAAGGTCTGGCCGGTCCCGTTCAAAGTAATGGTAGTGCGGCCGGTAGTCGCGTCAGTGACAGTATAAGTTCCGGTCACCTTGACGTTGCTCTGCGGATTGCCATTGATGTTGGAATCGATGGTCGCCGTGACTCCGCCTTTGCCGTCGAGATTGAACTGCGCACCGAGGGTGGATGGTCCGGAAGTTCCCACACCATAAAGAGCGGTCGCGAAGTTTCCGGTGATGTTTGTCGCGGCAAACGGTCCCGCTGCCTGCTTTACCGCCGACCCGGAATTCGCGCGGACCGAACTCTGTTCGAGCAACTTAAGGGCGGTGCCATCTACGATGTAGTACGTAAAGGTTTGTGTACCGAATGTGCTTGTGATCGTCAGTGTCCCTCGGCCGTTCGTGTCGGGAGCAGTGTAGGTTCCGGTTGCAGCAAGAGCTGTTTGCGAGCCGCCCGAGACATTTACGTCAACCAGGCCCGCTGAAATGGTTCCAGAGCCGTCCGCATTGATGGAGCCCGCTTCTGCGAGAGCCGACGAGATTTGCGAGGCACTGGCCGACTGCAGCAGCAATGCGTACCCGCCACTCACGGCGTTGATACTAAATTGCGTTGCGTCTTGCAGGTCGAGGCTGCCGGCGAGTGTTCCATTGGCGCTGCTTGAAGTAGTGGCCAGAATCCTGGAATGGCTTGCCACGACGAATTGCCAGCTGATGCTGCCGCCGGCGGTGGTCACGGTTGCGGTGCCACGTCCATCAGTACCGAGATGGTAGGTTCCGCCTGTGATCGCAGTTGTTGTGATTCCGCCATTCGCGACGTCTTCATTTCCGCCCGTAATATTACCCGCCCCGTCAAAAACAATGCTTCCGGCGGCAGCAACTGGGGTGGATCCATTCTCCCCAGAGAATCCAAACGCGTAGCGGCCTGCCAGGCTCGCATTGGAATACTGGATCGTCACCGTGCCGTTCCCCGGCCTGGCGCTGTTGTCGACCGTGGTCGCGATGATATTTACAGTCTGGCCTGGGGGAGGAGAAAGGGGCGCCGTATACACTCCGCCCGAGGTGATAGTTCCGCATGCGCCCGCCACTGTGGAATTGCAGGCAAGTGACCAGGTCACGTTACTCGGAGCCGAATTGACGCTGGCAACAAAACCTTGCTGCGCGCCCGCCGGCAGAATTGCCGAGATGGGAGTCACCGTCACATAGCTTGTGGTCGACTGCGTCGAGGGCGTCAAAGTGACCGTCGCAGACGCCGATTTGGTCGTATCGGCAACGGAGGTGGCTGTAACGGTCTCGGTGCTGGTGGTGATCACCGAAGCGGGAGATGTGTAAAGACCACTTGCTGAAACAGTTCCGTAAGTGGAGTTACCGCCCGAAACGCCATTTACGCTCCATGTAACCGCCGTATTGGAACTGCCAGTCACCGTGGCCACGAATGTGGCTGTTTGCGATGCACCCAGGCTTGCGGTTGTGGGCGTGATCGTGACCGCGACTACCCCGGTGGAATTGCCGCCACCACAAGCAATCAGAAGAATGGCCACTAGAACCAAAGGCACGACAGACAATGTACCCAGCATGCGGTTGCCCTTGATCAGAAGCAGGTTCTTGCTTGCCGGAGGGACTCGGTTCCCGTCTTGCTGGGAATTGCTCAGCTGCTCGTATTCAAAAGATGATTCCAAATCCGATATCTGGAGCTGCACTTCTCCCCCATCGCGAAGCTGCTAGAGCACACAGGATTGCTACACGATTCCGACGCGGATAATGTCTGTCGTGTCTAGGAGCAAGTAGTATACGATTTAAGAAATTGCTTTAACCCGGAGATTCTAAATTCGTTTTGATGACCCGTGAAGAGAATCTCACGGCAAACGCCGGGATTGTCAATGATACGTCCCTCTACGCATGAAGACTGCCGCGCCCGCTCACGATAGAATACTGCTAACTCGACCAGTTGTAATCTCGTCCGGTGTAGCGACGTCAAATTGGTTATCCGGTTTACAGGCTGATGACAACAAATTCACAGCTTTGGTGTTTACACGTGGTCGAAAAACCTACTCTGAAATGAAACGCAAAGGGCGTTGCTAAAACATGCTCCCAGGAAAGCGAATACCGTTTGTCCGGTTCGGTCTCGTCTCTTCTTTCTTGCTATTAGCATTTCTACTCGAAGGATGCGGCGGCAAGTCGTCGTCCAGTACTTCTACCGTGGCATCGGTGAGCGTTACGCCAGCCACCAGTTCGGTAAGTATCAACGGCACTCAAACTTTTACAGCGACTGCGCTTGATTCTTCCGGAAATACGGTAACGGGACAAACTTTCACTTGGGCCAGCAGCAACACAGGGGTCGCATCTATCACGCAGGCCGGTGTGGCCACGGGCCTGAAAGCCGGGAGCACTCAGATCACGGCGGCAACGGCGGGCGTCACCAGCACGGCAGTCACCTTGACCGTGAGTCCGGCGATCTCTTCGGTGACGATCTCACCCGCCAGCGCGAGCATTGCGGTTGGTCAGACACAGCAGTTTACGGCGACCGCTAAAGATGCCAGCGGAAACACCGTCAGCCAGGCGGTCTTCACCTGGTACAACAGCTTCGGCGGCGTTGCAAATATCGATAACACCGGACTGGCAACAGGTTTGGCTCCTGGTCAGGTGGTAATCACTGCGAGTACCGGAGGCATCACCAGTTCTGCTGCCACCCTGACAGTAGTACCCTAGCGCGCCCAATGTACGCTACGTCAATGCTGATTTTCGTTTTCTTCAACTGTTCAAACCGACGCTACGCGGAGCTAGGCCCGTAGTGCCCGGTCTAGAACTGGAGATTTCATGAAGCGGTTGGCTCTGGCCATTGTGACAGTTGTTTGTGCGTTGATGTTCGCCTGCGGTGGCGGTTCGCTTTCCGTTTCTGTTTCCCCTACTACGGCGACGGTTCCTCCGGGTCAGACTCAGCAATTCACCGCAACCGTCAACAACAGCTCGAATCCGAACGTCACCTGGCAAGTCAACAGCATTCCTGGTGGAAATACCACTTACGGCACGATCAGCACCGCTGGCGTTTATACGGCTCCTACGACAATTCCGGGATCGGGCACCGTTACCATCACCGCCGTCCCCGATGCAAATACAACAGTGACTGCGAACGCGACGGTGACCATCGCAGATGCGATTGCGATTACGCCTTCCAATGCCGATGTCGCCGTTCAGGCGACACAACAGTTCACGGCCAAGGTCACGTTTTCGACGAATACGAATGTCACCTGGCAAGTGAACGGCGTGGCTGGAGGGAACTCTACCTACGGAACCATCAGCACCGGCGGTCTATATACCGCGCCGAACTCGGTTCCTTCGAACGCACTGGTTACGATTACCGCGATTTCTGCTGCAGACAATACGAAGACGGCCACTGCAACAGTCCAGGTGACCCCGCCCAAGATTGTGATTTCGCCCAGCGCTCCTACGTTGGCAGCAGGTTCCCAGCAGGGATTCGCCGCAACGGTTCTCGAACAGCCGGTGACGCCCACGTGGAGCGTGCAGTGCCCGAGCACCGTGACTAATGGCTGCGGCACGATTACATCCGGTGGGATTTACACGGCGCCGCTTTCGCCCCCTCCGGGAGGCACGGTTGTTATCACCGCTACGATGGCCGACGGAAGTGCTCAGCCCGCAAACACAACCGCGACGATTCAAATCTCCAATGCCACCGTTGCGGGAACCTACGTATTCGGATTTGCCAGCAGCGCGGTCTCAGGATTCGGTGCGGAAGCCGGTGTCATCAGTCTGGATGGAATTGGAAACATCACCGGGGGTAGCTTCGATCAAAGTGGCACAGTTGCTGGTCCTGTCGCAATTACGGGCGGCACGTACACCATGAGTTCCGATGGACGCGGAACCGCTGTCGTGCAAACCAGCCAAGGCCCTATCGCCTGGCAGTTTGCTGCGGCGACCAACCAGAAAATCTACGTCGCGCGCCTTACAGCCAGCGGAATCACCGAAACAGGCACGCTCGACCGCCAGAATTCCGCAACAGCGGCGATGAATGGCGGCTACTCGTTGCGCCTGGCGGGCGCTTCGACGGGAAGCACCGCTAGCGCGTTTGCGATGGTCGGCAGCCTTGCCACAGACGGCACTTCAACCGTTACGAGTGCCTTGGCTGACGCGGTCGTTGGAGGCACCGTGACCTCAAAATTTACCGGCACCGGAAGCTACACGCCTCCTGCTGCAACAGGCCGTGGCACGCTGACGCTTGCCAGCAGCTTCGGTAATCAGACATTCGTGTATTACACGGTCGACAGCACGCATTTGAAAATCGTCGAGACCGATGGAGTGCAGCTTGCTGGCGGGGATCTGTACCGACAGGCTGCCGGACCATTTTCAGCGTCCAGCTTTAACGAGCGGGTGGCATTCACCGTCAGCGGGTTCAAAGGGACGGTATTCAACGCAGTTGGCGGTTTATTCACCATGAATGGCACTTCTGGCATTACTAACCGCCAGCTTGATGGCGTGACCCAGACGGTGTTCGACACGCAAGGTTCTTATCTCGTTACGGATCCCGGCACGGGGCGCACGACAGTCAGTTGGACCGTGAATAACGGAGTGACCGCCACCTACGTGATGTATCCGATCGCTGGAGGCGGATTCGTCGTGCTGGAGGCAGACGGCGCCGCTGTGGAGCAGGGACTCGCGCTCCAGCAGACCATTTCGGCGCCGAGCGTCTTTTCCCTTGCCGGAGATTTGACGATGGGTCTTTCCGGCTACGAAGCCAACGCCACTACGCCTGAGGCGGTGAATGGCAGCCTGGTAGTGAACACTCAGGGCGCACTGTCGGGTACCTTGGATACGGCCAGCAGCAGTGGTGTGTCCGTCAACGCGGAGCTTCAGATCGGATCGTTTACCGTGGCGCTTAGTAATGGGCGCGGGATTGCGACTATCTTGGCGACTTCGCCGACTCTGCCGAATGCCACCCTGATCTTCTACATCGTGGACACGAACAACGCACTCGTGCTCGAATCCGATTCTAACCGTGTGCTGGCAGGTTCATTCGCGCGGCAGTTCTAGCGACCTGCAAATTCGCCGGGTTTCCGCCGCGGCCCATCTACTCGCCCGAAGCTGTCGATGCCAGGGTGGTACGCTGCTGTTGTGGCAGTTCGTGGTAAAGCACCAGGAACGATCCATTGGTCCAGCCGAACCCGATCACGTTTACGTGATAACCAACCGCGATGTCCTGCTCATCGGAGCGTGTAACCACGTTGTACTTCTCGCGGATCGTCCCATCTTTGTGGAAGTTATCGACGATCATTGACAGAAAATGCCTGGACAAGCGATTCGCATCGGCATCGTCTTCGTTCTTGCGCAAACCTTCTATCGCAATAAGATTAATAGGTGCCCATCCGTATGGATAATCCCACTGCAGCTTCGTATCGACCGTGCTCATAACAATGCCGCCCGGTTGCTCGAACACTTTCACATTCTTCTCGACTGCACGCGCCTGTTCCGTTGAAGCCTGTTTTACCCACAAGGGATAAAACGTGGTTGCATAAATGTAGTTCGATTGCTTCCCCGCCATGAAGTCGTAATCGAAGTACATTCCCTTCTGCGGATTCCACAAATACTTGTTCATCAGCTCAGACCGATGACGTGCACGTTCGCCCCAATGTTTCGCATCATCATTCTTTCCGAGAATTGTTGCGATGCTCTCCAGATTCTCCTCCGTTTGATACAGCAAGCTGTTCAGGCACACGGGAGCATAGTGATGCGTGTGGCCGCTGTAGGGACCGAAGCGCGAGGATACATCGAAGCCCGACTCGCGCATCGCTCGGTCGCCCTCGTAGTAGTCGTCGGTTAATAGCAAGCGAGTGGTTTTCGCGCACGTCTGATCGGACGGGCTGTCATTGCATACCTGGAATTTGTAAGCCGGGCCACTCCATTTTCCGTCCGTTGCGAGATAGTCCGTGTGCAGATCGCCTGCAAATACCGCGGTGATCATCTCCGCATAATACGGATCGCCCGACTGCGACAGTTCCGGAGACGGTCCGCTGCCGTAATCAAAGTACCGCGACAGTCCTGTGTTTCCAGCAAGATGTTCTCCGGAAGTCCACATCTTCCAATCGCGAATGATGTAGGGATACGCCTTCGCGAGCCATGCCTTGTCGTCCTGCTGCGATTGCTGCTTTTCCGCGGAGTTGACGGCCATGACCATCTCGCTTAAGAACGGCGGCTGCGAGCGAGTGAGGAAATACGTGCGGTTCGCATTTAGGACCGATCCGTAGTGCTCGATTTCATAAAAGAAATTCTCCACCTGCCCGCGCGCGAGATCGATCTTGCCGTCTTCCAGCAATCCCCGAATGATGAAATAGCTGTCCCACCCATACATTTCGTTGAAGAAACCGCCAGGGACAACGTACGGATTCGGGAGAAAGAGAACGCCAGGCTTGAGTTCGGCGTTTGCCTTGAACTGCCCCGGTCCTGTGATGACCTGGGGTAATTGGGTGACCTGAAGATTGCAGCGCTTCACGAGATCGGCGGCCAGAGACGGCAAAGGTTCGCCGGCAGGGAAGTACAGCACCGAGAGTTGCTGCTGCTTGCGCTTATCGACGAATGTATCGCACTCGCGATCGGAGCGGGACAGCGCTGTCCAACCGTTTGCGATGTATTGGAGAACGTCATCTACTTGACTCTTCGCGGGGACTGGCGCTTGCGCAAAATTCGTTAACACCGAAATAAAGAGAAACAACACCAAAAACACGGTTCGCATTGAACGACTCCGCGAGAGCATGTACCGGGCTCAACTTCGCGCATCGATGTTGCCAGCGGACAACTTGCACGAATGAGCGGCAGTAATTATCACCTAACAATTAAAAATCAGCACCACGATTCCTTTCAGCCAATGAAGGATCAAGGCGCTCTTTCGGAGGTCAGTTCGTCGTGCGAAGTCCTTTCCACGCACCATGCCGTTCGCTTTGCGGTATAGTTTCTAACTCTTAACGGTGCAGCCTGAAAAAGACTGCCTGCACTTTATTTTCGTTCTACATATCGATGAAAACTCTCTCGCGAGTTGCTGCCGCCGCTCTTGCCGTTTTTTGCCTTCCCGCCGTCGCATTGCAGGCTCAAAAGCTCGAGCCGGTGCCGCGCTTTCCGCTCAGCGAAGGCCCCTTGCACATTCATCAGATCGCATCGCCGAACCAACCGTTCACCGTTGCGGGCGATCGTGGAGCCGCGTTTGGATCTCAGTCCGGTGAGTTCGAGCTTTGGCAATTCCCGATGAAGCTGCTGCATGGTCTACGGATTCAGGCTGACTTGCAGAATTATGATGTTCCGCTCGACGTGAACGCTCTTTCATCGAGCATCGACGTATATCCCGACCACACCACAATTACCTTTGCTCACGCCGCAATAGTCGTTAAGGAGCACATCTTTGCGCCCCGCAATACGCCTGCAGGAACGCAGGGCGTGGTGGTAATGTTCGAGATCAATTCCACCCGCCCGGGAACAATTCACTTCTTCTTCGAACCGGACCTTGTGCGTGAGTGGCCAGCATCAAACTTCGGACATCCGTCGGCGGAGTGGGTGAAAGTGCAGTGGGGAGACTGCTACGTGCTCCACACCGAAAATGCGGAGCATTACGCGATGATCGCAATGCCCCGGGCTGACCATGGGATCCTGCCGCCGTATCAGGAGCGGCCGCATTCTTATCCCTTAGAGTTCCGAATTGCCTTCGATCCAAAGCGCGATGCAGGATCGTACTTTCCCGTTCTGTTTGCGCTTCCCGACGGGAAGAGTCCGGGGACTCCGCAGGAGTACACCAATCTTGGGCAGCACATCCTGCAAACGAATTCTGCTTTGCCATTGCTTTACGAGCAGACTCGCGACTACTGGGCGCACTTTTTCGATCACCGTTTGACGTCGGAAACTCCCGACAGGCAATTTGACGATGAGTTGCGCTGGGCCGAAGTCGCCATCGATCAGATGCAGGCGCGCTGGAACAACGAAGTTGGATTAGCGGCTGGTTGGTACGAATCCGGGGCTTCTTCACGTCCGGGTTTTGGATGGTTCTTTGGACGCGACACGCTATGGTCGACGTATGCGCTTCACAGCGAAGGCGATTTCGCGCTCTCGCGGACAGCGTTGATGTTCCTGATCCGCCGCCAGCGCGATGACGGCAAGATCATGCACGAGTGGGCGAACGCCGAAGACATCGCGCACTGGCGAACCACACCATACTTCTATGCCGCCGCCGATTCCACGCCACTGTACATCATGGCGATGGACGATTATGTACGCTCCAGTGCAGACTTAAATTTCATTCGGACGAACTGGGAGAGTTTGAAAAAGGCTTATCAATTCGAGCGCAGTCATACTGATCGTGGTGTGTACGACAACAGCCAGGGAACAGGTTGGGTTGAGGAATGGGCGTCCGGGCCACCGCACCAGGAACTTTATCTCGGTGCACTCGACGAACAATCGTGCGAGGCGATGTCGCGATTGGCGGCCCTGATGAATGACTCCGCACTGTCATCGTCTGCCGCTTCTACGGCTCAGGAGATTCGCGGCCAGTTGGCCACCTATCGACAAAGCGACGGATTTTACGCTTTTAGCCGCAACGCCGACGGGAGCTTCGATACTTCACCCACCATCTTTCCTTCCGTCGCATGGTGGAGCGGGACGTACGGCTTGCCCGATGCCGGGACAATGTTTTCTCGATGGGGTTCCCAGGAGTTCTCCACCGACTGGGGAACGCGCAGCCTGAGCCCCACCAGCAGTCATTACGATCCGCTGCTCTATCACCAGGGATCTGTCTGGCCGCTTTATACAGGATGGGTCTCGATGGCGGAGTACCGCACCGGGCGCACGCTTTCGGCCTATGCCCACATGCGCGAGAATGCCGACCTGACCTTCGCAAACGACCTGGGTGCTGTGACGGAACTTCTTTCGGGAGAGTTCTTCGTTCCTTTCGGACGCAGCAGTTCGCATCAGTTGTGGTCGTCGGCAATGGTATTTACGCCTGCGGTGCGCGGCTTGTTTGGACTTGAAGTGGACGCTCTGCATCATCGGATTCGGCTCAATCCTTCGCTACCAGCGGAATGGGACCGCGCGGAACTCGATCATGTGCAATTTGGCGACAATAGCCTGACGATAACACTTACCAGGCGAAGCGGTGTACTGCAGGCGGAGGTTTCTTCTCACCTTCCGGTGGTGCTTTGCCTCGATCCGGAACCCGTGGTCACCACCAGCAACTGTGCCCGTCCGGTGACGACACGCGTGACTACGGAACTCAAGCTGCCCGCAGTGGAAGTAGGATGGCCAACGTCGTTGCCATTCCCCGGCGCGATCACGTCTCATCCGAAGGTCCTCGAACAGGTAACCTCGAACGGAATGACACTTCTCCTTGCGGCTCCAGGCGGCACCGTGCTCGATCTTCCTATCCGGTTCAATCGGCAGGTGAAACTCGCGATCGAAGGCGCGCAACAGGAAGGTGGCGTGCTTCGAATCAGCTTCCCGCACGGGAATGGATACGTGCAGCGGCGGGTCGAGTTGCGTTGGTAGTGTGTTCGTGCATACACACCGTATTCAGCGCAACACGCACACGAATCGCTCGCCACCTGCAACTCCAACGAAATCAATGCGCATGACCTTGGCTTCCCTCGTGCACATCCAAGGTTGCCCCAAGGAGGCGCTTATGAAACCCGGCCAAGAGCTCACTCAGTCAACCAATCGCAAGCATTACGAAGTCATTTTGCTGGCAACGCTCGGTGCAGTCATTGCAGCATCGGCCTGCACCAGCAAGCCGAAACCGCCCGCAGCGGTGTCGCAACCCGCCAGTGGGAGTGTTCGACCGGTCGCAATGGCCGTGACAGAACCAGCGGGTCCAAAGACGGTTGCCGTCGCGGAAGTCAGCAAACCTTCGGTGGTGACAAAACCCGCCGCGAAACTCCTCACCTATAGGAGCCGCGACTATGGCATCTCGTTCGTCTATCCGTGGCAGTATTCGTATGTGAATGCCAAGACCATCGCCAACGGCGATACTTCTCTTCGCCCGAAACCCGATGGGCATGAAGGGCAGTTCACTCTCGCGCGCGTCGAAGTGCCTAAGGGCTTTTATCCTGACACCGATTTCAAGAGCGGCTACTTCCTGCTCAGTCTTAATCAGGATATGAGCGAGCAGGAATGCACATCGTCGCTTTCGGCCGACCCGGCCAAGCTCCAAATGGAGACGATCAACGGCGTCGATTTCCGCTGGACAGAGCAGGCAAGCGGCGGCCGTGGTAGCGCGTCCAAGACTCGCAACTACGTCGCTTTTTCCAATGACACCTGCTACGAGATGGAACTCGGCGTTAAGACCGAGAACGACGGCCTGGCAAGAGAAATAGATCCTGACCAGGTAATGCATCGCCTCAACGCCATCCTCAAGACGGTGAAGATCGATACCGGAGCTGAGAAACCGGCAACCCCGAAGCTGCAAAGCTCAGCCGAAAACAAGCCAGCTTCTCCGAAGAATTGAAGTGCAATTCCTGGGCGCGGTCACCCTCCGGCCGCGCCCATTCTCTCGATAACGCTGCGCATCCGGTCCTGTGGTGTCCTAATCTTGCGAGTGAAGAAGTGGCCATCCCCCTTTCGCACTGCGTCTCTGAATCCGGACTAGGTGCTGGCTGGCGGCACGATTCACCGCAACCCGCTCATAGTCAGCCAATACCGGTGTACCGTGGACTCGCAGATCGGCTGCCGTATGCCGCGGCTTCCATCGCATGAAGAAGAAGGCGAAACCGATGGCCGAAAATATGCTGCCGAAAATTGCTACGAATAAGGGAGGAGCCCAAAGGTCCAGAAATGTGTTGATTTTCGCAGGGTTTGAGTCTTCAGGTTGGTAGATGACCTCGACCCGCTGGCTTTTCACAAATCTTGGCGATGAAGTGCCGTTCTTCCCCATAAACTCAATCTGAGTGAGTCTCGCCGGCACGCTTCGCTTTTTCCAACCTGCTGTTCTCAATCGGCGTCTTATCAGGCATGAGTCTCCGGTTGGCAATCGCGGCGGGCGCGAACTTCTTCATCATTGCGGGCCTGATCCTCTATGGCTTCGGCCTGTTTGCCGAGTATCACGAAAAGGGCAAGTGGGCGAAGAACATCACCGGCCTGCTCGCCGGGTTGGGAATGATGACCCTCGCTTTGGCGCTGGTCCTGACGCCGCGCAATGCAGAAATCATCGCGCGTATTGCGCAGACCAAAGCCTCAGTGGCGCTGGTCTGGATCAGCAGCGCTCTGCTGTTGGCCGCCATCGCCGCATTCGGCATCATCACCTATACCCGGCCATTGAGGCTCTGGCACGAGCGAAAGATCGAGCGCGAACTGACCCGGGGATTACCCGACATACCTTAGTACCTGTTAAAGAGTCCTGATACCAAAACTAACGTTTCCAACCTGCAGCTTAGGTTTGGCGTCCTACATTCATTCGGGAGGAATACGCCCGAACGAAATCGAAGCCGAACCTGACCCGTGAATTTCCTGAAACCTGAAAAGCCACGCAAAGGTAGTCCTGCAGATCGCGGAAGAGGACGCGTCCTGGAGTTTCCGCCCGATCCCGCTCCACCGAACGGGCATCCTCTGTGGCGCAGGTTCTGGCAGATCGGGCCCGGCATTGTTAGCGGCTCGTCGAACCTGGATCCCTCGGCAGTAGTGACCGCAACCGTAATCGGTGCTGCCTATTCATATTCATTGTTGTGGGTCGTGGTGCTCTGCATCCCTTTTCTATGGGCCTTGTTCTCAGTTACCGCCCGGATCGGGGTTGAAACCCGCCGCGGGGTGCTCGACTTGGTCCGCGAGAACTACGGTAAGCCGCTCGCAGTAATTGGCGCCTGTATCACCATCATCATCAACCTCTGCGTCGTTGTCGCTGACATGATGGCGGTTACGGAGGCGTTCTCGATAATACTGGGGGTAAACCGGCTGTACTTTGTGGCAGCCATTGCCTTCAGTGTCTGGTATATCCTGATCTTCCGCGATTATCGGAAAATCACCCTTGCACTCGTGATCGTATCGGCGCCGCTTTACATCTACGTGGCTTCAGCAATCATTACCGGGCCGCCGATCATTGAACTGTTGAAGAACATGTTCACTCCACACATGGGCAGCGGATCGAACATGGTGCAGGGAATCGTGGCGCTGTTCGGTTCATTCCTCACGCCCTATATTGTGCTCTGGCAGACCAGTTCCAGAACGGATCCCGAGCACGAACCTCACCAGGCGGACGCCTATGCTGCCACCCTGGTGACGGCCATGCTGGCGATTTCCGTGATGGTGGCATCAGCTTCGGTGCTGCATTTTGCCCATCCCACCGACATGACGGCCCGCCAGGCCGCGGAAGCGTTGCGCCCGGTGGTGGGCGATTGGGGTCCTGTGCTGTTTTCCATCGGCATCATCGGATCGGGGCTGGTGGCCATTCCGGTGCTGGTTGCTTCCATGTGTTACGACCTGGCGCAGGCCATGGGCTGGCGCTACGGATTGAGCGAGAACCCGTGGGAAGCGAAAAGCTTCTATTTCCTGATCTCGGCGGCGATGCTGGTTGCGGGTCTGTTGAACTTCATCCACATGAGCCCGGTGAAGGCGCTCTACTGGTCGATGATCCTGGCAGGTGTGCTAACGATCCCGATCTTCATCTTTATCCTGATCATCTCCAACGATCGTCGGGTGATGCGCACCACCAACTCACGCCTGCAGAACTTCTGGGTTGGCGCAGCCACTGGAGGGGCGACTGCCGCAACCATCATTTATTTGTGGATGCAGTTCTTCGGAACGTGAATTTGGCATGTTGGTTGGAGTATTTCGAGCTGCCCTGCATTCGCAGAATATCTTAATTACGCAGTTACCGACTTCTGCGGATAGAATTCCGTCTCATGAAAGCTGTAGCAACTTTTGCGGCGTTTTGTTTTCTCATAACGCTCGCCTGCGCGCAGGACAAACCCGTCCCGGTCGGAGACGAGTCGCACCATCAGCAGGTTCTGGACAATCAATACACACGCGTCTTTCACGTGGTCGTCCTTCCCAAGCAATCCACGCTGGTGCACCAGCACGATCACGATTACGTGTGGGTGCAGATTGGCGCAGGCGACATCAGCAACGACCTGCAAGGCAGACCGCCTGCTCAAGTGAAATTGAGCGATGGACAGGTCCGCTTTACTAAGGGCGGCTTCGCAGATAAAGTCACGAATCTCGCAGACACGCCGTTCGTGAATATCACGATCGAGGTAAAGAAGCCGAGTACGAAGGCCATGTGCGGCGCGACATGGGCAGGGCAGGGAGCGGGAACGGTTTGCGCACCGACTAGTGGAGCTATCGGTGGTGCAGTGACGTTTGTGAAAGCACAGAATCTGCAAACGGACGCGGTGGAAGCAGATTCGGTTATCGCGCCCTCGGCATATAGCATTGACGCTACCGGTGGTCCGATTCTTATTGTTGCCCTCAACCAGTTCACGGTGAAACCCACGGCGGCCGCCGAGAAGAAACTGGGGGCAGGCGATGTGTTCTGGCTCGGCGCCGATCAGCTTGCGAGTGTTGTGCCGGGGTCCGGACAACCCGCACGATTAGTGACCGTTGAGTTCAAGTAGATGCCGTAGCGATTTCTTGAAATGGCTGAAAAAAGGAACTCGTTGCAGTCGGAAAGTGCAGAATGGAAGGCCGACCTGCGCCGTCTTCGAGCATTCTGGTTTGGCTCGCGTGGATTCCGTCCGAAGCTGATGCGCGGCGAACCAATCCTCGGCTGGCCAGAAAGTCCGAAGAAGAGAACGGCAGGCAAGAAGAGCATCAAGAAGTCGGACAGGATGGCTGCAAGATATTGAGTCGCAGCGTCCAGCTCGTTTGCCGGATACAACGCGCGATGCGAGCTCTTTCCAATTACGCATTTCCGAAATGGCTCAATGACCCGATCACTTAACCACTCAATCTACCCAAACATTGTTGCCATCTCAACTGAATCGATTTAGGATTCGTGCCGTTTGCAGGCGGTGGGCTTCGAGAACGCTGAGTAACAAAGGCGCTCTCGCGCCTCACGCCACACTTCTTTTACAGCCAAGGTAAAAAATGCGAAATCTGCGACGCGCAGTTGCTGTCTTCGCTCTCCTGCTCTTTTCCTTAGTCTCTTTCGGACAAACCAGATTATCTCCCGCGGAAGTTGATCAGAGGGTTGATTCCATCCTCAGCAAAATGACACTTGACGAAAAAATCGATTACATCGGCGGGGTACGTGGATTCTACGTTCGCGAAATACCGCGTCTGAACTTGCCGGCGCTGAAGATGTCCGACGGTCCTATCGGCGTGCGCAATTATGGGCCATCGACAACATATGCGGCAGGAATCGGGCTGGCCGCGACCTGGAATCCTGAAATCGCCAAAGAAGTTGGCGCAGGAATCGGACGCGACGCCCGTGCACGTGGCGTGCACTTCATGCTCGGACCAGGAGTGAATATCTATCGTGCCCCGATGAACGGACGCAACTTCGAGTATTTCGGCGAAGACCCCTATCTCGCCTCTCGCATTGCCGTGAACTACATCGAGGGCATGCAGGCACAAAGCGTGAGTGCCACCATCAAGCATTACATGGGCAACAACTCGGAGTATGACCGCCATAATACGAATTCGATCATCGACGAGCGCACGATGCGCGAAATCTACCTTCCGGTATTCGAGGCGGCTGTAAAGGAAGCGCATGTCGGCTCGATCATGGATTCCTACAACCTGATCAACGGTACGCATGCGACCCAGAATGACTTCATCAACAACCAGGTTGCGAAGAAAGATTGGGGATTTCAAGGCGTCATCATGTCCGACTGGGATGCCACCTACGACGGCGTTGCAGCCGCGAATGGCGGTCTCGATCTGGAAATGCCCTCTGGCAAATTCATGAATCGCAAGAACCTGCTGCCTGCGATCAAGTCAGGGAAAGTGAGCGAGGCGACCATCAACGACAAGGTCAGGCGCATCCTGAGGCTTGCCGTCGAGAACGGTTGGCTCGATCGCGATCAGACTGATCCGAACATTTCCACCTACAACGCACAGAATGCAGATGTTGCGTTGCGAGCTGCACGCGAAGCCATGGTGCTATTGAAGAACGATGGCAATGTGTTCCCCCTGGATAAATCAGCCATCAAATCGATCCTGGTAGTCGGCCCTGATGCCTATCCCGGAGTTCCCGTGGGTGGCGGGTCAGCGCAGGTTGAGCCATTCCGAACGGTGAGTTTCCTGGAAGGCGTCAGCAACTATGTCGAACCGAACGTTACTGTCTATTACAACCAGGGCTCTCCGCGTATCGAACAGCTCATCGACAATACCGAATACACATCACCGACGACTGGCGGCTGGATGGCCGTCACCGCGCAGTACTACAACAATGCGAACTGGAGCGGCGCACCTGTTATCACGCGGCCCGAGCAAAGCATCAAGTTGGATCCGCGGCAGCATTTCTCGGTCGGCAACGGACCGATGACCGCGCGCTGGACGGCAACAGTTCAGCCTGCCAAGTCCGGCGAGTATCGGCTGTATGTAGCGCGCTGGGGCGAAGCCAGCGCCTACAAACTGATGCTCGACGGGAAACAAATCCTACGAACATCCAAGGCCGCAATCGATGAAAAGACCGTAAACTTCGAGGCCGGAAAACCACACCAGATCGTGCTCGAATTTTCAAAGAAGGATTTTTGGGATGGCGTTGGTTTCGGCATGATCAAGTCGGATGAGTTTGTCGATCCCGAGGCGAAGCAATTGGCGGCCAAGGCCGATGCGGTGCTGGTCTTTACCGGGTTCGATCCGACGAACGAAAGCGAAGGTTCGGACCGCACCTTTGCTCTGCCGCTCGGACAGGATGAACTCATCCAGGCGATGGCCACCGCAAATAAAAAGGCAGCCGTCGTGATCACCTCAGGCGGTGGAGTTGATATGACCAAGTGGATCGACCTGGTACCGGTGATCATGGAAGCCTGGTATCCGGGACAGGAGGGCGGAACCGCGTTCGCGCAACTGGCGTTTGGCGAGTACAGTCCCTCGGGAAAATTGCCGGCCACGTTCGACCGTCGCTGGGAAGACAGCTCGAGTTACAAGAGCTATTACCCCAATGTGCTAGGCGATCCGAAGGCAGTGAAGTACAGCGAAGGTGTCTTCGTTGGCTATCGTCATTACGACAAAGATGGCATCAAGCCGCTGTTCCCATTCGGCTACGGCCTCTCGTATACCACGTTCAAGTACAGCAACCTGTCAGTCTCGCCTGCAGACTTCAAACAAGGGCAGGACGTGACCGTTTCGTTCGACGTTAGCAATACCGGCTCGCGTGACGGCATGGAGGTTGGCGAGGTGTACGTCGGCGAACCGCATGCAAAGGTGCCGCGTCCAGTAAAGGAACTTAAAGGGTTCAGTAAAGTTGACCTTAAGCCCGGCGAGACGAAACATGTCAGCGTGACACTCAACCCGCGCGCGTTTGAGTACTGGGACGAAGCTGGCAAGCAATGGAAAGCCGATCCTGGCGAGTTCGACATCCTGGTCGGACCGTCATCGGCGGACATCGCCCTGACCGCGAAGGCGACGCTGCAATAGACACTGGTGCCCAGGTTCGCCCAGCCCATTGGGCTAACCTGGGTCCCATTCAAGTTGCTACTCGAAAACTTAGGCTATTGCTTGTTTTCTTGCGCAGAAGGCTTGTTGTTAGCTGCTTCCTGCTGATTCTGGTTTCCGCTCGTTTTGCTATACACGATCTTTTTCGTGCCGCCATCGCAGGTGCCAACCACTTTGCCTTGCGCGTCTTTTTCTTTCTCCACGATTTCCAGCGAGTACGACTTCACGCCATTGGCTTCGATTTTCTGCGCAATCTCGGACTTCAGCTCTTCGCACGGTTTCGCTGCCTGAGCGAAAGCGCAACTAGAAGCAGCCATAGCCAGAGCAGCAGCAGTCACAACAATGCGTTTTATCATCCGATCTCCTCGGCAGAAAGCGCCTTGCTGTAGAGGTATACCGGGGAGCTGAAGACCCTTCCAGATTACTTCCGATGTGTGCGGATAGTGTCACAGTTTCTCGGCCGTCATTGAATGGGTACGCCGTAACACAAGCAGGACAAGGGGTTTGTAGTCCCCGCAAATCTTGTAGAATTGGGTGTTTGGCCTCAGGTACCGGAGCACCTGGGGCGTGAGGTCTTTATTTATGGCAACTGTGGAAGCCCCTCCTCAGATCAGCACACGCGATCTGCAACCCTTTAAAAATGAACCAGCCGTCGATTTCAGCCGTCCCGAAAACGCGCGGAATATGAAAGCTGCGTTGGAGAAAGTACGCGGCGAGCTTGGGCGCGAGTACGACCTGGTGATAGGCGGCAAACGAAGCAAGACGTCCGACAAGATCAAATCTTTGAACCCGGCACACCCGAGCCAGGTGGTCGGCATTTTCCAGAAAGCCGGCAAAGAGCATGTCGAGCCAGCGATGGAAGCGGCACAGAAAGCATTCCAGGCCTGGAGCCACACCAGTTGGCAGGAGCGTGCGGAATTCGTTCTGAAAGTCGCGCATACCATCCGCGAGCGCAAGTTCGAATTCAGCGCGTGGATGGTGTACGAGGTCGGAAAGAATTGGGCCGAGGCCGATGCCGATACGGCGGAGACCATCGACTTCGCCGAATTCTACGCTCATGAAGCCTTGCGGCTGGCGACAGCCGACGCGCCGGTGCAACTGCCGGGCGAGCGTGATTATTTGTTCTACATTCCGCTGGGCGTGGGTATCGTGATTCCGCCGTGGAATTTCCCCGGCGCAATCATGGCGGGAATGACATTAGCATCCATCGTGTCGGGCAATACCGTCATCCTGAAGCCATCGAGCGACTCGCCGGCCATAGCGCGCTTCTTCGTCTCCATTCTCGAAGAGTGCTGCCTGCCTCCAGGCGTGGTGAATTTCTGTCCCGGAGCGGGTGGCAGCTTTGGTGATGCGCTGGTCGCGCATCCGAAGACGCGCTATATCGCATTCACCGGATCACGTGAAGTCGGATTACACATCAACAAGGTTGCTGCCGAGCAGGTGCCAGGCCAGATCTGGATCAAGCGCACGATCCTGGAAATGGGCGGTAAAGACGCCATTATCGTTGAGGCGGATGCTGACATCGATTCTGCGGTCGAGGGCGTGGCAGTCTCCGCATTCGGATTCTCCGGTCAAAAATGTTCCGCATGTTCCCGGCTCATCCTGCATGAAAAGATCTATGACACATTTCTTGACAAGCTCAAAGCGCGGGTCGAGAAGATCACGCTCGGTGACCCTGTAGACAATCCGAACATGGGTCCCGTGGTCAACGAAGGTTCGATGAAGTCGATTCTCGGTTACATCGAGCATGGGAGGAAAGATGGCCGCCTGATTACAGGCGGTGAGCGCGTTGCGGGCAAAGAGGGCTACTTCGTCCAGCCGACCGTCATTGCCGACCTGAAGCCGAAATCGAAGTTGGAGCAGGAAGAGATCTTCGGGCCTGTGCTGGCTGTCATTAAGGCGCGGGATTACGATCACGCCCTCGAGATTGCCAACGACACGGAGTTTGGATTGACCGGCGCAGTTTACAGCGGAGACGACAAGAAGCTGGAACGAGCGATTCGTGAGTTCCACGTCGGCAACTTGTACCTGAATCGTAAGTGCACAGGGGCGATCGTTGGCGCGCACCCGTTTGGCGGCTTCAATATGTCTGGGACCGATAGCAAAGCAGGCGGTCCGGACTACCTGCTGCTGTTCACGCAGGCAAAATCGGTTGGCAAGAAACTATAGAGGACGCTGAAAGCTTCAACTTTAAGGATTCCAGGCGCGGTCCAAGTTACGGATCGAGGCTGGGCGACCCTTTGGGCATAAAAAATGTCCGGGTTGTATGCGCGGAGACATTTTTTGGCATCAAAGCAGAAGACGGAGTAGGTCTGATTTGACAGCCTCCAGTAGTCGTCTAAGAATATACCGTTGATTCTTCTGGAGTTAAGCGCCATTGTTCTAAGGACCGGTCGCAGAGCGCGAGGTTTCGGCTATGGCACGAATTCTTTGCGTTGACGATGAGCCCAACGTCGTTACGCTGAAATGCCGCATTTTGGAAGCTGCTGGCCACAAAGTAACGGCTTCCACGTCGGCGCAGGACGCGATTCAAAAGCTCGAGCACGATAGCTACGACGCAGTCGTGACCGATTGGCGTCTGGGTGACAATGTGGGGCGTGCAGTAGTTCAGGCCGCGAAAAATCATTCCACCCTGCCGGTTGTAGTCGTGTCCGGGTACGTCGCAGAAGCGTTTCAAGCGGCCGAGCCGCTGGCGGATCTCTATCTGGAAAAGCCCGTTAATCCGGAAGAATTAGTCACGATTGTCAATGAACTCCTGAAGAACACGGCGCGGGCAGCGTCGGAATAGTCCTGCGGCATCCACTGTAGAAAACAGTTCATCCTACATCTCAGCACTGCACAGCTGAAAGCTCCAGTCCAGATCGGCTTTTGCGCAAGTGCGTCCGGTAAACAGGAATGCTGCATCACTTCACATCGCTTTTGCGGCTGCTGGAGCTGGGTTCGCGGCTGGCTCCTTTCTTGGCAGCCAACGTGTATTTGGTGGAACGAAGAGGACGCCAGGAAAAACTCAATCCGACGCGGCAGGTCGAAATCGGCACACTGTTGGAAAGCATGCCTGATGCAGTGATGATCATTGACACCGATCGCCGTATCATCGACTTGAACCAATCGGCCGCGCGCTTGTTCGCCAGCACGCCGGAGCAATTGCGCCACCGCCGCTTATCGGAAATCCGCGCACAATTGATGGACGCTCCGGGCGAGGCAATCCGGTTTCGCAGGAAAGTTGTGGATCGCGCCCTTAACGGCGAGACGGTGCGGGAGGAGCAGCGAGCCGTGCGTGACCCCATCACCGGCAAAGAGGTGCAATTGCTCATCTCGGCAAACCCGATCTGTGATCAGGCCGGGAAGACCGTGGGAGCGCTGGTGATCGCACGCGATATTACGGAACTGACGCAACTGCAGAACCGCTTCTCAGATATGGAGCGGCACCTTGCCATCGGGCAGGTGGCAGCCGGCATCGCTCATGACTTCAACAACACTCTGGAAACAATTTCACACGCAGTTGTGCTGTTACAGGCCGAGCCGGAGCCCCCTCTGGAACAGCGACGAGCCCTGCTGCGCCTGATTCGCAGCGCCGTCGAACATGGCACCGGGATCATTGCGCGTATTCGTGATTATGTCCGCAGTGGCACCGGAGACCTGACCCGCGTCAGCGTTCGCGCTCTGCTCGACGATGCGCTGGAACTCACCGAGCACTTGCGCCATCGTCGCCATCGCGTGCAGTTGATGCGCGAATTAAGCGACGTCCCACCAGTGAATGCCAACGCCGCCGACCTGCGACGCGTCTTCACCAATCTCATCATCAACGCCTCCCAGGCAATGCCGGAAGGCGGGCAGTTGACGGTCGGATGCCGGCGCGAAGCGCAGAACATTCATATCTGGATACGAGATACCGGAGCGGGCATCTCCGAAGAAGATCAAAAGAAGCTCTTCCTGCCCTACTTCACCACCAAGCACGGTGGCACAGGTCTGGGCCTCTCTGGCGCGCAGAAGATCATGCTCGCTATGCATGGCGATATTCGCTTCCACAGCGAGCCGGGCAAAGGCACGCAGTTCGATATCTACTTGCCGGTAGCCGAAGCCGAGCGCAAGACGGCGTAGGGCATTGTCAGTTGCTGGTTCTGCGTCCAGTCCTTCGCGCGATACGGGTGCGTGCTCCAGCCGTATCATTTGCGGTGAAGCATCTGTCAATCGCGCATTGCTTGCCAGGGTATTGCTGGGTCCAACTCGAGCAACCAGGAGAGTGCGTCAACACTGCTATCTGATTCGTCGATGTTTTCGCATCTCACTATTCATGACTACCATCCAAAACCCGCGCAAAAAATCGCATAGTAAGGGATCCAGTCGCCGCTGGTCTGCACAGGTCACCGCCACCTCCGATGCGACTCATCCGCCCGATGGGCTTTTTAAGAAGGATGCTGCCACGATCGCGCGCACTCTGGCGTCAAAGAAGGTTTCGCCGAAAGGCGTTGCATCCGGCATGCGTATGCTGACGTTCTATATCAATCGCGCTGGACACAATCTGAGTGCGACCCGACGCCGCGAACTGGAGAAAGCCAAAGAGCTGTTGCATAGGCGCGTTGAAACTGCGCGTAAGAGGGCTGCATAAGCACCGAGCCCTCTAGTACTTATTGAAAAATCTTGAGAACTCCCAGTTCGTCTGCGCCACTCCGCTGCACAGGGGCGAAACTGTTCCTACACAGCTGCCGTTGTCACGGCCTACCGACCAGAACGAAAGCAGCACAACGTCTTTATTTTCGTCCGCGAACTTGAGTACCGTTTGAGCATCTGCAAGGGAGAAAGTTTCGCCCGGTGAATCGTTCATGCCGATCATGGGAGTTATCCCAATCTTCGCCCGCAGGCCGATCGACTTCAGTTGCCGCAGTGTTCCTTTCGTAGCGCTGATTGCGTTCCTTGCCATATCGCCAGCCGGGACCGGAACACCGTAATCCATGGTCATCTGATTCACAACGTAAATTGGAGTTTTATGGCGCACCGCATTTTTCAGCAACGTAAGGCCATCCGGAATCAGACCTCCGGGAGTCACCGCCAGCGTGTACGAAATGCGCAGCCCGGGATTTGCAGCAACCAGGTTCGTGAGTGCCTGGCTGCGCCGATCGACTGACGCGCGGTTTCCGATTGCTTCTCCTTCAACATCGAGATCGATCTGTTTTACTTTGTATTTATCGATCACAGCCTGATATGCGGCCTGGAGACTGGCAACATCGGGGCAAGTCACGCCCAGTTCCTGCCCTGCCTGTCCACCAAAAGCGATGATCACATCTCCGCCCGCTTTGCGTAGATCGATAATCTGTTTGGCAATGTCCATGTCGGTCGCAACCGGTAGCGTTCCACCCCATGCGGGAACACAGTTCGCGCCGGAAATGATGAACGCCAGCGTAAAGTATTTCGTTCCTGATGCGGCATGAATCTGCTCGAGCGTACCGGTGGCCTTGGCTAAATCGATGTAAGGAGCAAAAACGCGTGACGGAAGTCCCTTCTCTATTTCAGCCGCAAATGTAAAGGAGGACAGGGGGACCGCAACTATGAAACAGATGATAACCGCGGGTGGGCGCATGCGGGCTCCTCGGGTTTACTTTATTGGTAGAGCTTGTACTTTGCGGATTATACAAACCGGAGCGATGCAAGGATGTGATCTAGCGATCTACTGCACGCCCTGCTGTTTCGCCTGTGCGAGTAGCTCTTGCACTTTCTGCTTCTCGGGATAGTTCGGATTCGTCTGCAGCAATTGATTCCAGGCGGCGACTGCTCCCTTTATGTCATTTTTGCCTTGCCACTTCACGATACCCATGTTGAAGAGCGTCTGGGGATAGTTGGGGCGGACTTTTAGCGCACGATTGAAATCCGTAAGCGCCTGGTCAGGATTTCCGTTGTAGAAATATGCCGTTCCCAGGTCCGTGAGCACATCGGCGCTTTGCGGATTGAGCTTCACGGATTTTTCGTAGTACTCGATCGCCTTCGGATACATCTTGGCGTCGTCGTAGAGATTGCCGATCCGGGTCGCCATCGAGGCATCGTTAGGATTCGCTTGCAATTGCGCAATCATGGGAGCAGCGGCTTTATCCACTGCCTCTGCTGCTTGTGCGCCGTTACTCAGACCCGCACCAGGCATGGGGAAATCCGCGGAAGATGAGCTCGCAGGTGCGGAACTCTGGCTGGTCGATGAGGAGGAAGATCCCGGAGTGAACGCATCCGATCCACGCAATAGGTAGCCGATCGCTAGACCGGCTGCGAGGCAAACCACGCCTAGCGTGTAAGCCTGACTCGTGGTCCACAAGCCGGATGTCTTTTGCGGTTGAGGCCGCATTCTTTGCGAGCTGCCCATCGTTTCAAAAGCTCCTAATTGGCGCTCAGCGCCGCTTCCTCTTCTTCCAGATGGAACAACTTATGTATTGCGGCTGCCAATTGGTCCTGCTCAATTTTCTCATCCCGGTCTTTCAGCTCTCGCGCCAACTGATTGGAGATGCGCTGGGTGATCCGCGTCGTCAATGTGTCCAGCGCCTTTTCCTGTTCGCTGGTAAACGGACCGCCATCGGAACGGAATGAATCGAGTTCCTGCCGACAGATATCATCCAGCCGTGAACGCAGTGCAACAATGGTCGGAACCATTCGCTCGGCCGCGAGCTTACGCCGAAAGAATTTTGCTTCGTGGTTGATGATTTCCTGCGCGGCATTCGCAGCCGTAGCGCGCTCCCCACTATTGCGTTTGACCACGTTTTCTAGGTCATCGATATCGTAAAGGAAAATCCCGTGTACGTCGCGTACTGCCGGATCGATGTCCCTCGGTACGGCAATGTCGATCAGCAGTAAGGGGCGCCCGTCCCGTTCGCGCCGCATCAGTTCAGCCTCTTCGCGGCTGAAGATGGTATGCGGGCATGAAGTCGAACTGATCACGATGTCGGCTTCCAGCAGGTGCTGCCATCGCTGCTCGAAGGCGTAAGCCGTACCGCCAAGTTGCTTGGCAAGCTGTTGTCCGTTCTCCAGTGTGCGGTTGATGACCCGCAGATCGCTCGCGCCATACTTTTTTAAATACCGCGCAGAAAGTTCGCTCATTTTGCCGGCGCCCATCAGCAGGATCTTGCGATCCTGGAGCGTGCCGAAAATCTGGCGTGCGAGTTCGACAGCGGCATAGGGAACCGAAACCGCACTGTGACCGATAGCGGTTTCATTGCGAACCCGCTTGGAGACTGAAAGAGATTTCTGAAGAACCGCATCCAGGAAGCGGCGCGTGGTTCCTACTTTCTGCGCGAGCGACCACGAGTCCTTTACCTGGGCCACAATTTCCGGCTCTCCCACGATCATCGAGTCGAGGCTGCTGGCAACGCGGAAAATATGCACCAGGGCCGCCTCATCCAGCAGACGGTAGAAATGCTTCCATTCACATAGCCGAAGGCAGTACTGATTAGTAAGAAACTTCAAGATGGAATTGGCAGCGGCGCTGGCGTCACGCGTCCAGACGACGAACTCGGTTCGATTGCAGGTGGCCAGAACGATTACTTCCTCGATCGCTGGAGAGGAAGAAAGATCAACCAGTGCTTCGCAGCGGCGGCTCTCGCTGATCCAGAAGCGCTCGCGAATTTCGACGGGAGCTGTTCTGAAATTCACTCCAACAACCATCAAGGTGGATTCCACCGCATACTCCGTACACAACAAGATGGATCACACAAGCGCACCCGCCATGCCAAAAGCAGATGAAAATCTGTACCAACAACTCTCACGGATTCAGCCACTTGCGGTCGTAGCCGATTTTGGCCGCGGTGCACTCGTTGGCAGTTGTGGGATATGGCGCTTTGGATGGAGGCTTTTTGCGCGGGAACCCGTGCGCAAGAGTGTTGAAAAATTCCGCAACTTGCTGATTTGACAAGCGGTAGACCGGCGTAGAATGTGGCCTCTAGGGTGCCCTTTGTAACTGAAGGTAAGTTAATCCCCATATTATGGAGATCATTCGAATGAAGAAACTGCTATGTAGTGCATTTGCACTCGCGCTGGTACTTGGCGCGGCGGGCGTAAGCCTTGCGGCGGATACTGGCGCCGATTTGTACAAATCGAAGTGCGCAATGTGCCATGGGCCCGAAGGAACTAGCAAAATGCCGAACGTCCCCGCGCTTAGTGCAGCCGAAGCACAGGGTAAGTCGGATGCCGACCTGAAGACGATCATCGAAAAGGGCAAAGCTCCCAAGATGCCCGCTTATGCCGGCAAACTGACGGATGCCCAAATTAATGACCTTGTAAAGTTCATTCGCACCTTGAAGAAGTAAGTCGTCCCAGACGAGCGGCCAGAATCAGAGCCGCTCGTTTTATTTTCCTGTATTGGAATGACCTCACTGTGACCAAATTTTCTCGCGGGCGTCCTCTTCCGTGAAAAATTTGTATACTTATCTGCCTTGCGGATTCTGTGGCACGCTCAGTCGCAAATTTCGTGCGGTTCGATTCGCATTAACCTGATCCAGTTATCACGAGGCCCTCATGAAGCGGAGTGATCCTGTTTCTCCCGTCGAAGAAGAAGTTGAGCCGTCCGGCGTTTCGCGGCGCGATTTTCTGAAGATATCCACCATCGCAGCTACTGTCCCGGTCGTCGCAAGCCCCAAAACGGTGCTGGCGGCTGGAGAAGAAGTTGCGGTTTCTGGGCCGGGCAAGGTTCCCATCAGCTTGCTGGTGAATGGCGAAAAGCTCAGCGCCGAATTAGAGCCTCGCGTCACCTTGCTGGATGCATTACGGAACAACTTCAACATCACCGGCGCCAAGCGCGTATGCGATCGTGCCGAGTGCGGCGCCTGCACCGTGCTGATGGATGGCAAGACAGTGTATGCCTGTTCCGTCCTTGCAATTGACGCGCAGGGAAAGAAGATCGAGACAATTGAAAGTCTATCGCGTGGCGATCAGATTCATCCCATCCAGCAGTCGTTTGTCGATCACGATGCGCAGCAGTGCGGCTTCTGCACGCCCGGGTTTGTGATTGCGACTAAGGCGCTGCTCGATAAATATCCGAATCCCACTCCCGAACAGGCGCGTAAGGAATTGGCGGGAAACTTCTGCCGCTGCGGAACCTATGCAGGAATTCGCGGCGTAGTCCATGCCGGAAGGAAGGGAGCATAGCCGATGAGTCCCGTTACCGATAAAGACAAAACGCCCTATTCCTGGCCGGATGCGAAAGACCGCTCGGTAATCGGCAGTCGGGTGTCGCGCGTCGATGGACCCAGCAAGTCTTCTGGACGCGCGAAGTACACCTACGACTACAACCCCGAAGGCTTGCTCTTCGGACTGATGGTCCGCTCCCCGTATGCCCACTGCAAAGTAAAGAGTGTCGACACCAGCGCAGCTGAAAAGATGGCGGGTGTGAAAGCTGTGAAGGTGGTGCAGGGTCCCGGCAGTGAAATCTTCTGGGCTGGAGATGACATCGTCGGAGTTGCTGCGGTGGATGAAGGGACTGCTGAAGATGCGGTTCGCGCCATCAAGGTGGAATACGAGGTTCTGCCGCATATGGTCGACGATTGGTCGGAGCCAAAGAGCGCTCAGGAAGACACCGGGCCGCTGAGCATGGACGACCTTATCAACATGTTCCAGAACCAGGTGCCTGATGAGGATGTAATCGCCCGCGTAAAGCGTGACGGCATCACCTTCCAGCCTGCTCAGGAATTTCTGGACGCTGCCGGCAAAGAAGGTGTGGACAAGAGCGTGCTTGCCGCGATTCGGACCGCGCAAATCAAGCCAGCAGTGCAGAAACCAAAGTCGCCGTTCAAGAAGCAGGCCGCGAAGACTCAAGGCGACCCGGCTGCCGCATTCAAAGAGTCCGAAGTTGTGAGCGAAGGTCTCTACGGTGTTCCGGTGATCACGCATTGCTGTCTGGAACCTCATGGTGCTGTAGCCGCATGGGGGCCCGGCGATCACATCGAGGTACAGATCTCGACACAGAATGTTTCGGGGATGGCCGGACAAATGGCGGAGCCGCTCGGTATTCCGGCTTCAAACATTCATATGCAGCAGCAGAACGTTGGTGGCGGGTTCGGTAGCAAGTTTAGTCCCGATCGATGGGCAATTGTCGCCGCTCAACTGTCGAAGCAGGCGGGCGGAGCACCAGTGAAAATGATGCTCGAACGCCGGGCCGAACTTGAGGTTGCGGGTGCGCGTCCCTCTGCATTCGCACGTGTAAAACTGGGCGCGAAGAAAGATGGCGAACTGCTGGTTTGGCAATCGAGTTCCTGGGGAACAGGTGGGCCGGGCGGCGGTGGTATGCCTCCTATCCCTTACGTCTTCGATGTTCCCAATCAGCGGCTCGAGCACACGTCTGTTGCGACGAATGGAGGTCCGGCAAGGGCGTGGCGCGCGCCAAACCATCCTCAGGCAGCGGTACTCACGTTGTGCGCCTTCGACGACATGGCCGCGAAGCTGAACATGGATCCGATGGCCTTCCTGCTGAAAAATATCGAGATGACCGGTCCACGTGCGAAAACGTATACAGAGGAATTCGCCAAGGCCGATGAACTCATGGGCTGGAAGAGCCGCTGGCACGCGCGGGGCGACAAGACGGCTGGTCCCATCAAACGAGGCATGGGTCTGTCCCTGCACACGTGGGGCGGCCGTGGTCACGCAAGCAACTGTGATTTCACCGTCTATCCGGATGGCGCAGTCGAGATCAAGATGGGCACACAGGATCTCGGTACTGGAACGCGAACCGCCATCTTGATGGTTGCGGCAGAAACGCTCGGAATTCCAATCGACCAGATCAAGCTGCTTATCGGCGATAGTAAGTATCCGGTTTCGGGTGGCTCCGGTGGCAGCACTACGATTGGCGGCGTTTCGAGTTCGACGCGGCGCGGAGCAGTCAATGCGCTGAAGCAGGTCTTTGCCAAGGCGGCGCCTGCGCTGAACGCTACGCCCGATCAGCTTTCGGCCAAAGGCGGCAAGGTTTTCGTAACTGCCGATCCGAGCCGCAGCCTGAGCTGGAAAGAAGCATGTGCGCGCATTGGCGCTATGCCGATCACGTCGCAAGGGAAGAATCCGAACAAGCAGGAGCCTCCCGATCTGACCAACAGCGGCGCCGGTGGCGTGCAGATGGCAGATGTTTCTGTCGACACGGAGACAGGCATTGTGACCGTGAACAAGATGGTTGCTGTTCAGGACTGCGGCCTGGTGATCAACCTCAAGACGGCCGAGAGCCAGTGCTACGGAGCGCTCATCATGGGTATCAGCTATGCGCTCTATGAAGAGAAGGTTCTCGATCCGGTGACCGGACGCATGCTCAATGCCGACATGGAGCACTACCGTCTCGCAGGATACGGAGACATTCCCGAGCTGGTTGTTCACATGATGACCGGCAAAGGCTACGACGAGCGCGGCGTTATCGGGCTCGGCGAACCTCCTGTCATTTCTCCAGGCGCGGCGATCTCGAATGCGGTCGCGAATGCCATTGGTGTGCGTGTGCCTTTCCTGCCGCTGACGCCGGATCGCGTGCTGTCCGCATTGCACAAGACGACTTCCTCGAAAGGAGTAGCGTAATGCATTCCTTCGAATACACATCGCCAACTTCCAAGGAACAGGCCGTGCAACTGCTCGGTAGCGACTGGTCGCAAGCGGCGGTGTTCGCGGGTGGTACCGATCTCCTGGCGCTGATGAAGGACGATGTCGAGAGCCCGAAGCGGTTGGTCAATATCAAGTCAATCGCGGGGCTGGATACGATCAGCTTTGCGCCGCGTGCGGGATTAAAAATTGGTGCGCTCACTCGACTGGTGCAGCTCGCAGATAATGCCGATGTTCGCCGGCATTATCCGATGCTCGCCTATGCCGCGGATGAAGCTGCCAGCCCGCAGATTCGTAACATGGCAACAATTGGCGGCAATCTCTGCCAGCGTCCGCGCTGCTGGTATTACCGGAATGGCATGGGGCTGCTCGCGCAGGGGCCCGATGGCAAGTCGCTGATGATTGAAGGCGACAACCGCTACGGCGCGATCCTCGGCAATGACGGTCCGGCGTTCTTTGTTGCTCCGTCTACGATTGCTCCAGCCCTGATCGTGTACGGTGCATCCGTTCGCTTGTTTGGGCCTGGCGGCACGCGCGAAGTCATCTTAGAGAAGTTTTACCTGACCCCGAAATCCACAGGCGAACGTGAACATGATCTCAAGCCCAATGAATTTGTAACCGACATCCTGCTGCCCGCGCCGGAGAATCTGAAAACTGCCCAGTACGAAGTCCGGCAGAAGTATTCATTCGACTGGCCATTGTCACTCGCGTCGGTTGCTCTGAAGATGAACGGCAACACTGTGCAGTCCGCGAGAATCGTGCTCGGCGCGGTCGCGCCAGTTCCATGGGTATCGAAAGAAGCGGCCGATGCAATTTCCGGGAAAGCGATCACCGAACAGACGGCGGACGCTGCGGGCAAGGCTGCGGTGGCTGCTGCAAAACCGCTCAGCCGGAACGCTTACAAAATCCAACTGACCCGGGTCGCCGTAAAGCGCGCGCTCCTGCAGGCCGCGACGGGGGAGCAGGCATGATCAACCAACATTGCGATCTGGAAAGGTTTGACACCAGGCATCCTGATCTCTGCACCGCCCTCCGCTGGAAAGGGCAGTTCATCGAGGCGGAACCCGATCCCACGGTTCAGTCGTCGAACGAAGGTCTTTTCTGGTGCATGCACACCCAGACCTGCATCGGACCCGATGGGGAACTTGCAGAACCAGGTACCTGCAACAGCAAATCCCGCCCGTGCCACGGGACAGGCAGGTGCGGGTAGCGGACTTTGCTTACCCTATGCTCAAGGAAAGCAAAAGGTGGGTTACTGGCAGTCCACTCTCCGAAACAAAGCGAAGTTCGAGGTCACGTGTCCGACGAACGCGTTCTTCGCCGTTCTCGCGGCGATGTCGCGGTATCCAACTTTCAATGAGTAAACGTCGGCTCCATAGAAGAACTGTGCTGAGATGTCATGGCGCAGCGGAATAACCAGCGATGAGTGTGGCTCGATGGTGATCGGCGAGGCTTTCGCCGCATCAGCAGTGGGCTTATCGTCGTTGAACGTCTGGACCGTACTTCTATTTTGTTCCCGTCTTTCGCTCGTGAATGAGAACTCGGAAAGGCTCGACATGTACACGGAGATTGGCTTGCCACCTTCATTCATCAACACGATCTCGAGAGGCAGCGAATCATCGTTCAGGCAGACATCGGGCTTCGGTACGATGAGCCGCAATTTCAATTCCTGCTCGCTCTGGGCCGCGGCGATGGCGCAGAGTGACATTACTAGGAGGGCGAAGCTCGCAGCGAAGTGTTTCATCTTTGGACCTGTAGCACGTAACCCGAGTTTCTCAAAACTGTTTCCAATCGAATTTGCGATGAATCCAAATATGCATCAAACCAACCTCAAGGAGTTTCCATGAAGATCGGAATCATCGGCGCAGGAAACATTGGTGGCAACCTCACACGCAGGCTGACTGCTCTTGGACATCAAGTGTTTGTAGCGAATTCTCGAGGGCCGGCATCGCTCAAGAATCTTGTCGAAGAAACAGGAGCGACGCCGGTTACGGTCGAAGAAGCTGCTCATTGCGGAGATGTCGTAATCGTCACGATTCCTGAGAAACACATCACCGATCTCTCCAAAAATCTGTTTGCGGACGTGCCAAAGAATGTTGTGGTGATCGATACCGGCAATTACTATCCGCAGCAGCGTGATGGCCGCATTGCCGAGATCGAAGCCGGCATGCCCGAAAGCCGCTGGGTCGAGAAGCAACTCGGCCGCCCGGTCATAAAGGTCTTCAACAACATTTATGCAAAACATCTACTGGAACGCGGCAAGCCCGCTGGGAGTCCTGGACGAATCGCCTTGCCCGTGGCAGGAGACGATCCGGCAGCGAAGAAAATTGTGATGGATCTCGTGAACCAGCTTGGCTTCGATCCGGTCGATGCCGGTAGGCTTGATGATTCCTGGCGGCAGCAACCCGGCACTCCGGTGTATGCGACAGACTTCGACGCAGAAGGTGTTCGGCGGGCGCTCTCGGAAGCCCAGCATAAGCGCAAACCGCAGTGGCGCGCAACTGCCGACAGTCCCGGATCGTACGCGAAGCCCGCGTGATCCTTTTTTACTGGCCGACCACTTCGCGAATCACTCGCAGGTAGTTCCCGCCCATCATCTTCTGGATGTCGGCCTCGCTGTAGCCGAGTCTCAATAAGGCCGCTGTGAGGTTCGGCATCCTGGAGACATCTTCCAGACCTCGAGGCACAGTTCCGATTCCATCGAAGTCGCTGCCAATGCCGACATGATCGATGCCTGTTACTTTCACGATGTGATCGATGCAGGCTGCCGCATCGTCAACCGTGGCATGGCCCACTTGCGGATGCGCCGATCCATCATTTTCGTGGTCCTTGGCGGCATATTCATCGAGCGCCGCGCCTGTAAGATTCACGTCCGCGGTTGAACTCGCAACCGCTTTCTTGATTTCCTCCGCGTCCTGCGCGTTCAGAAAGCCGGCGCCGAAATTCACACCCACTACGTGCTGGGCGTAGTTTGCGATTTGAGGGTTGAACAAACAAGCAGCAGACAAAGCGAGCCTACAGCGATTCGCATCAGGCGGGTCCTTTCCACTGTCCGGTTTAGACGGCCAGCAGCCGAGAACGTTACCGTGAGAATGCCGATGTTAAGGATAGGAACCGTTCTGCTATACTCCGCGCAAAATCACGGTTACGAGGTGGGGTATGCGAAGGATACTGGCTGCCGCTTCTGTGCTTGCAATTGCCTCTTGCCTGCTTTCAGTACTTGCGATAGCACAAAGCGGAAGCGATCAGATGAGTATTGCATCAGTTTCATCGACTCACTTCAGCCACCTCCCGGTGCTTCCTTCCTGCATGACGTTGTCCGCCGTTCATGGTGATCCGAGTAACGGCGCTGCGACCATTCTGGCCAAGGTTGAGGCGAATTGTCTTATCGCATGGCATTGGCACTCCGCTAATGAGCAGCTCATGTTCCTCGCTGGAAACGGCACATTGGAAGTGAGAGGCCAAGAGCCTCACGAGGTTAAAAACGGAGATTACGTTTTTCTTCCCGCGAAAGAAGTTCATCAATTCACCTGCACCGCAACGTGTCTGTTTTACGATGTGATCGACGGTGCATTCGACATCCACTATGTTGACAGGAACGGCAATGAGCTTCCCGCCGCGGAAGTCATCAAAAGACAGCCGAAGCCGCCGACTTCAAAACAGTGACCTTCGGGCGGAGCGGCAGATTAGTGGAGACCAGAGGCTATTTCTGAGCACGAGCTTCGGCTTCGGCGAGCCAGCCTCGCTTCAACTGATCCTCGGGAACGCTAGAGAGATACGGTTTGATATCAAGAATCGGCGTGTGGTCGAGCATATCGATTCCGCGCACATGAAGTTTCGGACCTTCACGGCGAAGCAATCGAACGACAGTCAAGGCAATCGGATTGGGCCGCACTGGTGCGCGCGTCGCAAACACTCCATGAGGCCGGTTATCGCTGGGCGGAGTTACGACAAGGAGAGATTCCTTCGAGCGATCGAACGCCCATAAGACGAAGAGGTGTGAAAACCCTTCGATATCCAATAGCCCCTGTTCGAACTCCGGCAAAATCTCCAACACGCCTTCGGCATCGTGCTTTACACCAAGGCCCTTCGGAATCTTCTGGCCATCCTTATAGGGACTGCTGATAAACCCAATTGGCCGCATCGAGAACATTCGAAAACCTCATTTTGATATTTCTTTTGAATTGCCGATCAGCGCGCGAATAAGCTGAATCTCGCGCTCACGGTAGGGAGTCCCGTCTTTTCTAAAGATGTCGTGAAACCAGATTGGTGGCTGAGTTTTTACATACGGGTGTTGCCATGATTCCCATGGGAGATACGTCTGCGTTTTACCCGCAACGAAGCCCCAATTGATGGCCGCGACGTGATACTTCATTGCCACGGGAAGAACGGTGTCGAAGGTGCTGCCGACGGAACGCGCCATGTACTCCGTACACAGGATCGGCCGGTGCAAGCGTTCGAGAGCGATTACGTGCGCTTCGAAATCTTCAGGCCAACCGTAATTGTGAAACGAAATGACGTCCGACTCCTGCAATTGTGTGCGCTGAATCGGAGCCCACTTTCCCGGATCGCTCCACTCCTCGGCTGAGCCTGCCCAAACGCCACTGGTGAGTGGCTGAGAAGGATTTACGGACCTCGCCCATTCGAAGACCTGCGGGAGCAAAGCCGCAACCAGTTCTTCTTTGTTGGCCAGATGTTGATAGGAACCTCCGCCGTCGTTGTCCGGTTCGTTCCAAAGATCCCATCCGAGAACACGCGTATCCTTCGCAAACGCGCCGATAACGCCGACAACATACGCCTTCAGCCGCGGATATTGCTTTGCATCCTTGAGAGCGTTATTGCCGGGGCTCTGCACCCATCCGGAGTTGTGAACACCGGGAATCGGCGCATGCTGCCGGCCAAGCTTCGGATCCGGATCCCAACACGAATCGAATAGAACCAGGAGTGGGCGTATATGATGCCGCTGACAAATTGCGAGAAACTGATCCAGTCGCTGTTTGAAACCGGTTGCGTCCTGCTCCCAGAGCAAGTCGTGGAGAAAGACGCGCATGGTGGTCATGCCGAGGGATTCGGCCCAACCGAGTTCGCGGTCGATTTCCTTCGGATCGAAAGTATTGGCCTGCCACATTTCCAGCTGGTTTATGGCATCGTCGGGAATAAAGTCGCTGCCCACCAACCACGGTTGTTGCTGATACCAGGTGCCGGCTTGTTCCAACGTCCAACGGGTGCGTGCGAGCAGAGGACTCGCGGCGATCACAACGACAGCGCAAACCAGGGTGACCTTCGAACTCAGCTTCATCAAGATATCGAACTCGCGCGAGAGTTGATCAGAACGAGATTATCAGGTACCTCCAGCACATCGTAATTTCTTCCCATGTGCTGGAAAGCCCTACCAGGCAAGCTGGATTGTACTCGGGTACTTACGTAGGGAAATCAGCAGCTTACAAAGCGGCGACTCTGGCAATTGACGTGCCATTCTTCATGCCAGAAAGCAGTCTCCCTGGAGTGGAACATGTCTCACGAACTTCCTGTTCGGCCCTCTCATTTGGGCATTATTGCGTCGTTACTCCTGGTTATTGCCGCCCTCGGTTACGGCTGGCACGAGCGCGGGGTATCGAAGCAACTTACGGCCCAAAACGCGCAGATTTCTACCGCACTTGACCAAACCCGCAACCAGATGGACGCGCTGAACTTGCGCCTGAATCAATTGAGCGAAGCGCAGGCTCAACAACAGGCTGCTGAAGCACAGAAGCAGTCGGCCGCGCATTCAGCCAGCAACAACGCCATTCATCACAAGGCGCATGCGGCGGTGCGCCGCGACGATCCACGCTGGAAGCAATTTCAGTCGAAGCTTGATGAGCAGCAGAAGGCGATCGATCAGACCCGGCAGGACCTTGCCGGAACGCGCACCGAATTGTCTGGCTCCATCGCTTCAACGCACGAGGAACTGGTTGCCCTGGAGCGCAAGGGCGAGCGCAAGTACTATGAGTTCGATCTGGACAAGTCGAAGCAATTCTCGCAACAGGGCCCAGTCGGAATCCGTCTGAAGAAGGCGAACACGAAGAACCAGTTTGCCGATCTCGAACTGATGGTGGACGACGCAAAGCTGTCGCAGAAACACGTGAATCTGCTACAGCCTGTGGTGTTCTATGCTGCCGATGGCGGCCGTCCAGTGGAACTGGTGATCAATAAGGTTTCGAAGAACCACGTGCACGGTTATGTGAGCGAGCCGAAGTACCGTCAATCGGAGCTGGCGGCAGGTTCACGGAACAACAGCAACGATGCGAGTGCAAACACGACAGCCGACTCGCGTCAGAAGCTCGAATTACCGAAATAACGGCCTGTCTTGTTTCCCACGCCTGCCGTAATGAGCAGACGTGGGAACCTACACATCCTGCAGCTCGACTCAAGTCCTGTTAATCTCGAAATCCTGTCGATTTTCCGTCGCCGTTTATTTCTGCTGTATTTCAATTTTTCCGCACCTATTCTCCAAACATCACCAACTCGCAAGCCTTCTCTTGGCTGGATTTCATAGGGCGATTATTCTCGGGATCTTTACATTGTTGTAACCGGCCCGCAAAATATTCGGCTTACTTTCCATCCACCACCTTTATGGAGGATGGAAGATGGATGCAATTCAGTGTGTGCCCCGCAAATGGCGAGCAGCAGCGAGTACGGCTCTGTTCTCGCTCCTACTACAGACAGCGATTCCCGCAGCAGCGGAAGCCCAACCCGACAATTCCAGCAAAACTCGTACTCCGATCAAGCATGTCATTGTCATTATCGGTGAGAACCGAAGCTTCGATCACGTATTCGCGACCTACAAACCGAAAAAAGGTGAGAGCGTGAAGAACCTGTTGTCAGAAGGGATTGTGAACAGAGACGGCACACCGGGACCAAACTTCTTTCTTGGAAGCCAGTGGAGCGCAACCGACACTCACGCCGACAAGTACCAGGTAGCACCGGGCGGGAAGACAATCTACTCGGTTCTGCCGCCGGCCATGGTGGGTGGGCCGACGACTGCGCCATTTGCGACGGTCGCCGATGCCATGGCGGTTGAGAATGGATTGCCGAATGACTATTACCAGTATCTGACCACCGGCGGCACTGGTCAGACAGGCCACGTGCCGGATGCTCGTATTCCTAATGCTACGACTCTTCCTCCGGGACCGTTCCAGTTGACGTCGGCCACATTGCCTTACGACGCATACACTGCCAGCCCGGTGCACCGCTTCTACCAGATGTGGCAGCAACTGGATTGCGATGCGGCCTACGCGACCACCTGGAATCCCAGCGGATGCCGTGCCGATCTCTTCCCGTGGGTCGAGACGACCGTTGGCGCAAGCTCGAACGGTAATGCGCAGCCAGCTGGCTTCAACAACGAGTCGACGCATGAAGGCTCGACGGCAATGGCGTTCTACAACGTCCAGAATGGCGATGCGCCCTATTTGACGTATCTGGCCAATCATTACGCCATGAGCGACAACTACCACCAGGGCGTGAACGGCGGAACGGGCGCCAATCACGTCATGCTCGGTGATGCCGACGCGATCTGGTTCAGCGATGGCAAGGGAAATCCAGCCGTGCCACCGCACAAGCAACTGGTCGCGGCAGGAACCGCCAATGCCGGTGTTGTTGACGAAATCGAAAATCCCAACGCGCAGCCCGGTACCAACAATTACTACGCTCAGGATGGCTACGGCGGCGGCTCCTATGGCTCGATGTCGTACGGCGGCGGAACCTACAGCAATTGCTCGGATTCCGACGCACCCGGAGTTTCTGCGGTGCTCAACTACCTTTCATCTCTCCCGTACGAAGTCGATCCAAAGTGTGCTTCCGGTCACTACTACCTCCTGAACAACTACAACCCCGGCTACTACGGCGATGGAACGAACGCCTACCAGGACTCGCTGACCAACGTTGCGGAAGCGCCCAACAATACCGTTTTCACGATTCCGCCTTCCACCTTGCGTACCATTGGCGATGCCTTGATGGAGAAGAATATCTCTTGGGCATACTACGGCGATCAGTGGAACACGTATCTAGCTAACCCCTACCTCAATTACGTGGCTCCGAACAACACGTACTGCAGCATCTGCAACCCCTTCCAGTACTCGACGTCGATCATGACCAGCGCGGCAGGCCGTTCTCATCTGAAGGATACGACGGACCTTTACGCGGCGATCAAGAACGGTACGCTGCCTGCAGTGTCTTATGTAAAACCTGACGGATATCTGGATGGACATCCGGCTTCTTCCAAGCTGAACCTGTTCGAAGGTTTCGTGAAGAAGATTGTCGATGGCGTCCAGGCGAATCCGGAATTGTGGGAGAGCACCGCAATCTTTGTCACTTTCGACGAGGGAGGCGGTTACTACGATTCCGGCTACGTGCAAGCCGTCGATTTCTTCGGCGACGGCACTCGTGTGCCTATGATCGTGGTTTCCCCCTGGACCAAGCCCGGCCACATCTCGCATGTGTACTCAGATCACGCTTCGGTGGTGAAGTTCATCGAGGCAAACTGGGGATTGAAACCTCTGACCGACCGCAGCCGTGACAATCTGCCAAACCCGCGCGCCGAGAGGAACAATCCGTACGTCCCAAGGAACAAGCCGGCCATCGGCAACCTCATGGATCTGTTCAGCTTCGGAGATGTGGACGAAGACTGATCAGAGGTGCAAAGCAGAAAAGCCCGGCGAACGTGCCGGGCTTTTCTATTTGCAAGAATTTCACAGCCGTGGTGCGTGTGGAAATGTCGCGTCACCGCGAGAGTTGCAACGCGGCCTGAGCAAACGCAATAAAGCTGCGCATGAACCGCGCAAACCATCCCGGTTGCCGAGAGGAGCGCACGCTGGAGTGCTGCAACTCGTGGTCGGATTTAGCAAGCAGAATTCTCACGGCCTCGTTTTGGCCAAGCGCGACAAGACCGCCGTTGCGACGAGTGAGGGTCATGGTAATCCGCATGCCCTGAAACTGTGCAATCCAAGTACCGGATTACTCTCCATGAAACCAAGTACTTGCGGAATTCCACATGAAAGAAGATGCGCAATTTCTTGCACAATTGGGAGGAATTCTTACAAGCGACAGCGCAAATACTTTCATGTTCGCTTTCACCGAATCGTCCGAAACTGACTTATGATCACGAATGCATGAGGAGCGTATCGCTCCATCTCGCAGTCGCCTTTGCTTTGATCTGCACCTTAGTTCTGCGCTTAGATTGTGAGGGACAGAACAATGTTGCGCGACAGCCTACCTTCGTTCGTCAATTTTCTTCCGCGCAGGACGTGAAGCGCGATCATCCAATCCTCGACAAGGCTCTCGATATCGCAGCCGGACGCAAGGAACAGGCCGCCTCAACCGACGTTTTGAAATCTCCAGTGGCTGTTGCAACCGATTCCAGCAAACGAATTTACGTAGTGGACGCCGGTTCGCCTTCAATACACGTTTTCGATTTCGGGCGAGGAAAGTACTTGCTGCTTTCAAGTTCGGCTCGTATGAATTCTCCGCAGTCGATCACGGCGGATCGCGACGGGAATGTCTATGTGACTGATGGTGACTCGCGCAGCGTTCTGGTTTTCGATGCGCGCGGGAAGTTCAGTCATGAACTGATGCGTTCGCACAGGCGCGAATCGTACTTCGAGGAACCACGAGGGATTGCGATCCACAACGGCAGCGGCCGCATTTATGTTTGCGACACGCGCAGGCATATGGTCATTATTCTAAGTAGGCAGGGTAAGGTGCTCGGACGGATCGGAACGCGTGGCGGAGGCAAGGGCGCAGGCGAATTCGCCAATCCCACGCAAGTGGCAGTTTCAGGGGATTCGGTTTACGTGCTGGATCCGGCGAATCTTCGCGTTGACATTCTGGACATACAAGGCCGGTTCCAGCGACAGATCACCGTCGCCGACGCGAGCGAGCGCTCCGGATTGGCAGTAGATGCGTCCGGCAACTTGTACCTGAGCGACAGCAACCTCGGACAGATTCATGTACTCGATCCACAAGGACACTGGATATACAAATTCGGTAACACCGGCGAAAAAGAAGGGCAGTTTAATAGGCCATCGGGATTGTGGATTCAGTCAGGATGCCTCTTCGTAGCGGATACCAATAATCGCCGTGTACAGGAGTTTCGGATCGACGGAAATCGATGCGAGTAGGCACTTGAATTGCGCGGCATCAGAGCCTCGGAGCCAACAGCTATCCCGCTCTCTGCGCCTCGCTGGCCTCATCCGCCGATTCGTCTTCGGCGCGCATCAGGCCGAACTTCTTCAGTTTGTAGCGTAGGGCGTCGCGACTGATGTCGAGCAGCTTCGCGGCGTGTGTCTGATTGCTATTTGCCTGCCGCATCGCCATTTCCACTAAGGCGCGTTCAACTTCTTCAAGCGAAGTTCCGCCCTCGGGGATAACGAGCGGCGGAAGTGAGCGACCATTCGGCAAGGCGTGCCCATCGGAGGGACCAGAGATTTTCTGGAACGCAGTCAGACCAGCATTCTGATGCCCGACGGCGAACGGCATGTAGGTGGGGCGCAGGAACTGTTCTTCTTCGAGGATCATGGCGCGCTCGATGGCGTTCTTCAGTTCGCGGACATTGCCCGGCCAGTTGTGAGCAAGCAGCAGCCTGCGCGTCTCTTCCGTGATACCGCGAACGCTCTTGCGAAACTTCTTGTTGTAGCGCTCGATGAAGAAGTCGACCATCGGCAAAATATCTTCGCGGCGCTCGCGCAGCGGAGGCAGGAAAATCGAGATGATGGCCAGACGATAAAACAAGTCCTGCCGGAAGGTCCCTTCCTGAACCATCTTCTCCAAGTCGCGATTCGATGCGGCGATTACGCGTACATTGACCTGCATGTCGCGAACGCCACCGACACGGCGGATTACCTGATCTTCGAGGACGCGCAACATCTTGGCCTGTAGCAGCGGAGAGAGTTCGCCGATCTCGTCAAGGAAGAGCGTTCCCCCGTCAGCGACCTCGAACAAACCTTTTTTCATCGCCTTGGCGTCGGTGAAGGCGCCGCGCTCGTGACCGAATAGTTCGGCTTCCATCAGCGTCTCGGGAATCGCGGAACAGTTCACTGCGACAAATGGCCGATCCTGACGCGAACTGCCGTAGTGAATGCCTTTTGCGATCAGATCCTTACCGGTACCGCTTTCGCCCTGAATAAGGATGGTACTGGCTTCGCTTGCCGCTACCTTATTCACGAACGACATTACTTCCTGCATCTTCTTGGATTCGGCGATAACCTCGTGCACGCCGGTACGGCGGCGCACCTCGCCGCGAAGAGTCTCGACTTCATTGCGGAGCCGGTTGGCTTCGAGAGCATTCTTTACGGTAACGGCAAGTTCGTCGAAGTCGAGAGGCTTGCCGACGAAATCATAAGCCCCGAGCTTGAGGGCTTGCTTCACGTCCTCAAGTTGCGGGTCGGCCGTAATCATGATGACGGCCCGAGCCGAGTTGCTCTCTTTAATGTTGCGGAGAACCTCGAGTCCGCCAATGTCCGGAAGACGGACATCAAGAAGTACCAGGTCGGGAATTTCCGCTTGTGCAACTTTTACGCCAGTAGTGCCGTCGGGGGCCTCCATGACCTGATATCCCCACTCCTGACACTTTTGTCGCAGCGACCACCGAACGAGCTTTTCGTCGTCGACAACTAAGACTTTTTCGAGGGGCATCCCGCTTCTAGATTACTACGGAACTCACGCGTTTGCCGTCATTTCCGGTCGTGGCCGCCGGAAGGGCAGCACTAACGTAAAGGTGCTGCCATGACCAAGGTCACTGGTGACTTCGAGCTTTCCGCCGTGGTCCTCGACAATTCGCCGAGCCAGAGGTAGTCCCAATCCTGTACCGTGGCCCTTCGTGGTGAAGAAAGGTCGGAAGATGTTGTTGAGATTTTCAGCAGGGATTCCGGGCCCGGTGTCGTTGATTGCAACAGAGACCGTGTTTTCACCAGTTTGCGTGATGAGCACATCCACCCTGCCGGCACCTTCCAAGGCTTGGATAGCGTTTAGTAGCAGGTTGAGTAGTACCTGATGAAGCTGGCGAGGATCATGTTCCACCAGAGCAAGGTCAGGAGCCTTGGTGAAATTGATCTGGATGGGCTTTGACAGCACTTGCTGCCGAGCAAATCCGACCGCGTGTTCCACCGTAGCGTTTAGGTCGGCAAGATGAAACTCTGGAGTACGCGGCCTAGCCGTTTCCAGAAGGTCGGAAACGATGCGATTGATGCGCACCACTTCTTCCTGCACATCTTTTACGACTTCACGTGCGGGGCTGGTGGGAGGTAGGTCGCGAGAGACGATCTGCATCACCCCGGCAATGCCTGCCAGCGGATTGCGAATCTCATGTGCCAGGCCGGCGGCCAATTCGCCGAGGGTCGCCATGTGTTCGGCTCGCGACATTTGCGTGCGGTGCAGCCGCTCGATTTCCTGCCGGCTTTCGCGTAGTTGCTCGACCATGTAGTTGAAATTGCGACCGAGGTCGCCGATGTCGTCATTACGCGAACTGAAGCCGACTTCCACATCGAGGTTTCCATCAGCAACGTGCTGAATCTTCTGTTGCAGCTCAAGCATGGGGCGCCGGACGACAACCGTTAGCGTGATCAGCAGGATGGCGCAGATCACCACCGCTCCAGCGGAGGCCACCAGCAGAACGGATTCGCGTTCGTCCGGATGCAATGTCAGCGTGGTAAACAAAAAGACAAGAACGCCGTTGAGCAAAGCGGCGGCCACTGGAATCAGGGTTTTGGCTTGCCAGTTCAGCCGAACGTGACGATGCCGCGCCGAGACCGGCGTCTTGGTTTCCGTTGCAACTACCTGCGAAATCGGAGAGGCAATACTAGTCAACGGTTTCTGCTCCGGTTCTTTCACTCAGTTCCCCACGCCGGACGGACTTGCTGGCGGGACCTGTCTCCAAGCCCCGCCTCCTCAGGAGGTCTGCCTGAGCTCGGAAACTCATGCGTAAGCGTGCAGTCCTGGAAGCAGGTAAGTCACGCCAAAAAACGTGAACATGACCACCGCGAAACCAAGGATTGCAAAGTACGCTGCACGACGGCCGCGCCATCCTCGTGTAATGCGCATATGCAGGTATCCCGCATATACCAGCCAGGTGATGGCGGCCCATGTCTCTTTCGGATCCCAACTCCAGTACGAACCCCATGTGCGGTTTGCCCAATAGGCGCCCGCCGCAATCATCAGTGTTAGAAGTGGGAACCCTATGCCAATGGTCTTATAAATGAGTTTATCGAGTGCGTCGGAACTGGGCAGCAGGCGTTCCAGATCCTGCCGCCGCCAAAGGAGCAAAAGATAGAGGAGAGAAATAAGAATACCGCTGATCAGTCCCGCCAGAATGAATGGACTCGCTGCGAGATCACTAACAAACGTGCCATCCGCGTCGGGTGACATATAAACGCCGGTCTTGACTTTGAATATGAAAGCCGCCAGCGCAACGGCCTGCAGCAGAATTGAAACGAAGATTGCCTGATTGGCGAAGCCAAGCAGCGATTCATCCTTGCGCGACTTGGCCAGCGCATAGAGAGCTAGAGGTGCGGCTGCCGCAACCAGTGAGATAACGAAAATCCATCCGAGATCGGGAATTGTAAGAAAAAGGCGAACATTACGTCCGAGAAACACTTCCTGTTTTTCCTGCGGATTCCATGCGATGACGCTGAAGCCCCCCCAGCGCTCGAACCTGACCATCATGGCAAGATAGATCGCCGTTACCGTTGCGCTCGTCGCTGCAAGGAAAGTGTCCGTCTTCATGTTGTCCTTGATAAGGAACATCATCGCCAGTGCGAAGCTCATGGCGCAGGCAGCGTAGGCGAGCATCGCCAACGTGACGTGAATATGCAGCCAGGTGGATTGCAGCGCAGGGACCAGGGGTCGCACATCCGAGGGCAGGAGTTGCATCAGGATGACGCCGGTTACAGCCAGCGGCATCGTGACTGAGCCGATGATTTGCACTTTGAATTTACGTTCGCAAATTAAGGTGAGCAATGCGACGGTCCATACGAAACTGAGCAGCATTTCGTAAAGGCTGGCAAACGGAGGATGCCCTGCCTCGTACCAGCGGTGTCCTGCCGCGAGCGTATTCGCGAGAAGACCGATCATGGTCGCAATCGAAGCGAATTTAACGTAGCGCTCGGTGCCGGTAACGCCGAAGCCCATGTAAAGCGCAGCCGCTCCCGCGTAGAAGGTCAAAGCCAGGTACAGAAGATTGCTTTCGCTATATAAATGTCCGGACTTCGCGACCCCGAGCAGAGCAACGATCAGAAGAAATGCCATTCCCAGCCCCACGAAGACCAGGAGTGCGTTTCCGTTCGAAGGCTGTGCCTCGACATCGGTTTGCGTTTTCATCCGCAGAGTTGCTTGTGCCATTCTTGCCTCCATTAGCGACTTGACGCGCCGGCGAGCGTGTCTTGTACTTCCGCATTCACGTTGGGGGAACCGCCTGTCTTCAGCTCCTCCTGGATCGCGTCAACGACTTGCTTATAGAACTCTTCAAAGCGGTCGCGGTTCTTGTTGAACGCTCCGCCTACCCACAGAACCAGTTCACCACTCGGCTTCCTAACCGGAACTGCCCAGAAGCGCATATGCACCATGTAGAACGCGACCAGCAGGCCGCAGCCCATCAACACGCATCCGGCCCACACCCCGTATTGCCCCGGTTCATGCGAAACCTCGAGCCCGGTGAAGTGAGCCAGCTTGCCGCTTTTCAGTTCGAAGGTGAACGGTGTTGCATCACCGATCTGGTCCTGCGCAGGAAATACCCAAACGGTCGATATCTTTCCTGAGTGATTCACCGCCAGTTGAATGGCCGGGTTAACCGGATCCTTGGAGCGAAGGTGAACTTCATTGTCCTGGATGTAAAAGTCGGGAATAAATTGGCTGACTTGGATCGTGGTCGTGGGATTGAGCTGTGCAGGACTGGAAGCTGTGAGCGTCAACTCCTTGTCGGGCTCACCCGACTGCCTGACGTTTAAGATTAGCGATTCCAGATCGCCGCTCTCGCCGTAACTGGCTTGGTAGAAGCGCAGCCCGCGATAGACAAGCGGATCGTTTACGACGATCTCTTTACTCAGCACATCGCGGCCGTTGTCAACAACCGTCAGCTTTGACCACCATTTCTTCGGGCTGCCGTCTGCGTAGTTTTCCTGCCCTGTATCGTCGCAACGGACGCTGAAAGGAATGGTCTTAAAGTCGACACGATCCGCGCGATCGCGCATTTCAATGACATTCTTCGTTTCGCCTTTTACAAGTTGCAGGAATCCGCGGTAGCCGAATACCCCGTCGATCATGCCGCCAATGAAGATCAGCAGCAGTGACGCGTGAATAACGTAAACTGCCATCACCGCAAAGCGATGACGCTCGGCGAACAGCGCTGCCGGCTCGTGGTTGCTGACCTCCTTTGCGGAAATCCCGACTTTTCTGAATGCAGCGCGTGCAGCACTGAGACCGTGCTCTTCTGTTGCGATCGGGATTTCGCTCTTGTGCTGCAGGCCCAGGCGGAAGTGAGGCTCAGGATAAGTGTAGGGCCGTGCGTAAAAGCGCCATGCGTTGGGCCAGCGTTCCAGCGACGCAAACACAATGCTGATGCTCACCAATGCGAGCAGGGTGATGAACCACCAGGTGTGGTAAACGTCAGTCAGACCGACGCGGTCGAGCAAGGCGAGCGTCTGTGGCGAATAGGCTCTTTGCAGGATCTCGGGATCGGTTGAGGGTCGCTGCAGGATCACCGTGCCGAGCGCCGCAAATACTCCGACAACCAGTATCAGAATGATTCCGGTACGGACTGCGGCGAAGGTCTGGTAGAGTTTGCGGCCCAGAATTCGGAGGTCTATTGCCATGACGCTTCCTTCCCCGAACTTACGAAGGCAAGATCGAGTCCAAAATCGTGCCTGTTGTAATCAGCTGTAGATTCAATGGCTTAGAACTATGATCTACGCGCTTTGACATCCCGGATGTGGGCTATATCACGCAACCCGGTGATGACTAGCACGCAGAGAAATGAGCGTTGGGTGGGAATCAAGGGCTTGCGTTTTTTTAGGTTGCTGCTATACTAACTAACCAGTTAATTAAATGAAGGTTGTCACTCCAAGCCGTCGTGACCCCATCCGCAGTCGCAGCGCGGAACACAGCCGCGAGGCAATCCTCACCGCTGCTATCCGCGAGTTCGCTGACGAAGGTGTTGCCGGCGCGCGTACCGACGAAATTGCCCGCGCGGCCGGCGTGAACAAAGCACTCCTTTACTACTACTTCAAGGACAAAGAAACACTCTACGGAGCGGTTCTCGATTTTGCCTTCAGCGGCTTACGGGAGCGGGTTTTCCCAATCCTTGATTCTGATCTCAAGCCGGGCGACAAGCTGATGCGCTTCGTTGCTGGGTATTTCGACCGTCTGGCGCAGTCGCCTTTTCTTCCGAGATTGGTTCAACTGGAAATGATGCGGGTGGGGCGCAATCCCTCGCCGCACATGAAACGAATCGTAGAGCGACACTTCAGGCCGATGCTCACGAAGGTTATAGCCGTGCTTCAGCAGGGAGTCGTCGCCGGAGAGTTTCGCGAGGTCGACGCAATGCAATTCATGCCTTCTGTTGTCGGGATGTGTGTGCATTATTTCGTGAGCGCTCCTGTGGTAAGAATTTTCCTTCAATGCGATCCACTTGCGCCTGAATTCATCGCGCGCCGCAGAGCCGCGGTGCTCGATTTCGTTGCCGCAGCCCTGTTTGTCGATCGCGAACACGGCTTGCAAATTGTTCAAAGCTTGCAGACAGGGGTGACGCAATGAAGAAAGGGAAATTCGGCATCCTTCTGCTCGTACTGCTTTCGATCGCGACCATCTACTACTTCGCGACGACACGCCGCGAGAATGGTTTGGTGTTGGTTGGCACAGTAGACGCGAACCAGGTGATTGTCAGTCCGAAAATCGCCGGCAGAATCGAAAAGCTGCTGGTTGATGAAGGAACCCCGGTGAAAGCCGGCGATGTAATCGCAGTACTGGATTCTGCAGAACTCGAAGCGCAGAAGCACGAAGCGGAAGCAACCCTAGCCAGTTCGCGTTCACGGGTGAGCGAATCGCGCTACACGGAAATTGCAACCAAGGGTTATACCTCGAATGACGTGTTGAGTGCGCAGTCGCGCGTACAGTCCACGCGGGCACAACTGCTGGAGGCGCAGGCTGATCTTGAGCGTCAGCAGTTGGATACGCATCGCATGGTCGAACTCGCAAAAGCAGGCGTTGCTTCTACACAATCCAGCGATACTGCTGTTGCGGCTTTGAAACAGGCTCAAGCGCGCGTCGACTCGCTAAAGGATCAGGTGAAAGCAGCCGAGTCGGATCTGGCCTCGACGCAGGCACGGGTAAATCAGGCGAATGCCGCCGTCCACACGGTGGATGCGATGCGCGGCCAGGCACTCACGGCCCAGGCGCAGATCGCCGAAGTCGATGCAAGGCTTGCCTACACGAAAATTGTGGCGCCGGTTACCGGAATCGTTTCTGTGCGTGCCGCCCGTGAAGGCGAAGTCGTGAATGTCGGACAGCCCATCGTGACAATTGTCGACCTGAATGATACCTGGGTGCGTGCGGCAATACCGGAAACCTACGGAGAAAAAGTGGCGATCGGTGACGTACTGCCGGTGCGACTACCGTCGGGCAGCGTGGTCCAAGGCCGTGTGATCTTCAAAGCCGTAGAAGGCGATTACGCTACACAGCGTGATGTAAGCCGCACCAAGCGTGACATCAAGACGATTGCGCTGAAACTCCAAATCGACAACAGCCTGCAAAAGTTGGTGCCGGGAATGACTGCCGAAGTGCTGGTCCACAAGGACGTGCTGAACAAGCCGACTTCACAGGCCAGTGCGCCGGAATTACATAGCTTGCAGCAGGCCAATTCGGTGGCGGAGAAACAGTGATCGGCGAAGGCAAAGCTGGCGCATCCCAAGTTAACGAAAAAGACGGGCGAAGCCAGGGCACCAGCTCAAGTACAAGCTGCTGAAAAAGGACATGAGTGAGATTCACAAATCGGGCGACGGTCACGGTACAACGCCGGCGATAGAGGTGTCGCACATCGTCAAGAAGTACGGCGACTTCATCGCGGTCAATGACATTTCGTTTAGCGTTGCGGAGGGAGAAATCTTCGGACTTCTAGGGCCGAACGGCGCGGGCAAGTCGACGCTGATCCGGATGATGACCACGCTGATTCCGATCACCGCAGGTTCGGCGCACATCGCGGGCTTCGACGTTAGCACGCATGCTGATGATGCCCGCCGCTGCATGGGCGTAATTCCACAGGCGATGACAAGCGATCCGGACCTAACTCTGGATGAGAATCTCAGCATTTACGCGAAGCTCTACGGGATTCCGGCCGAACAACGGAAGCGGTCGATGGACGAGCTATTCGAATTGGTCGATCTGACGAAGTGGCGCAGTGCACAGACAAAGACGCTTTCGGGCGGCATGCGTCGGCGGCTAGAGATCGCGCGCGGCTTGGTACACAGCCCCAAGATTTTTTTTTTGGATGAGCCGACGACGGGACTCGATCCGGTGTCGCGAGTCGCGGTCTGGGAGATGCTGACCCGCATCAAGAATGAACGCAAGCTCACCATGCTGATCACCACGCACTACATGGACGAAGCGGACCGGCTGTGCGATCGGATTGCAATTGTGGATCATGGCAAGCTCGTTGCGCTGGACACGCCGATGGCGCTGAAGCAAACGGTCCCGGGTTCGAATGTGATCGAGGTGCAGTTCACGAAGACTCCACCGGATTGGGAAACGCAGCTGCAGAACTTGCCCGGCGTTCATAACGTGCAGAACGAGAGCAGCAACATGTATCGCGTGATGACCGGAACAGGGCCGAGCACGACGACCGCGCTGGTGGAGATGGCGCTTAAAGCAGGTGTGGAAGTGAAGTCACTGACGGTACAGAGTACATCACTAGACGATGTGTTTGTGCATTACACCGGACGCCAGTTGCGCGACGAGCAGGTGAAGGCCTTCAACTTTGTGATGCCGGATCGGCCGGGGTATTGATTAGTGGTTAGTGGGTAGTTGAGAGGCGGGTAGGCAGTAGTTAGTAGCCAGAAGTTGGAAGAAACAATGAGAATGTGGGCCATTGTCGAACGCGAATTGCGCAAGTTCCTGCGCTCCCCGGCGCTGATGCTGGTAGCAACAGTATTTCCACTGGTGCAATTGATTGTCCTGGGCAACGCTTTTGGCGGAAAGATTCGCGATGCGCGCCTCGGAGTTGTCGACGAGGACGGCGGCACCATGGCACTTAAGGTACGCGAGGCCTTCGACTCGGTGCAGGCAAACGTGCGCACGTTTGTGCCGGTGTATTACACCGACGATCGCAAGGCGATGGAAGATGTGCGCAATGGCAAAATCGATGGCGCTGTTATCATCCCTCCGCAATTCTCGCGGCGAGTGTACGAACAGGAGCATCCACGGCTGGCGCTGATCGTCGACAACAGCGATAATTTCATGAGCTCCTCGCTGGAGCAGAAAATGAGCGAGCTGACCGACGCGCTGAATGCGCCGGTGGTGCAGCCGCGCATGCTGCAGAGTATTGCACTCGAGACGGTCGAACTGTATCCCTACATCGAGTACATGAAATACCTGCTGCCTGGGTCGATCACACTGGCGATGTTCGTGTCGGTAATGATCGGCGGAGGCATGCTTTACATTGACGACAAAGCGCGTGGCATCCACGAGGGCTACCTGGTAACGCCGATCACGCGAAGCGAGCTGGTGTTTGGACTAAACCTGGCCGGCGCGATCAAGGCCGTGGTTTCCGGCGTGGTGATCACGGTGATCGGGTCCCTGCTGGCGGGCGTGGGTTCGGTGTTCCGCCCGGATGTGTTCCTCGGCCTGATGCTGATGATCCTCTGCACTGCGCTGGCACTGAACTCGATGATGTTCCTGATGATGGTGCGAGTGGAAGATCCGCTGGTTCCGCGCGCCACCTTCGGCGTGCTCAACACGCTGCTGTTCTTTCCCTCGGGAGCCATCTATCCGATTCGCGCCTTCCCATGGTGGCTGCGCGGCATAGCATATGTCGATCCGTTCAGTTATGCGGTGCACGGTTTCAAAGGCCTGCTGCTGAAAGATGCGAGCCTGCGCGCGGTCTCGGGAGACATGCTCTTCCTGGGCGCGTTTGCCGCCATCGCGCTGATGATCGCGACGCCGCTGTTCAAGAGAACGCTATAGGTTATCTTCTCTCTTGAGCTTCTACTTGCAGTTTATCGAATCGTGGGGCACCTGCCAGTTGGGCGAGACATAGATTCGAGTAGTGCGGATCGATTCAGTTTGAGGCAACGAGTTATAAATGCAGTTATCCACCGCTAATCAGTCAATTAGGAGGTCTAGCGCCCATGACCGTCCGGCAAACGGTGCTTTTCCTCTTCTTGTGCACGGCTGGATTCGGAGAGAAGGCCGATGACTCCCGACCGATTTGGCTGCACATTGATCAGCTTTGCGGGGAAATTCAGTGTGAGCCTGCATACGTGAAGATTGGAAAAGTGGAATCACTCTTTCCTGCTCCGTACCTGACGAATGCTTCGTTGAGTCTTTATGCAGCAGGTCCCAGCGATAAACCCTGCTGCGGAGAGGCGCCGATTGCTACGGGGCAGTCGAATAAATATGGAGATTTCCAGTTTCAAGGACTCCGGAGAGGTAAGTATTGGCTTCGAGTGCAGAAGGATGGGGAAGAATACATGGTGCCATTGCAGGTCACTTCAGATTTCAATCAGAAGACATGCACTGATCCTTCAGTCGCACGTGACCTCGTTGTGAACTCAAAGCCCCCGAGCATTCAAGTCAGGATACGGTGAGTAGCAGGATGCTGTGGGGCGGTCTACGCGTACCCATACGCCGACGCCCAGGAGCTTATAAAAGCATAGTTGTAGAACGTGTAATGGAGCGCGCCGACCCCGACGAGGGCGTGCACGAACCGATCCGTGAATCGAGTAGATGATGGACACTGCCAGCGTCGGGACTGCCACCAGTAGCGTTATCAGATCGTTTCCTAACGATGTGCCATTCCCCCAGCCGCTGCTGCCATACACGCCTGGAAATCGCAGGCCGATGATGGATGCGATCGCCGAGACGAGAGCAACGATTGCCGAAAGCATATAGGCGGCGCGGAGATGCTCGCCCTTCGCGATTCCTTCCTGCGCGCCGCGTCACGATTTAGAAGTTCAGTTTCCATCATGATTAGTCCTCTTGGCTCCGTTTTCACGAAGTGAAGCGGATACAAAATTGACGCCCGTCCGAAGGCCATATTGCAATCGAACGGGCCTGAATTTTCAGGACGGTTCCAGTTTGGGATGAGGCATAAATCCTGCAGAGTTCTATTTTGAAAAGGGCGGATGAAGCCACGCCTTTTCAAATCCATCAACTGTAACCAGTCCACGAGCAAGCGGGCTAAGCGGCCAGGAAAGAGTTTATTTTTGCGCTTGACATATTCCTATATGGGAATATATTAACTGCATGGCACGGGCCGCTACCACTTCCGACGCGTTCAATGCCGTAGCTGAGCCGCGGCGGCGGGAGATTCTCGAATACCTCGCGCAGGGGGAACGTCCGGTCGGCGAACTGGTGGCCAGGCTCGGGATGGAGCAGCCTTCGGTTTCGAAGCATTTGAAGGTGCTTCACAAGGTTGGGCTGGTTCGCGTGCGGCGGCATGGGAGGCAAATGCTGTATCAAGCCAATCCGGATGGAATTCGTCCGCTATATGAGTGGACCCAAACTTTCGAGCGTTTGTGGGCGCATCAGTTACTCCGGGTTAAGGAGCGTGCGGAGCACAAGGCTCGCGAGCATAACTGAGCGACGAAGGTCGTTTCGACCGTTGTGGGCGGTCATTAGCGATTGAAAAATTTAGAGGAGGAAGAACTATGAGTGCGAGTGCAACGATCCCAGGAATCGAAAGCCCCAGTCTGCTGGTCGAGCAAGAAATCCAGGTGGATGCGCCGATCGCGACGACATTTGAGACGCTGCTGGAGCAGCTCGGCCCGGAAAATGAGACACCGGAGCAAAAGATGCCGATGAAGCTGGAGGCATGGCCGGGCGGCCGGTGGTATCGCGATCTAGGCGACGGCAACGGACATTTCTGGGGGCACGTGCAGGCGATAAAGCGCCCGACGTTGCTGGAGATCACCGGTCCGCTGTTTATGTCGTATGGCGTTGTTTCGAACCTGCAGTACCGACTGAGCGAATCGAGTGGCTGCACGCTGATCAAGTTCCATCACAAGGCGTTTGGATTGATCCAGGAAGACCATCGTAAGGGCGTCAATGCGGGGTGGACTCAGATCAACCAGCGGATCAAGGCAGCAGCGGAAGCGAAGTAAGGAGGAGTTTATGTGTCCAGCATGCATCGCGAGTGCGGGCATGGCGGTGGGCGGAGCGGTATCGAGCGGTGGGCTCACCGCGCTGGTGATGAAGGTTCTTCGGAAGAAGAAGATTGAGAAGAGCGTTTCGAAAGAAAAGGAGTAACCACGATGGCAACGGCAATAGTGCAGAAGAGTGGGGCAAATGTAGTTTCACACGCGGAATGGCTTGCGGCCCGTAAACAGTTCCTGGCGAAGGAAAAAGAACTCACACATCTTCGTGATGAATTGAGCCGGCAACGTCGCGAACTGCCATGGGAAAAAGTGGAGAAGCGGTACACGTTTGATGGTCCGAACGGAAAGCTTGCGCTCGACGAATTGTTCGGCGAGAGCAGCCAGTTGATCGTGTATCACCTGATGTTCGGGCCGGGGTGGAAAGAAGCGTGCCCGAGCTGCTCGATGATTTCGGACCAGTTCGATTCAATCCGCGTGCACATGCTGCAACGGGATACGAACCTGATCGCGGTTTCGAGAGCCACCTTCCCTGAAATCGAGGCATTCAAGAAGAGAATGGGATGGAAGTTTCCATGGGTGTCGTCGTTCGGCAGCGACTTCAATTCCGACTACAACGTGTCGTTCGCTCTGCACGACGCTGAGAATGGGAAGATCGTCTACAACTACGAGACGGCTACCTTCCCGGCAGAAGAAGCGCCGGGTGTGAGCGTCTTCCATCGAAAAGACGGTGAGGTCTTCCATACATACTCTTCGTTTGGGCGGGGACTGGACATCATGCTGAACGTGTACAACTTTCTTGATCTCACCCCAAAGGGACGCAATGAAGAAGGCCTGCCCTGGCCGATGGCGTGGGTAAGGCATCATGACAAGTACGGAGATCCAAAGGCATTTGACGCGATGATGCTGTTTGCACAAGCGAAGGATAACTGCTGTTCGAAGAAGTAGTCAGTGAGTCGTTCCCAGGTTAGGCCCAAAAGATGGGCCGAACCTGGGGCACCACCGCCAGCCGAACCTCGGGTACCATCGGGCCGAGCCTGAAGCACAATCTCACGATTCAGCGGGAGAGAAGAGGCCTTCCCATTCTTCGATTGTCATCAGCGGTCGGGAGGCGACCTTAACGTTTTCCAGCACATGGTCGGGACGGCTCATGCCGATAAGTGCAGTCGCCAATCCGGGCGCAGAGCGTACGAACTGGACAGCGGTTTCGGTGTCACTGTCGAGTCCCATTACTTCTTTTAATTTTTCGGGCAGCCCGTGTGTGAGCTGTCCCTGGTGCAGAGTGGCACTCGCGACTACGGCGATGCCGTATTGTTCTGCGAGCGAAAGTACTGAACCACGCTCACCCCGAAGCGTCTGATTGCCAAGTCCGTACGCTTCGGTCATAGCGAGGTTCAACGGAAGCTGCACAAAGCGGAAATGGTGATCGTCACCTCCGGCATCGTGTGCGATATCGAGTACCTGTTCCAGGCTCATATAACTGCGATCACCGGGTGCTACGCGCAATGCGTTCCAAGTGGCAATGCCGTACCAGCGAATGCGCTTGTCTTTCACGGCATCTTCGGCCCATCGGAATGCATTGCGCAGTCGATCGCGAAACGTGTCCGCGGGAACGTATCCCAGTTGTGATTCGGGATTGTGGAGATAAAAGACATCCAGGGTACCGAAGCCCGTGTTGCGGCGGCTGCGCTCGAGTTGATCGTCGAGATAGCTTGCGGCCATGCAGTGCATACCGCCGGCGATCTCTCCGGAGGGAGCAACCCCGGTTTCTACATATTCCTTGCGAAGGTAATCGCGTTGATCGGCAGGTAATTCGGTATCAAAAGGCAAATACCCTGCCTTAGTACACACCAGGACCTCATCACGGTGCAGTTCGCCAGAATCGATCAAGTGCGTGATGGCAACGCCGATGTTTCGTTCCGAACGCTGATGGCGGTAGTTAATGGCGGTGTCGAGCACGTTGATCCCCGACCGGAGAGCCTGCTCGATCGATTGCGTGTACGAAATGTCGGATGCCACATCGGTTTCACCAAGATAGGTACCCAGGCCTATCGAGGACAACCACAAGTCACTGACTCCGGGAGCCGCCGGCTGGCGGAAATGTCCGGCATGAGCAAGCGAAGGGAAGCGGTCGCGGTAACGTGCAGTTCCGGCCGAGGTGGCGAAGCCGTCGATCATATGGATCAGTGTAACAAGCAGCCGGTGCTTCCCTGTGGTTTTCCGAATTGTGTTCGGCGGAAGAGTTTGCACTAACGGGAACTCGCATTTTTCAATAGGATGTTGCAGCAAACGTCTGCGGGCAGGCCCGCATCTCTGAGAAGGTAACGACATAGCTCTTGGCTTCGTGCGGCCAGACTAAACGCCGCAGGTAGCATCTTGAATTACTCAGCACAGGAGGCAGCATGAAAGGTTTTCTCTTTGGACTTGGACTCGGCGTTGGACTGGGTATTCTATTCGCTCCGATGAGCGGTGATGAAACCCGCAACCGGCTTTCAGAAACGGCGAACGACCTGGCCGACTCGGCACGCGATACCATCGATCAGGGACGCGAACGTGTGCAGCGCAGTGTAAGCCAGATCCGGCAGAGCGCGCAGTCGGTGATGGGCAGTGAAAGCCGTCCGACAGGGACGGAATCGAACATCTAGCGAGCGCGAGGCATGAGCCGTTTCAGGCCTGCGCTGTAAGTCATCTCCCTTTCAACTGCTGTCAGCCGGAGCGCAGCGAGGGAACGCTATCACTCCACAGTTTTGGGTTGATAACTATAGCTCGCTGCGCTCGTTAGACTCTCTTACGCTCGGACACGTCAAATCAACGCTACCGGAAGCAAAATCGCAGATTGGCTACTCAGTGTATTCTCTAGTTACCCATTTGTAAGTTGTTCCGTAGTTAACATCAGATCGCGCTAGTCTAGTGGCGGAACTGAGGAGTTGGTCATGTCTCCCAGCGTTCGCCAACATAGCTCTGCCTTGGTTGACACCACCGGAAGCCGACCTTTATTCTTAAATATTGCGTCCTCAGCGCCAGACGCCGCTGGGGCAGTGTGCCCTAAGATGTTCATAAGTCTACGCGAACTGCACCTCCACGAGGACGAGCAGGAGTTCCACGAGGAGTGGCAGTCCGGCACGATTGACCTTGGTCCTGATGCGAAACAATCATCGCCGCTCAAGACTGATGGCAAGGCTTCGATAGTTGAAGAGAATCACGGCCGTAAGTCGTTGATCGAAGATATCCGGCTCGTGGGCGAGTTTTCCACCCGGCTGGAACTGCTGTGCGCGCGCTGCCTGGACCCGGTGTATCAGGAGGTTCGAAAAACCTTCGATCTGATGTATCGTCCCCAGGGAGTCGATGCAGGCAAAGAAGAGATTAGTCTGGGTAAAGACGACGTCGACATCGGCTATTACCAGGGCGAGGGATTGTTGCTGGAAGAGGTGCTACGTGAACAACTACTTCTGGCGCTCCCATTGAAGCTGCTTTGCAGCGAAGATTGCAAGGGACTGTGCCGGAGTTGCGGGCAGAACCTGAATCAAGGCGCCTGCGGTTGTACTCGCACGGAGCCGGACCCTCGGTGGCACGCACTCGGGGAACTTCGCGATAAGCTCGGCCACTAAGAGTCGAGCCTGGAGATACCGGAATTTGGTCCGGGTGAGAAGCACCGGATCTGTGAAACCCCACAGCTGCCGAAAGAGGCAAGGTGTGGGTACTACATCAAAATCTGAATTAAGGAACGAATCATGGCAAATCCGAAACGGCGACACTCTCAACGACGCACCAGCACCCGGCGCGCGCACGACCATTTAACGCGAGCGACCACCTCGGAGTGTCCCAACTGTCATGAGGCGAAATTGCCTCATCGCGCCTGCCCCAAGTGTGGTTACTACAAAGGGCGGGAAGTCCTGGAATTGAAGGAAAAGGCAAGCTAAGCGATGTGGGCCCGTGGCGAGCGCACTCAGGCTCGCCGGAGTGAGGCCCGGAACTCCGGCACGTCCGGAGCACCTCAGCCAGGGGGCTGGGATCAATGCCCACCGTCATAGCGGTTGATGCCATGGGATCGGACGACGCGCCTGCACCTGAAGTAGAGGGCGCGCTTCAGGCTGTTCGCAGTTATGACGTTCACGTCTTTCTAGTTGGAAAAGAAGATGTGCTCCGGACCGAATTGCGGCGGCAGTTACACGAGCATCCATCCTGGCACCTTTACAAGAAAAGCGTAGAAATCGTTCAAGCCAGCCAGGCGATTGGTATGGACGAGAAGGCCGTGCAGGCTGCGCGCACGAAGAAAGACTCTTCGATGCATGTCGGACTGCGCCTGGTGCGCGAGGGGAAAGCCGCGGGATTCACCAGCGCCGGCAACACCGGTGCGGTGATGGCGACGGCGAAGATGATTCTCGGCGCACTACCGGGCGTCGATCGTCCTGCGTTGGCGAGCGTTTTTCCGACCGCGAAGGGCACCACGGCTGTGCTGCTGGACGTTGGCGCCAATGTCGATTCCAAGCCGCAGAACCTCGAACAGTTCGCGATCATGGGCGAAATCTACATGCGCAAGATCTTCAGCCTGGATCGGCCGCGCGTGGGAATCCTTTCCATCGGTGAAGAAGAGGGTAAGGGCAACGAACTGACGCGGGCTGCATATCCGCTGATCAAAAACCTGCCTTTGAATTTCGTGGGAAACGTTGAGGGACGCGATCTCTATAACGGCAACGTGGACGTGATCGTGTGTGACGGCTTTGTGGGCAACGTCGCCTTGAAGATTTCCGAAGGTCTGGTGGAGACGGTTCGTCATCTGCTGAAAGAGTCATTGAGCGCTACCATCAGCGGACAGGTCGGCGCGATGCTTTCGCGGAAGGCGTTCATCGATTTCAAAAAGCGCCTGGATTATTCCGAGTACGGCGGAGTTCCCCTGTTGGGAGTAAAGGGCGCCTGCATCATTGGGCATGGCAGTTCGAACGCGAACGCGATCAAGAATGCGATTCGCGTGGCAGCCGAATACGCCGATCGTAAGATTAATAAGCGCATCGAAGAAGAGATTGCGTCGAGTCGCATGCAATCGGCGCAAGCCTAAAAATTCGTAGTTGGGTAATTTGGTAATTGGGTAATTGAAAACGATACCTCGCTGCGCTCGGCATGACAGGTGAAGATTTTACGTTGCAGTGAATCTTCGAGGTTTCCAGTAACTTCTGGGCAGTTGACCTCAATATTGAAAGATCATCATGTCCTCATCGCAAACCATCGCATTCCTTTTTCCGGGCCAGGGCTCTCAAGCTGTTGGCATGGGCAGAGATCTCGCCGCACTATATCCGGTCGCACAGGAAACATTCGACGAAGCCGACGAAGCACTCGGATACAAGCTTTCGCAACTTTGCTTTGAAGGGCCCGAAGATCAATTACGGCTTACGGAGATCACCCAGCCCGCGATTCTCACCGCCTCAGTCGCGGCTTTCCGTGTGCTCTTCAGCAAAGGAATTGTGCCGACCTATGCGGCAGGACACAGCCTTGGGGAGTACTCCGCGCATGTGGCTGCGGGTACGATTGACTTCGCCGACGCGGTACGAACGGTTCGCAATCGCGGCAAGTACATGCAGGAAGCGGTGCCTGTCGGAGAAGGCGCGATGGCTGCCATCCTTGGCATGAAACTCGAAATAGTGCGTGAAGCGTGTAATGTAGCCGCGCAGGGACAGGTCTGCGAGGCAGCGAATATCAACTCTCCCGATCAGATCGTTATTTCCGGGAGCAAAGCCGCTGTTGAACGCGCGGCGGAGTTGGCGAAACAAAAAGGTGCGAAACGGGCGGTGATCCTGCCGGTCAGCGCTCCTTTCCATTGTGCGCTGATGCAACCGGCTCAGGACCGACTGGCCGCCGACCTGAAGGCGCTGACGTTCCGTGCGATGGAGTACAAGCTGATCACGAATGTCGATGCTGAGATTATCGACTCGCCAGAGAGCGCGCGCGACGCACTGATCCGACAGGTCACAGGCGCCGTGCAGTGGGAAGCCTCAATGCGGAAGCTGATCGACGCGGGCGTAACAACGTTCGTGGAAGTCGGTCCGGGGAAGGTTCTGTGCGGACTAATGCGCCAGATCGACCGAAGCAAGACATGCCTCAATGTCGAGAATGAAGAGTCGCTGGCAAAGACCGTCAATCATTTCGCTCCGAGCAGCGCGACGGTGTTATAGAAAGACCAGGAGTTAGTAGCCAGTAGTCAGTGGCAGCACTCAGCAATCAGTTCCAACCGAATTGGCAGTGCAAGAATGAACGCTTGGTTCGTTCCTCCGCGGGAGGCGCCATGGGCAATTGTTGTTTTCCTCGCATCAAGTTTCTTTGTGATCGCCGTCTTCGCCCAAGACAAACCAAATGACAAGATGCCGCAGCCGATTACACGTTTGTCGTACAGCCAGGACTTTGCCGCACAGAAGCTCCTGACGGTTTGTGTTGCGGTGTACGGTGACGGAACATACCAGATGTTCCGGAAAACAATAAACAAAATTGAACGCGTTCAAGGTATTTTACCGAATGAGGAGTTGTCGAAGCTCGAGGCGATGCTGAAAGAGATGGATGCCGCCGACGGGGGAATTCCAGGAATCGTTACACAGGGTTCCGAATCATTTGGGGCTGAGATTCTGACGAACCATAACGTGGAACAATATCGATGGCTTGATCCGGACCATCGCCAGCCGTTTCCGCAGTCGATCGTAAACGTGGTGACTTGGTTGCGAAATTTCATGCCGAAGGACGCAACCCCGATCTTTGGTAACGAGCCGATCTGTCCAGTGTCCGAGCGGCCTTTACGACCTGCAATCGCCGAAGTGTATTAGTGTGCGGATGAAGGCTGTTCACACGTTAACCAAAAGAAGGCGAACCATTCGGCTTCGCTCAGGACAGGCTTGGCGCACGGTGCCAGAGTCGTGAAACCGCGGCTTTCCTCAGCGGCTAAAGCCGGCAACGATTCGGCTCATAACGGCGCGGCTGAAGCCGCGCCCCTTCAAAGCCGATTGGTTCTCAATGCTAGCTGCTGAACTGATGTCTGCTAATAGGGGGAGAAGGTCATGGTTTTGGATTTGTTTTCGACCCAGAGGCGTGCCTGTTCTTTGCGCTGATTGATCGTTACCACGACGACTACCCCACTGCCGCCGCTAACCGACCCATCGATGTGGAAACTGTGTATCAAGCCCCACTCGCCGCCAGGACCCCAGTCCTGGTAGAACTCGCCAAAGCTGTAGTTCGGATAATTCTGCGGGTGCTGCTTCCAGTTTGGGTCGTGCTGCCAGATGCCGTATGCCTTTTCGTAATCTTTGTTCTCGAGCGCGGTCATGAATTTTTGCACAACGCGTTCTTCCGGGTAATTGCGGTAGAACCAGGCGATGGTACCAACGATGAGAACAGCGACGACGATTGCGACGATGGTGATGTTGCGGCGCCGGGCTTTTCGGGGATCGTACGCTGGGGCTTCGAACAGGGTCATGTTTCAAGCACCTGAGAACTAGACAGGATAGCACCCAGGAGAATTGGTAATTTGGTAATCGGGAAATCTGGTAATTGCAAATCGGAGCCTCTGCATCAATGGCAGCGATCTGTAAATACCAAAAGATCGGTCATCTCGCGATCGCAAATTCTGAGATGACAAATGTATAGACACCGGTTCGAGCAAAAAAAAACGAAAGCCGCACCCGGAGGCGCGGCTCGTTGCAAAATCCAGTGATTATTGCTTCAGTGCTTCCAGACGATTATTCGCAAGAGTGGATGCAGCCGAATTCGGATCGTCCTTCTTGATCTCTTCGTAGAGTTCGCGAGCTTTAGCCGGATCTTTTGTAGCATAAACCTGGGCGAGCGCCATGCGCGCGGCCGATTTCGTGACGGTATTTGTCGGCTTTTCGATCAGGCCCTTGTAGATGTCGACGGCCTGCTGATCGCGTCCACTCCCCGCATAAATATTGGCAAGCGCGATGTTTGCCAGTGCGGCCAGGTCTTTGCTGCCATTTTCCGCGGCTTTCTTCAAAGTTGCTTCTGCTGCGGAATTGTTGCCAGCCTCGGTCTCGGTAATGCCTACCATATACAAGGCCATCTTTCCGGCATCGGTGTGCGGGTAGGAATCGGCTACGGACTGGAATTTCGGCCGCGACGCATTGGCGCGCTCCGCAATTGAAGCGTAGGACTCCTGACCTTGCTCGGCGGGCATTCCTGCCGGGCGGATCGGTGCGGTATAGGTTCGCATGGCCTGGTTGAGGGCCACGGAAGCCTGTTGACTTTGGCGCTGAGTGTAGAGATAGATCCCCAGCGCGATACCCAGAACGATGATGATCGCCACACCGGCGGCGATTACTTCGTTGCGGTGTTCAAGAGCCCACGAATAGGTTTCGGCGGTGGTAGCGGCAAACTTGTCCTGTTTGAGTTGATGGCGTTCGGTACTGCGCAATGGGTGGTCCTAACTTGTTTGGAATGAAGACTAGCTAGTGTAACAAGCGCGTTTTGGCAGCGTCAAACGGTCGGTTAATCACAGCGCATAATCCACGGCTACAAGTGTCAGGTCATCGTGTTGCTCTCCGGCCGCTGATCGCGAAGACCATTTTTCGATGGTGGCAAGCAATAAATCGCAGAATTCGTTTGTTGGAAGTTTGCAGTGTGTCGCGGCAAAATCCTTGAGCCGCTCTGCGCCGAATTCTTCCCCCTGGGGGTTAGGCGCCTCGAGAATGCCATCCGTGTAAAGCAGAACGCGGTCTCCGGGATGGAAGGCACTGGTCGCAACCGTGTATTCGCACCCGGGAAACGCACCCAGAAAAAGCCCATTCTCTTCAATGGAAACCACTCTCTTCTCACGCGCTCGCCAGAGCAGCAGAGGAGGGTGTCCGGCGCCGGAGTAAGAAAGCATGCGTTTCTCCACATCCAGATAAACATATCCGGCGGTAACGAATTGCCCGTGGACGTTTCCATAAAGAACAGAATTCAGGCCCGCCAGGACTTCCGCGGGGCGGTGGGCCCGGTCAGCCTGCGATCGGATAGCGATCTTTACCATCGAGGCGGAGAGCGCAGCCGGCACGCCGTGTCCAGTCACGTCGGCGATCAGTACGCCGAGTCCCTTTCCATCAGTTTGCAGGAAATCGTAGAAGTCGCCCGCGACGGAAGAGACGGGCACATATTTGGTCGCGATCTGCAAGCCGGGAATGGCTGCGTTCTGGCCGGGCAGCAAACCGGATTGGATCTGGCGGGCGATTTCAAGTTCTCGATTGATGGCGGTCAGTTTCTCCTCTTTGTGCAGTGCCTGGGATGCTGCGACATATCCGAGACAGCAGAGCAGAAAGACGAAGCCGAGATACTCAATGCCGGGGTTCCCGGCAATGAGTTTGATCGTGACCAGATTGGTGTAGATGACGAACCCAGTAAAGACGACAAAACCGATTCGTACCACCCACAAGTTGCGATCGCCTTTTTCCGGAGTGATGAACAACAGGATCAAGAAAGGTATGGTGACCAGCACGGTGATACCGTTGATCCTTGTAGAAAGCTCGGCAGCACGGTCAGACAGTTGGCTGGCAATGTAGAAGATTCCTTCTGCCAGTTGTAGCGCGACGATGACATAAACGAGTCGCTTCCAGCGGGGCACAATCTCGGCGAAAAAGAGCCCGAGGGGGACGGTAATAACGCCCGTAATGATCACGTCAATGTACGCCAGGACTGTCTTTGAAGAACCTGCCACGAATCTTGAAGTTTGCGGCGTAACCAACAACCGTATTCCATAAAGTACTGCAGCCAGCCCAAAAAAAAGCAGTGTATAGTCTCGCCTGCGTGCGCGCGGAATGAAGAGAAAACACGCAGCCAGCCCAGTTGCCAGGACGATGACACCAAGGGCGAGTTGCAGCAAGTCTCCGCGCAGCACCTGTTGCGGAATGGTGGCATTCATTGCCGCTACTATATCAACCCAAGCAGCAGCGGGCCGGAAACTCGGGTGGAACGATATTGCCGGAGCTGTTGCAAATTGAAACCGACCTACGTTGCCGTCGCCAGCTGCTCTCGACAAGTCCTTAAGGGTCGATTAACCTCAGTGCGTGCCTGGGGATCTACTCTGCATGTACAACCGGGTAAGCCTTCTGCTCATTCCAACCCGGTAAGCGTCACCTTGTTAGCCGAGCTGCCATCCTGTGCTGCTCTTCGGGGTGCTTTATGAAAAAGGTTCTCATCGTCGTAGCAATTGTCGTTGTCGTGATCGTGGCCGCACTGGCCATCATTCCACATTTCCTCGATCTGAATAGCTATCGCACGCAAATTCAGGCAAAACTGCAACAAGCACTTGGGAGGCAGGTTGACTTCAAGGACATCAGTGCATCGTTCTTGCCGCCTTCCGTGAAACTGCAAAATGTCTCGATAAGCGAGGACCCGCATTTTGGTGCGGGACCGTTTGCGACGGTGCAACAGCTTAATGTCAGCGTGAAACTGTTTCCGCTGCTGCACAAGGACGTGGAGATTCAATCGCTAACACTGGACCAGCCACACATCCAGTTGATTCGCAACAAGCAGGGTGTGTGGAATTATGCGTCGCTTGGAAAACCAGAGGCGCAGAATCCCTCCGGCCAGTCACAGCCGAGTCAGCCACAGCAGAAGCCGGCACCGCAGCAGCAGCCGAATGCCCCTGCAAAGAGCAGCGAGAGCCAGTTCTCGCTGGCACACCTTGTGATTAAGGACGGAACCGTCAAGTATGTCGACCAGCAGGCGAACACACAAGCGACCTACAACGACATCGATGTCACGCTAAATGATTTTGCACCGGGTAAGACGTTCGATATCGACGCGGCAGTTCATATCAACGGCAAGTCGGACCAGAAGATCGAAGTCAACGGTAATGCGGGTCCGATTCCGGAAGGCAACAACGCGGCCCTGATGCCCTTTGATGGGACGATTTCACTTTCCAATGTTTCGGTTGCCGATGTGGCCTCACTGGCACAGAGTTCTGCCTTGAAGGGAATCGACGGCATTGCGTCCGGAAATGTAAAAGCGAAGAATGAGAAAGGTATTATCGCTTCCAATGGGACGTTGAAACTGGATCAGGCAAAGATCCACGGTGTGGACGTCGGCTATCCGATTTCTCTCGACTACAAGGCGACCGATGATACCAACTCGGGGCAGATTTCAATTGAAAATGGGACGTTGCATCTGGGCTCAACACCCGTGTCATTGAGCGGGAGCATGAACACTAAGCCGATGCCTATGCAGATCAACATGAACCTGGCGACGTCGAATGTCTCGATTGCGGAGATCGTGCGCCTTGCCTCGGCATTCGGAGTGGGACTGGCGCCCGGAACAACAGCGGCAGGCCAACTGACGGCGAACATCCATGCGCAAGGGGCTGCGGATCGTCCGGCATTGAATGGAACATTAAAGGGGAGCAATCTTCAGTTAACGGCAGGGCAGATGAAGGAACCGTTGAAGATTCCCAGTCTGCAGGTACAGATGTCCCCCACGACGATCCAGACGAACCAGTTCACGCCAACTGCTGGCGACGCAACAGTGAACGTGGAACTCACGCTAAACAATTACACCAGCGACAGCCCTCAGGTTCAGTTCAACATCACAGGCAACAAGTTGAACTTGAACTACCTGCAGGAGTTGACATCATCGGCTCCTCCGCCGCAGAAGAAGGCGGAGAACTGGTCGCTAGTTCCGCGAGCCAATGCTGCAGTGACTCCGGCGTCCTCCAGCCCGGGGATTCTGCAGCGCGCGACAGGCAATGGGAATATCAGCGTGGGAACGCTTACTTATGATGACCTGGTGCTGACCAATCTGCAATCGAAGGTCACGCTCGATCGCGGCACAATTACTGCCTCACCGCTGACTGCCAATTTATATGGCGGAACCGAGACCGGCGCGATCACACTGGACACGCGTACGAATCCGAGCACGGTTTCGATGAACACGAACCTGCAGCATGTCGATGCGAACCAACTGCTGTCATCTGTTAGTTCCGTAAAGAACATGCTTTACGGTCTGTTGGCCGCCAACGGCAATGCACGATTCCAGGCAGCGAACGCGAATGACATAACCAGGACGCTGAATGGAAAGCTTGGGATCAACCTCACCAACGGCAAGTTTACGAAGATGGACATCATGAATCAGCTTGCGTCAGTGGGGAAGTTCCTAAATGCGAGCGCAACGCAGAACAAAGGGTACACGGCGATTGCGGCGCTTTCGGGAACCTTCAACGTGGTGAATGGTGTTGCCCAGACGAATGATTTCAAGGCGGAGTTGGGAGGCGCAACGGTAGCCGCGCAAGGCATCATTAATCTCGTGAATAACACTCTCGACATGCATGCCAACGCGGTTCTCTCGAAACAACTCAGCGGCGATGTTGGAGGTAACAATGTCGGCGGCATGATGCAGACGGCGCTTGCGAATAAGAATGGTGAACTTGTGCTTCCAGTACTGATTACAGGGAGCCTGGATTCGCCGCATGTAGCGCCGGACTTGGAAGCGGTTGCAAAGATGAAGATGCAGAACATGCTTCCAAGCCTGGCAAATCCCGGGCAGCTTACTCACGGCGGAGTGCAAGGGATACTCGGCGCTCTCACCGGGCAGAAATCACCGCAGCAACAGAACGCCAATCAGCAGCAGCAACAGCAGCCGCAGCAGAATTTAGGAGGGCTGTTGAATTCAGTGCTGGGTGGAAAGAAGAAAAAGTAGAGGCGGCGCGACAATCGTTGTTCGATAGAGATCCCTTGGAGACTAAAGCCTCCTCGCATGACAGAAGCAGATGCCTCGCCGGCTAAAGCCGGCGAGGGGTGCTCAAAGAGAAAGAACTTGCTTCGGCGTGGCTGATGCCACGACCCTCCAAAGCAACTTCGCCCCGAATTGTTCTGCACCGCTTAAAGCTGCACCCGAGCGCTATTTTTTCGCGACTTGCTCGTTGACCACCACCGGCGCATCGACCGTGCCGATGCGCTGTGAGTTACGATCCATAACGCCGAAGCGTAGGTTGTAGTTGCCGGGCGGCAAATCGAGTTCCTGTTCTGCCGGCAAGCCGCGGCTCATTACCTGCTCGAATTGCGCCGGTCCGATGGTTGCATCCAGGGTGTCCGATGCGTGCGCGGCAACGATTCCCTTCGAGTTGTACGCAACTGCCATGCAATCCACCAAAGCGTGTTTTGACTTGTTCGGCAGATCAGTAAACGCGACGCCGTTCGGGTTGATGTTGTACAGGATGCGAACGGTCCTGTGATTTGCGTCCGGAGGGTAGACGGAGACGGTCATGTAAAGGGAAGTGGATTGCGGCGTTCCGGGGTTCATCGCTCCCTGAAGGGCAGCTACGCCTGAAGCTTGTTGAGCCTTCGCGGGAGGCTCAGTGTAATAGCCTTTCCGGTAGGACAACTTTGCACTAGCTTGATCCAATTTCACTTCGATCTGGTGATATTTGATTGTCTCTTCTTTTTCGGGGGTATACGCCAGGGTGTAATAGGTTGCGCCATCATCGATGCTGCGATTGATAGCGGCATTCAAGTCGTTGCTGTTCACGAACGCATGGCCGCCTGTCTGATCGGCGATGTCACGCATGGCGTCGAATTCATTAGCGTTCCGCTGGGATTGTTCATTCAGCAGCCCGCCTCTCGGGTCAGGAGTCGAAGGATTGTTCAGCGCCATGGCGCCCGGTTGCGCGTAGCTTGCAGTCGCGGCCGATGTGGCGCTGATAGCAACGTCGTGTGTCATCATGCCGCGAATGTCGACCGGATAAACGGCAATGCGAGCTTGCGCCACCTGCGTGGAAACATTGATCACGCGTCGAGTGTAGTCACTCGCAGTGTCCCATTGATATTCGTTGTAACGAGAATCAGCTTCAAAGCGGATGGGGAATCCGCCCGAGAGCCAGATCAAATTCTTACGTCCCGGATAACCGGCCACGGTGCGCGCCATGGTTTGAAAAGCGTCCATGGTGTAGTTCACGCGTTGAGCCAGATCGTAGGCCTCGGTGTTGCGAATCGCCTGCTCGCGCTTGCGCATCTGGTCCTGGGCGGCGTCGTTGATCACACCCGGCGAAACGGCGCCCGGGCCGCCGCTGTGCCCCTCGAGAGCAATTCGCTCGGCGGCTTCGGTAGTTCCGATTTCGTCTTCCCGTGCGGCCTCGCTCATCATAAGCGGCGACTGCTCCGCCTTGATGTTGCTCGCAGCCTTAATTAACTCAGCCGGCCTGTCGGTGAAGCCCTCCAACATGACGAGGTGCTGGCGATTCAATTCAAAAAGCGCAACTTGGCGGCCCGGTGGCAGGTTGTTCAGAAGCTTCATCAATTGTGCCCGCAGTGTCTGCTGATCATGGGTTTCGGTATTCAGCAGGTCGACCATGATGATGTTCCAACTGCTGTCGGACGGGTCGCGCGGGAGGTTCGTGTAGGTGTTCGAGGGCAGCGCAGTCTGAACTACCTTGGCCTGAGGTGCGCGAGTGGTATGCGCCTCGAATACCTTGAGTTGCTGCGGCTTCCCATCCTGCATGATGGTAAAGTCGGTGGCCTTCAGTCCGTGGATGGGCTGTCCCTTGCTGTCCGTAACCACCACATCCACTTGCACGAGGCGCGAGGATACGCGAACGACCGGGTTCGGTGAATTTGGAGGCGCTGGTGGCATCTGACCGGTGATGGTGTTCTGTGCGTTGCCCGCCCCGCGTTCAAAGCTGTTAGCACTCGGCGAGCCAGTTTGCTGGGCGGGAGTTGCTGCAGGTACGGTTGATGCCGCTTGTGCCGGCGAGGCAGGAGGCGTGTTCTGCGCTACAACAGTTGTTGTGGCAGGCGCTTCGGCGGGGCCAAGCGCACGGTCCAGTACTAGCGCATAAAGACATAGTAAGTTGTATGTGTCGTAATAAGACTTCGCATCAACCGCATTGGAGGGGCCAGGCGCGGATGTGACCGTCAGCGCGAGAATATAAGAGTTGTCGAAGGACTGCGCATCCGTGAGAGCTGCGTCCTTCAATTCAGCTGGAGTATCAAGTTTGATCGCTTTTGCCGAAGCGGGCAGGAGCTTACTGAGGACGTTCTCACGATTCACCTTGTCGCTTCCGGATAGATTCGCGACCTGGCTGCTGCCGCTCGGAAGCTTTAGTTGCGGCAGCGAGTACATGGTCGGACCGCGGCCGATCTGGTTAAGGTCTACCATGGCGCGAATGCCAACACGCTGAGAATCCGTAAGTTGTGTCAGGTAGTAGCTTGATCCAATCTGCCGGTCGTGCCCGCTGAACGCCACGAGAATGAAGGTATAGCGATGCGGAACGCTCCGCAGCGATTCGGCGATCAAAGGGAGCATGCTGACAGTAGCCCAGTCGACGCGGGCTGCGTCGCCGGTGGAACTGTAGTCGTAATTGGCGCCAACAACCACCGCTCCCGGATCAAGGCCGGGTAGGATACAGACTAAATTGGGAAGCTGCTGGCCCGGGATCGTCTGTTCTTTCAGTTGCTTGTCGGCGCATCCTGCGCTGGCGAACTGATTCTTCAACATTGCGAGCCGCGCATTCGCATCTTGAGGCGATAGCTGCGTGCGGCTTTCGACGATGCTGGGATCCAGCCGAAGATAACTGAGATTGTCAGCGAAGAGCGTGGACGAGAGCAGGAAGAGAACGGGAACCAAGGACAACCGCAGAAACCGAATCATGGTGAACCTCGATCAATGCGATGGACAGATTACCACGTCAAGAAAATGCTGGCAGCGACACTCGAAGCTTACAAACCCCGGCTTTTAAGATTGCACCTGCATGCCGGCGTTCAGGTCAGGACCGGGCGAGCAGCATGGCCTTTGCTAGCGTTTTTCCTGTAAGAGCTGCAGGAGTTTGTCAGGATGGATTGGTTTGGCCACAACTTCGAAATGATAGCCCTCGTCCCGCGCTTCGCTGAGCAGCTCGGCAGAGTTCGCATGGCCGGAGAACAGCAGGATCCTGGTTTGCCGGCTGAGCTTTCGCAACAAAATGGCAAGTTCCACCCCGTTCATACTGGGCATGAGAATGTCGGCGACAACGATATCGGGATGAAAGCGCTTGGCGACTTGCAGAGCGCGTTCGCCGCCGTAGGCTGCCCTGGCTATAAAGCCGTGGCGCGACAGAATCTCCGCCAGGGTATCCGCAATCAGGTGTTCGTCATCAACAACCAACACTTTGCGCCGCTGTTTTTTGGAAGCAACGGACTTCTCTTCCCGGAAATCGGGGAGGTTATTGGATAACGTAGGATCATTTGCAAGCAGTATTCCGGGTTCGATATTCAGCACGCACGCTCTCCCGCTTTCTCATTAACATCTACTACGGTATTATTCCCTGCGCTAAATTGATTCGCAAAAGGCAGAAAGATCCGGAACGTCGTACCACGATCCACTCTCTCCGAATGGCTCTCGACGAAAATCTCGCCATTGTGATTCTCCAGAAACTGCCTGACGATCCATAGGCCCAATCCGGTTCCAACGTTTCTTTTTGTGGTGAAGAAGGGCTCGAATAAGCGCGGCAAGACTTCTTTCGGAATACCCGTTCCCTGATCCTTCACAACCACTTCAATGCCATCTCCTTTGTCTCGGCAGACTTCGCGCACACTCAGGAACAGAGTGCCGCCTTGAGGCATGGCATCGATGGAGTTAGATATCAAGTTCGAGATGATCTGGGTGAGTTCGCCCTTGCGAACAGTCAGAGAACGTATCGCGCGCATGTCGGTCTGCACGCGGATTCCGTGCGAGCGGAACTTAGATTGGTAGACCGCTATGACGTCTCGAATGACATCATGGATGACGACCGGTGCCGGCACCGTCGTTTCACGATAGAAGCCGAGGGTCTGGCGCGCGATGAGCGATACTCTTTCGATTTCCTTTTCCGCTGTTAGCAGATAGTTGCGCACATTGTCGTCAAGAGAAGCCTGGTTACGAGCCAGAAAAATCAGGTTGACTACGGCTTCCAGCGGATTATTGATCTCATGTGCAATGGTAGCGGCCATGCGGCCTGTTGCGGCCAACTTTTCGGACTGTATGAGCGCCATCTCAATCTGCTTCCGCTGCGTGATATCACGCGCGATCTTTGAAGCGCCAACCACACGGCCCTTGTCGTTTCGGATAGGAGAGATCGTGAGCGACACAAGAATGCGATTGCCCGACTTGGAAATGCGCTCCGTCTCGTGGTGTTCGATGCGCTCGCCTGCCGCAAGTCTTCGAAGGATACCTGGTTCCTCGTCATGCAGCTCAGGAGGAATGATCGTAAGAATTGAGCGGCCGACGATCTCATCGGCGGTATAGCCAAAAAGGCGCTCCGCAGCTTTGTTCCAGCTGGTAATGATGCCATTCAGGTCTTTACTGATGATGGCGTCGTCGGAGGATTCCACGATGGCTGCCAACCTGAGACGTGCTTCCTCTGCAGCCCGGCGTTCAGAGATGTTACGCGCAATCTTCGAAGCTCCGATTACGCGCCCGTGGGTATCTTTTACGGGGGAGATGGTTAGCGATACCGAGATGCGTTCGCCCGACTTCGAGACACGCTCAGTTTCAAAATGTTCGATCCGCTCGCCAGATCGAATTTTCCTGAGAATCTCGGGCTCCTGGTACTGGAGTTCCGGAGGAATGATCGTGGTGATTGAGCGCCCGATCATTTCCTTCTCGGTATATCCGAACAGCCTCTCCGCGGCCTTGTTCCAGCTCATTACGATCCCGTTCAGGTCTTTGGCGACAATCGCATCGTCTGACGATTCAACGATGGCTGCCAGTCTCATGCGAGCCAGTTCGGCGGCTTTGTGGGATGAGATATCGCGGAGGATCTTCGATCCGCCAATCACGTTGTGCTCGCCGTCAAAGATGGGCGAAGTGCTGAGAGACACCAGCAGGCGCGTTCCGTTCTTGTGAACGCGTATGGTTTCATCCTGGCGAACGCCCTTGCCGCTCCTCAGGCTGGCAAGAATGCCGGCTTCCTGGTACTTCAACTCTTCAGGGAAGAGCTTCAGTACCGGTTGACCGATCATCTCCTCGGCGGAGTAGCCAAATAACCGCGTGGCAGCGGGATTCCAACTGGTAATAATGCCGTTCAGGTCTTTGCTGATGATGGCATCATCGGATGACTCAACAATTGCGGCGAAAAGATAACGAAGGTTTTCGCGTAGATGTTCTGTCATCGACGACACAGTTGGTTCCACCCTTGTTCGAGAAATGCCACGGTCCTCAAGTTGTGCACCCAGTTTAAACGGAGAGCAAAAAACAGAGATGTTTGATCCGGAGTAAAAAGAGAGCCATCACCGGTTGATGCGAGTGTCACAATCAGGGTTGCTCAGACAGCTTGCCTCGCCACTCTTAACTCTGTTTTTCTAACCCGTCGTCCTCCAGTGATATCCTCATGCATCACATCTCCACTCAAATTAGCACGCTTGTGGCTGTCACCGTCAATTCGGTTTCTAATGCGCGAGCGCCATGGCAGCAGGATCGAATCAACGCCCCTGACCTTGATCTCCACGCCAGCGTCAAATGAGCCTCCAAATCTTCAACGTCTTCCCAATGTTTGGACCTTAAAGCAAGGAATACCGCTGTCACCGAGAGTTGCCTGTGCAGCATCCGTGGAACTCCAAACTAGTCACACTACCGACGCCTAATTCCCCGGCATCGGGCGGAGCATCACCCTGCGGCTCCGCCGGGGGCTCGGGCGCCCCTTTTCCGCACAAACAAGGCGGGTGATCGTCCGAGCGATTAGGTATTGCGGAAGGACATCCTCACGTCGATCGTCGCATCTGACCATTCATTCCCGAACAAGGCGGATCGCTATGCATGAATCAGAGACTTTGTTTTCGCAACATGGCCCAGATGGCAGCCGCTCCAAATCAATTCCTAAGTGGGGTGCGCTACTCGGCGGAGGAACTCTCGCCGTCGTCGGCCTAACTCGACGCTCAAAATCCGGAATCGCCATGGCTGCTGCCGGAGGTCTACTGGCATATGCCGGAATGAAATTGAACTCAAATACAGAACCCGGTGTTGCTGAAACCAGCCTGCTCCTGAATACCTCGCCAGACGAGGCGTACCGATTCTGGCGCGAATTCGAAACCATTCCGCAGTACATGTCTCACATTGAATCGGTCAACAAGATCGCCGACCGGACCTATCGCTTCATCGCGCGGGTTCCAGTGATCGGGCAGGTGCGCTGGGATGCCGAACTCTACACCGATCGACAGAGCGAAGGCATCGACTGGCGATCTCTACCGGGATCCGATGTGGATGCAGAAGGCTCCGTACGATTCAGAAAAGCCGCTGACGATCGGGGAACCATTGTTACATCGACTGTGCGCTTTCGCCCTGCGGCAGGCGGTCTGGCGGGAGCGGCGCGCTACTTGAGTAAGAGTGCAAGCTTTTTACTTCGGCAGAATCTTCGGCGGGCCAAGGCGCTGGTGGAAACCGGCGAAATTCCTACAACCGAGGGTCAGTCGCACGGCCCACGAAGCGTCGTCACCGGAGTAATGCGGTCGATAAACCCGGTAAAACCCGCACGCGGGGAACATGGTTTTCAGGAGATGGTGGAAGCCAGAAGGAGTGTGTCATGAAGGCAGTCTGTTGGATGGGCAAAGAGAAAGTATCCGTAGAGGACGTTCCTGATCCAAAGATCCTCAACCCGCGCGACGCAATTGTTCGCATTACGAGCACCGCGATCTGCGGCTCCGACCTGCACCTCTATGGTGGATTCGTTCCGACGATGGAACAGGGAGACATCGTCGGGCACGAGTTCATGGGAGAAGTAGTGGAAATTGGTCCCGGCGTCGATCGCAACAAGCTGAAGGTAGGCGACCGCGTTGTGGTGCCTTTCACTATTGCATGTGGAAACTGCTTCTTCTGCAAACGCCAGCTTTGGTCACTGTGCGACAACTCTAATCCCAATTACTGGATTGCCGAACAGATGATGGGGTATTCGCCTTCTGGTCTTTTTGGCTATACGCACATGATGGGCGGATACGCCGGGGGTCAGGCGCAATATGCGCGTGTTCCTTATGCGGACGTGGGTCCATTGAAAATTCCCGATGGCATGCCGGATGACAAAGTGCTGTTTCTGTCCGACATTTTCCCGACGGGATACTTCGGGGCAGTGAATGCCGACATCCAGCCCGGGGACACAGTCGCGATCTGGGGATGCGGGCCAGTGGGCCAGTTTGCGATACGCAGTGCATTCATGCTCGGCGCCGAAAGGGTGATCGCGATCGATCGATTCGACTACAGGCTGCAGATGGCTGAGCAGGGTGGTGCGGAAACCATCAACTACGAAGAGGTTGATGATGTGATCCAGACGATCAAGGAGATGACTGGGAACATCGGCCCGGACTCCTGCATCGATGCGGTCGGCATGGAAGCGCACGATCACGGCTTTATGTACATGATGGACCGCACCAAGCAGGCAATAATGGCCGAAAGCGATCGGCCCATCGCATTGCGGCAGGCAATCCAGGCATGCCGCAAGGGAGGTACGGTATCTGTCCCGGGAGTCTATGCGGGTTTCGATGACAAAATTCCCATGGGTGCGTTCATGAACAAGGCGCTGACCATGAAGACCGGCCAAACGCACATGATGCGCTTCATGCAACCGCTGCTCGAACGCATCCAGGGCGGAGAAATCGATCCGAGTTTTGTCATTAGTCACCGCGTGCCGATCGCTGATGCGCCGGAGATGTACAAGATCTTCCGCGATAAAGAAGACAACTGCACGAAAGTTGTCTTGGATCCATGGGCAGCCGCCGCGGCGTAAGTCGTCAGTCGCACTGGTCGCCAGAGGAATGCGCGCGTAGGCACTCGAACTGGCAGATACAGCGTCCCACCGGTTACCAACAGAGGGCACGCACGGAACACCCGAGAATCATAAAAAGGAGGTTTCAAGTGGCAGTACAGGAATTGGAAGGAATAAAGGTAGCAATTCTCGCGACCGATGGATTTGAGCAGGTGGAATTGGTCGAGCCACGTAAAGCACTAGACAACGCCGGCGCTCGCACCAGCGTGGTTTCACCGAAGGACGACAAAATCCGTGGTTGGAAATTCACCGAGTGGGGAGATGAGATCAAAGTCGATATCCCGCTGAAGGAAGCGCATGCGGAACAATTTGACGCGCTGCTGCTTCCGGGCGGCGTGATCAATCCCGACAAGCTGCGGATGATTCCGGAGGCGGTCGACTTCGTTCGCTCATTTTTCCAAGCGGATAAGCCGGTCGCAGCGATCTGTCACGGCCCATGGACAATTGTGGAAGCCGGACAGGCACGCGGAAAGCGGATCACGTCGTGGCCGTCGTTGAAGACGGACTTGAAGAACGCGGGAGCGGAGTGGGTCGACGAGCCGGTCGTGATCGACAGAAATCTGGTATCCAGCCGAAAGCCAGACGACATTCCACAATTTAGCAAAGGCATGATCGATCTGTTCAGTAAGAAAAGCGGGAAAGCTCGTCAGCCCGCTGCGTGACTGAATGTCATAGGCGCGGACGCCCGTCCGCGCCTAACCTCCTTTTCTCAGATCGAGCAGTTCGAACCCCGCGGCGGACGCTTCGTCGAAGACTACGTCATTAGTGGCTTCGACATTTTCCTCCCGATATAAACGGCGCAATAAGGCGGTCAACAGCACAAGCCCGAGAAACGTGACTGCGCTAGTGATTGGATAGGCGATGATCCAGGGCTCCAGGTGCGACACGCCTACGACGAACACAAAGAATCCGAGCACATACAGCAGGACCACCACCACCGCCGACTGCGCGAAGGGTGGATAGGAGCAGGTGAAGGGAATCTTGCGATAGCCTCGCACGAGGATTCGGACCAGCAAGAGCGAGCACAAGGCAACAACCACAGCGTGTACGATCCCCGTCTTCCATCCCCAGAGCAGGCCGTAGGCGGGCAGAACGAGTATGGTTGAGCACGCGAGTACCGGGCCGAGGATGACTTTCTGCGCGAGCCCTGGGCAATCGTTTGCGTGGGGGTCGCCGGCGAAGCGAAAAATCCAGTTGGCGCGTAACTCTGCGGGAATATCGAAGGCAAATCGCATTCCGAGTATTGCGCAATAGGCGAGCGCCAACGGGATGGCGAGAACGTCCGGGACTGCTGCGGCGTGCAACTGCGATCCGCGAAACGCAGAAAAGAGGAGCTGCGAAGCAAGCGCGAACCCGAAAGCCATGAATCCGCCAAATACAAGCCCCTGGCGGTCGCTGCGCAGCATTGTGTAAATCGTAAAGCGATACGCCGCGCGCTGGAAGGATGTTGGCAAGAGGGCTCGATCAGCCAACCGAAATAGCCATGTGCTGCGGTTGCGGCTCGCCGATGGTATGACATCCGCGGTTTCCGGAATTTGCAGAAAACAACGACGGTAAGCCACCGCGTAAATCGCAATGCCGAGGGTGGCCGTGACGAGTGTCGCATCCATGGCGATGTGACCCATCTGGGAGAGCACCTCAGTAGTTCGCCCACGCAGCAACTGGCATAAGCCAAGGAACCATACCGGAGGCAAGAACCTGATTGAGGAATTCGGCAGGTCCTTCAGCAAAGGCGGTACCGCGAAGCTGGTCAAAAGCAGCGCCACGAAGTAGGCGATAAGCAGGGCTCGAAAATAGGACGAGAGGCGGCGGAATGCCGAGTAGGGCAGGACGCTCATCAGCGCGCCGACAGTCGCGAAGACCGCACAGAAACTGAAGACGCTTCCGAGCAGCACCACCGCCATGTGGACCCAGACGAAATTCGCGAAAATCCCGAATGCATTTTCGGAGGCACTGACGATTAACGGGAACAGAAGCGCTGAAACCGCGTTTACGTCCACCGCAAGAACGACGGCGAGCAACAGGAGTGCGATAAGGTTGGCCGCGAAAATGCTTCGGAGCGAGATTGGCAGAGGCACAAGATTCGCATAGTCGCGGCGATCGGGGAAGATGCTATCCCAGCGCCAGACGGCTACGTCCGAAACGTTTACGCCCGCCGTGCAGACCTCAACCGCAGACCTGCTGAAACTGCTGGACACATCGGTTGCGGAAGCACGTGCCGCGCTGGCGAAAACCACGGACGAACATCTGATGAAGCCGTGGAAATTCAAAGTGGCGGGACGGGTGGTGAATGAGGATCCGCGGCATGTGGTGATCAGCGATTCTATCTTCAGTCATCTTGCGCACCACCGCGGGCAGCTCACGGTCTATTTGCGGTTGAAGGGAGCGACGGTGCCGGCGATCTACGGCCCTTCCGCCGACGAACAGATTTAGGCCAGTGATTGCGTGGGACGGACGAGCAAGCCTGTCCTACGCATCTCAACGTTATCCGTAATAGCGGAAGCTCTTCCAGAACTCCGGCCAGCTTTGTTTCAATCCGCGGCAAACGTAAATATCTGGATGATCTCTCGTCTCCTCATTCTGTACGCCGTAATGGTTCCAGACGTGTGCGGCGAGTTGGCAGGATGCGAATTGGCGCTCGAGAAAACCCTGAGAGAGGCCGACGACGATCAGTGTTTGCGGTGGAGGATCACCATATCCGCGCTGCCAGAATGAGTTGATCCCGCTGATGGCTCGCGGCAATCCGTATTCTGGTCCGTAGAGGTTGAGAGCTCCTGCTTCGCCGTAATTGCCTGCCAGAATTCCGAGATGCGCGCGATCCTCGACGGGCAGTGAGTCGCGGATCTGCGCGACGATCCGAACCAGTTCCGGCCAGCCAATTTCCTCGACAAAATCACCATTGCTCTTGATGGCGAATTTCCACCATGAGGAGTTCACGGGCGCAATCTGCAAGAACAGCGCCGACATAAGGACGACATCTGCAAGCAGCGCAACCCAGGCTAAGGCGCGAACGAGATTGGCCGTTCCGCGCTTCATGGACGCGAGCCATTGCTCTCCCCAGACGGCTCCCCCGGCATAGAGCATGGGATAAGCAGCGCCAAGATAATAGGCACGGCCTTTGCCGATCACGAACAGCAGCAGGGGGACTACGTACATCCATCCGACTGTACGGAAGCGCCTACCTGCCCCTGCGACAAAGTAAAAGTACAGTCCGGCAAGGCAGAGCGGAAATGCAAGCAGAATCAGGTTCAGTTGACCGGGAAGAAAGTTCTCAGTTCGACCAATGCGAACGTCGCGCGCGTGAATATGTTTCAGGAAATCGATGGAAATAAAGCCGTGTTGCACTTGCCATAAGAAGTTGGGCAGAAATATTAAGAATGCGACGCCCACGCCAACCCAAAACCATTTACTGAGAAGGTATCGGCGTGCGCTCGTCAACAACATGCCGACCAGGAGTCCCGCAACGAAGAAGACGATGCTGTACTTCGACATCAAGCCGAAGCCGATCCCAGCGCCGATTGCTGTCCACCAGCGCGGATCTTCAGTCTTTAACAGCCGGATGAAGAAGTAGGCGGTAAGTACCCAGGCGAGGTAATCGAAAGACACGTACTGCATTAAGGTGCCCGCCGCGATGCAGAAAGGAAGCGCAGCGACGGCGGCAACCATCTGAGCTCGGCGACGTCCGCCCAGATCGCGAGCCATGAGGCCGGTAATTACTACCGCGGCGGCTTCGGCCACCGCTGCGAAGAAGCGGAAGCCGGTCAGCGAGGTTCCAAACAGCAACAGAGAGATTCTGCCGAAGAAGGGAGTTACCGGAGGATATGCGATGTAGCCTCGTGCCAGGTGACGCGCATCTTCGAGGGTTGCAAGTTCGTCGCGATGGAATCCGTAGTTTCTTCCGGTGATTAAATGGACGATAACGGTCGCCAGCGCGATATAGATCAGAAGGGCGGTGTCGCTCAACCAAATCGATTCTGGGCGTCCGGTCGTTCCTGAAGGTTCGGTGCGTGGTGCCGACGTCGGCGAGCTCATCATTGCAATATAGACGTGTACGTTCGAAACACGTGAGAGGCTAATACTAAGAGTGTTGGTCAGTTGCTGCGCTACTACCAAACTGAGGTATGCTGAATTTCCTAATGTTTCGCGGCTTCTCCTGGTGCTGACATGCCGCCGATGATCTGCCACCGAGCTTGGTTCGCATCCAGGCATGCGTAATTCGCATTTTCGGCTGAGGCAGTTTGAGACTATTGGCAATCCAGGCAGAGGTGGAGGGGCGGATCTTCGTCCGAGCGGAAAAATCAGGGCACAAACAGAAAAGCCGCCAGACTTTTCCGGCGGCCTGAACACACAATCGGTAAATCTACATTGCGGCCTGTTCGAGTTGGCCCTTTTCCAGTTTTTCCTGGCACTCGATGCAGTAACGGGTCCAAGGCACCGCTTCCAAGCGTTTTGAGTTGATCTCATTACCGCAACTGATGCATTCGCCGTAAGTTCCTTCGCGCATGCGGGCGAGCGCGGAGTCGACCATCCCCAGCAGCTGCCGTTCATTAGTGCTCTGAGTGAAGAGGAATTCCTTGTTGTACGAACTGGCGGCGCGATCAGCAATGTCCTGGGCGATATCTTCGCCCTGGTTTCGCCCGTCTTGCTCCCGGTTAACGACCTGGCGCCGGAGCTCCTGTTGCCTCTCTTCCAGCCGCTTCTTGAGTTGTTCTAACTTCTTCTTATCCATTGATTCGTCTACCTGTGGCTCCTTGCCTTGTACTCTCAGACTCGGGCTTCTGCGCCGAACAAAACGGGAATGATACGCCCGGGTTGGGGGTGCGTCAATTTCCCACTTGCAGTCCAAGAATGCAACCCCGTTGGATGCGGACAGTCTGAAAATGGTGCGGAATGAAACATTGCAAAAAAGAAAAAGCGGTCCATTTCGGACCGCCATAAAGAGGCAGGAGGAGGGAAACCAAAACTTGGTAGGCGATGCAAAGGCGGCCTTCCGCAGCCGCGAAAGGCTCAAAAGGGACTAGTACATCTCAGGAAGAGGGTTGCTTCATTTCAAATGGCCTCTTTTGTTGCTTGAGTAAGCTGCACTCCCGCAACCAAATTTCTCCTGCTGCCTTTGTGGATTGTGTCAGAATTCGTCCAAGTAGCTCTAAAGTCGGATGTTACTGTTTCAATCTTTCGAATATTTAATCTGGGAATGGGCAACCTTCGGGCACTACGAGGCGGTAGCCTTAAAGCTTGAGTTGGCATCCATCTACCAACTCTAGGCACTCTGCTGCTTATTCTGTGAGCTACTCTGCTGCTCGATAATCTTCAGTTTATTCAGGAGTGCCTTGTAACTGATCTTCAGAATCTTTGCAGCCTGGCGTCGATTCCAACGGGTTTGGGTAAGCACTCTTTCGATGGCCTCCCGTTCAGCCTGCATTGCGGCACGACGTCCGATTTCGAGTAGAGAAGGCAATTCCATCTCGCCGTTTTCGGGTGGCGGAATGGTAACGATGCTCTTCGAGGAAGCAGCGGCTGCAGCGCCGTCTCCCCGCACACTGTCGTCAGTTGTTTTCAAACCCCAGAGCGGGCTGGCACCCGTGGTCGAAGAAAGGATTGGTTTATGCGTCGAGAGTTCGCGGATGATCTGCGATTCTTTCCCGACAATAACGTATCGCTTTACGAGATTTTCAAGTTCCCGGATGTTGCCTGGCCAACTGTACTCCATCATTCGGCCGACGGCATAGTCGCTGAACGGCGGGGGATTCTTACCGTAAAACTCGCTGTACTTACGGAGGAAAAACTCAAGAAATACGGGGATTTCCTCGCGCCGCTCCCGCAGAGGCGGGATGTGTATGGTCACGACATTCAGGCGGTAGAACAGATCTTCCCGGAACAGTCCTTCCTGCACCGCACGCTCTAGTGGCTTGTTGGTGGCCGCAAGCACGCGAACGTCGACGGCAATATCCCGCTTGCCACCGAGGCGCGCGAATTCACCATCCTGGAGCACGTGCAGCAGCTTGGCCTGCAGCGCGGGATGCATCTCGCTGATTTCATCGAGGAACAGCGTTCCCTGGTTCGCCAAATCGAACTTGCCGAGTTTCTGCCTGGTTGCGCCGGTAAATGCTCCCGGCTCGTATCCGAATAGTTCGCTTTCCAGTAACTCGTGCGGAATAGCGGCACAATTGACCTTCACGAATGGCTTTTCATGGCGGAGCGAATGGCCGTACACCATGCGCGCAACTACTTCCTTACCCGTGCCGCTTTCGCCTCGAATCAGCACGGTGGCATTCGTGTCAGCCACCTGCTCGATGGTCGACTTTACTTCTTCCATCTTGGGGCTGGTTCCGAAGAGCATGCTGAAGTCGCTTTGCCTCCGGACCTGTTCCCGTAATTGCGTCACTTCCGAAACCAATCGCTGCTTATCAAGCACACGAGCGATGCGCAATTCCAGATCTTTGGGCTCGAATGGCTTGGCGACATAGTCGTCCGCACCCAGTTTGGAGGCCCGGAAGATCAGATCGGGGTTGTTTTGTCCGGATACAACAATCACTGATAGGTCCGGCTTGATCTGTTTCAGCCGCTCCAGGGTTTCAAGGCCATCCATGCCCCCGATGGCCATATCAAGAAGGACCAGCGCCGGGTCGTAGACGCGGAACACACGAATGGCTTCTTCGCCGCTGGCGGCGGTGCTGACGTCGAAGTTCTGCCGGATGAGATACCCGCTCAAGAAGCGCGACATGCTGGGGTCGTCGTCCACGATCAGTATTCGAGTCTTAGGCGACGGCATTAAGAGCCCCCTGGGAATCCTGGATCCCGGATGTCCCGTTACTTGGTCCGTAATTCTGGCGTAACACACACGTTACCCTCGGAAATGAGCTTCCGAAAGAGCGACTACCTTGGTTGTGGCGCAATGGTTTCAGATATTCTACTCCGATTCTCTGTTTGAGCATCCAGATAGCAAAGATACGATCTGAGTTGCTTATCGCCTTCATGCCGGAACCGCCTCTCCCGTTTCGGCTCCGGCCAAAGTTGTAGGAATTCGGAAGCGGAAGGTGCTCCCATGACCAACATTGCTGGTTACTGAAATATTACCGGCGTGTGCTTCGACGATGCGCTTGGCAATCGCTAATCCCAAGCCTGAGCCCTCGTGTTTTTGCGAACCGGGCCCCTCCAGCCTGGCGAATTCCTCGAAAATTTGAGACTGCTGCCCTTCTGGAATACCGATTCCGGTGTCGCGAACGGCAACCTCGAATCCTGCTTCGCCGCGCAAGGAATCGAGGCTCACAACCACCGATCCTCCGCTGTCAGTAAACTTCAGCGCATTAGCAATCAGGTTAATAATGACCTGCTCAATGCGCTCGCCATCCACAACCGCACTGATCAATCGGGACGGAAGCTGAAGTCCCAGATGGATCCCCTTCTTTTGAGCTTCGGTCTGAAACAGGGCGACCACGCGCTCTAGGGTCTTAACCAGATTGCAGGGACTGAGACGAAGCTGCATTTTGCCCGCCTCAATCCGGTTGATGTCGAGCATGGAGTTGACGAGGTGAATTAGTCTTCTCGAGGAATGGATCGCCTCGGAGAGCATCAGGCGTTCATCCTCTGAGAGGCGCTCGTGTGAACTGTCTGCGAGCATCGAGTTATAGCCGAGAATAAGGGTCAACGGCGTACGCAGTTCGTGTGTTGCCATGCGCAAAAAGCGGGACTTCAGCTGGTCCAATTCGCGCAAGCGCTGATTAGCCGACTGCAATTGCTCGTTATTCTGTTTCAGTTCCTCAAACAAACGCGTGTTGTTTACCGCCAGGGCCGCTTGCTCAGCCAGTCCGCGCATGAAGCGCCGGACCGAAGCGTGGAACTCAAACGGAGCCGATGCGTTATGTGCCAGAAGCGCACAGATGAGGGCGCCCTTCAAGCGGCCGGGCACAATCGCCGCTGAAACAATGTTTCTCGTTGAGGCCCATTCGCAAAAGGTGTGATCACCTTCACTGAGGGTGACGATTTGTCCGGACCTGAGTTTCGCCTCGATGGGAGGAGAACTCAGGACTGATGTGAGTTTATTTTCGGCGTCCTCAGCTCCAACGACGATCAGACTCGCATATTCGAGCCGCAAAACGCGCCGCGTTGCATCGGCGATCTCCGCAGTGATTTCTGCTGGATCGATTGTGCCGCTTAAGGCCTGGCTGATCCGATAGAGGGTGTCGATTTCCGAGAGTTTCCCCCGTTCCAGACCACGCTTCACAGCCTGCTTCAACTCGGGGACTTCCATCGGCTTGAGCAGATAATCGTAGGCACCCAGTTGCACGGCTTCGAGCGCCGATGGGAGGGAACCGTATCCAGTCATCAACATCGTTACGGTATTGGGAGAGCACTTGCGCGCCTCAGCCAAGACGCCAAGTCCATCGATACCGGGCATCTTAAGGTCAGTGAGTACCAAATCGTAATGGCGCGCACGGATTGCCTCGATGGCTAGAGCACCATCGTCGGCGGCATCGACTTCGAATCCGTCTTCCTGCAAGATGGCCTGGATTGTCGTGAGAACATTTTTCTCATCATCCACCACCAGGATTCTAGCTTTAGGTAACGGCATGGGAACAGAAGAGTCACACCTGCCGCGTTCGGGTGCTACTCTGCTTAAAGTTTGGATGCAGGATTCCAGCAATGAGTAAATGGATACGCTTGCTTTTCTGGTGGAAGCCAGCGATGGTGGGACACCTCCAGAGTGCCTGTTGAAATGAACACAAAAAATCCGGTCCCGAAGGACCGGATAGCGGAACAACAATTTCTTTTTCTTTAGCTATTGCCGACGCCTTTCAGTTTACCGGGCAGGAAGTGATAAGGCGGCCAGGGGCCACTCAGCGCGATTTGGCAATCCTTCAACTGGCGCGAAGCGGCGACGTAGCGGTTCTGATACTTTTCCACGGATGCATTGTCGATCAGGTGAGCGATATCGATCAGCAACCCGCCAGAATCGACTTTCTTGCAGCTTACTTCTTCATCGAGCGGATTGAATAGACGATGCACCTGGACTGAGAGCGACTTCGCTTTTGTCTGCCGGTCTCGCTGAAGTGCAGCCCGTTCCCGGATCTCGGTCAAATAGGCGCCGCCAATACTGCTGGCCAAGGCCGCCTGAATGTTTTCGCGTACTGCACCATCGCGGATCACCAGCTTCAGATGCATCTCGGCTTTGCCGCGCAGATGGTTCACGCTGTCCATCAGCGCTTTACGGTTGGTACGCACGGCCCGGCGGATTGCGTCTTCAGTCTGGAAAACCGTCCCAAATCGGAACGGAAGAACAGTGCTGGTGCGGAAACACTCGCTGATTACGCGAGCATGATCGAGAGCCGCCTTCTGATCGAGCGTGCCCTCAGTGTAGTTACTGACGATTACCGCGAAATCACCGCTTGGATACCCAAAAACCTGGGATCCGTCGATGCCGGTGATGCTGGGGATGGAAAAGGGTCGACGAGCGCGAGTGCCGCTCAAAAATGCTTTCTGCTCAGCAATACAGTACGCGTACCACGCCATGTGGAACTCTCCGGGTATGACCGGGCTGATCAGTCAGCCTCAGCGAGTGGAAGCAAGGGCCTGTCTCGATTACGGAAAGAAACGGCTAGGTACTGATTGAAGCTAGCTGGGCTTACTGCCCAAGGGTCATCCTAGCGCATGCTACAAGCCAACCGCAACAGGATTGATGCAGGTGGGCTCTGAATGCTGAGTTTCTTGTGAAATCGGAATCGCCCCAAACGACTGCACCACTGCTGATGCAAAGAGAAGTAGTTGCGGTTGCCTTGGACTGATCGGTCTCTAGGAGTTACCAATCGCTCAATAACTCAGTGAGTCATTTCATCTGGAAAAAACGCCGATAGATCTCATGTTACCAATCTCTCCCGCTGAGAACCGCTTTGCTCACTCTACGACATGCGGTGCCCAGTTATGGGTGTGCTATTCCTGCATCAAATGAACGAAAGGAAAGATATAAAGGAGAGTCGTACGCAAGTAGCCGTTGAGAATTCGCGCGGGCGGCGATATTCGCGCTCTTTCCGTCGTGGATGGCAGATAGCTTGCTTTGAGAGTGGCGGAGTTGAACGCCTATTGGTATAGAGCCGTTCCCGGCACTGGATGAGTGAGTACGATCAAAAGTCCTTCGATGTCTATTCAGCCCGAGCTTCAGGAGTCTTGCCCTCCGGACCACTTTGTGGTGCAGGTCTTTTCGGAAATGGGCGAGACGACCATTCAACGCCGCTGGCGAGAAATCAATACCATTCTGCGCCTGAGTATGCTCAGCGGGCTCCCGATGCAGCTGGAAACGGCTTTAAACATGTTGTGCGACTTCGCGATGGAAATCGCTCCGTACGACAAGGCTGCCCTGTATTTTTGGGAAGACTCCGCCGAGCAGGTCAGCTTGCGAGTGAGTCGTGGCGAAGTGCTGGTGGATGGCGTTTTGCAGCACGGCAATATCTTTCACTTCTGGGTCAGCAAATTTGGGCGTCCCATGCTGATTGCGCGCGGCGCGAATGTTCAAGCCGACGCGTTGCTGAACGCAATGGAGGCGGCGTCAGCCTTGGTCGTACCATTGCTGGTAAGCAATCGCACGATGGGCTCCATGCAGCTGTTTTCCGGTTCGCGCGAGGGATTCAGGGCTGAAGATGCACAGCTTCTCTGGAGCCTTGCGCTCGTTGCCGAATCGCTCCTCACTCGAGAACAGGCAAATGAGGGCTTGCTGACATTCGCTTTCACCGATTACCTGACCGGACTGAAAACGCGTGGCTATTTCGAGCAGCAGCTCGAACTGGAAATCAAGCGATGCGAACGCAAGAAGACGAGCCTGGCGCTCATCATGATCGACATCGACTTTTTCAAGCCTTTTAACGATAACTACGGCCATCACGTGGGCGATCAGATCCTGCGCGATGTCGCCGCCCTGCTTACCAAAGACATGCGCGAAGTGGATACGGTTGCGCGCTATGGCGGAGAGGAATTTGTCATCATCCTTCCAGAAACCAACAGCTCCGGTGCGTTGCACGTTGCGGAACGCTTACGGCACAGTGTAGAGCAAGCGAAATTTTTCGTTGGAGGTCCCGGTACGGTGGAGCATTTGACAATCAGTCTGGGAACTGCGATTTACTCCACCGACGCTCGCTTCAAGCGCGAATTGATTCAGGCCGCGGATGCTGCGCTTTATGCTGCGAAATCACGCGGCCGGAATCAGGTTGTGGTTCACTCGGACCTTAGCCTGGAACAACGCCAAAAGGCCGTGTAGCTTTTCGCTGGCCCCGGCGGGCAGCTATTTATCGCAAGGAACAAACCAGTAGTTATCGCCGCTGAGGTGCAATAGCCGATAGCTGATGGTGACATCCGCAAGCAACTCCCTACCTCTTGGCCGCCTTTTTCCTGGCCGGAACGGCTTTCTTCGAAGCAACGGCGTTCTTCTCCGGAGCTGGTTTCTTTTCGCCTGCCTCCATCGGGTATTCCCGCCTGGGCTCCGCCGAGATTCGTGCTTTCAGCTCTGAAACGACTACAAACTGCATCTCGGCAATCGGTGCGGGTTTTCCTGTCCAGATTTCGAATTGACGAGCACCCTGCTGAACGAACATTTCCACACCGCTAATGACTGCAATGCCCTTTTCGCGGGCCATGCGCAGCAGCCGCGTTTCGACTGGGTTGTAGACCATGTCCATCACGAGGCGCGTGTTCAGTTCTTTATCATTCAGCAAAGATCCATTGCCACCCATACCAACTGGCGTGGCATTGATGATCACATCGAAGCTGAGCTTTTTCAGATCGTCGCGCCGGATGGTCTTCGCCTGCGCTTGTCGGGCGAGTTTCTGCGCGGTTGCGGGTGTGCGATTCAGAATGGAAACTTCAGCACCCCGTTCCTTAAGCCCAAACACTGCCGCGCGAGCGGCGCCCCCTGCACCCAGGACCAGAATCTTCGCGCCCTTAGGATGGATGCGTTGCTCGATGGGCCGAACTACGCCGGCTACATCGGTGTTAAAGCCGTAGAGCTTTCCATCCTGTCCGCGAATGACGGTGTTGCAGGCGCCAATCTTCTGGCAGAGGGGCTCACAATTGTCGAGGTGCTCGAGGATGGCTTCCTTGTAAGGCATCGTGATGCTTACGCCGTGTAAGGGAATACCGCGAATCACGTTCACGAGGTCATCAATCTTCTTTGCATGTAGCGCCAAGTAAACCGAATCGAGGTTTTCGCGCCGGAACGCCGCATTCATCATGGCCGGAGAGAGCGAATGCTGAATGGGATCTCCGGCCACCCCATATATCTTTGTCGCCGCATCCACCTGGTCGATGCGATAGACGTCGCGCAGTGTTTTAGCGGCAATCTGTCCCGGCGCGGTTTCTTCGCCCGGACTGGCGGCAGCAAAAGTGAAAATGCTACCGGCACGGACGCCAATGACACGGCTGATGATGCCCTGTTCTCCCATGCAGACGCCGACCAGGGAATGGCGTGAGCTCTGCTCCTCGAGAAAATGCATCATTGCCACATTGTCCGAGAGGCTGGTGGCTGTGGTGACCACCTTGTAGATGTCGGCTGGGTAAACTTTCATCTGCTCGAAGATCTCGTTGATCTTCCGAGTGGACTTGAAATCGTGATACGAAAGCACCAGGCCAGCTCTGCGCCGAAGCCTCTCAATGTCAGCTTGTTTTAACGACTGAGCGCTCTGTAGGTCCAGATCGAGATACTGCGAACCAGCTTCGGCGGCTTTGAGTAAGACCTCGAGCTGCGAAGCCAGAGATCCCTTGAACTTACCTCCGCTTGCTACGCGACGACAGGTTGCAACGGCTTGCACATAGGTGTGTTGTGAAAGAAAGGCCTTTAGTTTTGGTAGTCCCTGAAGAGGATTGGACAGATAGTCTAACCTGAACTCAATAAACGGGTTATCGTGGGCTATCGATTCCGCTTTCTCCACCATCTCCTGAGGATTGGAACCGAAGATAGCAACGCACACCCGTGGAAGCCGCTGCGGGATAGGTCGCAGCCCGTAAGTTGAACTGTCCGAAGTCATTGCAGGCCGTAAAAGGCGCAATATTACAGATGCACCGCGACATATGCAATCAGGTACAGCAAAGTAACTGAACTTTGGTGACAGTTCAGTACCGTTTGGGTAACTACAAGTGGTGGCAAATGACGGTATCCTTGCGTTCGTTCCGGTTTCCCGCAGATTTGCGTGGGTTACTAACATGGCAGCAGATGAAAGTTTAAAGCTGCCAAATCCGGCCGAAGCCGGGTACTTGGAGCCTGTCAATGAAGAAGATTTCTTTGGTGGCCATACTTTTCAGCGCCTTAGCGGTTTCCGCCCAGCAATCGGCGCCGACGGTCGAGACCTCGAAGCACACGATTGAGCCCGAGCCTGCAACCTATTCTGACGTCTACTGCGCAGGCTTTGTGAGCCGCGAAGCAGTTCCAAAAAACAACATCGTGGTGTCGGGTTTTGAGACGCCCAGTGAGGCGCTGTACGCGCAAAAGGAGACGGTGTTTCTCTCCGGTGGCGGTTTCGAAGAAGGCAAGAGCTACGCCGTGATCCGCGAACTTACGGATCCGAATCGCTACGAATTGTTTCCCGGCCAGACCCGCGCTTTAAAGTCGATGGGCCAGCCGTATGCGGATATTGGGCATGTTAAGGTCGTAGCGATTCGCGGAGACATCGCGATTGCGCAGATCGAGTTAAGCTGCCAGGCAATGACGCTAGGTGACATCGTGGTGCCGATCCCGGAACGTCAGTTGGTGATGATGCCACTGCCTTCGCCGGAGCGCTTTCCGGCGCCCGGGACCAGCGACCTTACCGCGCGCATCATTCTGGCGAAGGAATTCGATAGCCAGGTTGGTTATCGCAACGCCGTATACATCAATGCTGGATCGGGCCAGGGGGTGAAAGTAGGCGACCGCTTCCGAGCGCTGCGCAGCTACGATCCCAAGAAGATCGATCCGGTTGACGCAATTTCCTATGACTATCACGACATCATGGACGACACGCAGAAGAATGTGTTGATTCCGAATGGCAAGCGCCAGGCGCAACTTCCGTCGCGCGTTGTCGGCGAGTTGGTCGTTGTCGGGGTGACACCTACCAGTTCAACCCTGCTGGTGAGTAACGCTCTGGAGACTATCGATCTGGGCGACTACGTAGAGCGCGAAAAAGCACAATAACAACAGGCCACGGATTTCACCGGATGTTTCAGGAAATACCAGCGACAGAATCCGTAGATCCGTGGCTACTGTCCTTTCTGACTTCTAAAAATCTCTGCAGTGAAACCCTGTAGCGTAGCGCCACGCTGCCATGCGTCAGGCGGCAGGCCTGCTTTCAGACACGTTTGTGCAAGGAAGGTGTCGCGGTCCCAGCCGTGTTCTACCGGAACTTGAGGGAGCAGCAGGCCGCGACGCCCCCCGAAGGTAACCACAAGTCCATGTTTTCCGATCTCGACATCTTCCGGATCAATAGATTGGAGCGGCGAAAGGACGCTGATCTCGTACTCAATGCTTGGCAGTTCATCCGGGGTTACGGGAACGAAGCGGGTGTCGTGCATCGCTGCGGCTACGGCAGTCTCCGCCACGGTTCGATATAGCGAGTAATTCGGGAAAACGTACCCGACGCACCCGCGCAGTTCACCAGCGAGGGTGAGAGTAGTGAACGCACCTCGGTGTTCGGCCAGGTGTTCCGTGGGAGGTGCAGTGTCCAATGACTTACCGGTTAGTGCGGCAGCGATGGCCTGGTGTGCTACCCCGAGCAGAATTCGGCGTTCTTCCGGCGAGTATTCGTGCGGTTGCGAGGAAAGCTGTGGAGCGAGTTTACGTTGGAGCGACATCGCGTTTGCGACGGCGGCTCAGGACGAACGCTCGCCGGCGCTGACTCTTGACCACTTGACGGTCTATCTTTCGCCAGAATGCCCAGAAGTAATCGATGGCAGATGCCAGCGACAACACCACCATGAACCAGATCGCCATCTGCGCGACCAGTTTCACCGAAAAAACAAATCTGCCGTTAAAGAAGAGCCATTCGTCCCAACGGTGATTCAGGATGGCGGCAACCACCGAGACGATCTGGACCACCATTTTGGATTTGCCGAGGTCGCTTGCCTCGATCGTGAAACCCTGGGAGGCAGCAATCGATCGCAAGCCACTGACCAGGAATTCGCGCCCGATAATGATGACCGCCATCCATGCCGGTACGATATGCGGATTCACCTGCACCAAGGTTATGTAGGCGGCGGCGATCATCAACTTGTCTGCCAGGGGATCCAGCAGTATACCCATCGTGGTGATCTGATGACGGCGTCGTGCCAGATAACCGTCGATCCCATCCGTAATCGAGGCAGCGATGAACACCGCTGAGGCCAGAAGTTCCTGCTCGCCATGAGCGCTGGGAATGCGTCTGGTCGTCAGCAGCCACATGAAGATGGGAATGCTAAAGATACGCGTAAGCGTGATGTAGTTGGGCAGATTCACAGGCCGGCAGAGGCGGACAACACCTGGTCCGACTCGCATTATGACTCACTCCTGGATTTGATGGCAATGAACGGGATCACAGGAAATGCAGGACACCTTTTCGCAGCGTTCAACCCACCAAAATAGGACGGATTGACCCTTCCCAGAGTTGAGCCAAGCAGGGAACTAGGTACAATCTGAAAGGGAG
>JAJPJE010000093.1 GCA_021324365.1 Terriglobia bacterium | reverse complement strand
GTGGTGGCCAGGGACGGAATCGAACCGCCGACGCCAGCCTTTTCAGGGCTGCTTACCGACTCAGCTAAGCGGTTCGCAAATCAAGGCAAATAGGTGGTGTAGAAGCGGTTAACAGAAACCAACTTTGGGACCGTGTCGAATGATGTGCGCTCTTTTCGTCTGCTCGATGTTCCCGTATTGTTCCCTATCCCAAGGGCGACGCGGCTGCGTTTCCGACGAAGGAAGCGGACAAACAAGCCCTTTTCCAGAATTCTCCAGAGACTCTATTCGCGATTTTTTTGGCAAACCTGCCGAGGCATTTTGTACTTGAGTGTTATTGCAATAGTCGCCGCATCGCCGGAGTTGCTCCAACCCCCCAGCGTATCGAGTTACCGTTCGCAGCACATATTTCTGGATGCGTCCACGCTCCGCCTCCACCTGGCTGCACGGCACAAGTGACGGAGTAGCCCGGTCCTGGAGCTGTCGCAGAAAACGTGATTTCGCGTCCCGCTCCCCGCGCTTTGGCAGGTTGCGTATGAGAGCCCATAAGCTGCAGATCAGCTATTGCATAGGGCCGTGTGAGTCTGGAAATCTGACCTCCGGCACCAATCTGCTTTCTTCAATTCGAAGAAAAGCTCCAGGAATATTCAGCAGCTGCAACGGCTTCGTAATTTGCGTTGAGGTGACTACTAAAGAGAAGAATCGCAGCGATTCTGCGAGCCATTTCGGTTACGTATTCTGCTTCCTCAACTGCCAATGGCCGATCCAAGAAACACGCCTCACGATACGATAGCCACTTCTTGAGGACCTGGTATCCTCCGATTCTGTAGTCCCAAACGGAGGCTGGCACGTTTTTCCAGTAGGCTACATCATTTAGATAAACATCATAAGTAACGCCGCCAAGTATGCCGATAACATGCTCAGCAGCAACGCCAAGAGCAAACGAACCTGCAGCAATGGCGGCTCGTTCTTCATCTGACAATTTCCTTTCTCGAACCCTTCCCTTCCCAGGCGCGGTAATACCGCCCGTGCCGGGATGACCCCAGCCAGCAGTTACGTTAAGATCAGAACCCTTAAGGTGACCGCCGCCTTCCCGGTGAATGACGCCGATCGAGGCAAGTTCCTTTCTCAAATTACCAGCGGTAACACCCGGAACTTCACATTCCGGATCGAGAAGCTGAGCAATATGCCTACCGAGGGTAGCCGAAGCGATCAGCTGCTTCTTCGTGATAGGGAGAGGGATGCGGGGCCAATCCCCTTGTACACCGTCCGCATTATTCGCCAGATAGCAAGGAGAATAAGCGATGGCTAGAGCATGCATCCAGATAATGCCAGCAGTCTCAGCATCTTGGTCCGGATCGCTAAATCCCAGCGATTTCAGATAGGCACGAGCCTTGGCCGACAGGTTGGCCACCGTCGAGATGTTGTCGCTCTCCTCTTCTAGGAAGAGGTGTCCCGAGTCGTCGTCTTTGGGTTTCCTTGTCGCTACCTTTCGGAGTCGAATCGGAAAGCAGGAGGCATCAGGCATTATAAGGTGATCATCTGACAAGCCCTGAACGAAATAACTAGGTACTCCCTCAGTACTGCTTGAAGAACGAAGTCGCGAAAGAAAAAAACTGTTTCCTTCCCAAATCTGTGCCCACAATGCGGGTCGGGGCTCGTTCCATAGAGGTCGAACGGGGGTGTAGTAACACCATTGATTATCGAAGGGTCGCACAGCGTAGCGTTGCAGGCGATCATCCGAAAACTTCTCTTTTGCTAGAACCTTTTTGCGCGCCTCCCGAGCAACGAAACGCGCCGCGTTCTTCGTCAGGCCGTCACCCAGCCCCTTAAGAGCCTCCCACGATACACCTGAATCAAAGTAGTTGATAATCCTTTTCTTTAAAGTAGAGCGGTCTATATCGATCAGCGCGCCGCCCCTTTTTTCCATGAGGCCGTTGCTCGGAGGCTCGGCACATAGGTCAACAACTCGCGGCCATGCCCTATATTGCTTCGTTATCCTCGCTGTCCAGAACCGGTATCGGTTGTCCTTGTCAGGAGCCACTACGGCGTACTTTTTGTCGAAATCGACAGCCGCCAAACTCTTGAGGAGTTGCGCGCGCCGGTCTGACGCTTTGGCGGCGTTAATGTCATCCCTGAACAGAACGCGTGTCGGAGTCTTTTTATCTTTTTCTAATTTGACCCAGAGTGACGTGACAACGCCCTGGCGAATTCCTGGAGAGAAGCCGGACATAGCAAATACTGTCTCACTCGTTTTGCCGTCTGGCGCATACTCAGATATCTTTCGATTTCCGTGCAGGTTCTCAATCCAGAATCTATCGAATCCTTCCAAAAGGCGTTTGCGCAACACCACGAATGATGGCTCGCTAGTCCATGAGTAATTCGAAATAAAGGAGACAACTCCGCGCCCCGTCTTCGTGATTCGGCGTTCGGCGACACGGAAAAATCGAACATAAAGGTCATCTAAATTGAATTTCTTAATACCCCATTCCGAGATGAGTCCCTCCTTATATGGCTCGACAAGACCCTCCTCCTCGGTTGGACTGGTGCCGGCAAACGCGTTGTATGGTGGGTTCCCAATAATCACCAGCACCGGGGCTTCCTGCTTAACCCGATCAGCGGCCTCGCGTTCCTCCTGCATCTCTAGGAATTCAAGTTGCTTCTTCGGCTCCTTCGGGGCCTCCCATGCCGTAAGTGAGTTAGTCAGATAAACTGGCGCACGCTCGGAACCTGTAAGGGGGCACCGGAGGCGCTTAACAGGAGACCAAGCTGCAAATGGCTAACGACAAAAGGGGCTGGGAGAAGTTCGAAACCGAAAACGCGTTCGGTAGCCATCTTCTTCAATTTCTGGGCTACTAAGGCTCCGCCTTTCGCTTTGAGTATCTCGGAAGCTTTTTTTAAAGTCTCCACTAGGTAAGCACCGGTGCCACAACAGGGATCAAGAACGTATACGCTGGGGTCAGCCAAACCCTCGGCTAATTTAAGCTCCTCCCGCAGTACTCGATCTACGCGGGCTACCTGATATTTGACAATTTCCCGCGGCGTATACCATACGCCGAGTTGTTTTCGTAACTCCGGATCATAGGCTTTCAGGAATGGTTCGTAAAAGTACTGTACTGCGTGTTCCTGCTCAAAAATGTTGAAGAAGCTCCCAGTTTCAACGCGGTTGAGAACTCCGCCAGTCCAGTCCAGAAGCTCGTCGAGACCTAATGGCTTGAGCTTGTGTGGCGTGGCGATTTGCTCGAAGAGGCTTCCGATCATTGGAACATGCAAACCCCATGCAGCTGTTCGCCAATCGAATCGGCCTTCCTTCTGTCCTTGGCCGCGCGCCCAAAGAACCCAGGCGGAGAATACGCCATAGAACAGAGTCTGAACGAGCGTGGCTCGAAAGAAGTGCTCGCCCTCCTTCCCCTCAAATTGTAAGCCGAGAGAGTTTTCTAGAGCCGCACGGAGCGCCGTAAGCCCTGGAAGATTTGCGACGGCTTCGATCCGCCCGCGCGCCTCTCGCGCGTAAGACGCCAGAAACCACGCGACATCTTCCGGTGCTTTGAGCCGGACCGCCGACATCATCACGCGCCGGAGATATTCTACAAGTCGCTCACCTATTTCTCCCGCAGTTTTCTTATGATGGACGCATTTGTCCCAGAAACTTTTCTTGTCGTCTGCGATACGAAAGGTCTCAAGCTTTACGGGGTTTGAATTCTCGTCCTGGCCGATGAGTACGAAATCGCGATAGTTCGTTACGAGCACTTGGCCGTAACGACCCCAGTACTTTGAGACCTGCTTGCCACCGGCAGTTACCCATGAATCATCGCTGACCGCCTTTACTTCAACAACTCCCCGTTCGGGCAGTTGGCCGGGCAGTGGCTCGGTGTCTTTCGGCATTTGGAATTGCACGGTCGTGTAGAGGCCAAAGTCCGGGGAGCCCGCGCCGGTGTTTATTACTTGGGAGACGCACCGAACATGCGGCTCCAATAGTCTGCCAACCTCATCGAGAAGATTCGAAAGGGCGGGATAGTATGAGGTTTCTGGGACCGCGCCACCCGTGGAACGGATTTCATGCAAATGCTTCAGGTATGATTCAACTGGTTGCAATGGCTATTCCTCTCGAAGCCAAAGTTTATCGAATAGCTCCAACAAAAACCACCGCCGAAGTTTGGTTGTTCGTAATTCAAAGCCGTCATCGAATTAGGCGGATTGAGGTTAATCGAGTTGCTGGCTGGGAAGCATTGGGGGCGGCCAGGTGGTTTTGCATTTTTTCCAGGCAGTTTCCGCTGCGCGACCCACGTGCGTTCGACCGAAACCGCCCCCAGCCGCCAACAGTCGTCCCAAGCGCGGCTCCGCGTAGTGCCCGAAGAATGAAAAACTCAGAGACGCTCCCAAGCGGTATCCGGTCCCTGACCACTCTTGAGAAGGATGATTGTGATATTTGAAAAAGCCAGTGCGAGGAGAATCGAATATTCTTAAGCTTCGCGGCATCTTCGGGATCAAGACTGGCGTCTATTACCGCTTTCGGGACCGCTTCAGCAAAGGGTAGCCATCGGTATTCGATGTGCTCCATGTCCGAGCGAAGCACGACACCAACTCCTGGTGACTGCAGGGCATACTTTCCGTAGTTGGCCGTGCAATACAAGAGGATCATATCGCCGGGTTGAGTCGGAAACGGCGCGTATTTGGTATCGGGCGCGTAGACACCCGATTCCACTGCGTCTTTGTCGGGTTGAGGCGCGCCGAAGACGGCGATAAAATAGCGGGGCTTATCCATTTGCTCGATTCTACGCCAGAAAGCTCGGCCAAATCCCACACATGATGGATAAGATTCGATGCGATAGCCCCTCAATCGGAAAGTTGCAGCTATGGCTTGGGAGTCTAAGACGAGGCCAATTGCTCCGCGTATGACGGACCCCGATCAGGGTCCGCAAGGACCTTTGATAAAAATTTGGCTTTCGCCTGCACGCTTTTCCCCGAAGACGTGGCCGGAGATACTCCCGGTCTTTAGTCAGAAGCGTGATACGAATTTTGAGGATTTGTCGACCGGTTCCCCAAACCGTCAAGGCAATGACTGGGGATTGGGCACTCAGCGGTTTTTCAGCTTTCGCCTAGCTCGCTCTTCTGTGCAAATCTGTCTGGAGTAGGGTAGCGATATCTTCCTATCGAATTGCGTGAGCGCCCGATTCCCTGGCTCAATCAGCTCTGGCGTGCATACGTTATCGTACAGGGCTGGCGCTGCTACGGAATCCGCTATCCGCCTAAGTTGCTTCGTGGTTGCCCCGAGTTCACAAATCGCGTCGAATAAAAGCTCGGGCATCGTCCGATTGTCGATCTTGGTCCGGATCGTTCGGGCGGGTTTTTCTCCGGTCGGCGGAACAAGCCGAGGCCAGACCTGATTGCGGTTGTCCCATCCCCCGAGGAGTACGCAGTGCGTACAGTTTTCAATCTTTTCGGTGTGATCGTGAGGCAGCGATTTTATGGTTTCGGCAATCTCAGCGGGTGAATGGGCGTCCAGAATCTGGTGCAATGCCCGCTGTGCGAGAGCCTTTAGCGCTCGTTCAATATCCCGCGAGTACTTGAGTGTCTCCTCTGGGTCAATTTCGTTGGGCCGCCCAACAGATAACTTTTTGTGCTTCCTCTTATAGTTCCAATACTTTAGACGAGGATCGTCGCCGAATTTCCACTGATTGCCCACATACCCAGTTTATCCTGGCTCTGCAAAGTCGATTTGACATTCTTCTCAAGCTTTGAGGTGACCTATCAAATGCCGAAACACAAGCTCAATAGAACCGAGCAAATGCGCGGGCTTCGGAAGTGCCTCCGGTCAAACAAGACACCAAAGCACTTAAAGCCATCAATCAGAAAATACCTTAAGAAACTCGAAGGCCAGGAAACGAATCGGTAACTGTCTTGCCAATCGCCACTTAGCTCATCGTATGCACAACTGCAACGGAGGACGACGATTTTCGGTGAAGCGGAGGCGGGCTCTGCGGGAGCGCAACCCGCTAAGCAATAGCCGAAAGGCCCGGCTCCATACGGCAGCCGAAGGAGGCGAGGCCAATGCTTCGCCTCCGACGCCATATTGCCATCGGGGCAGCGGCGATGCGCCAAGCTTTCTTGCCCTGCCGGTGGTGAGGGCCACATGGCTCAAAAAACTCCCGGAGGGGACGGAGCGAAGCGACGGACCCGAGGATGTCGGATGCCGAAGGCATCCGACTAAGGCTCGCGCAGCGGCGTTGGCAATCTGTTGCAGGCGTTGTCTAATAGCCTGCAACCTGCGTCAGTTTGACGAAAGCTCGGCGTCGGTTCCGGAGAAGAGTTATGCATTCTAAAAAACATCGGCAGTTCCTGACGCTTGGATATCAACATCTGCGCGATCAGATCAATATCCGTCTGCCCTGGCCGCTGGCGATTCACCGTCCAGCGGGACCGGAGCGATTTTGGTGGCTATTGCCGGGCCAAGAGAGTGCATGGGAACACGGCGATCAAGTCTGGGGAGTGCTCTTCATGGGCGACGAGATCCGGGGATTTGTTGTGCGCGCTCGCTTCTACAACGATGCAATCGGGCCTCGGAATATTGGCTTCGCGCTTGAATGCGAGGCAGTGCTTATGCTCGCTCGTACAAATCGAGTGGTCCAAAACGTTCATGACTGCCAGTGCGTGCAGCGGGTTTTCAACGAAGTCTTGAGCTTAATTGAAGGAGAGCGCCATAAGATGCACTGGCAGCGAAGAAGGCGGAGCGGTTCACTTCGATGGTGACTCCTTTGATGATAGACAAGCTCGATTTCCGGGTCCCTGCTGACGCACCCTACTCGCGCGATTTCAGCGCACTCTACCAGGAGATCGCCAACAATCCAAAGGGGCCATTTCGTCAAGGACGCCACTACTTGAAATCCGCCTGCCTGCAGGAATACGGCCATCCAGTAGTCCTGCACGTCCACTGCCTCCACGGCAAACGTGGTGACCACAAACTGGAGTTGCTCGATACAGGAACAATGTCCTATTCCCAAATGGCGGACGTAACGACGCGGGTGTTCAAAGTGCGACCAGAAGACCTGCGCATAATGCGGATCGATTTCGCAGCGGATGTTCCTGGAGTGCCAGTGACGTGGTTCGAAAAACACGTCCTCGCGAAATACAAACGCTGGGTAGCGGAAATCGGCAAACTTGATGCGGGGATCGAGTTCGCCAGCATGGGGAGGCGGGGCGTCGAGACACTCTACCTAGGAAGGCGGCCTAACCTCTTCAGAATTTATAACAAGATTGCCGAGTACCGAGCGCAGTTTGATCGCCAAATGGCTGCCTTAAGGCGTAATCACCAACAACGCGACATTGACCTTCCTACGTTCCAGCAACTCTTCGGCTATCCAGAAACTGGGCTTATCCTCACGCGCGTCGAGCGACAGATCAATAGCCGCATTCCAGAACAGCTCGCTACATTCGGCTATCTGCGCAACTCCCCAAGCTTTAATCCATTCGCACCTCTTGTCTTTGCTGAAACGGGCAAACCCCAACCTAGTCCGGATGATTACGATCTACCAACCTACGCAACGGGGATGCTCATCCGAGGACTAGTCGAACAGGGTGGCATCCATCGAGCTAAGCAGTTCCTGAATCGGCACTCGAAGCGGAATGCAAACCGGATCTTAAAACGCCATGTCGATTTCTTACCGCCCGCCGATGAAGTTGCAATCTCGCCAGAAAAGCTTTTTGAACTCTATCAGGAATCGGTTTCTAGACAACTTGCTGCATGATCCACACTACAAAATGTAAATTCACTGAAATCCGTCTGAGCCAGCACCTAAACGTTTGGTTCCTGCAAGGTTTTGGTCACCTTGGAAACACCGTATGACGCCGACGAAAACTCAGGGTTCTTTAATTGGTCAGTCCAATTCGCTGAAGAAACGTGGGTTGCAAATCTTCACACTTTACGGTTCCTTGAATCCACCCGCGTGGGCCGCACTCGCAAAGTTTTTTCCCGTTCGGGCTTCGTACAGTTATTTGCTCCGATTACATCGGTTCGGGCTCTTGAATCGAACTCGCGACAAATCCGGATTGCTTCTTTACAGCCTGTCAGACCGTGGCCGGGCACGTCTGGAATGGCTCACGATCCTAAACAGTCCTAATCCTTCACTACCCAAATCAAAGGAGACTACACATGCCATCCGAGTCCCAAATGCGATCTAATGGTCACGTCGGTAAGCGGCTCCTGAACCCGAAGGAGGCAGCCGAGTACCTCGGTCTTCAAGTGGACACCGTCTACAAGAAGTCGAGAGTTCGCGAACTTCCTTCGGTCAAGGTTGGCAGAGCGTTGCGGTTCGACGTAGTGGCGCTAAGTCGCTACGTCGAGCAGCACACAATCAAAAACCTTGAATGAAAGGAGATTCGCAGTAGATGTCTATTCACAAGATACGCGACGGACTCTGGAAGGTTCGTTGGCGTGAAGGAGGTCGGAACCGAAGCACCAGTGTTCATGGCTCGCACGAGCTGGCGAAAAAGGTCGAACGCAAGAAAATGTCAGTTCGTGACGAAAACAGGCACCTGGATGTAAAGCGAGAGGTCAACTTCCGCATGTCCACTTTGATCGACCGGTACAGTAAAGAATATGGAAGTAAGAAGAAGTCCACAGACCGGGAGGCAAGCATCCTTGAACGCATCCGCATGGAGTTGGGAAACCACTTCGTTCGTGAGGTGGATGGCTCAGCAATTCAGGGATGGTATGAAGGACTAACGGAAGACGGGCTTAGCGTTGGTACTGCCGTGAGGCATTTCAATGTCATGCACCACATGATGGAGAAGGCCTGTACGATTTGGTCGAAGGAAACCGGGATTGACCGGAATCCGGCAGATCAGATCGAAGTGAAGCGGCCTGATGACCAGCGCGAACGCTACCTATCAGCTGAGGAAATCGCAACTCTCAAGACCTGTCTCGATCAGAAGATGTATCGAGCTGGGACGAGGGATATTAACCGGACGTTTTATAGGCTGCGCATGATTGTTCTCATTGCGCTCACGACCGGCATGCGGATCGGTGAAGTTTTTGGCTTGACCTGGAGCGACCTTCGCTATAACGAAGGCCTAGTTGCCGTTCGAGCGAAGTTGAAGGGCGGCAAGATTCGGTACGCACCGTTAACGCCAGAACTGGCGACCGAACTTCGGAAGTATCCCGCAGTCCTCGGGGAAGAGCGTCTCTTCCCTCCCAAGCGGGGCGCGACCGGCGAGCGGCAGAGGGTGGAAGGCAGTTTTGAAACCATCCTAGAACTCGCCGGTATCCAGAACTTCCGTTTTCACGATCTCCGGCACACGTTTGCATCGTGGTACATGATGAACGGCGGAGATCTTTATGAGTTGGCGAAGATCCTCGGTCATTCCAATATTCGGATGACTGAACGATACGCTAAATTGGGCAAGACACATATCGCACGCACCGGTGATACGGCCCAGCGTATGTGGAAACTGATGGCCAAGGAAGAGCAACAGCAGCGGGCGACAACGGGTTAGATGTTCCCCTATTGTTCCCGCCCGTAGGAACGAATGTTTTGGGCTGCCGCTAAGTCCTTTAGAATGTGGTGGCCAGGGACGGAATCGAACCGCCGACGCCAGCCTTTTCAGGGCTGC
>JAJPJE010000104.1 GCA_021324365.1 Terriglobia bacterium | reverse complement strand
TCAGAAGTCGGACCTTGATCGCCTGAAGTTCATTCGCCGCAACCACGAAATCGGTTTCACCCTGGTTGAAATCAAGGAACTCCTACAACTCCATGCCGTGCTGGAAGGCATGCCGTATCCGTTGAAGCGCGCGCCGAAAGAAGTCCAAGGGATCGTGAAGCTTGGCCGCCGGCGTCTGGAACAAGTGAACAACAAAATCGAAATGCTCACGCTCATGAAGCGGCAACTCGAGCAGTTGGTTTTACACCTGGAGGGAGCCGCCGTGCCTGTCACCTGTCCCATGGCGAATGCCCCGCGCGAAAAGCCGCCCGCAAAGTGTCCTGTAAAAACCTCTTGACCTTGTACTCAGGTACGGGGTTCACACTCTCCTCAGAACTGTGATTCACAGTTCATTTCGGGGGAGAGGTGGATGGCGAGACGTACTTATCTGGTGCTTCTGTTCTGTGCCGCTGCAATTACGGTTACCACTACCGCCGCCTTCGCAGTCATTTCGCTGGATTTTTCCAGCGAGGCCGATCCGCCTTTCATCGAGCAACGCGTAGCGCGAAGTCTTCTCGCGCTGAATCTTCGATTTCGACGTCTTCCTAAACCGCCCGCCGACTCTCCGTCGCGACAAGATATTGATCGCGGCGCTCACCTTTACGAGCAGCAGTGCTCGTTCTGCCACGGCAGCCGCGATGGAAATCCTGCTGTCCTGGCTAAATCTTTTTCGCCGCGGCCTCCCCAGTTTGCCATTCAAGGTGTCACAAATGAACCAACTATCAATGCCTACGTCATTCGCCACGGGATCCGATGGACTGCCATGCCGGCATTCCCAACATTGTCGGACGACGATGCATGGAGAATCGCGCGTTATCTCGAGACTTTCAACCACACCAGAACGCCGTAATTGCGCCGCGCAGAACCGCACGGCCGAAGGAGAAAACATGAAATTGAAATTAGTGATCGCCTTCCTGCTGCTCACGGTTGTTGCCGTAGCTGAAAAGCATCCCGATTTTTCCGGCTCATGGCAATTGAATGCAGACAAAAGCAAGAACCTGGGAATGATGTCACAGATGGAGATGTCATTACTCGTCGAGCAGTCACCCGCGGCTCTCGACGTCACCACGCACACAATCTTCCAGGGACAGGCCTCCGACAACAAAACACATTATGACCTCACCGGAAAGCCCGTGCAGAACGAACTTCCGATGAGCGGCGTAAACGAGACTGTCAGCAAATGGAAGGGCGACAAACTACTGACCACGTGGTCTGGAGAGAGCGCGGTCGCGGGCGGACCCAAAGTCGTTCGACTCGAGACCCGGAGCCTCTCGCCCGACAAGAAAACGATGACCGTGGAATCGACACGAGGATCCAGCCCCGCCATCGTGATGGTCTTTGAAAAGAAGTGAGCCATGCGCAGACCAGCAATAGCGATGATCTTGACGGTCCTCGTTGCGGGCACCGCGATGGGTGTTTACCTGGTGCGCAAGAGATCAAAGCACGGTGCTCAGGAGAATACCCCGATCGTGCATGCCGAAGTTCGAACGGTTGATACGACGGTAAACGCTACGGGGACTGTAAGGTTGCGGGTCGGCTCAGAGGTTCGAGTTGGCTCGCAACTTTCAGGGATCGTCAAGAAGTTGAACGTCACGGTCGGATCTCACGTTCATGCCGGTGAGCTTATCGCTGAGATCGATGATGCCACTGTGCGTGCGCGCCTGGCGCAGGCTGAAGCACAAGCTGAATTAGATCGAGTCGGGCTGGAACGGGCGACCGTCGACGCAAATCGCGCCAGCAAACTGCTGGCGGCGCAACTCATACCGGCCCAGCAGGCGCAAGATGCTCAACTGGCAATGAACGAGGCCGAGGCACGCTATCAGAAGTCGCTCAAGGACCGTGACCTGGCGAAGGTCGACCTTGGTTATGTGCAGATTCGAGCACCAATCAGCGGCACCGTCGCCTCTGTTTCTACGCAAGAAGGTGAGACGGTTGCCGCATCGTTTACTGCTCCAACCTTCGTGACGATCATCGCAGACGATGCACTCGAACTTGTTGCCATGGTCGATGAGACCGACATTGCAAACGTCAAGCCCGGTGATCCCGCGTCGTTCACAGTAGACGCTTATCCTGCCCGCGATTTCCCGGGAATTGTAAGAAGTATTGCCCCCAAGGCGACGATCGTTTCTGGCGTGGTCAATTATGAGGTCACCATCCATATCGGCACCGATGCAAAGCTGCTGAAGCCGGACATGACCGCGAATGTCACAATCCGCACCGCACAACACCGTGCGTTCATGCTACCTGCCGACGCGGTCCAGTCCGACGGCGATCGCAGTGTTGTCTACATCCTGGAGAATAGTGGCCCCGTGCGCCGCGAAGTTGTGACGGGGTCCAGGAATCAGGGTGAGATTGAAATCCGCAAAGGGATAACCAAGGAGGACAAAGTGCTCCTGACCGCAGCTTTTTCCACCCCTGCTCGAGGAAATCAATGATCCAGGTAACGGATTTGTCGAAATCGTATTCGCGTGGAGACAAGGGTCTTGTACACGCGCTTGTCGACGTATCGTTCGAAATCGCGAAAGGCGAATTTGTGGTAGTTCGCGGCGCCTCAGGCAGCGGCAAGTCAACCTTGCTGAACCTGATCGGGTGCCTCGACGTCCCGACATCTGGTCGCTACCTGTTCGCCGGTGAAGACGTCGCGGACTACAGAGACAAGCAACTCGCGCGCATTCGAAACCAGAAGATCGGATTCATCTTCCAGTCATTTAATCTGTTGCCACGGACGACGGCCATAGAGAACGTTGAGCTTCCTCTCGTTTATCTCGACGGGCGAGTCGATCGCAAGCGCGCTCTCGCTGCGCTCGAGCGGGTGGGACTCGCTGCTCGCGCGCGTCATTTCCCCAATGAGCTCTCGGGAGGTGAACAACAGCGGGTCGCGATCGCACGTGCACTCATCAACAGCCCGGGCCTAATCCTCGCAGATGAACCGACCGGCAATCTCGATCAAAAAGCCGGTGCAGAGGTGATGGGGATCCTACAGGAACTCCACAAAGAAGGCCGCACCATTTTGCTTGTCACACACGATGACGAAGTTGCTCGGTATGCGCGACGTGAACTCTTTCTTCGCGATGGACGGATCATTTCCGATCGGACGCTGCCAGGCCACGGTCATTCAACTGCGATCGGGGGTGCGAGATGAAGATACATGCGCTGATATCACAAGCGACCAGAGTGACGCGTCGCTACCCCCTAAGATCAACGCTCATGACGGGAGGTGTCCTAATCGGAATCGCTTCACTTGCCCTCCTGACCTCAGTTGGAGAGGCGACGAAACATCTCACCATGCAGCGTTTCAAGAACATGATTGGGACCTTCGATACCTTAATGGTCCGGCCCGGTGGAGCAAAATCACGCGGCATGCCCACGCTGGTGAACGTTCCGCCGACATTGCGTTTCGACGATGCCCAGGCAATTGCACAGCTGCCCGAAATTAAGTCTGTCGCTGAGATGCAGAGCGCATTCGATATCGACATCAAGTACCGCGACAAGACGGCTTCACCCGGAGTATTTGGCGTGAGTCCGAACTGGCTGGCGCTCCGCTCCGACGAACTTGCCGAAGGAAACTTCTTCACCGAAGAACAGAATAGTGCCCTGGCTCGCGTTGCGGTGATCGGCACGGATGTGCGCTCCGCGCTATTCCCCGAGGAAGATCCTCTCGGCAAAACCATTCGCATCGCCGAGGTCCCCTTTCAAGTGATTGGCATCTTGCAGTCACGTGGAGCTGGTCCTGCCGGCGGCAGCCTCGATAATGTGATCCTCATCCCCGTGAGCACGGCATCACGCCGACTGTTCAATCGCGACTATCTTACGATGCTGATCGCACAGCTTAGGGACCCAAATCAGGCGGATATAGTCACGAGCGAGGTGCAAACCCTGTTACGTTATCGCCACAGTATCCGTCCACCAGAGCTGGACGACTTCACCGTTACCAATCCGCGTGCAACCATGGCACGCGTCACACAGGCCGGCAACACTCTTTCGCGCATTCTGACAGGTGTTTCGGTACTGGCTCTACTCATCGGTGGCGCCGTGATCATGGGCTTGATGTCAATCGCTGTTTCGGAGCGCCGGAATGAGGTCGGAGTGCGTCGTTCCGTTGGTGCATCGCAGAGCGATATTGTCGTGCAGTTCATGTTCGAAGCGCTATTCGTCGCCCTGATGGGAGGTCTCGGCGGCGTGGCTATCGGTTGTGGCGCCGTTCTCCTGGGAGCACGAATGCGAATGATGCCTGCGAACCTGTTATGGCAACCCTTCGCGCAGGGGATTGTCCTGTCTCTCGTGATCGGACTTCTCTGCGGAATCTACCCCGCCTGGAAAGCCTCACGAATTGATCCGATCCAGGCAATTCGGTTTTAATCGATGCGGCATTGCAAGATAGCGGTAAGAGCTTTGCGGCTTTTGTGCAGGTTTCCACTCCGCTCCGCGCTTTTACTGCTGAGTGCGGCTCTCGGTGTCAGTGGAGTGGTGTGTTCCGTGAATTACGGCACGAGTGGTAGCCGTCAGCTGCTCGATCAAATCCATCGCCTTGGAACCAATGTCATCACCGTGACTCCCGCTCAGAGTCGCGCTATTGCCGGGCGCGCTCGAACCGGGTTCGCCGTCACTACCCTTGACGAGCGCGACTATCGCCTTCTGAAGGAAGACATACCGGCAATCGCGCGCTCCTCAGCGCAGGTCGCCCAGAACTATCGCATCAAGGCGGGCGACCTCTCGAAGGTGACCAGCGTTGTCGGCTGTGAGTCCGACTATTTCGTGATCAAAGACTGGCATCTAGTCCGAGGCGGACTCTTCACGCCACGGCAGGAACGGGAAGGCAAGCGGGTGGCAATCTTGGGTCATAACGTCGCGCTCGACCTATTCGGTTCGGCGTCACCCTTAGCGGCAACCATCACCATTAATCAGATTCCTTTCGAGGTGATCGGTGTGCTCGCCGAGCGTGGACAGGGCCTCGACGTTAGGAATGAGGACGAACAGGTTTTCGTACCGCTCACGACGGGAACGCGCCGACTCATGAACGTGAACTACTACTCCGGCATCGTCATAGAAATTGCCGCGCTCAACCAGATGGATGATTCCGCCGCGCAGATTCGAACACTGCTGCACCGTTTGCATCATATCCAACCTGGCCAGCAGGACGACTTCCAGGTTCAAAATCAAAAGAGCCTTATGGACCTTCAGCTTGCTGCTTCGACCCGGTTGAACCTGTACGTTCGCTGGATCGGCCTAAGTGCACTCGTTGTCTCCGGATTCGGAATCGTTGCGATTGCATGGATTGCCTTGAAAGAACGCACACGCGAGATCGGCACCCGCCGCGCGTTGGGAGCCACTGCAAGAGATATCTTCTTCCAGACCGCACTGGAAAGCGATGTGCTTGCACTCCTCGGTGGCGCATTGGGCGTGTTGCTGGCTTGGCCTGCCTCGAATTACATCAGCCGTTACGCCTCACTGTCCTTCGTCTTCGATTGGCGAAGTTGCGCTGGAGCATTCTCGGCTAGCATCCTGCTTAATTCCCTTTTCTCCCTGTTGCCAGCGCGTAAGGCCGCCTCGATCAGCCCGATTGAAGCGCTGCGTTACGAGTGATGCCAACAACTACAACCACGACGGCCACCCAGAACAGCCCAACACTGACGCGACTACGGCGAGCATTGCACTGTCTTCCTCGACGGTAGATTTGCAGAAGCTCAACGCGAGCAGAAGAACGGAAACGACCAGCAGCCATGGACGAAGTGGCGCAATCCATACACTCAAGCCAGCAAGCCCCAGGGCGCCAACCATCCCAACGGCAGACAACAAGCTAATGCGGACAGTGCAGCGACCATCGCGGCCGCCGGGGCGCCTCTTTCAACTGCTTTCACGAATCCTCTCCCTCGATTTCTTCCGGCGACGCCATGACCTGACGATCGCTCTTGATCTGCTGAATTGCGCGCGCCAGATCGCCCAGGCAGCACGCGCCGCTGGGGTTCTTGACATCACAGGCGCAAAACCCACGCTGGACCTCGGCCTTCACCAACGCGGGAATGTCAGTGTGGCCCCGCAGCGCCAAGTCGTGACTGACATCAGCTCGCGTGTAATCGAAGCAGTAACACAGCGGAATCGGGTCCTCCTGCTCCTTGATCCCAACCCGCACCTTGATGTCGGACTTGTGGAACGTCCCCTCGTCTGAGAAGTAAACGACCGCACATTCCGGGGTACGGCAAAAATAGTACGTAGCTGCCGCTGCTACGCGGGTGTGGTCACAGACGAGATTCTTCACGGTACGCGTCGCAACCAATCTTCCGTTTTGTTTGCAGGCTGGGCAGGAACCCACGTTCGTTTCGGGACGAGAGCAGGCCGCGTCTTGCGCGGTTGAGCAGCAGCCGCTCATCTAATTGCTCCTCCCTCCGCGCGCTGTCTGCGGCGCACGTATTTGCCTACGACGAACTCCGGCGCGTACGCGATAGCAACTCCTACGAGAATGGCGACGCCCAGCACCGTCCATGAGACCGGAAGAATGTCATTGGCCTTCAGAACTGTGAGAACCGCTCCGACGACATAAAGCGCCCCGGTGATGTGACAGTGCAAACGTCCGCAGCGATGAGCGTTGACGATGCACAGAACTCCGGCGGCTGCCAAGCCTAATGTCCACAGGTAGGGTCGCCATGAGGCGAGAACCCACCCAGTCGCCAGTGCCACGTAGTTCGCGATCCAGACGAGCTGCGCCCAATTTCGGGTGGTGAGATCCTCGGATCTGCGAGGGCCTGACCGTGTGGGCTCAGGCTCGCAACAGGCGGCCATTATTTCTTCTCCGTAGCCGGCGGCTCCGCCTTGAAACCGGTCTTGTTGATCGCGTCTCGGAGTTGCTGTTCGTTGGCCTGGGCGTCGTCGTATTCAATCTTTGCGATGCCCTTGTCACTGCTGACGTCTGCGTGTTTTACGCCTTTCACCTTTTCCAGGCTCTTCTGCACGCTGATGGCGCACGCCTGACAAGTCATGCCGCTAACCTTGATCTCGGTGGTGACTTCTTTCGCCATGGCCAGCGCGGCTAGAAGCAGAACGGCGAGGAAGATGGCAGTCGATTTCACTTTAGTCCTCCCTAATGTCTTGACAGCAGAAAGTTCGCAACCGGACCGGAATAGTACGGAAATGCGGCGAACAGAATCACGAACGCCGTTGTGATCCAAAGCCAGATTCGGCCTGCTCGGGCGACGGCAGGGTTTTCGCAGGCTGATCCCGCTTCACATCCCTGACGGGGCTTCCGATAAGCGAAGTAGAAACCCAGAGCGAGCAGCACAACTGTAATAGCGAGAAGCAGCGGCCTCCAGGTGGCAAAGAATGCCGCGGCGCCTGCGATCCCCGCGCCTATCAGCACGAAGACAATGGGGAGAATGCAGCACATGCTGGCTGCGATTGCCGTCACCACGGACGCGCCGATGAATCCTTTGTCCTTCATTTGCGCCTCCGGCGACTTTGGGACCGTGCAGTCGGAGCAGGCTTGGCGACTAACATAATGGGCTTGTTCTCGCATTCGAGAACCTGGCAGCTATCCAAGGCCGGTGCGTATTTCGCGATGTGCCGGTCAATGGCCGACAGAACTGGCATCAGGTCAGGATGCAGCCGATAGACCTTGTTCTTGCCTTGCCATTCCCACTGAACAAAGCCGCAATTCAGCAGACAGCCGAGATTGTGCGAGACACGGCTCTGTTCCATCTTCAACTCACCCACGATCTCGCCTACGTAGTGCGGCCTTTCGCGCAGGAGCTGTACGATCGCGAAACGGCTCTGATTCCCAAGCGCGCGAAAGAATTCACGATAAAGGCGGTATTGCAACGAAGATCCTCTTATGAAATAAATTAAATATGATGATACTGACATATACCGGTCAACCCGTCAATGGCCCACCCGTACGAGAATACAAAACCTGCTGGCAAGAGCTGAGCATGCCAGACCTCCTGCGCTCGGTCGTCCTCTTCGTCGCCGCTGGCCTGTGTGAAATCGGTGACGGCTATCTCGTTTGGTTGTGGGCTTCGCGCTTCCTGAACGCGACGGTGGAAGCGATCAGCAAAGAACTGCGATTGAAGTCAGAAAGCGAAGAAGGTTTTTGAAATTTCCGGCCAATTTCCGGCCAAGCGCGAAAAGGTGGGTCCGCTAAGTGTAAGAAAGGATGGTGGACCTGTGGTGAAGCAACGGTTCTGAACGAGTGACTTGTCTGTTAACAACAGATTATCTCAAGGGTGGACCGCACGGATGCACACTGCGAATTTACCTTTGACGCCTTTGCGAAGGTTGGTCGAGAAAGCCCGTCACAATGATGTTAAGAAGAGGTGATTGAAGAATAGTGTAATGGGTCACGCCAGGCAGTATCGCCAAGCGCGCATTGGACATGCCCGAGCCGTGGAAGCCGCCGTCTTTCTTGCCTCCGCCGAGTAGTTCAAAGTATTCCACTGCGTGCATTGTGTGAACGGCGTCTGCATCACCTACAACGAGAAGAACCGGCTTTGTGATCTGTCAGACTTCTGCCGACCAGTTGTAGTCCTGGTTTCCCAAGACGCCTAGCTTCGAGCAGAGGACCGTCCAATCCTCTGGCCTCGGTGCCCCGTGAATATAGTTTTCATACATTGGCGTCTGTCTCAACTGCTCCGCCGTTGACGCGCCCATGCTAGACATTCCTTTAATGATCTCGGGGTACCAGCCGTCGCGGCTGAATGTAGAAGACACGACCACCAGGCGATCCACCATCTCGGGATGTTGAATCGCCGTCCTGAGCGCGACCATTCCGCCCATCGCATAGCCCATCAGGTCAGCTTTCTGAATTTCTAAAAATTGCATAAAAGCCGCGATGTCGTCCGCGAAGGATGAAAAGCCCAGGGGGCGGTCAATGTCCGTTGTACGGCCGTGACCTTGCAGATCGACTAATATCACCTTTCGATTCTGCGAAAGCTCCGGCATGATTCCGGCGAATGTGTCAGTTGAACCCAGTGTGCCGTGGACTAGGATCAGCGGCTGTCCTTCACCGTGTATTTCGTAATACATTCTTAGCCCATTAACGGGCGCATATCCGGTATTCGCCCCGCTCACCGTCTCTTCCTGCGGAAGCACCGAAGCGACCAGAATCGCTCCCTCGGCTGCATTTACGATGTTGTCGCTCGCCATTTTGTGATCTCCTTATTGGGTTTGAGTGCAGTGCTCCGTGGTTCGATTTCAGGTGACCACCCCGGAATCGCTTCCCCTTACCGGACCAGCCTCAGGGCCTTTCTTCTTTCTGACAAATGATGGTCCACAAGACACCAAATCGATCGCGGAGCTGTGCAAACCGGGTAGCGAAAAAAGTTTCTGCCAATGGCATTGCGACGCTGCCACCCTCGGCCAGGACACCATAGACTCTCTCTGCGTCTACCACAGAGTCCAGGGCGAAATACAGGTACGAGCTTCGAATAGGTTGATAGCGATCTGGCGGAACGTCGTTTGCGATTAGCTCCACGCCGGCAATACTCATTCGTGCGTGGACGACAGCGTTTTCCGATCCGGCCTGTGCTGCCGTCTGTTGAATCTGGCCTTGTGTGAGAAGCAGCGTTGTTCTGCCGCCGAGATGGTTCTCATAGAAGCGGAAAGCCTCTTCGCAGTTTCCGCCGAAGTTAAGATGCGTATAGAGGTTCACGGAAATTTCTCCTTTGGGGTGGCAACCCATGAGAGCCGCTGATCATACTGAGATTTGCCCCGCCCGCAAGCAGTCGCGATTCCAATAACTGACTTCGTTGTGCATCGGCATCCGGCCGCCACAAGCACAAGTTCTCTCAAAATGGACGATTCCGTCCAATGATTTCTTTTGCATTTTGCGATAACCTGAAGTTATGAATATTGATCTACGCGAAATGCGCTCAGTCGTCACCTTGGCGGATCATCGCCACTTTGGGCGCGCCGCGGCTGCTTTGCATTTGTCTCAGCCGGCGCTTACAAAGCAGATTCACAAGGTGGAGGATTTGCTGGGCGGACTGGTCTTTGTTCGCGAGGCGCGGCAAGTCCGCCCTACGCGCGCCGGAGAATTACTGATTGCACGAATTCGGCCCCTCTTGGACGAAGCACAGTTCGCAGAAGAGCTCTTCAAAAGGGCTCTGCGCGGAGAGGCTGGCCGCCTGCGCATCGGCTTCGGAATCGCGGCGCTCGTTAGTGGTCTTCCGGATGTGGTTCACCGATTCCGTCGTCAGTTTCCGGAAGTTCAAATTGTCATGCGGGAGATGTCCACAGCGGCGCAGATTGAAGCTCTTGAAAACGGGAGTCTGGACCTCGGAGTTCTTCGTGTTCCGGTTCTCAGCCAGGAGCTATGTTCGTGGCCGCTTTTCAAGGACCGTCTTGTAGTCGCGGTTGGTCCTGGGATCCCCGTACGCTTTAAAGGCCTCAAGGATTTGGCCCGGATTCCATTTATCGCGATTTCGCGCTCTGCTTCTCAAACCCTTCACGATCATATGCTTCGGGTATGTCGAGATGCAGGATTCACGCCTCGCATCACTCAGGAGGTCAGCGAGATTCACACTGCGCTAAACATCGTCCGATCCGGTGCCTGTGTTGCAGTCATCCCGAACTCGGCCAGAGCCTTGAGGGTTCCCCGAGTCCGATTTGTGGAAACGGGCGTGGCTTCCGCAGCTATTAAGATGGGGATCGCAATTCGCAAGTCGCTCACGCAAGATCCGATGGTACGCCGTTTCCTCTCAGAGGTTCGCAAGAGCTATGCTAGTGCTGATGCAGTTTGAGAGTGAAGTGGCGGTACTGCTATCTGAATGCTGATCAAAATAGCTTCGGTGCAGCCAACCCAGCCAACCCCGGAAAGAACTGGGCAAAGGGGGTAATAACCTTGAAGCCGAGGGAAGAAACTGGTCCAGATCTTGAGTATTCGCGTCTCGATCCTTCATTCGCGAGACTTTCCAAGCCGGCGAAGCGTGCCTTGGTGCAACACAACATCTTAGGACCGCGCGATCTCTCACGATGGCGGCTTAAAGACGTTTTGGCGCTGCATGGGATCGGACCGTCTGCGGTTCCGATCCTAAGAGCTGCATTACGCCAACAGGGACTGAATTTCCGGCAGCAGCTCTAACTGGCGTTCGGCTGGCCCCCAATAGGGGCAGCGTTTGTCCAGCGGATTGAGGATGACATCGCCGCGGGCCGGGTCATAGAAGCGCTTCACGAACTCGCGGGCGGGGTCATAGACGATGGCCGAATCGCCGCGGCTGCGGACCTGACGAAGCGCCTGGAACATCAGGGCGGACTTGCCCGTGCCGGTGTCGCCAATGATCTGCATGTGCTGTGCTTCGGCCTTCTTCAGCGAGCGGAGATGCTCACGGTACAGTTCGCCGGGATGCGCAGCATCTCTTTCATGCCATCGGAGAGCGAAGGCATGACAGCAGATGAGCGAGCGCAAGCGTCGCTGAAATCCAGGGAGCGAATGGCGGCGAAAAAAGGTCCGACGAGGCCCCAAAAACAGTCGCGATGCAGGGCACTTTGGCAGCTACTTTTGTAGCAAGGTTTTGGAATTGCTACCAAATGCTACCAAAATCTTGGATACCCGGTAGGGGTATACCATCCCAAATCGCTTATTTTTAAGGGTTTATTGGTGGACCTGGTCGGGATCGAACCGACGACCTCTTCCATGCCATGGAAGCGCGCTCCCAGCTGCGCCACAGGCCCACATCGGGAGGTGTAAGAGAGGCAAACTTATTCTCGCCCAGCCCGTAACGATAGTCAAACCCATCGCAACTCGTTCGGCCTCTTATACGCCTCCTTAAGCATCCCACTCTGTGGAGACAGTTAGGAATGGCCCAACGTTATCCGCACAGGGGCTCATATGTCGCATTCGTGTCGCTGTCTGTCGTACTTTTCGTGTTAATTATGTTGTTTGTATGGTTCTGGTTGCGCGAACGAAGGCCAGCGCCGGTTCATACGCGAAATCCGCAATCAAGCGAGTTGCGCCAGGCGCCCCGGCAGGCAATTTCCTCGATAGCATTCGCGCGGACGGCCCGCTTCCTGCATAATGCTTGCTGCCACTATTGTCCGCTGCTCTCTCAGTGAACAGCGTTCGACATAACTAAACGACATGCACATCACGAATGTTCTGCTTTCTTCCGTGTTGGCTGGCGGCTTCCTCGTTGCCGCTTCAGCAGCACAGTCTCAAGCCGTTCAGCAAAACGCGGCGCCTGCGCCTATGACTGCGCTTCCTGCCCCTGCCGCAAACATCAGCGCCATGCTCAGCAGGTTGGAGCAGATCTCGCAGACCTTGCAGGTGGATCTGGCAAAGCTCCGCATAGACAAATGGAAGGCCGATTCTTCCACGAAAGCACAGGCCGACGCCAATGTCTCCTCGCTACAACGGAACCTCACTTCCGCGCTGCCGAACGTAATGGGAGAAGTGCGCACCAATCCAGCAAACGTCGCAGGTGGGTTCAAGCTCTACCGCAACGTAAATGCCTTATACGAGGTTCTCTCAACGGTAACGGAATACACCGGAGCCTTTGGACCGAAAGACGACTACCGCTCCCTCGCGTCTGACACCGGAAATCTCGACGACGCCCGGCGCCTGCTCGCCGATCAACTGGAGAGCCTGGCATCGGTAAAGGAGCAGGAAATCACCCAGCTCAGGAACCAAGTCTTGGCCGAAAAAGCTGCCGAACCGCCTCCAGCCCCGAAAAAGATCATTGTGGACGACAACGCTCCAGCCAAGAAGAAGACCACCAGGAAGAAGTCGTCTACGGCCGCAAAAACCTCAACTCCAGCGCCCCAGTAATGGCCCGTGGATACAGGCACTTTTAGGGAACAAATGCTCCTCTGTCGGGGTCTAAGTTAGTGTGGGCCCATTACGGAACCGCTTCAGGTATCGAGACGGTTCCTGCAGTGAAGCATCGGACGCGCTCGGCACTCACCGCAACAATCTATGTATGCGATGCGTTACCGGGGTGTGTTGTTGTTGCCATAAGTTCCTGCTAATGTTGGGGGTGACGCCGTGAGATCCATGGCGGGAGCAGCAACCTTGGGCAACTTAGCTGGCGCT
>JAJPJE010000116.1 GCA_021324365.1 Terriglobia bacterium | reverse complement strand
GTTTTTTCCGTGCAGACTTCCACGCCATGGACGCCATCGACCACTACGATCACGGACTCAACGGCCGGCATGGCCATCTTGGCTTCGTGGACGAACATATTGAAGCCGGGCGTATCAATCAGGTTGATCTTCGTTTTGTTGTTCCATTCAGCGAACCCAAGCGAGTTGCTGATAGACATGGCGCGGGCAATTTCTTCTTCGTCGTATTCGGTGGGGGCGGTTCCATTATCAACACGGCCAAGCTGAGGGGTCGCTCCAGCGGTAAAGAGCAAAGCGGCCGACAGCGAGGTCTTGCCCGCGTCCGCGTGCCCCACCAGGGCTACATTCCGGACGTTTGTACCTTCGTAGACTTTCACGGGTCACCTCGACTCCAGGCGAATTTTGAGTGCGGGAACGCTGTCTCCCACCCTTTGCACCAAAACTGGGGCTAGAGGATGGGGCACCCGCGTTCGGGCAATGCTTCACCCGACTACTCCGAACCGTTGGGATCAGAACCCTGGCTGGAATGAAGACAGGATGCGAGCGGCGGAGACAGCCGGCAAACCCTAGGATGCTAGCACAGGCAAGAAATCGTCAACAATGGCACGGGTCACAAGGAGAAAAGCTGGATCATGCCAATTACTTCTTTATTGGAAAAGACAATCGCAGAAGCCTCCACCTACTGCACTTCACCGGGCGAGAACAAGTCGTCCAGTCTCCACAAAACGATCGCTTGCGGAAGCGTCAATACCAAGCCGAAGAGGAGCATCACGAAGAACTGAAGAACCATCGTCCGGTAGACCCACCACCCGGAGGTCAAGTCTGCCGCCTTATAAATGAACAAAGGAAGAAGCAGAAGCAGGACCACCGCGTAGACCAAAATCACGCGATAGGACTCTACGTAGGCTTCGCTACGCAGAGCCGTCTCGCGCTCATCCTCGATGGGACGTTCCGCGGGAGTATAAGGACTGACAGTGATCTTCGGCTTGTCTCTTTTCAACGGAAACATGGGTCTCACCAGGCGGCCAAAGATCCATTGGCTTACTAAGATCACGACCCAGTACATCCAGATGATGCTTCCATGATTCACCGGGTCCATGCTGCTGATCCAAACCGTGACACAGAACAGCAACGAATAAACAACCGCTACAAAAATCCGGCGGTTTTGGCGTGAAATCATGCTGATTCCTATCACCGACGTATGCTGAAACATTGCGGATCTCCTCAACGATGTGTACCGCTTTTGCCGCGAACATCGAATGGCTCGCGGGAGAAAACCTTCTCAATCGGCAGGGCGAAGAACTCGCTGATGCGAAAAGCCAGCTCGAGGCTCGGATTGTAATCGCCTCGTTCGAGATATCCGACTGTCTGAAAGTTGATGTTCAGTTCGTCGGCAAGTTCCTGCCGGCTCAAGTTGCGCTTTGTGCGCAACTCCGCTACCCGGTTGTAAAGCCGATCTCCGTTTCGCGCATCGGCACGGCCGGAATTCATGTTGTACGACTGCAACGTTGCACTAGTACAACAGCGTCTGTCAAGATACCGCTGACTCTCAGGTGTCAATCTGTCCCCTTCTGAAACTGGTTTCACACCGCCGCCCGTCGAAGCCCTGTCCCTCGGCAAGCAAAGAAACACAATAGCGACAACCTGCTGACGGCCAGCTGTCCCCAACCAAATCGCGTACGTCTATAATCCAGCAGTGGGGATCAGGCGCACATACGCCATTGTGCTGGTGATCGTGCTCGCTTCGCCGGTCTTGTGGTCGGCGGCAGAGGGCGGCAGCGTGTTTCTATCCCACGCCTGCTGCCAGCGCGCTCATCGCTGTTCCTGTTGTGATTCGAAGCAGGGCTTCCATTCGCCACAGAACCACGACTGTTGCCGCACCGTCCGTTCGGTAACTCGCGCTACTTTCGAACTTGGAGATCTTCTCAGCGCACCTTCGCTGTTGGAACCTGCTGGCAACGCCGCTGAATACACGGCGCCTTCCGTTTCCGGGCGAACCCTGCTGCCGGTTCGCGCTCCGCCTACCGCTTAGAACCTCGCACTTCCCCGATCAATTCATCTCTGTTTTCGCCGGAGAGCGCGTGCTTTCCCGCTCGTGTGAGGCCACATGCGTTGGTTGTATTTCTGTGCGATTTCATTCGCTTTTTTCGGTTGTACTTTACTTGCCGGCGTCTTTGGATCGCTTCGTGGAGTAGTTCATGATTCGCAGCATCGTCCCATTCAGGGCGCTACCGTACTGGTGAAATCCACTTCGTCCGACTGGTTAAAAACCGCAATCACCAACACAAACGGCGAGTTTCTACTTCAGGCCGTGCCGCTGGGCGAGTACACGGTTACCGCCCGAGCACAGGGATTCACCGAGAATTCACAGAAGGTGGTCGTGGAGTCGGGCACTGAGCCCGTTCTTCATTACCAGTTGGGACTAGCCGCCCGGAAGGAAACAGTCACCGTTTCTGGAGCGCCAACCGTAGTGCCCACCGATTCGGCTACGCCGATAACACTCATCGACCGCAAGGACATTCAACGCACACCAGGCGCTTCTCTGACGAATAGCCTGGCCATGATCACCGACTACGTTCCCGGTGCCTACGTTGCGCATGACATGCTGCATGTTCGCGGAGGACACCAGACGACATGGCTGTTGGATGGAGTCCCGGTGATCAATACTGCCATCGCAGTCAACGTGGGACCACAATTCGATCCCAATGACATTGATTATCTGGAAGTCAATCGTGGCAGCTATGACGCCGAATATGGCGACCGTACCTACGGCGTGTTCAATGTCGTGCCGCGCACCGGATTCGAGCGCAATAACGAAGGCGAGTTACTGCTTTCAGCCGGCAACTTCTGGACCACCGATGCCAACCTCAGCTTCGGCAGTCATACGGAGCGGTTTGCATATTACGTTAGCCTGAACGGGAATCGCAGCAATCTCGGTCTGCAGCCGCCGGTTCCGCAAATTGTCCACGACGCGCAGAATGGCTATGGCGGCTTCGGATCTCTCATTTTTAATCTCGCTCCTGCCGACCAACTGCGCCTGATCACTTCGCTTCGTAAGGACTACTTCCAGGTGCCCTATGATCCTGATTCCAGCGACATTGAGAACGGTGCGATTCCTGCGAATGATTTCACTCCGCAGTATCCCAGCATCGGGTTGCGCGATGGTCAGCACGAGTCCGATGCCGGCATTAACTTTTCCTGGGTACATACGTTCAGTTCGCAGCTTATGCTGACGCTGTCGCCCTTTTATCACTACAACAGCAGCAATTATGGCAGTTCCCCCTTTGATGTCCCGGTCGCAACCGCGCAGAACCTGAGCTCGACGTATGCCGGCGGACAGGGAACGGTTACCGCGAGTTTCGCGAAGAATAACCTGCAGGCTGGATTTCTGAGCTTCTATCAGCAGGACAACCAATTCTTCGGGGCAATCTTTAACGACGGCAGCGGCAATCCTCCAATCGGCGATACTGAGCATCCCACCGCAAACCAGCAAACCTTCTTCATCGACGACAAGTTCGCCCCGGTCCGCTGGCTGACTCTCATTGCAGGCATCCGGCCAACCCGTTTCGCCGAAGGAAACTTTTCGGCAGCCACCGCGGTAGCACCCATCACGGAATCGGCCATCAGCCCGCGCTTTGGCGCCACCTTTACAGTACCTCGCCTGCATTGGACTTTCCGCGGCTTCTACGGCCACTACTACCAGGCGCCTCCGATTGAGACGGTCTCGGGCCCCGCCCTTGTCAACTTCACGCAGGGACAGGGACTAGGATTCACCTCGCTGCATGGCGAACGCGACGAAGAACATCAGTTCGGCCTGGCGATTCCCTTTCGGGGCTGGGTGCTCGACGCGGACACTTTTCGTACGAATGCGAGCAATTACCTGGATCACAACAACATTGGCGACTCCAGCATCTTCCTTCCACTGACGATTTCGAAAGCACTGATTCGCGGTTGGGAACTCACGCTGCGTTCTCCATTGATTGCCAATCGCGGGCGCATTCACCTTGCCTACTCTAATCAGATCGCCGAAGGCAGCGGCACGATCACCGGAGGTCTGACGGACTTCACCGTCTTTCCCGGACTTTCTCCGCTCGATCACGATCAGCGCAATACGCTAAACGTGGGAGGCAACGTCTCTCTGCCTTTTCAGAGTTACGTTTCGACTAACGTCTACTATGGTTCCGGTTTTACCAACGGCTTCCCCGGCCAGCCCTATCCGGGACAATACCTGCCGGCGCACACGACGTTCGATCTTTCTATCGGCAAGGATTTCAACGAGAGTTTCTCCGCCTCGATGACAGCGCTGAACGTTGCCGATAGCCGGGTGGAAATCGACAACAGTCTCACCTTTGGTGGCTTCCACTGGAACAATCCGCGCCAAATCTATGGGACCCTTCGTTACCGGTTCCACTACTGAGGGGAGATCGACAATCTGACGCGAGCGGCTCTGACACGGTATGATGAAAGCAGCGGAAATACAGGCCAAACGAGGTGTCAAAAGGCACGATGAGCAAGTTTCTTCACAGATACTACTTCGTATTTTTGTGCATGCTGGCGATGGCCGGCAGCTTCGCGCTGTTCGGCCAGGATACGAAAGCATCGATCCTGCGACCACCGGCGGGTAGCAAGATTGCGCTGATTGTCTTCGAGGATCTGGAATGTCCGCAGTGCTCACGCACGCAGCCCGTCGTGGACGAAGCCAAGAAGGACTACAAAATCCCTGTGATCGTCTACGATTTTCCGCTGCCGCAGCATGACTGGTCGTACCAGGCTGCGATCCTGGCCCATTACTTCCGCAGCAAGTCCACGAAGACGAACAACCTGGAAGCCGCTTTCCGCGATTACATCTACCAGAACCAGGTAGCGATCACTCCCGGAAATCTTCGTAGCTATGCCGAAAAATTCGCGCAGCAGCACAAGGTGGCTCTGCCATTCGCAGTCGATCCCGAGGGCAAGTTTGCTGCGGAGATAAAGGCCGACCGGGAAAAGGCGATGGTGGTAGGGATCAACCACACGCCGACCGTATACGTGGTGACAAACAATCCGGCGCAGCCATTTACGGAAGTGGGTGACACCGGCACGCTGTTTCAGACAATTGATGGCGTAATGGCGCAGCTTAAATAGCACAGCGGTGGTTTCACTGCTTTTTATCGATTCGCTGCAATTGGAAAGTGATTGTTCCCCACAAGAACCGGCCTCGCATCTGCACGGGGATCCGACGACTGTCATCGCTGTACCAGATCCACAATTTGCCACGGGAGTTCAGTGTGCCCGAGGTCACCGGCGACACGCGAACGGTCTTAAACGTACCTGCGGGAACCTTGACGGTCTCGCGTGCTTCTACTTTCGCTTCGACTTCCACCGTTTTATTGCCGTCATTAATCGGGAACTTGTAGCTGCCTCCGCTCTGCAGCGGAAGGGAACCAACGTAATAGATTCCAGTCAGCACGTCAGTTACGCAACCAGGAATGTCGTTCTCTACCCGTTTCGTTTCTTTTTTCTTGAGATTGGTCTCGTCAAGGACGGACTTGCGCAAACCATAATTGAAGGTGATCAGCGTATCGCGGGCGTGAAACCCTTCTTCCGTATGTTTGTTGATGCTCTGCGAACAATACGTTTTGGGATCGAAGATCGACTTGAATTTGTCGTGTACCGGATACAGCAATGAAACAAATCCGATAGAGTCCGCTGTAGCCGAAACCGTGCCGGGTGTCATAGTTATTGTGACAGTACCACCAGTCCATATGCGCCAATCTGCAGCATAGACGTAGGTTTCATCGTAAGGAAATTGGTATGTCGGAGGAGGAGGTTGAATACCGCTGCTCGAACTGTTGGACGAAGTGCTAACACGATCACCGTTATCGTTGGTTTGCGTGAAGCTCGAAGCCGCGGCTGAAATCAGCAGCAGGGCGGCGAATAAGATTCGTCCCAACCGTTGGGAGCGCATGTCTCTCCTGGTCTTAGCGTTGTAACCACAACAACTTGGCCACCAGCGCCCCCAGCATTGCGGCAGTGCCCAAGGCAGCATTGTACTCGCGATGTTGTAAGTATAGTGCGCGCGAAAAACTGCCCGGTGACGCTCCGGGTGCGGGCCGAAGCCGTGGAATCAACCGCGGCACGCGCTCGCAGTACTCGGAGAAGCCAACAAACTGGGATCGCAGGAATTGCTCCTCGGAACGGATGACGGGCAGATAGATGGCGAGGAACAGCGCCAAGCAGATCAGAAAGACGATCCAGCTACGCGAGGCGACTGCAAATCCGCACGCAATCAGCACCGATCCCAGGTAAAGCGGATTGCGCGTGTACGCGTACGGTCCGGTTGTCGTGAGTTCCGCATTCTTGCGAACATGTCCGGAAGCAGCCGCGCGCAGCCACACTCCTCCGGTAGCGACTACGCCACCCATCGCAAGCGACAACCAGCTTGGCCGCGCGAGCAACAGAAATAGCGCAGCAAACAAGAATCCCAGCGGAACCCGTATGCGCCGCGCAATCCGAGACCAGCTCAACGCGGACCTCCGGCCGATTTGGTTTCTGCCGCTAGTAGCTTTTCCGCCGCCTCTACAACTTCCTCGGCCGAGACTTCCATCAACCCCTGATCGGTCTTCTGCTTATGCGAGTAGCTGGTATTGCTCTGTTCGTGGCGGATTATCGTGCTGCGAGTTCCGTACGGTCCATTGCGCGCCGGATCAGTCGGACCAAACAACGCCACCACCGGCACGCCAAAATGCGCGGCCAGGTGCATTGGACCCGTGTCCCCGCCGATGAAGATGCGCGCGTACTTGGTTACTGCGATCAGCTCTTCGAGGCTGCAGGCTACTGCCTTCGCAGCGCCCCGGCTTTGGCTTTCTACCTTGCGCGCCAATGCTTCTTCTCCCGGGCCATAATTAACCACGCTGGCAACGCCCCGCTCTACGAGCTTTTTCGCAACGCAAGTGTAACGCTCCACCGGCCAGCATTTCGCACCCCATCCTGCCCCAGGATTCAGGATTGCATACCTTCCTCGCTGCAATAGTCCCAAGCGTTCCGACTCGCCGACGAACTGTTCCGCCGCGCTGGTAGTGGGAATCTCCATGGACCGGTATACCAGGTACGGCTCTCCGGTAATGGTGGCAGTTAATTCCAGATTCTGCTCGATTACGTGGCGCCGGGTCGCGGCGACCTTGTGTGTGTAGAACATCTTCGCCTGCGATTCCCGCGGTTTCGAAAATCCGACTCTGGTTGGTGCACGGCTCCACCAGGCAATCACGCCTGACCGAATGGCGCCCTGGACATCTACCGCGAGATCGTATCCAGCGTTCTTGATCTCCCGCTCTGCCGCGCGAATCTCGCGCCAGGTAGAGAGTGCAAAGGGTCTCTTCCTCCATGCTTTCGTGCGCACCACGTGAACAACATCCACACCCGCAGGAAGCAGGGGACGCCAGCGCTCTTCGATCGCCCAGGCGATGCTCGCATCAGGAAAGGCTGCGCGCAAGCTGGCGAAGGCGGGGATCGCATGGATTACGTCGCCCATGGCACCGACACGCACCAGCAAAATCCGCTTCGGCTTCAGTCCCAGGTTCAATGGCGGGGAAGTCACTTCTTTCTTTCTCTATTATTCTGCTGTCTGCGCAGAAATTCGGTAGAGGAATGGTTCTTAGGGTCGCCTACGATCGCCACCCGTCCGCCGTAGACCAGCACTTCATCTCGCTCTGGAACGCTCTCCACAGTGTAGTCGGTTCCCTTGGCGTGGACGTCAGGGCACAGCTCGCGGATTACCGCGCGGACGTCGAGTTCTGGAAAAATCAGCACAGCGTCGACACATTCCAGCGCAGCGAGCAACTCTGCACGCTCATTCTCGGGCACCACCGGACGGCCTTCTCCCTTGAGCTGGCGCACGCTGGCATCGCCATTCACCGCGACAATCAACTTGTCGCCTAGAGCCTTCGCTGCCTGGAGATAACGGACATGCCCCACATGAAGAACATCGAATCCGCCGTTTGCCAGGACGATGCTCTGCCCCTGGCCACGCCATTGAGCTACGCGGTGGCGCAACTCCTCGCGGGAGGCCAGCTTGTGATGGGTATCATTGGTCATTGATCTATACGTCGCAGATTGCTACGCGAATCTTTGTCAATTGCGGCAGATAGCTCGGCTCGGCTGGCGGTTGCTGTGCCCCGCTTCATCACGACAATTCCACCTGCATAATTGGCAAGCAGTGCAGCTTCTTCGGTAGTAGCGCCCGCGGCAAGAGCCGCCGTGAACGTGGCGATCACCGTGTCTCCGGCGCCGGTGACATCGACGACCTGGTCATCGCCGAAAATAGGAATTGGCAGCGGCTTGTGCTTGCGCTCCGTAGCCAACATGCCGTCGCGACCGCGGGTGATGATCAGTGATTGCAGCTTCATCTGGCGCATCAACTCATTTGCCGCCCAATGCAGCTTCTCTTCATCGTTGCCGATGCGCACCTTCAGCGCTTCTTCCACTTCCGGCTCGTTCGGCGTGGCAGCGGTCACGCCGACATATTCGAGCATTCGATAGCGGGAGTCGAGCGTGACCGGGATTCCATTGAGCTTTCCAATCGTCCTCAGGATGTCGGGTGTCGCCGCGCCATACCCGTAGTCCGAGATTAGCAGCGCATCCGATGCCCGCGCGTATTCTCGCGCCGCAATGGCAATTTCTCGCTCAGTACGGTCGTCGAGGATGTTTTCCGGTTCACGGTCTACGCGCACGACCTGTTGCCGGCTGGTGTGCGTCATGCCCGCCAGAATGCGTGTTTTCGTGACCGTCGGATAACCTTTCAGCTTCTGAATGCCGGTGATCGGAATGTGCTTGCGCCGAAAGCACTGCAGCAGCAGTTTGCCGGGTTCGTCGGCACCAACGACGCCCACGGGTAGCACGTTAACTCCGAGGTCCGCCAGGTTGTAGACCGCATTTCCGCCGCCGCCGGGCACTACGGTACGATCGCGATGTTTAAGGATCAGAACCGGCGCTTCGCGTGACACACGCGAGATTTCGCCGAAGATAAACTCGTCCGCCACCATGTCGCCGACAACCGTTACCGTGACATTCGGAAAAGAGTCGACAATCTTGTGCAGACGCTCGAAATTTCTTGTCAATTTCAAGCCGGGCTCTGTTCTGTCCGTTGCTTCTATTCTGATTTTCTCATGACGCTACATTGGTGGGCCCATGTAAACCTGTTTTTTGGCTTGCGTGGCCTTCCATGACGCGGAGCAACTTTTCCAAGGCGCTCTCCGCTTCCAGCAACTCCATCGTCACCCGCGCCACGGCAACCCTACCGAGCTGCCCGATTCGTCCGCCCAGGTTGAGTGCGTCTTTTTCTGTAGTGATAAAGCCGTCAGCCAGGTTTGCCGACTTAGCCTGCAGCAACCGCCTGATTTCTGCATCGGCGTACTTCTGGTGATCGCGAAAGATAACCTCACCGGCAGGCTGCACGCCGATTTCCTGTAACTCTTCAAGGAAGAACTTCGGTCGGGCAATCCCGCTGAAGACAATCGGACGCGCGGGAGCATCCTTCAACTCCAGTCCGCGTCGCACCCGCCAGACAGCCTTTCCCTGCAGAACATTGTCGGGAATCACCGTTTTTTCCTTCACGACGACGACATCGGCGCGCTCCAAAGATTCGAGCGGCTCGCGCAAGCGCCCGCGAGGCAAAAGGTGATCGGTCACGTCCTGCGGCGTGACCAGAACAACGTCGAAGTCACGTGCCAATTGCCGATGCTGGAATGCGTCATCCAACAGATGCAGTTGCGGTTTGAACTTGCGTTCAGCGGCGAGCCCTGCCCGGTAGCGCGACTCCCCGACTATGACGGGAACGCCGAGCGCGCGCGCAATCAACAGAGGTTCGTCCCCAAAGTCTACGGCAGTGCCCTCCGGATCAACGAAAGCGACTCCACGGCTCTGCCGCCCGTAGCCACGGCTTAGCACATCAAACTTGACGCCACGATATTTGAGCAGCTCGCCCAGGCAGATGACGAATGGAGTCTTGCCCGATCCGCCGACGCTGAGGTTGCCGATGCTGACCACTGGCGCGGTCAGGCGCCTGGCGCGGAATACTCCGCGGTTATATAGTGCGTTTCGTCCGTGAACCACGGCACCGAATAACGCCGATGCGATGGCCGCCATCAGCGCCTCCGGCCTTTCGCGGCCTTCTGTGCCGTAGGCTTCACGCCCATCAGTTGTTCCAGCGCAGCCGCCGTGCGCTCGGTGGCTCCGGTGTTTGCCCGCGTGGTTTCGAGCGCGTGCTGAGCCATCAAGGCACGTTTCTCTTCCTGGAACAGCAGGTGCAAAAATTCTTTGCCAAGATCTTCTGCCTCGACCACATCTACCGCGCCTGAATTAATGAACAATGAGACGATTTCACGGAAATTCTCGGTATGCGGACCCACGATGATCGGAACCCCGTGCTGTGCCGGTTCCAGAATGTTATGTCCTCCGCGCGGCACGAGGCTTCCGCCGACGAAAGCCAGTTGTGCCAGCGCATACGCAGATGCCAGCTCTCCGATGGTGTCGAGGAGGAAAATCCCTCCGGCCAGCTTCTCGCCACCCGCTTGCCACTTTGACCGTCGCCAGAACTTCAGGCCCGATTGCTGCAGCATCTCGGCAACTAAGCCCCAGCGTTCAGGATGCCGCGGCGCGAGGATCATCAGAGCGTGCGGGAATCGATCGAGTACACTCTTGAATGCATCCAGCACCAGGGGTTCTTCACCCTCAACGGTGCTTCCGCAGACGATCACAGGGCCGGCGCCACTGCGCGCAATCTCCCCGCGCAGAGTCCGTACAATTGCCGCCTCGGTGACAGGTCCTACATCGAACTTCAAGTTTCCGCTGACTTTTATCTTGTGGGCCGCTGCGCCGATCTCGACGAGCCTGCCTTGGTCGACCTCAGTCTGCGCGAGGAAAAGATCAACTTTGCCGAGTACGTTCGCAAGCAGCGATTGGAATCGGCGGTAACGTGGAAACGATCGGTCCGAGACCCTCGAGTTCACAACCGCGATACGTGCGCCGCTGCCCTTCGCCAAGCGCAAGAAGTTTGGCCAGAACTCAGTTTCAGCGACAATCACCAGCCGGGGGCGAAGGACACGTAAGAAAGGCCGAATGGCAAAGCCGAAATCTAAGGGAAAATAGAAGACGTTCTTTTCGCCGAAGCGATCGCGCGCGAGCTTCTGTCCGCTCGCGGTCGTCGTTGAGATCACCACTCGATGGCGGGAAAAGCTGTGATGCAGGCGATCGATCAAGCCGCTTACGGCCAGTACTTCGCCGACGGACACCGCATGTACCCAGATCACCAGCGCGCCCGACTGCGATCGCTTCAGCCTTTCCGGTACCCAGCCAAAGCGTTCTGCCAGGCCGCTGCGATATTTGTGGCTGCGCACCATCTGGAAAAGCCACCAGGGCAGCGCGATTAGCAGCGCCAGCGCCAGCAACAGGGTGTAAGCAAAATACATGCGGAAGGGTCATTGTATTCGGTGCTGCGACGTCAGCCCAGACCTTGTCCTGGCGGCTCATCTTTGCCCTCCTTTGGCAGAGGTAGGAGGACGAGCTTCACCTCTTCCTTCCGGCCACTACTCGCGTCATACTTTCTGCCTCCTCCGCCTGCCGGATTCCGTATATAGCTGTTGAGGCCACTGGAAGCCGCACATGAGTTCAAGTCCTGCCGGACAAGTCGCCGAGGTCGAGCTCATCCCCGATTTCGCGAGCTTGCTGCGGCAACACCAACGCATGGTGTTCACCATCGCGTTGCACATGGTTCGCGATCCGATGGCGGCCGAAGAAATCGCGCAGGACGTTTTCTTGAAATTGCATCAGGAGCTCAGGTCGATGAAGTCCTCTGCTCATATTGAATTCTGGCTACGGCGAGTCGCCGTCCATCGAGCCATTGATTATGAACGTAAGCATCGGCACGACCCGAACGTCGCCCTCGAGGAGTTACAAATGCCCGCCAAAGAGGAGCCCGGCACCGATCCGTTTCTTGCGCGACGACTGCAAGCATTGGTGGCGTCGCTGCCCGAAAAAGCGCGTGCCGTGGTTGTGCTGCGCTATCAGGAAGAACTGATGCCGGAGGAAATTGCCGCTCTGCTACGGATACCAGTAGGCACCGTGAAGAGCCACCTGCAACGCTCGCTCGCCATGCTGCGCGAAAAGCTTGGCCGAACCCTGGGAGAAGTTTCGCTATGAAACGCCTCGAAGAAGAACTACGCGCCGCACTGAAGCGCGAAGATCCGCCGCTTGGTTTTGCAGAACGTGTACTGGCTCGCGCCGCGGCGCAAGCGCACCAACGTGAGCGAACGCGGTGGGCACGGTTCAGAGATGCCTTCGCTATCCATCGGCTGCAATGGGCTGCGGCAGCCGTTGTATTGGCGGTGATCGCCGGCGGAGTCGGGCTGAGAATCGAACAAGACCGGCGCGCCGAGGGTGAAGCCGCGAAACGACAGGTCATGCTTGCCCTTCATATAGCCAGCGCAAAATGGCAGGTGGCCGCCAGGGAAATTAATGGTCAGTCGAACGCACGCACTGCCACGCCGCATGACGAAACGGAGAACCACGAATGAAACACCTCGTACTTTTTCTAACAGCAATGTTGCTGCCGGCGATCGCTCCGGCACAGGAGATCCGGCTGCCAGCCAATCTCGAGAAGCTTTCTGCCAAAGCTGTCGAAGTAGTGGAGGTGAATCTCGATCAGAAAATGCTGCAATTGGCTTCGCGCTTCATGGACCCAAAAGATCCCGACGAGCAGCAGGCCAAGAGGATTATCTCGAATCTAAAAAGCGTTTACGTACGCAGTTATCAGTTCGACAAGCCAGGGGAGTACTCCGATTCCGATGTGGCTGAAATTCGTTCTCAGCTGCAGTCGCCGGTCTGGAGCCGCATTGTGGGCGTGCGCAGCAAGCGCGAACACGAGAACGCGGAGATCTATCTGAAGTCCGAGGGCAACCAGATCACGTCGTTGGTGATTGTCGCCGCTGATCCACAGGAGTTGACGTTTGTGAGCATCGACGGCCCGATCAATCCCGAGGACCTCGCCGACCTGGGCGGACAGTTTCACATTCCGGAAGTCGAGGTGCAAAAGCCGAAGCCCGACAAAGGAGCCGCAAAATGAAGCGCCTGCTCCTGCTGGCCTTGTTGGTGACGAACACCGCCTTCGGCGCTGACGAATTCAAGTCAGTGGTGAAGGCGGTGGAAGCACATTACGGAATCCGGCACACACATATCCCGATGATGGGCCTGGCGCTGAAGTTCAGCCCGGACCACCAGGCGCGCAGTTTGAAGCTGGCTGTTTTTGAATCAGGTCCAGCGGAAGGAGACCTGGCGGATCTGCAGCAGGTTGTCGCGAACAGTCTGGGTAACAATTGGGTGCCTTTTATTCGTGTCTGGTCGCGCCGGGACCGGGAATCGGTTGTAATCTACGCAAAGCCATCAGGGAGCGCGATGAAACTCTTCATCGCCAGCCTGGAACCCGACGAAAGTGTGGTCATGAGCTTGGATGTTGATGAGAGTTCGGTTCGCCAATGGATCAGCGATCCGCAGGGCATGGTGCATCGCAGCGAGGAAGTAGGGAATGAGAATTGAGAGGCTTCCGGTCATTGGCTCTCGGTTATGAGCAGTCACGCCACGAGTCTTTGTAGGCAAACCTGGACAGGATGAATCGCCTTTGAGCTGAAAGCCATTGCTGAAGCCAACATGCCAGCTCGCAACTAGCTACTAAACACACAGAGTCCCGAGGTTTGTTGATCAAGCTCGTTCGTCTCGCCCAGTAAGTTGCTTTAGACCCTCGCTAGCCTTCTCTGAACCCCTCTTGCGAGTATGATCCAGCCGACTTCGCTCGGGCTCCGGGCTTCTTACCAACCGGACAAACCAGCCCAAC
>JAJPJE010000043.1 GCA_021324365.1 Terriglobia bacterium | reverse complement strand
TCTGCGCAAAACAGAGCGTCTGGCAGCAATGGGCCGGGTGGCGGGAATCATTGCCCACGAGATCAATAATCCGCTAGAAGCGATCACGAATACCTTCTACCTGCTTCGCGACCACCCTTCTTTAAACGAAGAAGCGCGATACTACGCGCGGCTCGGCGAGCAGGAGCTGCAGCGGGTTACGCATATCGCAAGGCAGACGCTCAGCTTCTACCGCGAATCGCAGCGAGCAATTCCAGTTTCCATTTCGGAAGTTCTAGATGACGTGCTGGAGCTGCAGACCCGGCAGATACAGACGAGCGGCGTGGAACTTGAAAAAGACTATCGCGCAATCGGAGTTGTGCAGGGCTTCCCAGTCGAACTCAAACAGGTATTTCTCAACCTGATCGGGAACGCAATCCAGGCGATGCCGAGCGGCGGGCGCCTGCGCGTGTCCATCGCGGAAACGAACGGGACGGGGAATGGCCGGCGGGTAAGGATTTCAATCACGGATACCGGCAACGGCATTCGCCCCGAAGATGCGAAGCGTCTGTTCGAACCATTCTTTACGACGAAGGACACGAAGGGCACCGGGCTCGGGTTGTGGATCAGCAAAGGCATCGTGCAGAAGTACGAGGGAAGCATCCGTTTCCGCAGCATTGGGAACAACGGGAAGTGCGTCACCAGTTTCTGTGTGACGCTGCCAGCGCTGGTTTCGTCGCAAAAGCAGGAGATGGCGCGGTGCTCCAGTCTGAGCGCCTAGCTTTAGGTGAAACGTGGCTGAACGAAAAGCCATTATTCTGTGCGTCGATGACGAAGACACTCCGCTGACCCTGCGGAAGCTTGTCCTTGAGCGCATGGGTTACGAAGTCCTGACCGCAAACTCTGGGGAAGAAGCGCTGCGAGTTCTTGCGGAAGTGCGGGTGGACCTTGTTATTTCGGATCATCTGATGCCCGGAATGTTGGGAGCGGAACTGGCCCGCCGCGTCAAGACGCTCCGTCCGAATCTGCCATTCATTCTTCTTTCCGGTGTCAACGAAATTCCTGAAGACGCAAAGTACGCGGACCTGTTTATCAGCAAGGTAGAAGGGCCGGCGAGCATGTGTAGCAAGATCGCCGCCGTGTTGGCGCAAGAAGCCACAATGAATTGAGCCGCTCCGTAGTTCGGGCATAGCGCAGTCTCTCCGCTCGTCCACACCTGAAATTCCAATCCTGCTCAAATGTATGATCTACGCCGGCAGCTTGGATCAACCTCATAAACGAACCAACCCGCAGTTTCTGACAAGTCTGGAATCTGAGTTTTGGCTTCCTGGGAATCCAGTTTGAGTGTGTCTCCAAATGGCCAACATGAGCGCCATCTATGAATATCCAGGCGCACGTGCCGATTCAAATTTCGATCTTGTGGCTGGCTGTGCCACTGAACGGGCTGCTGGTACAGCCCGATCATCGGCCACTTCAGCGATGGCACAGGGACGCGGTTGGGCCGGCGGCGTTTCTTCTGATTGCGGCGGTCTTGATGCAGCGAGTTTATGATCCCGGTGCTAGGCAGATAGAGGAGAGTGTAGAGCGTCTTAGTAAGCTGGAAGCCGTTCCAGCCAAGTAGCAAGTGCCAGTATCAAAGCGCGCGGTGTTTTCGCGTCACAACCAATCTGTGCGGCAGATCACTCCGTCGCCAAGCATCCAGAGGGTATTCTTAGCCGTTTGCGTCGGAAGTACTATGCAAGATGCGCTCGCGCGACTATGGCCTGAACTGCAGTGGATCTGCGATTCGGATTTGCGGCAGAAAGTGGCGCAAACCTGGACTCGCGCTTTTACGCTTAGCCCGCTTACGCCGGCCGATCTCGAGGAAATTCCGTTTACGCTGTTGGTGCCGAATTGTCCCACAACCTTCATCGAGCACAAGCGCTGCGTGGTGCACATCGCCCGCAAGTCGGCCGAAGCCATGAAGGAGTTCATGGGCAACACGCTGCCGATCGATATGGACACCGTGATTGCGGGCGCGATTCTGGCAGACGTGGGTAAGTTGCTCGAGTACGAGAAGGGCAGCGACGGAAAAACCCGGCAGAGCAAGCGCGGGGAATTTCTGCGTCACCCATTTACCGGAGTTGCGTTGGCGATGGAATGCGGCGTCCCCGCCGCGGTGTGCCATATCATCGCGGCCCACGCGGGTGAAGGCGATCTGGTCCGTCGATCTACCGAGGCTATCATCGTGCATCACGCCGACTTCATGGCGTATTTGCCATATAAAAATCTGGAAAAGAAATAAGTCGAGGTGTTGATGCCCTCTTTCAATCCAACGGTTACCGCGACGATGTCGAAGTGGGCGGCGGACCTACGTTTCGAGCACCTGTCGAAAGAAGCCGTCTATCAAGCAAAACGATTTCTGCTCGATTCCGTTGGCTGCGCCCTGGGTGGCTATCAGCAGCATGATGTAGCCATTGCACTTGAAGTGCTACGCGAGATTGCGGGGCATGGGAGCGCGACGGTAATCGGTTCTGGCGAGAAGGCGGACATTGTCTCCGCCGCGCTGGCGAACGCGCTAATGATCCGTTGCATGGATTACAACGACATCTATTGGAAGCAGGATCCGTCGCATCCGTCCGACATTTTTCCAGCTGCGCTTGCCTGTTGCGAGCGAGTTGGCAGCAACGGTCGCGAGCTGATCGTAGGGCTTGTGCTCGGTCACGAGTTCGAGCAGCGCTTTTGTGAAGCGGCCTTCCCTGGAATTCGCGAACGCGGTTGGCACCATGCGACGTTGACGGCATTCGTCTCGCCGCTCGTCGCAGGCCGGGCGCTTCATCTTTCGGCGGAACAGATTCAGCACGCCATCGGGATCAGCGCCACTCGTCACTGCACATTGGGTGCGGTAACAGCAGGCAAGCTGACGATGATGAAGAATACTGTCGATCCCATGGCGACACAGTCAGGAGTGCTTGCTGCCCTACTAGCAGAAAAGGGTTACACCGGTCCCGAGCACGTGATCGACGGCAAAGAAGGATTGATGCATTGCTTTGGCCCGGAATGGATGCTGAATGCACTCACCGAGGGATTAGGCGAAAGTTGGCGAATCACGCAATGCGGCATGAAAGCCTTTCCTACGGAAGCGCTGACCCATACGCCCATTTCGGCTGTCCTCGCAATCGTCAAGGAAAATGACCTGAAGCCCGTCGACATCGCGCAGGTTCACATTCGGACCACGGCGCGAGGCGCGGATATTCTCAGCGATCCGAGCAAATACGATCCTCGTACCAAGGAAACCGCCGATCACTCGTTGCCGTATGTGGTGGCTGCGGCAATCGCCGATCGGCAAGTTACGGCTTTGCAATTCACTCCGGCAAAGATCAATGACGCCACTATTCGCGCGCAGTTGAACAAGATCGTGGTCGTAGCCGATCCGGAGATCGAGAAAGTCTTTCCTGCCCTACAGCGCGTCGTTGTGAAGATTACAACGACACGAGGCCAATCGTTCGAGAAGCAACTCGACTTTCCGAAGGGGGATCCGCGCAATCCGCTATCCGACCAAGAGATTGAGGAGAAGTTCGCGGCGCTGGCTGATCCGGTAATGTCCAGGTCGGCGCAAAGCAAGGTTAGAGATGCGGTGTGGCACCTTGAAAAACTCGATTCGGTCTCTGCGCTCATGAATTTGCTTCGCGCAGATCGAAAGGTAGCAGCCGCGGATTAGAAGGCGAGGTGAGGCATGGGTCAGACAGTTGTCGAGAAGATTGCTCAGCTTCACATGACGGACGGACCCGAGCGTCCTTTGCGTGCCGGGGATTTTCTTTCCATTCGGCCATACCACATCCTGACGCACGACAACACGTCCGCGGTAATCAAGAAATTCAAGTCGATTGGAGCCGCGAAAATCCACGATCCGAAACAACCCGTCTTCGCCCTCGATCACGACATTCAGAACCAGGCAGAAGACAATCAGAAGAAGTATCGGGACATCGAAGCGTTCGCGAAAACCCATGGTGTTGATTTCTATCCTGCAGGTGCAGGAATCGGTCACCAGATCATGATCGAGCGGGGTTATGTCGTGCCTGGTGCATTTGTCGTCGCTTCCGACTCGCACTCCAATATGTATGGCGCGCTTTCTGCAATCGGAACACCGGTGGTGCGTACCGATGCAGCCGCAGTGTGGGCAACCGGGGAATTCTGGTGGCAGATTCCGCGCACTGTGCAGGTCGTGCTGAAAGGGAAATTGCCGGACGGAGCCTGCGGCAAAGATGTGATCATCGCGCTATGCGGTCTCTATAACCATGGAGAGGTGTTAAATGCGGCGGTCGAGTTCTCTGGATCCGGCGTGGCGACCCTGAGCATGGACGAGCGGCTTACTATCGCAAATATGACGACCGAATGGGGCGCGCTGGTCGGGTGGTTTCCCTGCGATCAAGTAACTCTGAGTTGGATACATGAGCGAGTTGCGCGAGGGCCGTCACTCTTTAGCGATGCAGATCTGAATAATTGGGAACGCAATCCGCCGGCGCCCGACGCAGACGGCAATTACGCTGCCCGTATTACCCTGGACCTGGGCGAAGTGTCTCCGCACGTATCGGGTCCCGACAGTGTTCAGGTTGTTAGCACTGTGTCGGATCTGGCCACCCGGCGAATTCCAATTCAGAAGGCGTATTTGTTGTCGTGCGTCAATTCGCGGCTGACCGATCTCGAAGCCGCCGCACGCGCGCTGAAAGGAAAGAAAGTGGCGGCTGGAGTGGAGTTTTACTTAGCAGCGGCGTCGCGATCGGTACAGGAGCAAGCCGAGCAGCAAGGCTTCTGGTCGACACTCGTGAACGCAGGGGCGATTCCACTCCCGCCGAGTTGTGGCCCTTGCATCGGACTGGGTACCGGACTTCTCCAACCGGGAGAAGTTGGGATTTCGGCCACCAATCGCAATTTCAAAGGCCGCATGGGGTCGAAGGATGCGCAGTGCTACCTGGCATCGCCGGCAGTCGTTGCCGCTTCTGCGGCTGCGGGATACATCAGGTCGTCGGCGGAACAGCGAATCCCGAAGCCCTTGACACGCCACTACGAATCGATTACGTCACCTGCGAACAATATCGAGCGCGTTGAGATTCTGCGCGGATTTCCGGAACGTGTTCAAGGCCGGCTCGTCTTCCTGCCGAAAGACAACCTGAATACAGACGGCATCTACGGGGGCACCTACACTTATCGCGAGGATATGACGCCGGAGATGATGACGCGAGTCATCTTCGAGAACTACGATCGGCAACTCGCCGCAAAGCTACATGTGGGTGACGTCGTTGTGGGCGGCTTTAATTTCGGGACCGGATCGAGTCGCGAGCAGGCGGTGACGGCACTAAAGGCCGCGGGGATCCCCGTGGTGATCGCCGGTTCGTTCTCGCAGACGTATCTGCGAAATGCTTTCAACAATGGATTCATATGCATCGAGTCACCTGATTTCGTAAACCGGCTGAAGACTTTGTTCAAGAGCGATGCGAAAGCGAACTTTGCTGGCGACAAAGTGGAGATTGATTTCACGACAGGAATGCTCACCTATCGCAATGAACAGTTTCCATTCCCACCGTTGGGAAGCGTTCCGCAATCGCTGGTGGTGGCGGGAGGCGTGGAAAATCTAGTTAGAAAGAAGCTCCAGTCCGCGTGAGTACAACGGCGCCGACGAGTGTATTGCAGGAGTAATGATGGCTAGACATAGCGTAGTAACCATGCCCGGAGACGGCATCGGCAATCAGGTGCTGCCCGAGGCGATTCGCGTTCTGAATGCCGTGGGATTCGAAGCCAACTACATTCACGCGGACATCGGATGGGAATGCTGGTGCAAGGAAGGCAATGCGCTTCCCGAGCGCACCATTGGTTTGCTCGCCAAACACAAGTTGGGCCTCTTTGGCGCGATCACTTCCAAGCCGAAAAAAGACGCTGAAGCGGAATTGAATCCTGAATTGCGTAGCAAAGGCTACTCGTATTTCAGCCCGATCGTTACCATGCGACAACGCTTCGGGCTGGATATCTGCATGCGACCGTGCATCGGTTTTCCCGGCAATCCACTGAACTTTATTCGAAAACGCCCGAATGGCGGCTTTGAGGAGCCCCAGGTGAATGTCGTCGTGTTTCGGCAGAACACCGAGGGACTGTATGCCGGAGTGGAGTGGACCAATCCACCCGCGAACGTCCGCACGGCGCTCGAATCCCATCCGAAGTTCAAGCCCTTCGCGAATGTGAAAGGCGAAGATATGGCGATCTCCGTGCGGGTAATTACCCGCGACGCTGCTATTTTAATTGCTCGAGCCGCGTTCGAGTACGCGAAGAAGTTCGGTTACAAAAGTGTGACCATCTGCGAGAAACCGAACGTGCTTCGTGAAACCAGTGGCATGATGGAAGAAGCCGCCAAGCAGGTCGCCAAAAATTATCCGGGTATTCCGCTCTGGTCCACAAACATCGACGCACAAACCATGTGGCTGACCAAGAATCCAGAGGACTACGGGGTGATCGTTGCGAGCAATTTGTTCGGCGATGTGATTTCCGACGCATTCGCGGGTCTCGTCGGAGGCCTGGGATTTGCGGCATCGGGAAACATCGGCTCCGAGGTTGCCGTATTCGAACCGACGCACGGTTCGGCTCCGAAATATGCCGAGTTGAATCCACCGATTGTGAATCCGATCGCGATGATCCTTTCGGCGGCCATGATGCTCGACCACGTTGGCGAGACGGAGAAAGCCTGTCAAATTCGAGCCGCCATCGCGCACGTAGTCAAAGAAGGTAAGGTTCGCACGTATGACATGATGCGCATTTCAGGGGGAGCGAATGCCATCAGTCAGGGTGCCGCGTCAACCACGCAGATGACGGACGCGGTTCTGTGTGCACTGGAAGGTGTGGGCGCGAAGATGATGGTAGCCGTTAGTCGTTAGCTCTCATGATCGGTTTGTAGCTATGGGTACTTCATTACAACACGCGCTCCAAATCTACGAAGCCGGTCGTTCCGGCAAAGACGTTCGCTCCGATTGCCGTGTCGCCTTCCTGCCGCAAGACTCTGGTGGCATTGCGATCGAGCTCAAGTCTCGGGTCGGTGCGTACTATGGGGATTCCATCCGGCGGCAGGCCCAGCGGACACTGGATACACTGGCAATTGGGAATTGCCGGCTATGCATTGAAGACGAAGGCGCACTGCCATTCGTAATCGCGGCGCGTATCGAAGCGGCGGTGAAGAAGTCGGGGATTGTAAAGTTGGCACGAGCGCTTTCTGAGGCGGTGCCGCTCCCGCCGGTATCCTCGAAAGATCGTTTACGGCGCTCACGGTTGTACCTGCCGGGGTCAGAACCTAAGTATTTCATCAATGCAAGTCTTCACGAGCCAGACGCGATCATTCTCGATCTGGAAGACTCGGTACACCCGGACGAGAAGTATGCGGCCCGGATTCTAGTCCGCAACGCGTTGCGCAGCGTGAGCTTCGGTAGATGCGAGCGCATGGTACGTATCAATCAGCTACCACTTGGCCTGGAAGATTTGGAAGAGGTCGTTCCTGAATTCCCTGATCTGGTGCTGATTCCGAAGGTCGAAAGTGCGCAGCAGGTGGCCGACGTGGCACAGGCCATAGCACAGATTCAGCGCACGCAAGAGCACACGCGTCCGATCTGGCTGATGCCAATTCTCGAATCTGCGCTCGGGATCGAAAACGCGCACGCAATCGCGACGGCGGACGAGTCGGTGGTTGCGCTCACCATCGGGCTGGAGGACTACACCGCGGATCTCGGAGTGGCGAAGACAGTTGAAGGCACCGAGTCGCTCTACGCGCGCACCCGTTTGGTGAACGCCGCGAAAGCAGCCGGCATTCAGGCTATCGATTCCGTATTTGGTGACGTTGGCGACATAGAAGGGCTACGCCGCTGGGGAGAGAACAGCAGGGCGGTCGGCTTCGAAGGAATGGGATGTATTCACCCTTCCCAGATTCCGATTATCCACGACGCATTTGCGCCTACCGAAAAAGAAATCGAGAAGGCCCTCAAAATCGTATCGGCATATGACGAGGCGCAGCGAGAGGGGCTGGGAGTTGTCAGTTTAGGATCGAAGATGATCGATCCTCCAGTCGTTAACCGAGCTCTGAAGCTGGCTGCCACAGCACGCGCGATGGGACTGCTCGACGCAAGGGAAGCATCCAAATGACGCAGGTCGCCAGGGAAGTCGAACTCGCGCGCAATGCTGCAGGACGACTTGTCCCAGTTCAGGCGAATGGCCGCCATCAAAGGCTCTATGCTGGAGTCGGACAGTATCAGCCCACGGGTAGCAAGGCTGCGCCGCCAGTTCGCTCCAGCCGCGACTATCCTGCGAGTGGCGACAAGCGTGTCCCGAATATTGAAACCGCACTGCGTCTCTCAGGATTGCGCGACGGCATGGTCATCTCTTCGCACCACCATCTCCGCGACGGCGATGCGGTGGCGCTCGCAACTCTGCAGACTGCGGCTCAAATGGGTGTGAAAGATTTAATCTGGTTTCCCAGCGCATCCTTTCCGTCGCAGGCTCCGGTAATCGATCTGATGGATTCAGGCATCGTTCATCACATTGAAGGCTCGATGAACGGTCCGCTGGGAGATTACTGCTCTCGCGGGAAGATGCGTGGCTACGGAGTGCTGCGCTCGCACGGCGGCCGCTGGCAGGCGGTTCAGGACGGCGAGGTTCACATCGACATTGCCGTGATCGCCGCCCCAACTGCCGATCCGTTCGGGAACGCAACGGGTTCCGTTGGCAGGTCAGCTTGCGGTTCGCTCGGCTTTGCGTTGGCCGACTCCATCTATGCGGATCACGTGATTGTTGTAACCGATAATCTAGTTCCGTTTCCTTGTATCCCATGGCAAATCCAAGGGAACAATGTCGACTACGTGGTTGAGGTTCCTTCCATCGGGGACCCCGCGAAGATCGTATCCGGCACGACGCAGATTACTCGCAGTCCCGACCGGCTGAAAATTGCGGAGTATGTTGCGCGTTTCGTGCGCGATGCGGGAATCATGCGCGACGGCTTTTCGTTTCAGGCCGGTTCCGGTGGAATTGCGCTCGCTTTTGTCGACCATTTGCGCATCATGATGAAAGATGCGCACGTCAAGGCCCGATTCGTGCGTGGCGGCTCAACCAGGTATCTGGTGGAGCTTCTGCAGGAGGGGTTGACCGATTACATTCTCGATGGTCAAACGTTCGACCTTGAAGCAGTTCGATCGATCGCAACCAATTCGCGCCATGTAGCCACGTCACCTTTTACCTCATACAACTATCACGGCAAAGGCAACTTCGCTTCCATGGTTGACGTAGCTGTACTTGGCGCAACGGAAGTCGATAGCGAATTCAATGGTAATGTCGTGACGCACTCCGATGGCCGACTGCTGCACGGTATCGGCGGATGGCAGAACTGCCTGGCCGCTGGATGCACCATCCTTGCAGTACCCTCGTTCCGCGATCGCATTCCGGTGATCGTTGACAAAGTGACCACGCTGACTGGGCCCGGTGAATTGATAGACGTGATTGTCACGGAGCGAGGAATTGCCGTTAACCCCCGGCGGAAGGATTTGCTCGAGGCAACAAAAGTGTCGAAGCTGCCGATCCGGCCCATTCAGGATATTCAACGAGAAGTTTTCCAGATTTGCGGAGGCGCGCCGCAAAAGCCACAACTGACGGACAATCCGGTTGCCATTGTGAAATGGGTGGACGGTACAGTGATCGATACGGTCTGGCAGGTTCGTTCTTAGTGCCAAGATTGCTACGAAAAGCTGGCCGGGCGCCAGTCATCATCAGCTCATCTTGCGAAAAATATCTTTGAAATCGTAGAAACCCTTCTTGTCGCGAATCCATTCGGCGGCACGCACAGCGCCATCGGCGAACCCCCGTCGGGACTTCGCCGAATGGGACAGCATAATCGTGTCGTTAGGCGATGTTAGTTGCAGAATGTGATCGCCCATAACCTCGCCCTCGCGAATGGAATCGATGGGAACGTCGCTGCCTCCGCCTTCACGGTAGACGTTGTTTAGTGCGATGGCAGTTCCGGAGGGCTTGTCTTTTTTGTGAATATGATGACGCTCTACGATGTGGCCCTCGTAGCCGAACGCGGCAGCGGAGCCTAGCGCACGTGCTGCTTCGAAAAACAGATTCACTCCAACCGAGAAGTTCGCGCCAAATACGAATCCGGTACCGGACTGTTCGACAAGCATGCGGACCCGAGGAATCTGATCGTGCCAGCCGGTGGTACCCACCACCATATTCTTGCCGGCGCGAGCGCAGGCTTCGATATTGGCCATCACGCAGTGGGGCGAGGTGAAATCGATGGCGACGTCGATCTCTTTCAGTTTGTCTGGTGCCAGAGCCATACAGCCCGGATTGTCTTTTTCGATGACGACGCGCACATTGTGCCCGCGTTCACGGGCGATGTCACCGACCAGAGACCCGGTTTTGCCATATCCGATGAGCAACAGGTTCATGCGTAAGCGAAGACCTCCGGATCAGGATCGGCGAAGAATACTTCATGTAACTGGCGCACGACTTCCGGAACGTCATCTTCTTCGACAACAAAGGTGATGTTGATCTCGGATGCACCCTGGGAAATCATGCGCACATTGGTGTCGGCGATTGCGCCAAAAACCTTGGCGGCGACGCCCGGAGTCTCGCGTATATTCTCGCCCACCATGCAGACAATTGCCTTGCGACCCTCGTATTTCACGTCTCCCAGTTTCTCCAGATCAGCCGCCAGGGCGGGAATTGACTCGTTCGAATCGACTGTCAGGGAAACGCTCACTTCTGAAGTGGAGACAACGTCCACGGCGCAACGATGCTTATCGAAGACCTCGAATACGGCGCGCAGGAATCCGTGAGCGCCTAACATTCGCGTCGCAACAATATCGATGATGGTGATGCGCTTCTTGGCCGCGATCGCCTTAAAGGGGTTTCGGCAGTGTGTGGCACGCGCTACGATGCGAGTGCCTTCATTTCCCGGATTGCGGGAGTTCAATACCAACACTGGAATGTTCTTCTGCACTGCGGGGAGCAGCGTTGAGGGATGAAGAACTTTCGCGCCGAAGTACGCGAGTTCTGCGGCTTCTTCAAAGGCAATGGTCTTGATGCGCAGTGCATTGGGACAGAGGTTGGGGTCGGTGGTTTTCATGCCGTCTACGTCTGTCCAAATCTCAATGCGTGTTGCATCAAGTCCGGCGCCCACAATGGCCGCTGAAAAGTCGGATCCGCCACGGCCAATGGTGGTCACGATTCCTTCGCGAGTTGCTCCGATGAAGCCCCCCATCACCGGAATGGCGCCCTTACTCAGGAGCGGCCGTATTTTGGCTGCAAGGCGGTCGTTTGTCGCATCGAAGTCGGGAATGGCGCGGGTGAACTGGTTATTGGTCACGATGCACTCACGCGAGTCCACGTGCATGGCGTTCATCTCCGAAGCACAGAACGCGGCTGCCACGATCTTGCTGTTCACGCGTTCTCCGAAAGAGAGAATATTGTCGGTGGTTCGCGGAGTGATTTCGCCTACCGCACAGATTCCGCGCAGCAAATCGTCCAGAGCGCTGAAGTCACGCTCAATATCCGCAAGAAAAGCTTTGCTCTTGGAGTTGCCGAGTAATTCGGTCGAAGCTTCGATGTGCCTGGCTCGTAATTTGCGCGAGAGGTCCAAGGCAGTCTCTGCATCGCCTCCCCCAGCATAGTTAGCCATTGCGACCAGTTGGTCGGTAACCTTGGCCATCGCACTCACAACGACAACTGGGTTCTCGGAAACGCGGCTTGATACGATTTTTGCTACACGGTTGATGGCGGTTGCGTTTTCTACCGAAGTACCGCCGAATTTCATCACGATCATTTCAATAGCCAGTGGTCAGCCAGATTTGCCTTCTGCTATGAGGCGATCGGCTTCTGGAACAGCAGACAAAACTTTCGGCCCGGCCAGTTCGCGATGCTGCGGACCTGCTCAAATCCTACCTGCTCCAGTTCCTCAGCGAGAATAGCGCTCGGGATACCATGACCACCGCGGTTTGCCGGAATGCCCTTGGGCATGCAGGGGGCAAGCCACCAGCGCGGAGTGAAATCGACAACCGCAAGCGTGCCGCCGGGACGCAACGCTCGAAAGATGCTGCCATTCATCTGGGCAGGGTCGGTGAAGTGGTGATAAACGGCCCGCATGTAGATAGCGTCGCAACTGTTCGCCGGAATTCGGCAGTCGAAGGCGTGGCTGGCCTCGACCGTGACATTCCTCCAGTCCTGCTGGACCTTCTTTTTCACCAACTGGCGAAGGCGCTTGTCGTCGATTTCGGTGGCGAACAGGTGCCCGGGAGTTTTCAGGCGCGCGGCGATCTGCTCCGTCATCGATCCGGTACCGGCGCCAACTTCGCCGACGCGAGCGCCGGGACGGAGCCCCAGCAACGACCACAACAGATCAGCTTCTTCTGCGAGCGCTTTCTTCTTGTACTGCCGTGCGATGAACGCACCGGCGGCAACACCCGCCACGATTGGCAGAAGCCATTTTGCCTTCGACATGGGAGACGGCTCCTATCAGCCCAGATAACCTTGCGCCTTGAGCAACTCAGCATTGAGAAGCGCAGCACCGGCAGCCCCGCGAATCGTGTTGTGCGAAAGTACGGTGAACTTCCAGTCGAGCAGGCCGCATGGACGTAGCCGTCCCACACTGGTCGCCATTCCGCGTCCTCGCTCGAGATCGAAACGCGGCTGCGGTCGATCGGGCGCGTTGTCGTAATAAACAGGTTGCGGAGGAGCAGTAGGCAATCCGAGTTCCTGGGGAATCTCTCGGAACCTCGTCCATGAATCAATGATGGTGTCGGCTTTTGCTGGCGTTTTCAACTTGATCGAAACAGACTCGGTGTGACCATCTTCCACTGCCACGCGATTGCATTGCGCGCTGATACCAAACTCGGCCATGTGGACGGCGCCGCCGTTCAGCTTCCCGAGCAGCTTGCGCGTCTCCTCTTCCATCTTTTCTTCTTCCTTGCCGATGTAGGGGATAACGTTACCGAGAATGTCCAACGAAGCCACACCTGGATATCCCGCACCGCTGACCGCCTGCATGGTTACGACAAAAACCTTCTCCAGACCAAACGCCCGGTGCAAGGGTGCAAGCGCGAGCACCAACCCGATTGCCGAGCAGTTGGGGTTGGTCACGGCGAAGCCTTTCGATTGCCGCCACCATTTCTGACACTCGATCAGTTTGATGTGATCGGGATTGACCTCAGGAATGACAAGCGGCACGTCGGGATACATGCGCAGTGCGCTCGAATTCGATACGACAGCGTGTCCTGCATCCGCAAAACGCGGTTCGAGTTCCTTCGCAATGCCAGCATCTAGCGCAGCAAAGATTACCTTTGGCGCGCCGTCTGGTTCGGCGGGAGAGACCTTCATCTTCGCAATATGCGAGGGAAGAGGTGTCTTGAGGCGCCATCTCGCAGCTTCGGCATAAGGCAGGCCGGCCGACCGTTCTGAAGCGGCGAGCCAGGCTACCTCAAACCATGGATGATCTTCCAACAACTGTATGAAACGCTGTCCGACGACGCCGGTAGCGCCGAGTATGCCTACTGGTATCTTGGTTTCCATGTGAGTTTTCAGTTCTGATTTTACACTAGGAGTTTTTCGCATTCGCGGTGCGACACATCACAGCATCGATCACATTTTTTGATTATGCGCAGTGCGAAAGAAGGCTCAGGCCCAACATATTTCACTCTGCAATCGGCACAGGAGGCTCCACTCTTGGTTGTTCCTCAACCGCGACCTCCGGCCGATATCGCACCAGATACTCATCCATGATTACTGCGATCAGCGCCGCTGTTGGAACTGCGACGAGCGCGCCGAGCACCCCAGCCAGTGATGCGCCAAGGCTGAGAGCAATAATCACCGCAAGCGGTGACAGATTGACGCTATAAGTCATGATTCGCGGTGTCAGATACGCCTGCTCGATCTGCTGATAAATGGCGTAGAAGATCAAAACTCCAATTACCTTCGACCAGCCATCCAGCGCAGCAACCGTTACCGCCAGCACGAATGACGCCAGGGGGCCGATGAAAGGAACAATGTTCATTGCGCCAGCCAACATGCCAAGAGCAAAGGAATATCGCAGATGCAGGAGCCAGAACGTCAGGCTCGCGCACACGCCCAGGATGAGCATGAGCAACCCTTGTCCAACCAGCCAATGACGCATGCGCAATTGGCCGCGCAGCAGGGTGGTGCGCAGCCGCCGCCGGTGCTGATCGGGAAAGAAGGACAGGAACCAGTAGAACGTTCGGTGGCCGTCGAGAATGAAATAGGCCGTAATGATCAGCCAACTGAACAGGGCAACCAGAGCCCCCGCCAGTCCGGCGAAAAACCCAAATGCTCCTCCCAGCGACGCCTCCATCTCCCGTTGCAGCACGTCGGCATCAAGGTTTGGGACGAATGGATAGCCTTTCAGCCGATTGTGCAGGTCAGCAAGGCGATGGGGAAGGTCAGCGGTAAAGGCCTGGAAGTCGCGCAACATGGGCGGCAGCGCGAAAATCGCGAAGGAGGCGATCGCCAGCAGAGCGACCATGATGATGACAAAGATCGCAAATCCGCGGCCAGGCCACCAGTGCCCGATATGAATGCGGCGTATCTGATCAATGGCTGGGCTAAGCACTACGGCGAAGAGGATGCTGACGTAAATCAGCAGCAGAACGTCGCGCACCATCCATGCGACGGCCAGCAGGGCCAGAATTGCCAGAGTAAAGAGGATTTCCGAGCGTCGCCCCGAACGCGTTGCGGATTGGCCCTGAGCAGACATAATCCGTGCTGTTGATTCTAACCGGGGGTGGCGGAATTCTTACGAGCAAAAGTGCAGGAACATTGCTGACCAGTCGGACGATGGCTATTCCCGGATTACTTCGGTCTGGTCCGCGTCCACCGTGATCCGCTGGAGCTTGTACAGGTCGTCCATCCACATCGACCAATCACCGTTTTCCGTATGCATGTCGAAGCGGCTTAACTCCATATCTTTGCCATGGATATTCAGCCGTTCGCGCCCCTTGAATTCCATGCTGACACTCATGGAACTACGCTGGCGCGGCACCAGGACGCCATAGCTCGTCTTTGGCATGGGGCAGCCCTTGTCAGTACGTTTCGCGCAATTTTCCCCCAGATAGCGCCACAACAACAGCTCGCGCTGGCTAAAGAAATAATCGTCCAGCACTACCGTGGAGGCCGGCAACACATACGGCTGTTCCACCGGTTTCTGCAGGGAAGCAGAGGTAATCCGCTGGACAAGGAACTCGTTCTGCGGGGCAACCGTGGTTTGACCCTTTGCTGCGCCTGACTCATTCCATTCATACCGCCGCAAGTCCCCGGTGGGAGTAATCTCCAGTTCGTACGTCTGCGATTCCTTATTGCCTTCGTCTGTCTTCAGGGTGCCTTTGGCCAGGTTGAAGTCCGATTCCTGCGCAATCTCAAAAGTTTCGGTGGCGACACGTTTGCCGTTGACGATGATGTCGAATGTGCCGGAGTCGACAAGCTTGCCGGGAATCTTCTTATTCGAAGCGAAGGAATTGAGAGATGTTGCGAGCAGGAAGATTACGGGAACAGTTTTTGCCAGATTACGAATTTGTTTGCTCATCGCCAACGGCCAATCCCAGTAGAGACGCTACTTTTCTAGCCACTTCAGAGACGTCACATTCGCCTGTATCGACACGAATGTCTGCTTCCATGTAAGCGCTTCGGCGGCGTTCGTACAATTGGCGAAATTGGTTCTCATTCTGGAACAGGGGCCGCTGTCCCGACTGCGGACGGCAACGGTTCATCAGCTCTTCGATGGTCGCGTCAAGAAAAATGACCGGGTAGCTGGTCGCGCGGATCAGAGCCACATTTTCAGGCTGAGTAAAAGCTCCACCACCAAGTGCCACAATCGAAGGTCGCGAAGCGAGCTCTGGGATTAATTGCCTGAGTGCCGCGGTTTCTTTGGCACGAAAAGCGGCCTCGCCGTCGCTGCGAAAGATTTCTGGCACGTTGCGTCCATCGGCAGCAACCACGCGATCGTCGAGATCGATGAACCGCCACTGCAGATCGTGCGCCAGTTTCTGACCGACGGATGTCTTACCCGCACCCATGAATCCTACGAGGAAGCAGGCGAGAGGCTTGGTTTGAGATGAGAGACTCAATCGAGTTCGAGTCTAGCAGAGCGCCTTAACCACAGAGACATAGAGGATAACCAGCAATGATTTGGTTTTACCGGCTGTCGCCAAACGCTATTTGCATATATTCGCCAGGTCTAAGACGGGGACGAGACGTGCCACCGGGGTGTGCCGCGCGGAAGCCACGCCCTCCAGCATGTCGGGTCCGGGTGGCAGACTCAGATCGGTGTCTTCACGATAGAACGGGTCGCTTTCCGCCTGATCCAAGGTCACAAACTGAAAACCTCGCGACTTGTAGAGATCCAGCAGTCGCGGCAACATCCGCGCATCGAAGGCGCCCACGTGCATCAGCAGAACGTACGGAATATCGCGGCCCAAGAGCTTGTGTGAAAGTTCGCGATAGTTGCGGATGCTGTCATCGGCCGCCTGCAGGTAGCTCTTCTCCAGAAGGTCAATCGAAACGGTATCGCCCTTGGCCACGCAGCGAGCATAAGGCTCGTTCCACATGTAGTCTCCGAAGCTCATGGTCACGCCTGCGATTTTGTACCCATGCTGTAACAAGAATGCACGTACGCCGGCGCGCTTTTCGGGCGTGTCTCCTTCGGCTAAATAAGGAAAACGGAACCAGTGCCAATTGCCGCTGTCCATCAATTTGCCAAGGAGGGGTTCGTTCTCCGTCGTGTTGTCTTCGAAAGCCTGGAGACTGTTCTGATTCAGGTTCATGTGGGACCATGTGTGATTTCCGAGCGGATTACCGGCGGCGTGCCAGTTCTCCAGCGCCTTGATATCGCCGGGGAACTGCTCAACCGCCAGGCCGTTTACGAAACCGTATACCGGAGGCATATGCGCGTCGTGCAGCGCGGTGGCGATCTTCGCCATGATGCCTATTCGCGTTTCTCCAGCAGGCAGCGGACCATGCGAGGGCAGGTCATCGAAGGTGAAGGCGATCTGTGGAGAATCGGATTGCGATGCATGTTCGAACAGGGTGAGCGGAATCGCATTTGCCATTCCCTCATATCCGGCAGGCGAGGGATGCAGATGATCGCCTGAATCGTACGCCGCCAACAGTCGATCCGTATGCGCGGGATCGCGAGTGAGCTTGTCGAAGTCAAGCAGAGCGTCGAAGTGGCCGGGCGTCCGAATCCAATCGTTGATCTTCTGCCGGTCAGCTTCAATCTCTGGACCGGGATGGTAGAACTGCGATCCCTCGAACGGCATGATGGTCGCCCCGATCGCCCGGATTCCGTGTGTGTGCGCACGAGCGATGATTTGCTCGTACGCGCCGATAATCGAGTGCACCATCTGGTCGTGCTCGGCTGCTGAGTGCGCTTCATCGCGATTGAACATGCCGAGGTCGTTCACGCCCTCGAGCACGATGACGTAGCGCGCATGGGAAGGAGCGAGCACGTCTTGATCGAAGCGCGCCAGACCGTTGGGGCCGAGACTATCGAGGAGGAGGCGATTTCCGCCGATACCCTCGTTCACAACGGAAATGCTCTTAGTCGTGACGTTTGCCTGAAGACGGCGCGCCAGCACGTCGGGCCAGCGGTTGTTGCCGTTGGTGGTTGCTCCATGGCCATCGGTGATGGAATCGCCGAGTGTCACGATAGCTGCAGAATCCGGCGGAGCCGCGACGTCTACGGCGGCAATGAAATACCAATGCTCAAAAGTCTTGGCGTCAGGAAGATCAGCTGCGCCAACCTGATTACCGTGAGCCAGATAGGACGTCGCACGCGACCCTGGATGGCCCGTCTGCTGTTCAGGAGCCTGGTCCAGGTAGATGCTGACCGCCACATCCGACAACGGCGCAGCAGAAAAGTTGACCGGATCGGAAACGTAATCTGCTCCCGCAGGAACCATCACATCGGGACGGCCTGAAAAGGTGAGTGCGGTGTCCGTTCCAGGAACCAGTTTTGGCGATGCTGCCGATTCTGGACGCGCAATGTGAACCGCCGCGAAATGCAGCGGGGCGCTGCCGTATCGATTTGAAATGATAACTCGCAACTTCGATCCGCCGAGCGATAGATGAACGATCTGACGCAAGGTTGCATCGCGAAGGTCATTCGTCGCGAGCGCATTCCGCGGTTCGGGAACTTGCTGGGCTGAACCCCAGGACGCAACCCAATGCGTTTGGCCGTAAGCAATGGAAAAAGAGAAGACAAAGAGAAACGTTAAAGTCGCTGGAAATTTGAGTCGCGCCATTTCGGAACAGAAATCTATCACATTGTGGGTCTTATGCAGTCAGCTATCTGCTTGCTGGCGTCGACAGCTGGTGTTGGCGCGAGTTTCGCTGGGTGATTGCCACTGATATACTTCCCGCGCGGTAAACACATTCAGTCGAAAACAGCTTGCGGGTTCTTACCAAGCGCCGCTCAGTGTCCAAGGAGATCGTCATGCGATACGTAAGGCCGGTGTTCTTTGCGTTCGTTCTGGTTGTTGCTGCTATGCCATTGTGGGCAGGAAGTGATGAGATTCTAGGTGTCTGGCTCAATCAGAAGCAGGACGCCAAGATCGACGTATACAAGTGTGGCGAGAATTACTGCGGAAAAATCGTATGGCTGAAGAATCCAACGTATCCAGAAGGCTCAAAAGAGGGGACCCCCGGCACGCCAAAGGTGGACACGAAGAATCCTGATGCGAGCCTCCGTAAGACTCCTCTTATGAACATGCAGATCATGCATGGGTTTCAGTTTGTCGGGGATAATCTGTGGAAGAACGGCACGATTTACGATCCCGACTCCGGCAAAACTTATAGCGCCAAGGCAACGCTGGTCTCGCACGATCAGTTGAATCTTCGTGGGTTTGTCGGTATCTCGCTGATTGGCCGGACCGAAAAGTGGACGCGGACGAATTAGACGTCCGACGAAACTGGCTGCCGAACAACTCGATATCGAGATCCCCGGCGACTAAAGTCGACGACGGTAACAAAGAGAAAGAACTTGCTTCGGCGTGGCTGAAGCCACGCTCCCCAAAGCAATGCCAGACCGATTTTCTCCCGCACATCTAAAGCTGAGTGTGCTAAGAGATTTCACGAGGACAAATCCGCATAGTGAAAAGCCCCGCTATTTGCCTTCGCGTGAGTTGATCCGTGCGAAGTATTTCTTCTTCCGTGCGACGATCTGGCAGATTTAACATCCAACCCTTGTTACCTTTCTGAGTGAGACTGAAGCATTGGATGCGAAACAACCATGAAAATCAACAAGACTGAATCGGAGTGGAAGCAGGAATTAACTCCCGAGCAATTTCAGGTTTGCAGGCAGAAAGCCACTGAGTATCCGTTTACAGGAGCGTACTGCGATTTCCATGAGCCCGGGGTTTATCGCTGCTCGTGCTGTGGTGCTCAACTATTCAGTTCGGAAACAAAGTTCGATTCCGGTTGCGGTTGGCCCAGTTTCAATCAGCCGGTTTCGGAACAGGCTGTCAGGGAAGAAACCGATCTGAGCCATGGCATGCGGCGCGTGGAAGTTCTCTGTTCAAATTGTGATGCGCACTTGGGTCATGTATTTCCGGATGGTCCGCCGCCGACCGGGTTGCGGTATTGCATTAATTCTGTGTCGCTGAAACACGAGAGACGGTGATTATTTCTTTCCAGGCTTCATCGCTTCCCAATCTGCGTCGGAGAGAACCTGACCGGCCCAGTTGAATTCGCCGGCGCCTTGCAGCCACTCGCCGCCATCCATCACGACAATCTCCCCGTTGATGTATGTGCAGCCGTCGCTCACGAGAAAAGCGGCAAGGTTGGCCAGTTCGGCTGGAGTTCCGAAACGGCGCAGCGGAACCCGCTTGAGTGCCATCTTCTCCAGGTCGCGCGATGGTATCAGGCGGGAAAATGCACCCTCTGTGGGAACCGGTCCCGGGGCGATACCGTTGAGGCGAATTCCCCTGGGACCCCATTCCACTGCGAGACTGGTAGTTAACGCCATCACACCAGCTTTGGCGATGGCCGAAGGAACCACGTAGCCGGAACCGGATCCGCTGGTGGCGTAGGTTGTAACAATATTCAAAACCGTTCCCGGACGATTCGCGGCCAGCCATCGCCGCCCGCACCCAAGAGTCATATTCAGCGTGCCATTCAGAACTATGCCAATAACCGCCTCGAAAGCTCGCGGAGATAGCTCCTCGGTTTTCGCAAGGAAGTTTCCGGCAGCGTTATTTACCAGTATGTCGACCGGGGCCGTCTCCCAAATCGAGTTCAGCATCACCTCGGTGGCGCTGGCATCGCGGACATCGCAGGTGTGCTGAAAGATTCGCCCCTCGGCAGAGCGCTCCAGTTCGGCAACGGCAGCTTCCAAAACGTTGGTGCGGCGGCCACAGATGTAAACCGTTGCACCGAGCCGTAAAAAGCACTCGGCCATTGCGCGGCCCAGCCCCGTGCCACCGCCGGTGATCAGAGCGCACTTGCCGGCCAACAAATCAGGTTTGAACATGTTTAGAACTCCGCTTGAAACAACGCAGATCACGCTACGCGAAAAGGGTAGGCTTCGGCACAGGATGTTTTCAAGTCTGGGAAGCCATTCTGCTGTGATTCACATCTAACTAATCCCAAGGTGAACTTATGGCCGAAAATCTGACCGAGATTCTGCGTCGCGAATTAAATCAACTCGACACCCAAATGCAGGAAATGACAAAAAGGCGGGAAGCGATAATCAGTCTGTTGAACACCTATTCTCCGGGAGGAGATGGCGGCTCGAAGCTTCTTCAGATGCCCAAGCGCGAGAGGCAAAGTGTGCCCTCATCCACTCTCGACATGGCGCAGAAAGTACTGGAGAAGCGAGGTGAGATGAAGGCTGAAGAACTGATGGAAGCGATTCGCGAAGAATACGGTGTCCGTCCGGCTCACACGTTGCCGCAGATGCTATATATCCGCGCTCGCGCGAAGAAGAGGTTCTATCGAAGCCCGGAAGGAAAGTTCGGAGTGGTCTCAGAGAACAAACGCCGCCATCACGGGAAGAGAGCAGCGTAAAAGCAGTGGCTAGTAATTGGCGCTTCTTGGCGCGACTGGTTGCAGATAGTCGCTAGCTCAGCGGTTAGTGGCCGCCCAAGACACCTCAGGAGCTAAAACCCTCACGTGCAGTGCTCCGTTTCGGCGCGGCTGAAGCCGCGCCCTTTCCAACCAATAGCCGAGAGCCGAACGGCAAGAGCCAGCAGCCGAGAGCTACAGCCAATCGCAAACGGCAAGAGCTGGTCTCTAAGGCGAGAGCCGAAAGCCGACAGCGTTGTGGCCTCAGATTCCGGCGGCGCGCAGACGAGCCAGCAGATCAGTCTCAGGTTTACGGCGGAAGATCCAGCGGGCTGCCAGAAGCCCCAGTGCGATATAAACCGAGCGCATTACCATGTCTTTTCCCCGCTCTGTCATGATTCTGTCCTTTGCCTGTTGCCCTAGGCTCCAGAAAACTCTTTCAGCCATGGACTCTATCGTCCATTAGTACAGGGGGTAAAGATGGCGAACGTAACGTCGGGCAAGTTACCGACCCAGTGACTGAGCCGAAAGAGCTCTGGATTTCGATGCTTACATCGGAATCAGAACGGCTCCCCTTGATGCGGTAATGTGACCAAAGATTTCAGTCGGCTCCGATAACCATTCGCTTCGGGCTGGCTGCTGAAGGCCATTCCTGCTCCTGCGCATCGACTACAGCCAACGCAGCGGCCTGGACCACTTCCTCGACTTCACAGCCTCTTTGCAGAAGTTGCACGGGTTTGCTCATGCCCATCAGGATGGGCCCGATAGTCTGTGCTCCACCGAGCCGAATCAGCAATTTGTAGGCGATGTTCGCGGACGTCAGGTCGGGGAAGATCAACACATTCGCGCCCCCGCGCAGGGCCGAAAAGGGATATTCCTTGGCAATCATGTCGGGCATTACGGCCGTGTCAGCCATGATTTCACCGTCAACAATGAGCGTGGGATCCGCATGGCGGATCAATCCAACCGCCTTGCGCACTTTCTCACACAACGGATGTTTGGTGCTGCCGAAGCTGGAGAACGATAGCATCGCGACGCGGGGAACTACGTCGAAGCGGCGAGCTTCCGCCGCCGCACACAGCGCGATCTCGCACAGTTCTTCGGCTGTGGGTTCGATGTTGACGCTGGTGTCCGCCAGAAAATACAGCTCGTTCTGAGGTGTAATCAAGGTGTAGAGACCGGAAACTCGGTGCAGTCCCTCGCGCACGCGGATCACTTGCAATGCAGGACGAATGGTGTCGGGGAAGTGCTGGTTAATACCGGAAATCAAGGCGTCGGCATCGCCCAGGTGGACCATCATGGAAGCGAAGTAGTTGTGGTTCTTGATCAGGTCCTTGGCCTCGGAAACGGTGACGCCGTGGCGCTGGCGAAGCCGGAACAACTCTTCGACGTAGAAGTCGCGGCGAGGTGAATCTGCCGGACTAATGATGTCGATTCCGTCCAGGGAAACGCCGAGCATCTCGGCAGTTTTGCCGATTGCTTCCTTCGAGCCGAGCAGGATCGGGTGGGCAACACCTTCATCCACGATTGCCTGCGAGGCACGGATGATTTTTTCATGCTCTCCTTCGGGAAAAACCACACGCTTCGGCGACGCTTTGGCGCGATGGATGAACCAGCGCGTGACCTCATGAGCCTTGCCCAGTAGTCGCTCGAGTTGCTCGCGGTATTCGTCGAGATTGATAGGCTCGCGAGCTACACCAGTATCCATGGCGGCCTTGGCCACGGCGCCAGCTTCGCATACCAGTACACGAGGATCGAAAGCCTTTGGGATGAGGTAATCGCGGCCGAAGTGCAACCGTTCTACGCCGTAAGCGCGGCAGACTTTGTCCGGAACATCTTCTTTGGCAAGGTCGGCGAGCGCGCGGGTAGCGGCAAGTTTCATTTCATAGTTGATGGTGGTTGCGCGCACGTCGAGCGCGCCGCGGAAGATGAAAGGGAAGCCGAGAACGTTGTTGACCTGGTTCGGATAGTCGGAGCGTCCGGTGGCCATGATCACATCGGGCCGAACCTGTTTCGCGTCCTCAAAAGTGATCTCCGGATCAGGGTTCGCCATGGCGAAGACGATCGGATTCGGCGCCATGGACCCTACCATTTCTTTGGTGACTGCGCCTTTCACCGAACATCCGACGAAGACGTCGGCATCGCGCATGGCATCGGCCAGCGTGCGGGCTGCGGTGTCACGGATGAAACGATCCTTGTAAGGGTTCATTCCTTCGCTGCGGCCCTTGTAAAGGACTCCCTTGGTGTCGCAGAGAAGCAGGTTCTCTGGGCGCACGCCTAAACGCAGGTAGTGTTCTGCACATGCCAGGCCGGATGCTCCTGCGCCATTGAAAACAACTCTGACTTCAGCGATGTCTTTTTCGGCGACTTCCAGCGCATTCAGAAGGGCCGCTCCGGAAATAATGGCAGTCCCATGCTGGTCATCGTGAAAGACGGGAATCTTCATGGTCTTGCGCAGGGTTTCCTCGATGTGGAAGCATTCCGGCGCCTTGATGTCTTCCAAGTTGATGCCGCCAAAGGTCGGTTCGAGGAGTTGGCATACACGAATGATTTCTTCAGGATCGAGGCTGGCGATCTCGAGATCGAAGACGTCAATGTCGGCGAACCTCTTAAAGAGGACGCCCTTTCCTTCCATGACGGGTTTACCGGCTAGCGGTCCAATGTTGCCAAGACCGAGTACTGCGGTCCCGTTGGTGACTACTGCGACGAGGTTGCCGCGAGCGGTGTATTTAAAGGCATCCTGCGGGTTGCGATTGATTTCGAGACACGGGTCGGCGACACCGGGAGTGTAGGCCAGGCTGAGATCGCGTTGTGTACGGCAAGACTTTGTAGGCGTGACCTGAATCTTTCCGGGTCTGCCGTGACGGTGATATTCGAGAGCTTCCTGCTTGGTGATGGCCATGGAACTCCTCCGCTGCGCCGAAGCACAGATCTTCGACGATGCATTTTCAAGTTATTGCTGGGCAAAGAATTGGTCTGTGACGGGGGACCGGGATTCGGGTGAGGGAAAACACGTGACGTTCGCCTCCCTAGCGCGGTCATCCATTCAAAACTTCTTTTCCCTTTGGTGAAGTGACTTATGTCGCGCGGGCGAGGGCGCCTGTGGCATTAGTAGGGAATAGGTTCCCTCGCGGGCGCTTGGGATGACAGTTCTTCCTCGCGCTCGAACCGTTAAGAAAAGCAACCAACGGCAAGTCCGGCAGACGACCCAGGTCATTGCGAGCACGAAGAGTGCTGCCTGCGCCAGTAGCTATTTGTCGTCTGCCGGCCTTTTGCCAAAGCGGGATGAGGCGGGCACCCCGTCATTTGGCCTACCGTGCACGACCAATTCGGCCGTTCGGACAATGCTCGGTGACGCCAGAGCAAATAGACATACGTAACACGTGATTATTTCGCCGACAGGCTATGCTTGGGCGGTTCGATCAAGGAGTGCGTGATGTCAAGCAGCCTGATTCGTCGAGTGTATTGGAGTGTTCTGGCAGTAGCTTTCGTCGTGGCATTCAGCGTTGATTCGCTCGCGCAATACAAGCCATCTTCAGTGCCGGCTCGCGATCTGAATTCGACGTTGGCCGAACTGATGCGTGTGGCTCCGGCGACCAATCAGGACCTGTCCATCCTGCAGCAACAGGGCGGAATACTTCATCGGGTCACGTTTTGGCGAGGGGACAAAGGCCACAGTGCCCAGATAACGGAAGCATTGCGGCGCAATTTGCAGTATGCCGTGCCCAGTTTCGTGCACGATACGCAAGCTTCGGGTGGAAGCCTGTCGACAACGTTTCTGCTGTATCGGGACCTGACTGTGGTTTGCGAGTCGCTGGATACGCTGCTTCCACAGAGTTCGCGCGAAGGCAAAGGCGAGTTAGCAGCTCTGAACAATGATCTGTCGGACATGAACCGGCTGAAGGAAGAGTTGTCCAACTACATAGAACGGACTGCCACATTGGTCGAGAGCAGAAATTCACAATTGGCGTCTTCAACGAACCGCGCTCCGAAGCGAATCATTGTTGATGACAATATTCCGGAGAAGCCGGTGCACAAGAAACGGCACACGACGAATCAGTAAGAACAAGTCAGGGGTTCACCCAGGGCGCTCGGAAAAGTTCGACGGCAGGCTAATGTTCGAAGATGGAGCTGCCCCTCACACAAAATGGACGCTTGAGGGAGCAGCAATAACCACCGATAACTAACAACAACGCTATCTGGCAAACTTTCCCATCACCTCGCCTTGCGCGACGATGTGGCCTTGCATCGCCTGGTCGAGGGGTTGACGATTGGCGCCGGGCTTGAGATCAAGTTTGGCATCGATGGCAAAAACACGGAAAAAATATCGGTGTGGCTTGCCCGACGGAGGGCAGGGTCCGTTGTAGCCAATTTTGCGAAAATCGTTCCGACCCTGAACAGCACCATTGGGCAATTGCTCGCTGCGGGGCTGGTTCTCGGCAAGCTCGTGGACTGCGGCGGGCAGGTTGTAAACCAGCCAGTGAGTCCAGGTACCGGCTGGAGCGTCGGGATCATCGACGATTAGCGCTAACGATTGCGTGGTCGGCGGTACGCCGGTCCAGGTGAGCGCAGGAGAAACGTCCTCTGCCGAGCAGGTGAACCTTTTCGGAATAGTACCCCCGGCGGGGAACGAAGTGGTCGAGACCTGAAGTGACATGGTGCTGCTCCTTTCGGGGCTGGATTGGGAGAAAGACAGAGCCGCGATAAGCATGGCTGGGGTGAGTGCAAACACAGGTGATAGCCATTTCATGCGTCACTCCGAAGGGGATGCTTCCAGTGACCAGTAATGTTACTCCGAGGCAGCTGCTTTCGAGAGAACACGGCCAAGCCGCTGAATTTGCGGCGCAGAATGCTAACCGGCGCGGCTGGCGTGCCGATTTTCCGAGGCGGTCACACTGAGATGTGAGATAAGTCACAGAAAGGCTGGACTGTATAGCTTCACACTAGCTGCGTGATACGGATCACAACCTGGTCACCCGAGAGCCGCAGCCTGCCTGTACAGCAAGTACATGGCGCCAAGCAACAGACGGTGACGCACACAATCGTGCGCCACGTTCCCAGGCAGGAGTGGACATGCTTCCCGGGCTTGTGTCACAGGGGGTTGTGCAGTGTTGTCACCATACGGACTCGATATCATAGAAAGTTGTTTTACCTGTAAGCTCCGAGCCGACCGGCTCTTCTGCGATCTTCCTGCCGGTGCTTTGCAGTCTTTTGAATCCATTAAATATGCAACCGCGTATCCTAAGGGCGCCGTGTTGTTTGTCGAAGGCCAGGCGCCGCGGGGCATTTACGTGCTGTGCAAAGGCCGAGTGAAGCTATCGATCTGTTCCACGGACGGAAAGACGCTGATCCTGAAAGTCGCCGAACCGGGCGAGGTACTCGGTCTGAGTGCCAGCGTTTCGGGAAAAGCCTACGAACTGACGGCCGAAACACTCGATCCATGCCAGGTGAATTTTGTGAAGCGCGAAGACTTCCTGCGCTTCCTGAAAGAGCATGGCGAGGCTTGCCTGCGCGTTGCGGAACAGCTAAGTGAGAAATACAACTCGGCGTGCCACGAAATTCGCTCGCTGGGACTTTCTCATTCGGCGGCCGAGAAGCTGGCTAAACTGCTGCTTGACTGGACTGCCAAAAACGGCGAGGCGGCAAAGGTCGAGCCCCGTTTGAAACTTGCGCTCACGCACGAGGAGATCGCACAGATGATCGGAACGTCGCGGGAAACGGTGACGCGCTTGTTTGCCGATCTGAAAAAGCGACAGATCGTGCAGGCCAAAGGATCGACGCTGCTTATCCGCAATAAGGCCGCGCTGAAACAGATCGCGAGTGCGAGTTGAACATCGAACTTGTAATGTTCTCCATGCCGCATGCACGAAAGGGTCACGATAAACTGTGACTAGAGTCACTGTTTAATTACCCATGCGGGGCTAATTAACACGGCATGGAGAGCATTGCGCACCACAGCTGTTTCAAATGTGAAATGCGGCCGGACCGGCCCTTCTGCGATCTGCCTCCGGATGCACTTCAGGCTTTTGATCAAATCAAGGAAGTCAGCCAACTCACCAAGGGAACAGTACTCTTCTGCGAAGGCCGTCCGTCCCGAGGGGTCTTTGTGCTCTGTCATGGGCGCGCCAAACTCTCCGTCTGTTCCGATTCCGGCAAGCGTCTGATGCTGCGTGTGGCAGGGCCGGGCGAGGTGCTAGGCTTGAGCGCCACCATGGCGAATAAGCCTTATGAGCTTTCGGCCGAGTTGGTCGATAACGGACAGGTGGTGTTCATTCGCCGCAAGGACCTGCTCAGATTCCTGAAAGACAATCAGAACGCGTGCATGCAGATCGTGCATTTGTTGAGCGATGATCTGCACAACGCATTCGACCGGGTGCGGACGGTGGGGTTGACGCGCAGCCGTCGGTCACGACTGTTGCCATTTCGTGGACGCGCCTAAGTCGGTTGTTCGTAATTTTGATTCCCCAGAATAGTTAATCACGATTTCGCCATTCCTGAGGCATACTGGTTTGCGCCGGGGCTCGACGTAACTTGCTGCCCTGCCGGGCCTCCCGTATTGAAAACCGTCCTGCTGTGAAACAGATTTCACAGCTCAACGTGATCCAGATCACAAGTGCCATGGTCAACCTTGTCGGAAACTAGGGGCATTCAGTAGCCAACGAAACAGCCATGCAGTTTTTGGAGTGGAGGATGCAAACGTCGGAAGCAAGAAGAACACACTGGCTCAATTGGATCGGCGTCGTGGCTTTACTTTTTCTGTTCGGCATGCAGGCTGTGATAGTGGCCCAGGAAGCCAAAGCTAAGCCCGCGGCGACGCCCGCCAGTCCAGCCGCGCAATATGTCGGAGCCGATACATGCAAGACGTGCCATGAGGACGTTTTCAACCACATGCAGCAGACTCCGCACTACAAAATGAAGTACCTAGGCAAGGCGGAGACGGGTCAACCCGGCGTCGGAGTCGATTGCGAGGCCTGCCACGGTCCGGGATCGGCACATGTTGAGGGTGGCGGCGACGTCACCAAGATCATCAACTTCAAAAAATTGAGCACAGCACAGGCGTCGGAACGCTGCTTGAGCTGCCATGCGTCCGGGAAGGCACAGCAGCATTTTGCGCAGTCGGTGCACGCGACCAATGATGTCGGTTGCCTGAGTTGCCACTCGGTCCACCATGCAGCCGAGCCGCGCAAGCTGCTGGTAAAGAACTCGCAACTAGACCTTTGCTATAGCTGCCACACGACGCAAAAGGCGCAATTTTCAATGCCGTTCCGGCACCGTATCAACGAAGGCCTGCTGACCTGCACGGACTGCCACAATCCGCATGGCACCACGATTCCGCGGCAGTTGGAGACGTCGGCGGGTGACCAGCAGGTTTGCTACAAATGTCACACCGATAAACAAGGTCCATTCGTGTTCGAACATGTTCCGGTGCGCACCGAGGGCTGCACCAGTTGCCACATGCCGCACGGGTCTTCGAATCCACGAATGCTTCGTGTCAGCCAGGTGAATCTCTTGTGCCTGCAATGTCACACGGTAACGGCTAATAACAATATTCCCGGGATACCGTCGTTCCACAACCAGGCGCAGAAATACCAGGCGTGCACGCTGTGCCATACCCGAATCCACGGCTCGAACTTCAACGAGTTCTTCTTCAAATAGGTCATAGCCATGAAGGAGACAAAGACGAAGCAGTTCGCGAATGGCAGGAAAGATATGAGATCGATTTTATGGCGAAGAGTTGGGGCGCTTGCAACGCTCAGTGCATGTCTGATTGTGGGGATTCTGTTTGTTCCGCGAGCAGTGTTTGCGCAGGCACAGGAGCGCGGCCAGACACCGGCGGACCTGGCAGTTCAGCCACCCGCGGAGACGTCGGGCGTTGCGTTTGAAGGGTACCAGGTTCAACAGTCAATTGAACTCGGCTATCGTTACGCGTCGCAGAGCGGGAGTCCGGAAACGTACAATACGTTTGTCAATTTGCACTCGGGCCCTCGCATTTTGAACCAGAGCCTGGCGATGCGCTCGGATAATAATTCCGGATTGCTGTTCGACACGTTGTACATGAACAGTTTCGGATGGGGTGGAGATCCGAATAATGCTCTGCGCCTGGACGTTTCCAAGAATCGCTGGTACAACCTTAACTTTAACTTTCGCCGCGATCAGAACTACTGGGATTACAATCTGCTCGCGAATCCGCTGAACTCGGCTACCTCACTGCCAGGAGTGCCGGTCACGTTCTCTCCGCACATGATGGAGACGCGGCGCCGGATGTACGACTTCGACATGAGGCTGCTGCCACAATCGAAGGTGAGCTTCCGTTTTGGTATCAGCCGCAATCGGAACGAAGGTCCGAGCTTGATGTCGTACCACGTGGGCACTGAGGCACTGCTGTTTCAGCCATGGGACACCACATCCAATACCTATCGTATCGGGATTGATTATCACCTGCTGAAGAAGACCAGTGTCAGCTTTGATTTCGCGTATGAGAGCGCTACGAATGCAACCGATCAGAGCCTGGCACCCTTTGCGGTTTTCCCGTTGGCAAATGGAACACCGGTTTCCTTGGGAGTATCGTCAGGTCCGTGCACAGCGCCGGTCAATGCAGCGGGAATCGCGAACCCAACCTGCAATGCATTCCTGAATTACTCGCAAACTCAGAATTTCCGCACCAGCATTCCGCAGGAGTCGATTTCGTTTCAGTCGACTTCGATCCGGCGTCTGGACCTGACCGGCCGTTATTCCTACAGCCATGCGCATGCCGATACACCGTACAACGAACTGTTGAACGGGCGGGAATCGCGCACCAATTTGCAGCAGTCGACGACAACGGGCAGCGCCAGCACACGTTGGGATACGGATACGTTGGAGTTGGCAGCAACGTATAGCCTGACGCGACACTTGCGTATCGTGGATCAGTTCCGTTTCTACAACTACCACCTACCGGGGGCCTTCAATTCTCTGCAGAACAGCTATTTCGGGACGAGCATGCTGTTGCCGGTTGGCAGCGTTCCTCCATTTCCACACACGACATCCTCGGAAGCTGATATCGCCCCGTTCCAGTATCTGTGGTTCCAAGGACAGAACGAGAAGACCAACACAACGCAGTTGCAGTACGACTTCTCCAAGCGCCTTGGCGGAAGCATTGGCTATCGCTATCGCCATCGCGTTGAAGACAATAACTTTGCAAACTTTGCTGTGCCCGGTCCGAGCGGCAATGGCGAGGTTTTCTATCCGACAAACGCTCTGCGCGGCGATTGTGCGGGCGGAACGCCGAATCCCGACGGAAGCTGCTATTTCACGGGTCAGTTCGATGGAGAAGACGATCAGTTCACAATTTCGCAGCACACGGCTTTGTTTGCAATCTGGGCGCGGCCGACAGACAAATTACGTGCGAATTACGATATGGAACTGAGCTCGCTGGGAAGCTATCTGACAAGCGCCAGCGGGGGATTTGTGGATGCACGCAGTTTCCTTACACGCATCACGCCCACCAACGAGCAACGTTATCGCGCGCGTGTTTCCTACTTGCCGGCGCCATGGTTGACGATTGCCGCGAACTTCAGTGACCAGGAGAGCAGAAACTCCTTTGCGGATATTGCGTATCGACAGCACAATCGTAATTTCGGATTCGACATCACGGCGATGCCTTCCGGCCCGGTTGGTGTCGATTTGGCCTACAACTACAACGGCTATCTGCAAAACGCGAACATCTGCTTTGTCGAAACGCCCGCTACGGCAGTTCCCGTCGCGACGGTTCCTTGTTCTGATGGTTCGGGCTACCTCGAAGCGAATGGCTATTACAGCAATAAAGACAATTTTGGATCCGCCATGCTGATGCTGAAGCCGATGAAGCGAGTATCAGCGAATCTCGGGTATAGCATTGTGAGCGTCTCCGGCAACACGCTGACCCTGAACCCGCTGCAGCCCCTCGGGTCGCTGTCGTACAACTACCACCAGCCGGTAGGGAACTTTTCGGTGATGCTGACGAAGAATTTCACTTGGAACACCGCTTACAACTTCTACCAGTATGGAGAGCGCGACATTCCCGGACCGCCCGGTTATCGGAACTTCCACGCGAACCTTATGACCACGTCGGTTACGATTGCCTTCTAATCTTTTTTGAAACGGGGCCAGTTGGCGCTGGCCCTTGTTTAGTTTATGAACAGTTGTTCGTGAGCCGCAGCACTACGCCGCGGTACGACCAAAGCCGCGGTGATTGCGGTCACCCCCCGTCATGCCTGTGCTCACAGCCCCGTGAGGCATGAATCTGCGATGAATAGTAAGGCCCAGAATGGGCCGAAGCCAGAGGCCGGCAGGTCTAAAGCGCTATCGGGAGCCGACTTCTGGCCGAAGGCAAAGCGGGCTCCGTATGATCATGCGCAATCTTAAAGTGGTTTTCCTCATATGTCTGCTATTGGGATCAGCTTTGGCGGCGAACAAGAAGGCGGAGAGTGCAGCCGACAAGAGCGCCGAATGCCTTGCATGCCATAGTGACGCGACTCTGATCAAGGAAGAGAACGGGAAGCAGATCAACCTGCATATTGACGAAGAGCACTTCAAAGCTTCCATTCACGGAAGCATGTTTACGTGCCTGGATTGCCACAAGGATGTAAAAGGCTTCCCGCATGATCCGGCTCCGGCAAAGGTTGATTGTGCCGCCTGCCACGAGCAGGAAGTGAAGGATTATAACTCGAGCCTGCACGCAATCGCCCGCCAGAATGGTGATTTGAAGGCAGCGACCTGTCTCGATTGCCATGGCGACATCCACGAGGTTCTTCCGTCCTCCGATCCGAATTCGCGTGTTAGCCATACGAATATTCCAAAAACGTGCGGCTCGTGCCACGGGCAGAAGTTCGTGATGGAGTCGGCGGGACTCAGTTCAGCTCCTTTTGTTTCCTACCAGGACAGTGTTCATGGCAAAGCCGTAGCCGCAGGCTCGGAAAAAGCGGCGGTATGCACCGACTGCCACGGCGCACACAATATTCTTCCAGCGGGCGATTCAAAATCATCCATCTTCAAATTCAACGTGCCTGCCACGTGCGGTAAGTGTCACGAGAATGTTAAGCAGCAATTCATGAGTAGCATTCACGGCCAGGCAATTGCGAAGGGAAGCTGGCAGGCGCCAGTGTGCACTGATTGCCACGGAATTCACGGAATCAAGTCTCACCTGGATCCGAACTCGTCGGTTTCTGCCCAGGCGCTTGCCGCAACGACATGTGCGCGCTGTCACGAAGGGGTGCGACTCACTCAGGATTTTGGAATTGAGGCACATCGCGCGAGCACATATCTCTCGAGCTATCACGGGCTGGCTTCGCAGATGGGATCAAAGGTTGTCGCGAATTGCGCCAGTTGCCATGGCGCACACAATATTCTGCCGTCGTCGGATCCGCGTTCGACGATCAACCAGGCGAACTTGATTACGACGTGCGGCAAGTGCCATCCGGGCGCGTCGCAGAAGTTCGTGCTGGGAAAGATACACGTCGATGCACCGCTTTCGAGCGACCGAGGCAGCATCGCGATCCGCTGGGTGAGGCGTTTCTACCTGGTCATGATCTTCGGCGTGATCGGCGGAATGCTGCTGCACAATTTCCTGATCTGGCGGAAGAAAGCCCTGGAGCAACTAAAGTCAGCCCATCGGATTGTAGTGCGCATGGATTCGACGCAGCGCATGCAGCATCTTCTCTTGCTTATTTCGTTTATCACTCTCGTTGTTACGGGATTCGCGCTGAAGTATCCCGAGTCTGTGCTTGGAATGGCATTCGTGAACGAAACGGTTCGGAGCGTAATCCACAGGAGTGCAGGAACGTTGCTCATCCTGGTGTCGCTGTATCACGTTGGGTACGTCGCCGCCGTACGATCTGGCAGGCAGTTTCTGTTTGACATGTTGCCCGAGGCAAAAGACGCACGCGACGTGATCCAGAATATCCGCTACTACCTTGGACTGAGCGCGACCAAACCGGAGTTCAAGCGCTTCAACTACGCGGAAAAGGCGGAGTATTGGGCCCTGGTGTGGGGAACGATCGTAATGGCCGTAACCGGCATGATGCTATGGTTCAAGGTTGCGGTGGGCCATCTATTCCCTCGGTGGTGGCTCGACGTCGCAACCGCCGTTCACTTCTACGAAGCTATCCTGGCGACACTGGCGATTGTCGTGTGGCACTTCTATCAGATTGTCTTTGATCCTGAGGTTTACCCGATGAACTGGGCATGGTGGGATGGGAAGATGTCGGTCGAACATTATGCTGCGGAGCACGGACTGGATAGAAAAACGATAGAAAGTTCTATCGAAGGAGCGGCAGAAAAAGAATAAGTTACGAATCGCGATTGCTGCAGCTCTCGTCTGTGGCAGTCTGCAAAGCGTGATGCGGCTGACGATTCGAGTGTTGTCACTGGTGAGAACTGAATTTTCTGCCAGAGGACGTGTGTAGAGGACATCTTGTGATCGGAGAGAACTCATCGGATCGGGTGAAAGTTATTTCGACCTCGGCAAGAGTGCAAGATGTCTCGGTTGTTCTCGTTGGTTCTGCTGTTTCTCGCTAGTCTGTCCTTCGCCCAGTTTCAGACTGATCCGAACTCCACCACGGTACGCGGAATTGTCGAAGACTCCGATTCGAGTCCCGCCAGTGGAGTCCTGATCGAACTGCGCGCTACACGTTCCGCTGAAGTAGTCGGAAGAGCATACACGCTAACGGATGGCAGCTTTCAAATTTCCGGTCTCCTACCTGGCCAATACATGCTTACCGCGACGGCAGGGACGAATGTCGTCGAGCAGCAGTTGTCGATCGGTCAAAATCCGCCAGACCTAAAAATCACAATGTCGGGCACCAAGTCGCAACATGCCGGTAGTCCGACCGTTTCGGTGACCAACCTCAAGGTTCCTTCTAAGGCAAGGCGCGCTTTCGATGCGGCGAAGCAGTATTTCTACAATAATAAGTTCAAGCAGGCGGCATCAGAGTTGGAGCGGGCCCTGGCTATCGCGCCTCAATTTGCGGACGCGCTCTCATTGCGAGCCGTGCTGCACCTGGCAAATGGCAATCCGAAAATGGCGATGCAGGATGCAAATGAATCGGTAGAGATCGATCCCAAGAACTATTTCGGATACACGGTACTCGGCGCTGCTTACAATGCGAGCGGCCAATTTCTCCTGGCGGCCAATTCCTTGCAGGAAGCCGTGAGGATCGATCCTACTTTTTGGCAGAGCCATTTTGAAATGGCCAAGAGTCTATACGGCCAGAGAAAGTTTGCGTCGGCATTGGCGGAGGTGGATGCGGCGGCGCAGGGCGCGCCGAAAGGTTTCGCGCAGATCCACCTGGTGCGAGGAGCGATTCTGATGGATTTGCACCGTAGTGGCGAAGCGGCCGGAGAATTACAAGAATTTCTGAAGCTCGACCCGAAGAGCCCCGAGGTAGCGAGAGTCCAACAGACGCTCGCAGCTATGAGTCAGTCAACCAGTCAACCAGCGGCTGGTCAGGCGGTAGCCGAGACTCAACCGGCGATGCAGAAGTGACGTCAGCTCGCGGTTGCGGCAGCAAGCGCGACCCTGTGCAGTGGTTCCTGTAAACCAGACATCATCCGCTCGAATCCTTCAAATGTGAGCGACTGCGGGCCGTCGGAAAGTGCCCGCTCAGGACAAGGATGCACTTCGATCATCAGTCCATCGGCGCCGAGAGCGACTGCAGCGCGCGCCATAGGAGGGATGAGGCTGGGGCGACCCGTACCATGAGATGGGTCAGCGATCACGGGTAAATGTGACAGCTCCTTCGCCAGTGCGACCGCGGCGAGGTCGAGGGTGTTGCGTGTTTCAGTCTCGAAGGTGCGAATTCCACGCTCGCAAAGTACAACCTGTGAGTTGCCGCCGGCCAGCAGGTATTCCGCCGCGAGCAACCACTCTTTTACAGTCGCGGAGGGACCGCGTTTCAGCATGATGGGCTTGCGAATGGTTGCGAGCGCCCGCAACAGGGCGAAATTCTGCATATTGCGAGCGCCAATCTGCAGCATGTCGGCATGCTCGCAGATGATGTCCACATCTTCGGTGCTCATCACCTCGGTCACGACGGGAAGTCCGGTTTCTTTGCGCGTGCGATCGAGCAGGCGCAGCGCTTCTGTCCCCAAGCCCTGGAAATCGTACGGGGAGGTACGAGGCTTGTAGGCTCCACCACGGAGCATGCGGGCACCGGCCTTCTTGACCGCCCGCGCCGTCGAAAGGATCTGTTCTTCTGATTCCACCGAGCAAGGTCCGGCGATAACAACAATTTCAGGGCCACCAATGTGCACACCTGCAACGTTCACGATGGTTCTGGACGGATGCACCTGGCGGCTGACGAGCTTGAAGGGCTGTGCGATGGGGACCACGTCTTCTACGCCGGGCGCGGCCTGGAGGGCTTCGATCTCATTGCGGCGGCCGCTACCGACAGCAGCGACAATGGCGCGTTGCGCCCCGCGCGTAATGTGCGCCTGATATCCGGCTTCGCGGATTCGGTCGGCTACGTGTTGGATTTGCTCTTCCGTTGCTCCCTCGGACATGTTGACGATCATTGGCTAGTCTCCTGATTCGGCTCTAAAAAAGCAAAAGCCGCGATCTGATCGCGGCGTCTGATTGCGTTTGCGCTTGGTATTAGAAATTGGACAGGTACCGAGCACGCGCTTTACCAGAGCCGCTGTCCGTAAACCACCAGTAGCGGTAGGTAAAGAAGCTAAATCGATAAGCGTGCGACGGATTCATGGATGAGGGCTACTTTACTTGGCCTGCGGCAGCTTTGTCAAACAGGCCGGGTAAGCGGACGTCACACGACATAGGTGACGCGCGTCACGGACCCATTGTTTGCAGCGTTCTAGGGTAGAAGCGACGGAGCCGGTCAGGAACCGAGGAGTGGGGACATAGCCGGTGTCACGTCAACACGGAGAAATATAGAAATGGCATACGTAATTACCAGCGCTTGTATCAAAGATTCGCTTTGCGTGGACGCGTGTCCTACCGATTGCATTCACCCGAAACAGGATGAACCAAAATTCGCCGAAGCCACCCAGATGTATGTTGACCCGGAGAATTGCATCGACTGCGGCGCCTGTGTGGCGGTGTGCACGTCGAACTCGATTTTCCCGCTTGATGAAGTTCCCGCAGAGATGACGGATGCGGTGGCGAAGAACGCCGCGTTCTACGCGAATTAAGGCACGATCACCGGCGAACTCATCCCATCTAATGACACCGTGCAGGCGCATTGAAGGATGCGCCCTTTTTTCTTTTCGGCCCACAAACGTGATTAAGCTGCTCTTATCTCGAGTGGCCCCTTCCTTGCCTCTTTGTTCCGCGACAGCTTGCGCGTGTGCCCTGGCTCGATAGGCTGAACAGCGAGTCGGAGAACTGGCGTGTGACTTTCACCGGGTGGATCGAATGGGTGAATGGGACGAGATCATCAAAGAGTTTCTGGTCGAGAGCAGTGAGAACCTCGATCAATTAGATCAGGACTTTATAGAACTGGAAAAGAATCCCACGTCCAAGGAACTGCTAGGCCGGATTTTTCGAGCGATTCACACGGTCAAAGGCACCAGCGGGGTACTGGGATTTCCAAAGCTCGAATCGGTCGCACACGTTGGTGAGAATCTTCTAAGCATGCTCCGCGACGGTGAGCTGCAATTGGATCCGGAACTCACCTCGGCATTGCTGGCGATGGTGGATGCTATCCGCGAGATTCTACGGAGCATTGAGGGATCAGGAGTTGAAGGCGATGGGGATTATTCGGCGCTGGTGGAGCGGCTTACTGCTCTGAAGGCAGCTCGAACAGAGAGCTCGCAGCCAACGGCTGCACCGTCGTCGGTTGCGGCGGCAGAGCCGGCCCCACGGGTTGGCGAGATTCTGGTGAAGGCCGCTGTTGCGGCGCCCGAGCAGATTGAAAAGGCAGTTACCCAGCAGGCAAAAGGAGATCCACGCAAACTAGGAGAGATCCTGGTATCAGAGGGCGCGGTGAAGCCTCGCGATGTTCTAGACGCCTTGCAGGTGCAAGCGGAGAGTTCATCTTCTGTCTCTTCCAGCAGCCTTCGCGTCGACGTGAACCTGCTCGACAAGCTGATGAACCTGGTCGGCGAATTGGTGCTGGCGAGAAATCAGATTTTGCAGTTCACAGCGGGACAGGCTGACACGACATTCTTGAGTACAGCTCAGCGACTGAATCTGATTACCACGGAATTGCAGGAAGGCGTAATGAAGACGCGCATGCAACCGATCGGGAATTTGTGGAACCGACTGCCGCGTGTAGTGCGTGATTTGGCCATGGGACTGGGGAAGAAAGTCCGGGTTGAGATGGACGGCAGCGAAACCGAACTGGACAAGACCATCCTGGAGGCAATCAAAGATCCACTGACGCACATTGTCCGCAACGCCGTCGATCACGGAATTGAGCTGCCCGTAGAACGGACAGCGGCGGGGAAGCCGGAGGAGGGCAGGTTGTGCCTGCACGCCTATCACGAGGGCGGCCAAGTCAATATCGAAATCAGCGACGATGGAGCGGGTATTAATGTCGCGAAGCTCAAGCAGAAGGCGCTGGAAAAAGGACTGATCACCGGAGAAGCCGCTGCGCGCATGCCGGAACGCGAACTTCTAAACCTGATTTTTCTGCCCGGGTTTTCGACCGCGCAACAGGTCACCAATGTTTCAGGCCGCGGCGTCGGCATGGATGTGGTGAAGACCAATATCGAGAAGATCGGTGGCATTGTCGATCTGCACAGCGATACTGGCCAAGGCACCACGATCAAAATCAAAATTCCATTGACGCTCGCCATTATTCCGGCGCTGATTGCCAGCAGCGGCGGCGAACGATTCGCGATTCCGCAGGTCAGCCTGCTGGAACTGGTGAGACTGGAAGGCGAGCAAGCTGCACGCGCGATTGAAAAGTTTCACGGCGCGCCCGTTTACCGTCTCCGCGGCAACCTGTTGCCGCTGGTGTATTTGAATCGGGAACTGAAGGTTAGTAATGACCAAAACGCGCGCAGCGGGATCAACATTGTTGTATTGCAGGCGGATGGCCGACAGTTCGGCCTGGTGGTAGACGAAATCAACGACACTGAAGAGATCGTGGTAAAGCCCCTCGGCAAGCAACTAAAGGGGATCTCGTGCTTTGCAGGTGCGACCATCATGGGCGACGGACGAGTGGCCCTGATTCTCGACGTGATGGGAATCGCGCAGATCGCCAACGTTGTCACGGAAGGCCACGAGCGTGCTCTCCTCGATGCCACCACGAAGCACACGGATAGAGCGCTGGGGCAGGATTCGTGGCTGGTATTCACAGTGGGCGGACAGCGGCGCATGGCGATACCGCTCTCGATGGTGTCTCGCCTGGAAGAGCTTCCTGCCAACACGCTGGAGCACTCGGGCAGTGACCTGGTGGTGCAGTATCGCGGGCAGATCATGCCATTGATCGACGTGGCTGAGAAGTTAAATATCAGGCACCGTAGCGAGGTTCCTGAGACCTTACAAGTGATTGTGTATACCGAAGCTGGACACAGTGTTGGTTTAGTCGTGGATCAGATCGTCGATATTGTGGAGCAGGCGGTAGAGATCGAAGAGAAAGGTGCTGTAGCCGAACTACAGGGTTCCGCGGTGATTCAAGACAAAGTAACTGACCTGCTGAACCTGGGTGCCCTGGTGCGGGGCGCCGCGACGCAGGAGGTGAAGTGATGGCAGCGAGCCAGCAGTTCTGTTCGTTCTTTCTCGACGGCATGTTCTTCGGTGTGGAGGTTGAGAAGGTGCAAGAAGTGATCCGTCCACAGGAGACCACGCGCGTACCGCTGTCTCCGGAGGTGATCGGAGGCTTGATCAACCTGCGTGGGCAGATTGTCACCGCAGTTGACTTGCGCAAGCGTCTTCAACTGCCGGAACGCAACGCGGGTAACGAACCGATGAATGTCGTGGTCCGAACAGAAGAGGGAGCGGTCAGCCTGCTGGTGGATGAGATTGGCGACGTTGTGGAAGTCGAGCAGCAGCAATTCGAGCCTCCACCTGATACGCTGCATGCAACCACTCGCGAGATGATTCGTGGAGCATTCAAGCTGAACGAGAGATTGCTGCTGCTGCTGGATACGGAATCGGTGATCAAGACAGGGTGATCATTCCGCGCCGGAACGCAGGCTTATAGCAATTCGTGCACCGACCGCGTAGGTCGGGCCACGATATCCGGGCGATTCGGCGATGTACTGAAAGTCAGGCGTGAACGCGAGCGTTTTTGAAGTGCGAAGGCGGTAAAAGCTTTCCCAGACGACCTCCTTACCGGTGTAGTCGAGGGTATCGCCGCGGGAACAGGAGAAGCCGGCAGAATCGCCGGTACGAGAGCGAAAGGGCGCACTCCAGAGCAACCCGATCGCGGTTTGCTGAGGCATCGAGCTGAAATTCCGCTCGGATTTGCCCCACTGAAGATAGGCCGCTAGGGACTGCTCTTCCGCGCCACCGTTACGCATGTGACGCCAGAATTTCTGCTCTGCAACAACGTAGACTCCGTCGGAGCCCTTGCGATCTAATCCGTCAAGTGTTGGCATCGATCCAGTCATGCGCCAGAATCCTGCCGAGAGTCGTCCATTCCATCCCTGCGGATTCCAGCCTGTTCCCGCCTCCTGCATCAGGAGAAGACCAGTGCCTTCAATGGGCGCGAAAGCGGCGAAGTTAAGATGAAACTTGTTTGGATGAATTAGCAGTTCGACACCCGGCCGGGTGTCATTGTAGTTAGGCAGAGTAATGAAACTGGGCGTGTAACCTGCCGCTGCATTCAGGAAACTTACTCCGTTCTCAACATAAGCGAAGTCGCGGTTCGCGTCGAGTTTTCCAGCACGGACATGAATTGCAGGCCGGATCGCTTGCTCGAACCACAACTCGGCGAGGAACACTCCAGAATCCGCCTGAAGACTTGAAACCGGCTGTAAAAGCGAGGAAAAGCCATCGGTTGCAGACTGGTTAAGGTGCAGGCTTGCAAAAGCAACGGTTCCCTTCAGTGCTGGGAGAAAGCGGTCCAGCAAGGCGGTGGTACCCAGGTCGATAAAGGCGGGGACGGTTTGTGCCGCGTGTCCCAGATCGCGTCCTAAGAAGGCGTCGATCGAGGCATCGAGCGAGAGGCTGAGACCGCGGCGATCGAGATTGTGAGCGGCATTGGTAAGGGTATTGATTTGGGCGTAAATACAGGACGTAGATAAGAGCAGTAAGGCGCAGATGATCCGAAATACGAACATGAATTCCCCTTGTGTTCCCAAAGGAGGGATCGGCCGAAGTAAGAAGTTTCTGAGATGGTTTGGCAACATCGATGCACGAAAGTAATGGACGTCAGACCGTCCAGGTAAGGATCCGGATCTCGCGTGTGCTCAGGTGCCGCTTTTATCCAGGACCTACAGACGCTGAAAGGAATTGAAGGAGCGATCGGCCAATGTTGAACAACATGAAGCTAGGTACGAAGTTGATCGGGGCGTTCCTGATCGTAGCGGCACTGTGCGCTTTCGTAGGAGTTTTTGGTGCAATGCGCCTCAGCAAAACGGATAAAGCCTATTCAAAAGGCTGGGAAGAGAACAATCAGAACATAACGGCCGTTGCTACGCTCCAAGCTGGTTTTCTCGAAGTACGGTTGAATCTTAACCGGTTGCTCGCGCTGGAGAATGCCGAAAGGCGAGAAGGTTTATTGCGAGATGTGCAAGTTGCGCGAGAGCACATGAAGGATTCGCTGACGAAGTACGAACAGCAGATAGACGGTGACGATACACGGTTTGTTGATAACGATCGCCAAATCTTTGCGACCGTCAAGACGGTCAGCCGCGACTACGAGGAGATGCTCGATCAGGTGATCACGGCGCTCAAGCAGGGCCGCAAAACTGATGCTATCGAGCTATCTGTCGCGGGCAGCACCAAGGGCACAGCAATGCAGGAGGCGCTCGACCGACTCAGCGAACTGAATATCAAGATGGGCCGGCAGCTCACGACCGATCTGACTGAATCGGCTAGTTCGGCGTTCACCACACTCCTCGCAGTGGTTTGTATTTGCGTATTGGTATCCGTTGGACTTGGTGTTGGACTAACGATACTTATAACGCGTCCGATGAAGAAGCTCACGGAAATCTCTGAGCGAGTGGCTGAGGGAGATGTAACCCAAAATATTGACCACCGATCCAATGACGAAGTTGGCCAATTGGCAGAGGCATTCCGGGGAATCATTGCCATGCTGAAGGAGCGAGTGGAGGTGGCTAAAAAGATGTCAGCCGGGGATCTTTCCGTGCAGATAGCACCCAGGTCGGAACGAGACGTACTGGCACTCTCACTGCGAAAGTGTCTGGAGGTGCTGAACGAATTGATGCGGCAGATGGCAAATATGTCGCGTCAACATGATGAAGGCGAGATCGACGCCATGATCGAAGCGCGTACTTTCGAAGGTGACTACCAGAAAGTAGCACAGGGGATCAACAGCATGGTTGCTGGACATATCTCGGTGAAGAAGAAGGCAATGGCATGCATCGCCGAATTTGCACGCGGCAATTTTGAAGCTTCCCTCGAGAGATTCCCGGGCAAAAAGGCGTTTATCAACGAAAATATCGAGCATCTGCGAGCAAACCTGAAGGCTCTGATCAATGATGCCGACATGCTGGTGAAAGCAGCTCTGAATGGGAGTCTTTCAACTCGGGCCGATGCGACGAAACATAGCGGTGATTACCGCAAGATCGTCGAAGGCGTGAACAACACGCTGGATGCGGTTATCAACCCGCTGAACGATTTCGCAAAAGTTCTGGATGCTTTGGCGGGCGGCGATCTCACTGTCACTGCCGAGAAGCAATACGCCGGAGACTTTGAGGAATTCAAGCGCTCGGTGAACACGCTCGCCGTCCAGGTGCGCAACGCGATGCAACAGATCGGGCGTAGCACAGCTGGGCTGGTCGCATCCGCGGAGCAACTTAATCAACTTAGTCAACAAATGACCGCGAATGCAGACGAAACGGCAACGCAGGCAAATGTGGTCTCGGCAGCCAGTGAGCAGGTCAGCAAGAACGTTCAGACGGTTGCCACCGGCGCGGACGAAATGGGAGCCAGCATTAAGGAGATCGCGAAGAATACCAGCGAAGCTACGCGCATCGCGACGGCAGCAGTTTCGACGGCCGAGTCGACCAACGCGACGATTCAGAAGCTCGGACAGAGCAGCGCTGAGATCGGGCAGGTAATTAAAGTCATCACCACGATCGCGCAGCAGACGAATCTGCTCGCCCTAAATGCGACGATCGAAGCGGCGCGGGCCGGCGAAGCGGGTAAGGGTTTCGCTGTGGTTGCCAACGAAGTGAAGGAACTGGCGAAGGAGACGGCGAAGGCGACCGAGGATATCAGCCGTAAGATTGAGACCATCCAGGGTGATACTAAGGAAGCGGTGGATGCTATTGCGCAGATCTCGACGGTGATCAACCAGATCAACGATATTCAAAACACGATTGCCAGCGCCGTGGAAGAACAGACGGCAACCACAAACGAGATCAGCCGGAATCTTGCAGAAGCGGCGAAGGGCGGCGTCGACATTACACGGAATATCACGGGGGTTGCCGAAGCAGCACGCAACACCACTGCGGGAGCGGGCGAAACGCAGAAATCGGCAAAGGGCCTGGAACGGATGGCAGCCGAACTCCAGGACCTGGTTTCACAATTCAAGTGCGAAGGCGAGAGCAAAACCCGCAGCGTGGTTCGCAGCACATCTACGTCCAACCGCAAAGCGAACGGCAGACATATTGAAGCTACGGCGGAGATGGAAGAAGCGGCAGTTCACTAGGGCAATTGCAAAGCGGCGCGTCTTCGGGCGCGCCGCGCCGTACCGTGGCACGCCGGAAAACCCGTATCGTCCCATCAGCGAGTTTTGGGTTTGTTCGAATTCAGCATTCCGGCACTTACAAGCCGGTATGATGGCTCCAACCGTCCGCTGAAGCGGACATGATTCATTCCGATTTCTCTCACATGACTCCGTCCTTGGCTACTTTCAAGCGTCCGCTCAGGCGGACGTGAGCTGCCAACTAGTAGCCCATCGCAACCCTAGCTCCCTAAAGTTCTGAAGCATTCAGCCGAAAGTTAAGGCAGCCACTGGTTTGGCAGCGAGTGTTTATGCGCGCACTAGTTGTAGACGATTCAACGGCGATGCGGTCAGTCCTGCGACTCATCTTCAAGAAGGCCGGTTTTGAAGTACTTGAGGCGGCGAATGGGTACGAGGCCTTGAACAAGCTGACAGAGGACAGCACTCCCGTCGATTTAGCGGTTGTGGATTGGAACATGCCGGTGATGAACGGATACGAACTCGTTACTAAAATTCGTTCCGATGAGCGCTACAACGGTATGCGCATCATGATGGTGACGACAGAATCGGAGATCAGTCATATCCAATCGGTGCTTGCGAAGGGTGCGAACGAGTATGTGATGAAGCCGTTCACTCCTGACACGATCCAGGAAAAGCTACAGATTCTCGGTTTGAGTGCTGGTGCATGAGCCGCAAGCGAATTCTCATTGTCGATGACTCGGTGGTCATCCGTCGCGTACTGCGCGAGGCCTTAACTACCGAGGATGGCATTGATGTTGCCGGTGTGGCTGCGAATGGGCAGATCGCGCTGGCGATGGTCGAGCAGGTCAACCCGGACCTGATTACGCTCGACATCGAAATGCCCGTGATGGATGGACTAGAAACGCTGCGGCAACTCCGTGACCGATATCCCGCAATCCCGGTGATTATGTTCAGTACGCTGACGCAGCGCGGAGCCCTTGCGACACTCGACGCACTCGCGCTAGGAGCTCGCGATTACGTAACCAAGCCAGAAGGGAATACGGTCGCAGCCAGTATTGATCGAATTCGCGCCGAACTGGTTCCGAAGGTCAAAGCATTGTGCATAACGCGATTAGTATCGACGGCAGCGGCCAGGGTGACAACTCCAGTACCGCACGTCCCCAGGGTGAGTCATCGGCCCAATCGAGTTCCCATTGAAGTAGTTGCAATCGGCACATCGACGGGAGGTCCGAACGCGTTGGCGAAAGTTATCCCATGCATCCCGGCGGACTTCCCGGTGCCGGTTGTCGTGGTACAGCATATGCCGCCAACGTTTACGCGTTTCTTTGCACAGAGACTCGCCTCAGCTGCCCAAGTTCCGGTACGGGAATGCAGTGGGCAGGAAGTTCTTGCTCCAGGCGAGGTGTGGATCGCCCCCGGCGACTTTCACATGATCGTCCGGCGTGAAAGTGTGCGCATGCGTTTGGCTACAACCAAACAAGCTGCTGAAAACTCCTGCCGTCCATCGGTCGACGTACTCTTCCGTTCAGTGGCTGAAATGTATGGCCCGGCAGTGTTGGCCGTAGTGATGACGGGGATGGGGCAGGATGGGCTGCGCGGATCGGAAATGATCAGGGAAGCGGGTGGCCAGATCATGGTGCAGGACGAAGCAACGTCGGTGGTTTGGGGAATGCCGGGATTCGTAGCGCAAGCAGGTCTTGCAGATGCTGTGTTGCCGCTGGATCAAATTGGCCCGGAACTGGTTCGCAAAGTAGTGCAATCGCAGTTGTCACAGGTATCGGCAGGACTGTAACCATGGGTCTGGGCAGTGTTGATTTCGACTATCTCCGCAACCTGGTGCGCACACATACAGCCATCGTCATCGACGACGGTAAAGAGTATCTTGCGGAAGCACGGCTCAGCCCTTTGTTGCGCAAGGAAGGTTTCTCATCTGTTCCGGAACTGCTGCAGTCGATGCGTGTGAAGAGCTTCAGTCCGCTGCACCGGCGAGTCCTGGATGCGATGACGAATAACGAGACGTGGTTTTTTCGCGATCTCGTCCCATTCGAAGCGTTACGCCGGAAGGTCATTCCTGAAGTGATCCAGACACGAGGCTTGAGCCGCCGCCTGAACATTTGGAGCGCGGCATCCTCCAGCGGCCAGGAAGCATACAGCACGCTGATCCTACTGCATGACAACTTTCCCGAACTGAATCACTGGCAAGTGAGCATCCTCGCGACCGACTATTCGCAAGCGATGGTCGACCGCGTGAAAGTGGGCCGCTACAGCCAGTTGGAAGTGAATCGTGGCTTGCCGATCACGGCACTGGCGAAGCACTTTGTGCAGCATGGGCTGGAATGGGAGATCGCTCCCCGTTTTCGCAACATGGTGGATTGTCGTCTGATGAACCTTGCTGAAACGTGGCCGGAATTTCCGGAGCCAGACATCATTTTTCTGCGGAATGTGCTGATCTACTTTGACGTCCAGACGAAGGCGGACATCCTTGCGAGGGTGCATCGACGATTGCGTCCCGATGGGTACCTATTTCTGGGAGGCGCTGAAACCACAATGGGTCTGAGCGATGCGTTCGAGCGAGTCCCATTTGAAAAGACTGCTTACTATCGGCCCAAGGGGGTAAATCATGTCAGTTAGCGAAGAACAGATTCAGCAGGTGACGGAGCAGATTTGGAGCAGCATGCTGGAGTTGCACCCCTGTCCGATTGCCGTGGAGTCGGGGCCAGGCCAACAGGAACCCGGGATAGGTGCTTCCGTTCAGATTACAGGCGGATGGGAAGGAGCCGTGCGCATCGACTCTTCGATGTCCCTGGCAAGAATGGCGGCCGCAAGGTTCGTCGGAAGCGAACCCGAACAGGTGTCAATCGAGCAGATTCGTGATGCGATCGGCGAACTCGCGAACATGAGCGCCGGAATGATTAAGAATCTATTGCCTGGTCCTTCATACTTGTCCTTGCCGTCGGTTGCGGATGGTTCGGAGTACAACTTCACGATACGAGGCAGCAATCTCGAATCGCAAGCCCAGTTTCATTGCGAAGGAGAGCCACTGGCCGTGTCGCTTTTGCGGAGGAAATACTTAGCCAAATGAGCAGGCTCAGGCATTCTGGGTTGCCAACTTCTGCCGCATTGGATTCTCGCGAATAAAGGAAGCCAGCATTTGAAGCGAACCGGTAGCGGCACTCCCCCCTGACAGCAATAGTAGCGGCAGGTTCGGATCGAGATGACGGATTCTGCTTCGCAATGCCAGAAGATCAACATCGCCCTGATGATAAGGCAGCACTACGCCGTCGATGGTCTGGCGGGCGATCATGCTCAGGGCGTGAGTTGAAGACACGGAGACAACTTCGCAGCCCGCGTGTTCCAGAATGTGACGGATTGAGGAGGACGAAAGCCCATCATCTATACACAGGATTTTTGGCACAATGTTGCCACCTTTTCTGAAATTTCTGAAATCCCCACGTAGACGTATAAGATGGCGCGTCCGCGCGGCTTTGGCTGTGACGATGATCACTTCAAGATGCTATTTTGTCTTCTGGCTGGACATATTGCTGATGTGAACCGCGGAATTTATGGCGAGATTTTGAGTGCAATTTTGGGAAAGGTGGTATTCTGAGCCTCCGCCCGCGTTGTGTTCGTCCGTCCTCGGAGGCAAGAAAGATGGGTTCACCGTACGGCCTTCAACTGGTAGAAAACTGCATCATTTGCAAGCTGAGGTCCGATAATTTCTTCTGCGCACTGCCTCCGGCTGCCCTGGAGTCTTTCGAAAAAATTAAGTTCGCGACTGCATATCCTCGTGGCGCGATTCTTTTCGTGGAAGGCCAGCCCTCGCGCGGAATCTACATGTTATGTAAAGGACGGGTGAAGCTTTCGGTGAATTCGGCGGACGGCAGGACACTGATTCTGAAGATTGCCGAGCCAGGCGAAGTGTTGGGAATGCACGCCTGCGTTTCCGGCCTGAATTACGAATTGACGGCGGAAACGATTCAGCCCTGCCAGGTGAACTTCGTTCGCCGCGATGACTTTCTCAGGTTTCTTCATGAGCATGGGAGCGCCTGCCTGCGGGCGGCTCATCATCTGAGCGACAACTGTCACAGCGCTTACGACCTGATTCGGTCGCTGGGACTTTCGCATTCGGCGGGCGAAAAGCTTGCACGCTTTCTACTGGAACTGAGCGCAGACGGGGAAAAGACCAAGGAGGGTGTTCGCGCGAAGATGGGCCTGACACATGAAGAAATCGCGCAGATCATCGGGACCTCGCGAGAAACCGTGACCCGGCTACTGGCGGACTTCAAGCGGAAGAAATTCGCAACTCTGAAAGGCTCGACGCTCCTGATTCACAACAAGCCGGAGCTGGAGAAGTTAGTAGGGTCATAGGGCTGAAGGGCCCTTGCGGCGCCTCAGGCAAGATAGGACGACTATTTCGCCACCCTTCGCCAACAAAGGGCGAAAGCGTGGGCCAGTCGATCAGATGAGGCGCCCCTAAAGTTGTTATCGTGAAATGACAGTGGTGCAAATCAGGCGGCTTCGATTTCGAACTTTGCCATTGCGGAAATCTGCACGATGACCGTGCGTCCGTCGTCAGCCTCAATCTCTACACCTTCTTCACCTCCATCGAGCGTTACTCGAAGGCGAATTTGCTTCGGGCATGACACGAAATGCGTCTGCGGCAATTCGGTCGATTGCCCAAGAATGATGGCGATACGCTCAAATCCCTGTACACTCTCCTGAATCAAAGCCTCCAAGCGCTTGCTCTCAGCCTCGATAATCACCCCGCGTTCGGGGAGGCGGCACTTAACCGAGACCATCTTACCCGAGTGTTCGAGACTGAAGTTTTCCAGGAAAGGCGCCCACTGATGATGGGGTATTTCGTGCTTATTCATGGGCAATACTCCTGATAAATGCTCTTTGTATGCGCCTAGCAAGGCACATTTTGCTACCGAAAGCAGGTGTGGGGAAGACTGTATTTTTCAGGCCAACGAATTTTCCCGAGAGAGTCCGAAATGGAACGGCGGCCAGCAGGTTAGCCGGCCGCCGTTTCTCCGCAAGCCCGAGGCTCAATGGAGCCAGACGGGCCCTCCGCGAAAATCACGCATTGGCAACGACTCCAGCATTGGCCAGCCACTTGGCTCGTTTTTCGGCTAGGCTACGCGGCAGAATGTCGAGATAAAGCACCGCATACCGAAATGCGAGGACAGCGCAGGTCATGAGCATGACTGTAATCGCTAGTTCCGACCACTTGGGCGTGTAACCGGCATGAGTAGCGCGCTCCAGGCCAGTAATGGAGACGTTGATACGATTCGCAATGAAGCCCATGACCACGATAGCGCTGGTCCAATACAGGGCGACGGGGCTGTTGCGTATGCGCTCCAGATTGAGAAGCACGATAGGAATGAACACGAAGAGCGCCATTTCCAGCCAGAAGTATCCGGTTTCAGAGCGCCAACGGAAGAGGTATCCAAGACCTCCCTCGTGAGCCAGGTCGACTCCACGGAAAATTGCGAAGATCGCCAGCAGCGGAACCAGTACTGCGCTAAGTTCGCGCAGTATTTCCGGATCGATCTTTACGTTGAGAGAGCGGACAGATAGATACAGTGCGATGACGATCATCGCCAATCCAGCCGGGATCGCGGAGAGATAGAACAGGGTAGTGAGATGAGTGCTGTACCACAGCGGATATTCTTTGCCCTTAGTGATGATGAAGAGTCCGCCGAGGAATGACTGGTGCAGAGAGGAGAGCAGCACGCCCGCAAGCACGAAGGCAATCACGATGCGGTGATGCCAGTGCAGGTACCACTCGCGGAGACTCTTCCATGGCAGCTTCTCAACCAATGCCGGGGAGAACTCGATTGCCAGCACGGTGGTGTACATGATGATGCACCAGCAGACTTCGAACAGCACCGAGTGGCGGTTCCAGTAGACGACCGGATGCCAGAAGCGCCAAGGCAAGCCGAGTTCATAGGCGTAGCCGACACAGACTGATCCGTAGCCCAAGAATGCGATGATGATTGCAGTACGACAGATGGGGCGGTAGCGCTCCATGCCGAGCAGATAGACGGCAGCCGCGGTGGCGAAACCTCCGGCGGAGAGGCCGACTCCGCAGAGTGTTGCCAATCCCACCCAGATGCCCCAGGGTTGTGCGTCGGACATGTTCGTTGCAGCGCTCCAGCCCACGGCGAAGCGAAGATAGGTTGCGTAGAGGCCCGCGGCAAAGATGATAGCCAGGATGACGCGCCACGGAGTGATTAATGGTTTCTTGTCGTCAGGCATACTCAGTTCCTTTCTTCTTTGCGCGAAGCTTTTTCCGCGGCTTCAGCGAGCGCTACTTCACGACGACGCTGTGTGATCCAGTAGAGGCCGGCGAGGAGGCTGCCACCGACGAGAACGACAGTTGGAACTTCGCCAAGGGCGGCTTGTGTCAGTTGTGGTAACGGTTCTTCCGCGGGGGCTACGGTGAAACCGAGATTCTCGAAGGGCACATCAGAAATAAAGAACACAGAAGTGCCGCCGAATTCACGCTCTCCATAGATGTGTTGCACGTAGCTGGAATCGTTGTCGAGACGACGGCGCGCTTCGCGGAGGAGTTGATCGCGGCCTCCGAACATGGTCGCGCCGGTGGGACATGCTTCGGCGCAAGCGGTGGGCTGCCCCTGCACGACTCGGTTGACGCACATGTCGCATTTCTTCACGTAAGGGACCAACTTGCTCCATTCGTATTTGGGAACACTATTCGGGCAAGCAATCATGCAATACCGGCAACCAATGCACTTGGTCTTGTCGTACGCTACGGGTCCATATGAAGTCTTTTTCAGGGCACCAACCAGACATGCCGAAGCGCAGGCAGGTTCTTCGCAATGCATACAGAGCCGTCGGATGTTCTTGCCTGCGTGCTCTTGAACCGTCGTAAATGCGGTCTCCGAAAGATTCGGTTCGGGATCTCCGGGCAGTTCATGCGCCGCCTTACACGCTACCTCGCACGAGTGGCATCCAATGCACTTGGTGATGTCGATGAGCAGCGCCTTCTTATTTTCTGCCATAGTAAGCCTCCTACATTTCCATGCTGCTCAAGGTCAGTTAAGGAAGAATTCACGAACCAGAGACCGCTGAACACTTGGCTCCAGCTTTGCCAAGAGACCTTCGACTGGGAGACCTCCATCGGCAGTTGCCGCGCCGAGAGGAGCGGCATAGCTCTGCAGACGTCGCACGGAGTTCTGCATCCAGGTAGAAATCATTCCGCCCTGGAGGAGGTTCTTCAGGTTGACTTCCATTTCCGGGGCTTTGATGACACAGATCCAGCCGCTGTTATAGGGGTCTTTGGTTACGAGACTCGGATCGCGCAGGGCATCATGGTTCACCGCAACGACTACGCCCTCGACTGGCGAAAGGAATTCGGCGGTGACACCGTCGCGAGTGATAGTGCAAAGCTTCTGACCCTGACGCACCCAGCGATTCAGACCGGCGACTTCGATTTTGTCGATCCTTCCGAAGAGGCTGGCAGCGAAGCTGTCGATCCCCATGCGAGCGTTCTGGCGGCCTTCGTCACATGCCCACGTGTGGCCGGGGTGGAAGCAGAAACCCTTGGGAACTTCGAATCCGGATTCGCGAATCATGACCGGATTCATGGCCGGCAGGGAGGTTTTCGCGTGCTCGGCTTCTTCAAGCGGTAACTGCCCGTGCCGCATGAAATAGCTAATGCTGATGATGATGAGAAATGTAAGCAGTACGAACAGTATGGACATGACGCCCTCCTAGCAGCCGGCTCGTCAAACAGAACATCTGGAGTTGTGCACGCGGAGGGCAAAAGTGGCACGATTGATGCGCAATTGAAAAGAAAGGAGTTGCCCAAAACGGGAGGTGTGAGATCACAAATGGCTGCTGCGTTTCGCAGGGGAGGGGAGCATTTTGCAGGAGTGCACTTTCACCGGAGAGGTGAGAATCGAAGAAATTACCACGAAGGACACGAAGGGTCAGAAATGGTACTTCTTACTCCCCTCCAGATTCTTTTTTCAGGCGGCGCATAAGTGAGGTTGGGTGGATGCCTAGGATGCGCGCGGTCTGGGCCTTGTTGTTGCCGGTGGCAGTGAGGACTTCGTGAATGTAACGTTCCTCTAACTCGCGGAGGCTCACGAACTGGTCGCCTGTCGGTGAGACGTCCATGTGAGACGGGGATTCTTCTTCTACGACCTCAGGGATGTAGTCACGGATTTCCTCAGGAAGAAAAGCCGCGTCGATGTCGCCTTCGCGAGAGAGAATCATGGTGCGCTCGATAACGTTCTTCAACTCACGGATGTTTCCCGGCCAGGGATAATTCACCATCAACTCGGCGGCTGCAGGCGTGAAGCCGCTGAAGTTCTTCTTCAGTTCGAGGTTGTACCGCTGCAGGAGGTCGAGCGCGAGCGGCATGATGTCTTCTTTGCGATCGCGCAGAGGCGGAATGTATAGCGGTACAACATTGAGGCGATAGTAGAGATCTTCGCGGAACCGGCCTTGCGCAACCTCTTCTTTCAAATTGGCATTGGTCGCGGTGATGATCCGCACGTCTACTTTGATTGGCTTAGTGCCGCCCAACCGCATGAACGATCCTTCTTCGAGCACGCGCAGCAGCTTCGCCTGAACGTTGGCGGACATGTTGCCAACCTCATCAAGAAAGAGGGTGCCGTTATGCGCCCTCTCGATGAGACCTTCTTTGCGGCGACGCGCATCGGTAAATGCGCCAGGCTCGAATCCGAACATTTCGCTTTCGAGCAGCGCGTCGGGCAGCGCGGCGCAGTTCAGTTCGATGAGAGCCATGGAGGCTCTAGGGCTGCCGTAGTGAATCGCGCGGGCGAGCACGCCTTTACCGGTCCCGCTCTCGCCTTGAATCAGGATTGTCGTACGATCAGATTCCGAGGCTTTGCGCGCAATCTCCAGCATGTCCGCGACTTTGGCATTCTTAGTGACAACGCGCCCGAAGTCATAGCGTCCTTTTGCAGTTTCCACCGAATCCCGCACGCGGATACGCAAGTCCAGCATCTCGCTGGCGCGGCGGATGGTGTTGGCCATATCAGAGAGGTGAAACGGCTTCGTAAGATAGTCGTAGGCTCCGAGCTTCATTGATTCGACCGCTCGATCAACGACCTTGAAGGCACTCATCATTACAACAATGGTGGTGGGCGATTGCTTTTTGATCTGGCGCAGAACCTCGATGCCGTCAATTCCAGGGAGCACAACGTCGACCAATGCGAGATCGGGCTTTTCCTCCGCAAGCGCGCGGAGTCCGTCTTCGCCGTTCATGGCAACGAAGACGTCGAAGCCTTCGTCCCGCAGAGCGCGGCTGATGGTGCGCAGCGTCAGGGATTCGTCGTCGATAACAAGGATCGAATATGCCATAGTGAGCTAGACAACCACTTCGTCGCCGTCTTCTCGGAGGATTACACTCTCTCGCGCAACTGGCAGGGTGAAGCGCACGGTTGTGCCCTGAGATGGCGTGCTGCTGATGGAAATCTCACCGCCATGGGTTCGGACATAAGATTGGCTGATGCTTAATCCGAGTCCCGTACCTTTGCCGTGCTTCGTGGTGAAGAAAGGCTCAAACACATGCGGCAGGATGTCGGGAGGGATACCGCACCCAGTGTCGGCGATGCTGATCTCCACAGTGTCAGTTTTGTCGGCTTTCTTTGCAGAAACCGTGATGGAGCCACCGTCCGATGCCGCTTCGGCAGCATTCAGCAGCAGGTTCATAAGGATTTGTGACAGTTGGTTTGCGTCGGCGTTGAAGTCGGGCAGATCTGCCAGAATCCGTTTTTCCAGCCTGATATTGCGGAACATCGGTTGATGGCTCAGAAAGCCCAAGGTGTCGTTCACGATGCGGTCCAGGTTGATCTTTGTCAGAAGCAACGGACCTGGGCGAGTGTAATTCAGCAGACCACGGATGGTATGAGAAATGCGCTTTGTGCCTTCGATGCACTGCTGGATCTCAATGCGAGCGTCGTCGGAAGTCGCCTCCTTTAGCTCCAATTCGAGGTGCGAGAGAATGCCGAGCAAAGGATTGTTGATCTCGTGCGCCGCGCCGAGCGACAGCTGCGCCAGAGTCGCGTACTTCTCGTATTCCGCGAGTTGTGCCTCGAACTGCATCTTCTCGCGCTCCAGTTCGCGTTCCTCCATGAGCTTGCGGACGAGCTCCTGTTGGGCGACGTCACGTTCGCTTTCGCGAATATGAGCAATATCCAGCGCCTTCGCCAGTTCGTCTGTAGTTCGTTTCAGAAAGCGGACAGCATAAAAGGCAGCAATGGCTGCCATAGCTAAGCCGAGCAGCGCGCACGGAATACCCCATTCCAGAATGAGGCGTAGAGCCTGCGACTCAACATTGGTGATGGCGCAGAAGAGAACGAACGGAACCAAGAAAATACCCGCCGCAGTGGCCGTGGTGATCATCCACACGCGAAAGTAATAGTGCTCATCGCGTCCTGTTCGAGATGTGTTTGCTTGCATGGTCTAGCTCATCTCTTCTCCGAAAGCTCGGCGAGGACGCGATTCGCACAGTCGCGGCAAAATGCGTTTTCCTTCAGATCGATCCATTCCACCGAATGCGACGATGCCATGGCGCAGTAGTAGTCATCGCAATGAGACAGGTGCAGCGTATGACCAAGTTCATGAACGGCTTCTTTCAGCATGCGGCCGTAGAACAGGTTCACGTCCTTCGGCAAGCCGTAGAATTCCTGTCGTAAGCGATACGTTGAAATGACTGCTGCCGGGCCACCCATCTGCGCTTCGCCGAAGACAAAGGTGAGGATAGGAATGTAGAGATCGACATTGGCGACGCCCAGAAGGCGCCAGCAACTCGGTCCAACAAATTTCCGAATTTCGGCAAGTATTTCGCTGGAGTGATACTGGCCGCGCTCGGGATGGAACGCAAACTGAGGATCGATGGAGTTGGGCATTACCTCACAGGGCAGGGCGAAGTGATCCGCCAACTGGACGGCCATGGCTTCCAGCGTTCGGCTGTCCACATCTCCAATCGCAAGCACTTGCAAGCGCCTCATTTGCTCTCGACAACGGTATTGCGGCTCCAGCCATACTTCTTCAACTTGTTGTGCAAAGTAACGCGATCAATATCCAGCATCTCAGCGGTACGCGTCTGGTTCCAGCCACAGTCTTCCAGCACGCGGAGGATGTGATTCTTTTCAATCTCTTCCAGAGTTCGGGCTTCAGGTGCGGAAGTTGCGGATGCGCCGGGTGCTATGGTTCCGTTGCGTGATTTCAGGATGAAGTCGGTTTCGCGCAATTCCGGCTCCTGTGCAACCACCATGGCACGTTCAACAGCGTTTTCCAGTTCACGGATATTGCCAGGCCACTGATATTGCTGGAGCTGGTACATGGCGGCCGGGGCTACGCGCGTGATTTTCTTATTCATCTGCAGAGAGAACTTGCGCACAAAGTGATCGACAAGGGAGGGAATGTCTTCGCGACGCTCGCGCAGGGGTGGGAGTTCGATGCGGAAGACGTTCAGCCGATAAAAGAGATCGGGGCGGAACTGGCCTTCTTCGATCAGCTTCTCCAAGTCTTTGTTGGTGGCGGCAATACAGCGAAAGTCAACATGTATCTGCTGATTTCCTCCGACGCGGACAATCTCGCGCTCCTGCAGAACCCGGAGCAGATCAGTTTGCGTTTTCAAACTGATGTCCCCGATCTCATCGAGGAATACCGTTCCACCCTCGGCAATCTCGAATTTGCCCTTCTTGCGATACTGGGCCCCGGTGAAAGCACCCTTTTCGTGACCAAAGAGTTCGCTCTCGAGAAGAGTTTCCGTCAGTGCACCGCAGTGAATGGTCACGAGAGGGTGGAAGCGGCGCTGGCTGGCGGCGTGAATCGCGCGCGCGACCAGTTCCTTACCTGTACCGCTTTCGCCGTTAATAAGGACGGTTGCGTCAGTGGGGCCGACGGTCTCAATGGCATCGAAGATCTTCTTCATGGCCGCGCTCTGGCCGACGAGATCGGGATGCGTGACTTCGGCGACTGTTTCACGCAGGCGCTGATTCTCCTCTTCGGTGTGGCGGTGAGAGATAGCTTTCTTGACGGTGTGAGCAATCTCATCGGGATCTAGCGGCTTGGTGACGTAATCATATGCGCCGTTCTTTAGAGCCTGGACCGCAGTATCGACGGAGGCATAGCCGGTCATCATGATGGTGATGAGCTTGGGATCGATTTCGCGGAGCTTCGCCTGCAGTTCGATGCCGTCGGTGCCCGGCATTTTAATGTCAAGTAAAGCAACGTCGTATGTATTCTGGGCCAGACGGGTGAGAGCCTGGCTTGCATCCTCAGCCGTGGCAACTTCGTAGCCTTCTTCCTGGAACCATTTACAAAGAGAGTCTCTTACGCTCAACTCATCGTCGACGATCAGCAGTTTGCCCTTATCCACTGTACTCACCTCAATACGGCGCCAGCTACGGGAAACTGGGCCGTGGGGGACGCTTTCTGCGCGTCCACAGGAATAGAAATCGTGAAAGTCGTTCCTTGGCCTGGCTTCGATTGGACTTCAATCTTGCCGTTGTGGCGATCGACGATGTTGCGGCTGATTGCTAACCCGAGTCCGACGCCCTTGCTGCCTTTGGTAGTGAAGAATGGTTCGAACATCTTGGGCAGGAGTTCTTCAGGTATGCCGCTGCCATCATCGCGAACCTGTAGTTGTACAGAATCGCCTTCCGCGCTCATTCCGGTCTTCAGCCAAAGATTGCCGCCGCGTGGCATCGCGTCGAAGGCGTTCATGACGAGAGCTAACAACACTTGTTCAATCTGGGCCGGGTCGCACTGCACCAGAGGAAGGTCGGAATCCGTTGTTGTCTGAATCTCGACGCCGGACATGTCAGCCTTTGGCTGGACCAGCCGAACGCAGCGGTCAAGGACTGAATTCAGATTCGACCGCTGAATGTTCAGAGGAGCGTTGCGCGAGAAGGTCAGCAGACTCTTCACCAGTTCTCCGCAGCGCTTGCTCTCGGTCTCGATCAGAACAAGGCAATCGGTCATTTCTTTTTTGCGAGGTTCCTCGACAGGTGTGCGCTCCAACCATTTCTTCAGCAGCTTCGCGTAGGTCAGAATTCCCGATAGCGGGTTATTGATCTCATGTGCCACTACTGCGGCGAGTTTGCCGAGCGACGTCAGCTTCTCAGTGTGCAGCATGTGTTCATGCACACGCTTGAGTTCTGCTGTCTTCTCGTCTACACGTTCTTCGAGTGTGCGCGCCCAGGCGGTAATTTCCTGGTTCGCTTTCTCCAATTGCAGGCTCATGGAATTGAAGGAAGAGGCGAGTTCTCCCAATTCATCTTCCGAGTGGACTTTAATCTGGTATCCAAGATCGCCGGCGGTGAGCCGTTCGGTTCCGGCGTGGATTTCACGGACAGGCTTTCCGAGGTAGTCCCAGATGAAAATGCCTGTCAAAAACGCAACCAGCACAATAGCGATGGCGGTATAGACGAGCATGCGGCGCGTGCTCTGAGCCAAACCCTCATCGGCCTTTTGGAGCGAGAGATTGGTGTCGAGCACTCCCAGGATTTTCTGTTCAGGTGGATGCGCATGGCAGGAGGCATTGCTGCAGGCTGGTCGGTTCTCGATGGGTGTGATGATGCCGAGCACGCGGCCTTTATCCGATCGATAAATGCGAAAACGATCGTTGCGCTGTAGGGTTGTGAGGGGTTTCTGTCCGGCATGACAACCGTTACAAGCCTGGGTTGCCATCTGAACGTGCGTGCCAACTTCACCGCCGTTGCTGGAAAAGCTAATACTACCTTCCTGGTTGATGATGCGAATGCTTACGATCTCGGGCTCATCCGCAGTAGTCTTGATAATTTCGTAAAGTGCTTCGCGGTCGTTACGAAGCATTTCGTAGCTGGTGGTACGACGGAGGGTGTCGCTGACTCGCTCCGCCGCCGTTAGGGTTGCCGCTTCAAGATGACCGCGATGCAGACGAATGTTGAGATAGCCGAGCAGGGCGAACGTAATCGCCATCGCCGCGACGAGCATGGCGATAAGCTTCGCGCTCAGACTGTGACGAAGACGCCGCCATCTCCCGCCTAGAGTCGATCGGAGCGCATCGTGGGATCCCGGCTCGAATTGTGTCTCAATCTCCGGCATGGCTGAGTACAGCCGCTTTGGCCGCCACCGGAGCCTCCGGTCCCGCAGCCTCCCGGTGCTCGGGAAAGATCGGGAGATAGTTGACGGCGAGTGCAAAGAGAGCGAATCCGACGGCGATGATGGCGCCGGTGATCGCGATCTCCGTCCACTTGGGAACATAATGCAAGCCTGCAGCAGTCTCCATTCCCGTAATGCTTACGTTGAGCCGGTTCGTAATGAATCCGAGCACGACGGAAACGGCTGCGAGATATAGGCCTCCAGCGCTCTGCCGGATCTTGGGAATTGCGAGCAGAGTTAAGGGAAGGACCAGGGCAAGCACAATCTCCAGCAAGAAAAGGTTGCGTTCGTAGCCTGCAACGAGGAGTTGGTGGAACACGCCCCGGTGTAGCAGATCTTCGAATCGCAAGATCGCATAAACGGTGAGCACCACGAGCAATACCCGGCCCAACTCCTGCAGGATCGGCAGTTCTAACTCGCGGCCGAAATGTTTCGAGCTCATCGACGACTCGAAAATGGTCATGGCGAGACCGACGGCGATCGCCGATAAGAAAAAGAACACGGGCAGCAGAGGTGTGTACCAGAACGGATGCAGCTTTGTCGGCATGATGAGGTACAAAGTGCCGAGCGACGATTGATGCAGGGTGGAAAGAATAACGCCGAGCAATACCAGCGGGATGAGCACCGCTTTTACCACCTTTAGTGGTTTCTGCAGATTGAAACGCTCCAGGACAATAGGCGAGAACTCGAGTGCGAGCACGGTGGTGTAGAGCATCACGCAGTACGCAACTTCGAACATGACGGAGTGCGGATTGCGCATGATCAGCGGGTGCCAGATGTTGTAGGGTCGACCGAGATCGAAAAGCAGTGCGACGCTCACCAGAACGTAACCTAGAAATGCCGTGAGGATCGTAGGACGAACAATTGGCTTAAGCCTCTGTATGTTGAGGATGTGCACAGCTGCAGTCAGGGTGAAGCCGCCGGCGGCGAGCATGACGCCGCAGAGGACGTCGAACCCGATCCAGATACCCCATGGGAATTGATCGCTGAGATTGGTTGATGCACCCAATCCGCGGAAGAAGCGGACGAATGTGCCGTAGGCACCGGCAGCGACGATCAGCAGGAAGACTGCTTTCCAGAAGGTGAACTTGATCTTCATTATTTCAGCTCCTTTCCTGCTTGATGAGCCTGCCTGCCTTCAGCGGCAGCAACTGCTTCGCGGCGATGCGTGATCCACCAGATACCACCGAGCGTTACGAAGCCCAGCGGAATGAAATCGGGAATCTTTGAAAGGACCTGGTACGTTCGCAGCGGCAATGGGTCGCGCGGGAAGTCGGTTCGGTAGCCAAACTCTTCGAAGGGAACGCCCGACAGAAGAAGAACCGAGGTTCCACCCACTTCTTCGACACCGTAGATGTGATGAATGTAGTTTGCCGGATTGTCCTGGATGCGCTTGCGAGCTTCATTGATTAGTTCGTCGCGGTCGCCGAATTTCGTTGCGCCCGTCGGGCAGTTTTCAGCACATGCGGTTTGTCGCCCTGCAAGTACGCGGTCAGGACACATGGTGCATTTACGGACCTTCGGGTTCAGGCTGCTCCATTCGTACTTTGGCACCCCAAATGGGCAAGCGGCCATGCAGTAACGGCATCCCATGCAGCGATTGGCTTCGTAAATGACTGGACCTTCCGAGGTTTTGCGCAGAGCCGCGACAGGACAGACGGAAACGCACGCAGGCTCCTGGCAATTCATGCACAGGCGCCGCATGTACTTGTCGTTCTTACTGAGAACGGCGGTGAACTTGTGTTCGGACTGGCGCTCCTCCTTGGCGATGTTGTCGTCGTAGGGAAGCTTATTTTGGTCTGCGCAGGCCGCTTCACACTGCTTGCAGTCGATGCACAGAGTGGCGTCGTAGAGTAGTGCCTTGCTCATGAAGACGGCTCCGGAAAAGCCCCGTAGCGGTTGGGCGGGAACTGGAGCGGGGCGGGAATGAATTGCTCAATTGTCGCCGGCAATCAATGCTGCCGGGTTTACACCTGGGCCCGCGATTGCAGAGCCCAGGTGTCATTCTCTGGTTACTTCAAGCTCTTTACGAATGCTGCAACCGACTTTGCCTGGTCAACGCTCAAGCCGGCAACAGCCTTCCCGTGGGGGGCTTTCTTGCCTGCCTCGCCCTTGGTCAGCAGATCGGTGATCTGGGCTTCGCTCATGCTGATGCCCTTAACCGCAGGACCGACCTTGCCCGCGCCATCCGGACCGTGGCACGCAGCGCACTTGGCTTTGTAGATTGCTCCCCCGTCTTGGGCCCAGGCGAGATTCGGCAGCATGATGAACAGCGCCATAGCGATCGCCAGAACCAGGACTGTAAGCATCATAAGTTTCATAAGTACGAGTTCTCCTATCCCGATTTGGAGAGCTCCTGATGAATGAATATGAGGTGCAATTTCGGTTACGCAGGTAACCGTATCGGTGTGCTCTCGTAGCTTAGTCTCTTCGTGAGGATAGGTTGGTGCAGTGATAGCGCTCACCGCCGGGAGTGATTAATTTTTACTCAGTATGTGATTTACGGCGGGATTGTTGTTGAGGAATTCAATGTTTTTCGTTACTCCGAAGTCAAAATGATGGAGTTTTTGCGCGGAAAAAAGGGGCGGGCAATTGTTTCGCCCGCGCATAAGAGTTCATCAGGAGTAGTAACGCCATGCTGGCCTAAACCGCAGTTACTGCTTCGAAATTACGTATAGCGCGAAACTGGTCCACAACAACCAATAAGCGATGGTTACGGCCGCAAATTTCCAGTAGCGTTTGCAAGTGACAAGAAAGCCCAATCGGGAGCTCCTGCGTCGTGCGGGAATGGCGGGGGAGGTATAAGGGTTGTCTCTAGAGGAGTGCCATTCCTTCAAAACATCCAGCGGGATTTCCTGCACTTTGCCCATGCGCTTGCACTTGAGATATCGGCGATCAACATAGCAGCATGAGGAACTTCAGTAACAGGAATCGCTGAGATGGAGATTAAGTCAATTCCGAAAACGGACGGCTTCCCAAAATGAGCACAAGAGACCGTGCGGATCTAACCTTGCAGGTGCGCGAAACCGCCAATCTCGCGCCAGAGTTCGTTCCTGCCGATGCCGGTCTTTGTGGAATAGGGGAGGATACGGTCGACGCCAAAGTGCTCGGTCAATTTGCGAATTGAATTCTGGAGCAGGTTGTTCGATACGCGGTCGCTCTTCGTGCCGACGAGTACAAAAGGACGTTGCTTGGCGCGTAACCATTCGATCAATTGGTGATCGCTATGCTGCGGGGGGATGTTGGTGTCGATCAATACGATTGAAAGGACAAGGGAAGGGCGCTCCTCGAGGTAAGGCTCGATGAATCGTGGCCATTCGGCAGAGATCTCTTTGGAGACTCTCGCATAGCCGTATCCTGGCAGATCGGCAAAGAGAAGTTCGGGCGCCGGTTTGCCCGCACGCCTGATCTGGAAGAAGTTGATGGAACGGGTGCGTCCCGGAGTGGAACTGGTTTTGGCGAGCTTTTCTCCCAGCAGTGAATTGATCAGGCTCGATTTGCCCACATTGGAACGGCCCAGAAATGCCACTTCCGGCGGCCCCGGGACGGGGAAGTGCGCCGCGTCGGTGGCGGCGAGCATGAATCGTGCGTTGACTTTCACCATACTATTTTAGCAATGACGGTCCGCGATTCGCTCGCGAGTACGTGGTCCTTCGCGTATCGGTAAGATCACATGTTCATAGGTCTTGCCACGGTGTTCTGCTGAGCAGGGCGATCTTTTTTGGCAATATCTTCTCGCGAGAGTGAAGCTGGACCGTGCCAGTTACGATCAGGCGAGTAGCTTGTTCGAAGAGGTTGCACGTCAGGGGCTTCCACGGGCGTAGGCATGCTTTGCTCGGGGAGAAAGCAAAAGTTGAAGCAACGACGGTTGAGTCGTGAAACAGCAGGCGCCGTGGTTGCGGACGGATGCACCGGTTGGGCTGGCGAATTCGATCCCGTTCCTCAGGCGCCGCCCGTCGCGGTTCAACAGTTCTGCCGTTAGCGGCTGCAACGTAAGTGCGCTGAGTTGAGGTTTGATTCGCAAGCAGAACTGGAGCATCCTATGGATATGCGCTTGCGCATGGAGACCCCACCTCAGGTTCCTGCAGGCCGTAGCTCGAAGGGAACTGCAGGGCTGATTTTCGCCTTAATCATCGTGCTAGTGGCCGCGGTGATGTCGTCGGCAGCGCGGTGGTTCATCGCCATCAGCATTCCAATCGGACTGATTGCGGCCCTGGTTCTGCGACTCTGGAACAAATACCGTCCCGTGAAACCGGAAGATGTAGATAAGCGGCCACTAAAGCTGGACTGAGTTGCAAGCTTAGGGCGGTCGGAATTCGCCGTAGTCAGACCGAAATGCGAACTCCTCATGCGGTAGGGATTCCTCAAGGACTGAAGTCCTTTCGGGAATGACAGAAAGAGACCTTTTACGGGAAGCTAAAGCACCGCTCTTCCATTAGGTTATCGGATAAAGAAAAGGCGCGCCCTAAAGCGCGCCCCCGAGGCAAAACTCGGTCGTTATTGATGGGCGGTCGCGCCTTCAGATGCCGATGAAATTGGTAGTTGTTGGGGCACTTCGACTTCCATAGAAGGCAGCGGTCGCTCCAGGGCGAGGGCGAGCACGTCGTCCATCGTATCGACGAAGTGCAGCTTCATTTCGTTGCGCAGGTTTTCGGGAACTTCGGCCAAGTCCTTCTCATTCTCTTTGGGAAGAAGGGCTTCGAAGATTCCAGCGCGATGAGCAGCCAGCAGCTTTTCTTTTAGGCCACCGATAGGGAGTACTTTTCCCCGCAGAGTGATTTCGCCGGTCATCGCCAGATCGCGCCGGACTGGAATCTTACTCAGTGCGCTGGCGATCGCCGTAGCAATGGTGATACCGGCGGAGGGGCCGTCTTTCGGAATCGCTCCCTCTGGCACGTGTACATGGATATCCACGTTCCTATAGAAGTCGCGACTCAACCCCAGCCGTTGCCAGCGTGAGCGCACATAAGTCATCGCAGCCTGAGCTGACTCCTGCATCACGTCGCCAAGTTTGCCGGTGAGGATCGGCTTGCCGCCCTTGCCTTCCACAACCGAGGCTTCCGTGCTCAGAATGGAGCCACCAACCTCAGTCCAGGCGAGACCAGTGACCAAACCAACTTCGCTCTTCTCGTGGGCAAGCGTGTCGCGGAACTTTGCAACTCCCAGCAACTCTTCCACAACTTCTGGAGTAATGCTCACAACGTACTTCTCGTCTTTGACGACGCGGCGTGCGACTTTGCGGCAGATATTGCCGATCTCGCGCTCTAAGTTGCGGACACCGGCTTCACGCGTGTAGTTGCGGATGATGGCAACAATTGCGTCGTCGGTGAACTTGCAGTTCTTGTCGGTGAGGCCCGCCTGCTCGAGCTGCTTGCGAACCAGGAACTGCTTGGCGATTTCCTTCTTCTCCGGCTCGGTGTAGCCGTGCAGGCGAATGACTTCCATGCGGTCCTGCAGCGCCGGAGGAATCGTGTGCATTACGTTGGCAGTAGCAACGAAGAAGACCTGGGACAGGTCGTACTCGACGTCGAGATAGTGATCCACGAACATGAAGTTCTGCTCGGGATCGAGAACTTCGAGTAGAGCGGCCGACGGATCCCCTCGGAAATCCATGGCCATCTTGTCGACTTCATCGAGCATGAAGACAGGGTTCTTAGTGCCCGCTTTCTTCATCATCTGAATGATCTGCCCCGGCAGAGCACCGATGTAGGTTCGACGATGTCCCCGGATTTCAGCTTCATCTCGCACGCCACCAAGTGACATGCGCACGAATTTGCGCCCGGTGGCCTTCGCGATCGACATGCCAAGAGAGGTCTTGCCGACTCCCGGAGGCCCAACAAAGCACAGAATCGAACCTTTTGGATTTTTCACCAGCTGTCGAACGGCAAGGAACTCAAGAATGCGCTCCTTGATCTTTTCCAGGCCGTAGTGATCGGCATTAAGAACCTTTTCGGCAGTTTCGACGTTGCGAATCTCTTTTGATTTCTTCTTCCACGGAACTGCGAGCAGCCAGTCAAGATAGTTGCGCGAGACGGTAGACTCGGCTGACATCGGTGGCATGGCTTCCAGTTTTTTCAGCTCCTGGATCGCCTTTTCGTGCACTTCCTTCGGCATGCCCGCATTGTCGACCTTCTTCTTCAGTTCGTCGTATTCGCTCTTTTCGCCGCGGCCAAGTTCCTTCTGGATGGCCTTGATCTTCTCGTTGAGGTAGTACTCTTTCTGCGCACGTTCCATTTGCCGCTTCACGCGGGTCTGGATGGCCCGATCCATGTTGAGCTTCTCGATTTCGATGTCAAGAACGTCCGCGATACGGTTCAGGCGCTCGGCAGGATCGAAGATTTCCAGCAACTCCTGCTTCTCTTCGATTGAGAGCTGCAGGTTGGCGGCAATAGTGTCGGTGAGCCGCGATGGATCCTCCATGCGGACAGCGGCGATCATCGTCTCATAGTTCAGAGACTGGCAGAGCTTTACGTATTGCTCGAAGAGTGATGTGACCCGCTGCATGGCCGCTTCGATCTGCGGCGTAACTTCGGTGGTGTACTTTACGGTGCGAACCGTGGCTTCAAAGTAGCCGTCCGTGTCGGTAACCTGAAGGATTTTGCCACGCTCGACGCCTTCGACCAGAACCTTGATGTTGCCGTCGGGCAGCTTCAGACTCTGCACGATGTTTACGATCGTGCCGACCTGGTAGATTTCGCTGGGCTTGGGCTCGTCGACGCTCGCGTCGTGCTGAGTCGCAAGGAAAATCTTCTTATCTCCAGCCAGCGCCTCTTCCAGGGCACGCACGCTCGACTCACGACCGACAACAAAGGGCGTCATCATGTAAGGGAAGATGACGACATCGCGAATCGGCATCATCGGGAGCCGCTTGGTTTCGAATTTTTCTTTGGCTTGGGTCACCTAAACCGCCTTTGAAGAGGAATGGCCGACATCACCGCCAATAGCTCTTATCTAATTATAATGGCTGCCCTCGAGATACAAGTTCAAAGTACCGGATCGAGCGTGAGGTTATCCACACGCGTATTGAACCTCTGGGTTCGTGTATTACTTTCGTGTCGCGCACTCTGGGTACCCCGCCACAAAAGGAACCGATATGCCGTGGCCTCGACAACCTGTTATTTATGAAATTAACACATGGATATGGATCGGCGAACTGCGGAAGAAATATGAACGCGGAATTCATCTGGGAAATGTCCCCGCTTCCGAATGGGATGCGATTGCCGACTTAAATCTTGATGGCGTCTGGCTCATGGGAGTCTGGGAGAGGAGCCCAGCCGGGCAGAACATTTCAGCCACAAAGCCCGAATTGGTTGGGGAATATAAACGCGAGCTGCCGGATTTCACAGACGCCGATGTAGTTGGTTCGCCGTACTGTGTGCATGAATATAAAGTCGATGCATATCTGGGCGGTCCCGCTGGACTGGCGGCGGCTCGAGCGCAGCTTAGAAGCCGGGGACTGGCGCTCCTGCTGGATTTTGTGCCGAATCATGTTGCGCCGGATCATGCATGGACAGTTACGCACCCGGAGTATTTCATTCGAGGAAATGAAGAAGACTGCCGCCGCGCGCCGGATGAATTCTTCAGGGCAGGCACCGCGATAATCGCGAACGGACGGGATCCATACTTCGCTCCCTGGAGCGATACAGCGCAATTGAATGCCTTTAACCCAGGACTGCGGCAGGCGGCGCTCCAGACGGTTAACTCGATATCGAGCCAGTGCGACGGTGTGCGCTGCGACATGGCAATGCTGCTGATGAACCGTATCTTTGCCCAAACCTGGGGCGGACGCGCCGGCAGCATACCGGTCACGGATTACTGGGTCGATTTGATTGCGACGATTCGGAAGAAATACCCAGCATTCCTATTTGTCGCTGAAGCTTACTGGGATCTCGAATCTGAGCTAATCGCTCAGGGGTTTGATTATTGCTACGACAAGCGACTGTACGACCGGTTGGTTCATGAGAACGCTGACTCCATCCACGCGCATTTAGTCGCCGACGTCACCTATCAGGAGCACATGGTCCGTTTCCTGGAAAATCACGACGAGCCGCGAGCTGCTGCCGTGTTCTCGCCAGCGCGCGAGCGAGCGGCTGCAGTTGCGCTGATGACGTTGCCGGGCGCCAAGCTGCTTCATGAAGGGCAGCTGGAAGGAAGAAAGGTGCATGTCGCAGTACAACTGGGGCGGCGGCCCGATGAGGCCGTGAATGCAGAGTTGCGCCAGTTCTACAGGAAGCTGCTTGACTTGGTAAAGGAGACAAGTCTTCGTGCGGGGAATTGGATTTTGTGTTCCGTTTGCGGCTGGTCCGACAATCAGAGCTGCAGCAATCTCCTGGCGTGGCGCTGGAATGTTTCCGGTCAGGGGCACGTCGTCGTAGTGAATTTTTGCGATCAGACAAGCCAGGGACGGGTGCAGTTGCCGCTCAGCGAATTACGCGACCGGCAGTGGGAGCTGCAGGATTTGTTATCCGGAACGATTTTCTCCCATCGGGATGGAAATGAGATGTTCGAGCAAGGTCTATTTGTGGATCTGCCAGCGTGGGGAGCGCATTGGTTTAGGCTGCAAGGGATGTAGGAGGATTTCAAAAAAGTCCCTGGGGACAAAAATCACCCAGGGAAATGACGATTTGAATGACGGCGCGCCTGAAAGCACAGCTTCAAAACAACCGAACTGTGTTTATCCTGCTTTCTCCATCATGGCGATGGAGACATCGCGCTTCTCGACCATTTCTTTTGTCACCTCGAAATCTTTTACTTTCTTTTGGCTTGGGAGGTGATACATCAAGTCGAGCATGAGCTCTTCCAGGATCATGCGCAATCCGCGGGCGCCGACTTTTCGGTTCAGCGCTTCACGCGAGATGGCTTTTAGAGCGTCGTCTGTGAACTTCAGACGTACATTCTCGAACTCGAATAAGCGCTGGTACTGCTTGGTGATGGCGTTACGCGGACGCGTCAGGATTTCAACCAACGCTGCTTCGTCGAGATCGTTCAGAATACCCACAACTGGCAAGCGTCCGACGAATTCCGGAATGAGGCCGAAACGAATCAGGTCCTGAGGTTCGGCACGCTGCAGCATTTCGACATCTCGTTTGCCCCCAGCCAAGGCTTCCGCGGAAGTTCCAGCGGCTGCTTCTTCCTGTTGTCCAGCCTTGAATCCAAGAGCCTTTTTACCGACACGACGGCCAACGATCTTTTCCAGTCCGACGAACGCGCCGCCGCAGATGAACAGAATGTTCGTGGTGTCGACAGGCGTGAACTCCTGGTGCGGATGCTTACGTCCACCTTGCGGTGGAACGTTTGCGATAGTTCCTTCCAGGATCTTGAGCAACGCCTGCTGCACGCCTTCACCGCTGACGTCCCGGGTGATCGACGGGTTCTCGTCTTTGCGGCCAATCTTATCGACTTCGTCTATATAAATGATGCCGGTTTGAGTTCGACCCACATCGCCGTTGGCAGCCTGGAGGAGTTTCAGGATGATATTTTCGACGTCTTCGCCAACGTAGCCTGCTTCGGTAAGAGTAGTGGCGTCGACGATCGCAAACGGAACGTCGAGCATCTTGGCCAGCGTTTGCGCAAGCAGCGTCTTGCCGGTTCCGGTCGGACCGATCAGCAGGATATTGGATTTTTGTAGTTCGATACCATCCGTGCGCTGGCGATTCATGTGAATGCGCTTGTAGTGGTTGTAAACCGCTACCGCCAGCTTCTTCTTGGTTTGTTCCTGGCCGATGACATACTGATCGAGGAAGGCTTTCACTTCCTGCGGCTTGGGAAGATGGTCGGGGGCAGCAGCGCTGTGCGCCTCGGTACGATCGTCTTCGAGAATGGAATTGCAGACTGCGACGCATTCATCGCAGATATAGGCCCGAGGATAATCACTGGGCGAAGAAATGAGTTTAGCTACTGCGTCTTGAGATTTGTGACAGAACGAGCAGCGCAACAGCTCATCTGATCCTGATCTGGACTTCATTTTACTCCTTGATATCCTCTCCCCGTCTTCGGCCCCAAGGATCGGATGAAACGCCAGCGACGCTGTTCCCTAAAATCCCCGCTGCCGGGATTTTAGGCGGGCAGCGCCACACCCGCATGCGACAGCATACCTCTATTTGGTCGGTTTGTAGATGATGTCATCTATGATTCCGTACTCTTTTCCTTGCTCGGAGTTCATGATGAAGTCGCGCTCTACATCTTTCTCAATTTTTTCCAAAATCTGGCCCGTGTGCCGAGCCAGAATGTGATTCAAAATTTCTCGCATGCGCAGGATTTCCCGCGCATGAATGTCAATGTCGGTGGCCTGGCCGGAAAGCCCGCCCATAATGTGCGGCTGATGAATAAGGATGCGAGAATTGGGAAGGCCGAAACGCTTACCCTTCGCTCCTGCCGCCAAAAGTACCGCACCCATGCTGGCCGCCTGGCCAATGCAGATAGTCATCACGTCGGGTTTGATGTACTGCATGGTGTCATAGATCGCCATACCGGCCGTGATCGAGCCGCCCGGCGAGTTGATATAGAGCTGAATGTCTTTCTCCGGATCTTCGGCTGCAAGGAAAAGCATCTGGGCAATGATGAGGTTGGCAACCGTGTCGTCGATAGGCGTGCCAAGAAAGATAATGTTGTCCCGCAAAAGCCGGGAATAAATGTCGTAGGCACGCTCACCTCGACCGGTCTGCTCAATAACCATTGGCACTAACATGTCCACCTGCCCTGACGCCATTCTCCACATTCATTTCAGTTGGGGAAGGCCGATTGCCGGCACTACTGGGAGAGCCGGACACCTGAAAAAATAGCCCGCTTACGCGGACCGGTTGTATAAGAAGTCGAGGGTTTTCTCGCTGCGGATTCTCGACCGGATTCTAGCTAGGCCACCATCCTGTGTCAAACGATTGCGCACCGCTTCCACTGGTTGTTTTGCCTGCAACGCAAGAGCCTCAACTTCGCGATCAACTTCCTGGTCGCTGACGAGAAGATCTTCCTTCTCGGCGATCTTCTCGAGCATCAAGGCGATCTTTACTTCGCGCTCAGCCTGATCGCGCTGACCCGCGCGCAAACGTCCGAAATCCATTTTCTTCATGTCTTCGGGACGCATGCCCTGCTGGGCAAGAGCGCGCAAACCACGTTCCAGGCGAACGTCGATCTGATGCTCGATCATCGATTCGGGAACAGCGATCTCATTGCGTTTCAGCAATTCGTCGACGATCTTATCTTTGGCCTCGTGCTCGGCGTTGTGCTTTTTCTCCGCTTCGAGGTTCTCGCGCACGCGTTGGCGAAGTTCGTTGAAGTCAGCAAATTGCCCGAGTTCCTTGGCGAAGTCATCATTCAGCTCCGGAAGGTGCTTCTGCTTAACGCCCTTCACGGTAACGGAGTACTCGAAGGTTTTGCCGGCAAGGCGCTTGTCTGAAAAGTCTTCGTGGTATGTGACTTCGAAAGTGCGCTGGTCATTCGGATTCGCACCGCGCAAGTTCTCGGTGAATTCCGGCAGAGTGTTGCTGCCGCCGATTTCGACCAGCACGTCATCCATGTTGACAGGCTGTCCTTCCGCTGCGGAGCCTTCCGTGCCTTTTGGAGTGCCGCTGAACGCCACCTGGGCAAAATCGCCGTCCTGCAACGCACGATCGTCGATGGCATTGAAGCTGGCATTCTGCTCGCGCAACTGCTGCAGCGTCTTGTCTACTTCTTCGTCAGTAACACCTGTGTCAGGTTTGTCTACATGGATGTCTTCGTAGCCGGTGACATCGAAATCGGGTAAAACCTCGAAGCTCGCCTTGAAGCGCAGTGGTTCGCCTTCATGGATGTGCAGGTCGGTGACTCGGGGTTGCGAAACCGGGTGCAAGTTCTGTTTTTCCGTCTCCTGGCGGAAGTAGCGGGGGATGAGCGATTCAACGACTTCGCTCTTAATGTCCTCGGAGAAGCGGTTGCGGACTACGCTGGCTGGGACCTTTCCTTGACGAAATCCAGGAAGCTTGGCGAGCTTCTGGAACTTGCTTACGACAGCTTCAGTCTCGCGGGCGACGATATCGGCCGGTATTTCGACCTGAATCTCACGTTGAGTATTAGATTTGATTTCGGCTTCAGCCACGGGCGTCCTTACTATTCGATTCGGCAGCACATGAACATGCTGCAACACTTTGAATATAAAGAGTTCAAGCGCGCAGCGTCAAACCGCGAGGGGCACATGAGTTGGAGGTGTACGACTATTCTGTTCCGAGCTAGGAAGAACACCTGAGTCGGGAGAGTAGAGATGATCCATGTGATTTGGGAATTCCGGGTGAAACCGCCGCAGCACGTCGCCGATTTCCAGATCGACTAATCAATACTCGGACCGTGGGCAACGTTGTGCCGCAATAGCCCCGCTTACCGCGGCACAAGGCTGCTGCGCGATCGAGAAGATCCGCTTCGCTTTCTCACGATCGGCACTTGGGATCATCTGGATGCTTAAGAGGATTTTCGTTCGAAACATGCGGAGGAGTATCGCGAACTCGATGCGAAGTTCGAACGACTCACGGAATCAGAAAGGCGTATCTGGATTTTCGAAGTGATTTGATTGGTGAATCTCACGCTGACGTTGCGGAATCTGAATTCTGCGAAAGGAGATTGTCATGCGAGTTTTGGTGACGGGGGCGGGCGGTTACATCGGATCGGCGGTTTCAGAGGAACTCGCTAAACATGGCCATCATGTATTGGCTTTCGTTCGCGAGGGGAAGAAGGTTCCCGCATACAAAAACATAGAACCTGTGTACGGCGACGTCTCGAATCCGAACTCGCTCAGCTCAGCAGTACGCAAGAGCGAAGCGGTAATCCATACGGCTGCCAGTATGGGACCCGATATGCCGAAGGTGGATGAGACGGCGATCGACGCCATTCTGAAAGCTGCAGCGGAAGGCAAGCAGCGCTTCCTCTACACGAGTGGCATCTGGCTATTGGGCAAGACGGGTGCGAACGCTGCGGATGAGAACACACCAGTAAATCCTATTCCGCTGGTGGCATGGCGAGCTAAACACGAACAACAAGTGATTGGAGCCGCCAAGTCGTTTCCGACTGCCGTGATTCGGCCAGGGATGGTCTATGGTCGCGGAGGTGGAATTCCGGCGATGTTTTCTCGGAGCGTGCCGGAAAAAGGCGCGGTAACGGCGGTGGGAGACGGGGAGAACAGGTGGCCCATGGTCCACGTCGAAGATCTGGCTGTTCTGTATCGCCTGATCCTGGAAAAAGCCGAACCCGGCGCGATAGTTCATGGCGCGACGGGAGAGACACTGAAAGTGAAGAAAATGGCGGAAGCAGCGGCGAAGGGCGCAGGCGTGCCGGGAAAGGTGGTCTACTGGCCGGTGGAGCAGGCACGTTCTGTTCTGGGACCGTTTGCGGATGCACTCACACTCGATCAGGACATTGTCAGCGTCGTCGCACCGAAACTCGGCTGGAGTCCGCGGAAGGCGGGAGTGCTCGAAGATCTGGAGCGTGGAAGCTATGCGCGCGCACTCACGCATACCTAGCGAATGACCCATGACAGCGACTGCAGTTTAGAATCGGGCAAATGGGGTCTGCACTCGAAGTACTAAATAAAGAGGTCATTCGCTGCGTGCGTTGTCCGCGGTTAGTAGAGTACCGCGAGCGGATCGGACGCGAAAAACGCAAAGCTTATCGAGAGTGGGAGTACTGGGCAAAGCCTGTGCCCGGATTCGGCGACCCGAACGCGCGCGTTCTGATTCTGGCTCTTGCACCGGGTGCACATGGCTCGAATCGAACCGGGCGTCCTTTTACGGGGGACTCGTCGGGTAATTTCATGTACCCGGTCCTGCATCGCACCGGGTTTGCTTCACAACCAAATGCTACTCATCGCGATGATGGGCTTGTGCTGAAAGACATCTACATCACTGCGACCTGCCGCTGCGCTCCACCGGACAACAAGCCCTTGCCGTCGGAAATTGCAAACTGCGAATCGTTTCTCGATCGCGAATTGGAAATCCTGAAGAAGGTTCGATTGGTGGTCGTACTGGGCAAGATTGGCTTCGATGCTTACCTGAATCACCTGAAGCGGCGCGGCTTACTGAAGACGAAGACAGAATACAAGTTCGCCAACGGAGCCAAATATAAAATGCCCGACGGGCGCACGATGCTGATTTCTTATCATCCGTCGAATCAGAACACGGCAACTGGGAAGTTGACCGAAGAGATGTTCACGGAAGTATTCCGGGAAGCGGTGCGGCTCCTCAACTCTTCAAAGAGTTAGTTTTGAGGGATCGAGTTCACCGGAAGGAAGTGTTTCTCGGTCAGCGGCGGATTGGAGTTTGTTTCAATTGGCGCGCTACCGTCGAGCCGATCGCTTGCCCTAGCGGCTCCCGCGATGAAGAGCAGGCACAAGACTAGCAAGAGAAGGTATACGGAAATGGCTGCCAACCACAACATGAGAAGATATGATGCTGATTATCGCCGTGAGGTAACCAGCATTGTGCCAGATGTATTCTGTGCATTCACAGGCACATCGAAAGCGAGAACTGCTGCCCATTCATTCCCGATGCGCTGCTGCCAAAAAACACGTCCATTCAACATTTCGGCTACCACGCCTGGTGGTAGATCACGGTAATAGTTAAAGTAACGCGCGAGCATACGGTCCCACCGAGTAAGGCGAATGATGTACCCGCTAATGGGTTCGTACTTGGTCGAGAAGACCAGGGCGGCATGGTAGTTCGCCGGTGTGTCACGCAGTGCCAGGATCTGTTCGGGAGAGAAGTTCTCTATGCGGATCACGTTAATGGGTTTGGAGACGTATCCAAGGTACGGTTTCGTGAGTTCGTCGGAGGCGGGCCATGCCGTCACTACGAGTCCGGATGGAAATTTGGCTTCGATGACTTGCGCCGCCTGTTGATGCACGCGGACATATTTCGCATAGCCAAGATTGTCTTCGGGAGCCGCACGATAAGGTGGATCTGTCACAAGGGCCACAACAAACGCGGCGCAAACTACTGCGAGAAAAGCCGGCCACCACGGGATGCGCCGCCAAATTGTGGAAACGGCGACCAGGATGATCAGCGGATAGACCGGAAGAAGGTATCGTGCCAGTACGGCTCCGCCGACAACAGAGAGTGCAACCGCGTAGGCAAAGATCAGAACATAAAAGACGAGTTGAGCCGGGACGGAAATGCGTCTGCGCTCATTTGCTCCGCCTCCGTTTGTGGAAGGAGCACCTGGGATAGAGGCGAACTTCAGTGGTGGCCGTGTCATTGCTATGCCCGTCGCCACCACCAGTACGAACATGTTCATGTATCCGAGCAATTGCCAGGTTCGAATTGCCAGAGCTGCGAAAAAGCGAGCGGGATGAAGTGTTGAGCCCAGGTTGTATTCCAAAAATTGAGGATTGCCGAAAATAAATCCAGTGCAGTGGTAATGCCATGCGAACCACCCGGCCAAGGGAAGTAGTGGTATTGCCAGCCAGACGATTCGGCAGACACTAGGCTCCCGCAGCCAGAACTTCGAGTTACCGGTCGCTGCACGCCAGATGAAAGCGATGAGTTCCCAGAAGATTAAAGCCAGGGGCGCAATGATTGCGGTTTCCTTGCAGAGGGCGGCGATGGCAAACAAAAGTGCCATCGAGAGCATGCGATCACGGAGATAGCATGTGAGGCCCAGCATGGTAAAGGCAGCAGCCGCCATGTCCAGGTGTGCGAGCGAACTTTGTGCAAAAAACACAGGGTACAGTCCCGTGCACAGTGCCGTCATTAGGGCGACTTGCCTATTGGCTACGCGGCAGCCGAGCCGGAAGACTGCGAAACACGCGAGCGTAGCGACGACCAGCATGGCGAGTCGTGTGACCAGCGGATGAAATCCCGCGACCTTCCACCACATCGCGATCCAGCCCATCACGAACGGCGGATGCGCATTGGTGAGCGTGGACGTGGGAATCAAGCTGCCGGTGAGGAGTAGGTCGCGGGCCGCAGGAATGTAGTAGCCGGCTTCGTCCCAAAAGTACGGCAAAGTAAGAAGGGAGATGTGGAGCAGGATTTCGGCCGAGAGAATGTATACGAAGACCGCGAGATCAGATTCGTACCATCTGGCGAAGTAGCCGTCCGATTGATTAGGAGCGTCGAAGCGAAGAATCTTCGCGGTCTTCATGGGTTACAGGGAAAGCAGATTGCAATAGCGATGCTCGCAAAGCCAAGTCTTTGTGAAAGCTTCAAGCGTCCGCTCACGCGGACTTGCCCCATGCCGGCAGAACCGGTTGAAGATTTAGACCCTAGTTGATTGGGCCGGCGGTTGCCATCTTCGGATCCAGCTTGATTTCGCCGAAAGTATTTTCGTAATTGGAAACGTTCTGCTGCAGAATCGACATCAGTGCCTTGGCCTGCTGCGGGCTAAGGTAGACGCCTTGGAAGTTATGAATTTCCACCTCGGCTTCGCTGCGTTGCTGCATGGTGCCGAAGACGAGGAAGAAATCCCAAACGTTGACCCGCACCTGAACGCTGTTGGCATAGTTCTCGCGATAATTCGGTTCATTAACGATCTGAATATTCGGTTGAGTAGGCATGGCCATGTGGACGAGTCTAACAGGGCGCTCCGCATCCGAGGAGAAATCGTTTTTGAACTGCCGGACTGCAACCACGGCACAACAAGGACATGTCCCACGGGTCAGTCCCGTGTCTTATTCCTGTTATCGAGTGTACGATGGTTGTCACGAAAGTTTGCACTTTGCGCTGATATACTCGTTTGCGTCCGTCTTGATTTCCTGGCGTTTGTAGATGCGGCGTCCTTTTCGAACAAACGACTATTCCGGCTTCTCCTGGATCGCACTTATGGCAGGGGTTGTGTGTGCGGCTACCTCTAGTATTGTGCTTGCAGGCTGGGCGCTCAAACGCATCAGTATGATTTCGTTGCCTGGCGACAGCACGGTAGTGCTCCCCAACACGGCAATTCTGTTCCTGCTTTCCGGGATTGCAGTACTCCTTCTGCGGAATGACAAAAGCACATCCGGCATCCGCACCGTGGCGGGAAGAGGACTCGGCCTCATCGTAGGTGCCATCGGACTGCTCACAGTTTTCGAGCACCTGTTTCATCTCGATTTCGGCATCGACACGTTGTTCTTCCTCAGCATGCTTCTGAAGGTTCGAGCTCCCGGGGTGCTGGGTCGATTTGCGATTCAGAGTGCGATGGCATTTGCCTGTGCCGGGTTCTCGTTGCTGTTCCTCGACAAGCGTTATCGAGGAACATCGATTTCTGAGGTCTTGGCCGGTGGCTGCGCATTTATTTCTTTCCTGGGACTTGTCGGCTATGCGTTCGGCGTGCCGTTCTTCCACGGCGACATGGCATTGGAGACGAATGTCATCTTCGCAGTTCTCTCCTTTGCATTGTTCTGTCTGCGCCCGCAGTATGGGCTGATGTCCCTGATTGTCAGCGACGGGCCTGGAGGAGTTGCCGCCCGGAATCTGCTATTTGCTTCCACTCTGGTACTGACGATCTTCGGATGGGCGCGCGTATACCTGCAGAAATTTGGTGTCCTCGATGTCGACTCAGGAACCGCAGTGCTGGTGGTCGTAAGCGTGGTGGCCGTGGCGGGCCTAGTACTTCGAACTGCAAACCAGTTGGAGAAGACCGACCACGAGCGCCGGCGCGCTGAGCGTGAACAACTCGCCGACCAAGAACGGACGGCGAGGCTGCTGGAATCGATCTCTGAAGGTTTTGTAGCCCTCGACCATGACTTCCGATTTGTGTATGTCAATGAGCGCGGCGCACAGATGTTGGGCAGGCCGCGCGATGAGCTAATCGGCAAAAAACTGTCCGAGATATTTCCGGATTATCCTGGGGGCGAGTTCGACAAGGCATTCCAGGAAGCGGTCCGCACCGGCAAGCCGCAAAATATCGAAGCTTTCTTCCCCCCGCTCGACAACTGGTTCGAACTTCATGCCTACCCGAGCGCGGAGGGCCTCTCCACGTTCTTCATGAATGTGACTGAGCGCCGCAAGTCGCAGGAGTTGATTCGTATTCAGAACGAACGGGTAATGCTGGCACTTCGGACTGCGGATGCGGGCATGTGGGACTGGGAACTGCCTGCGGGGCGTATTCACCTCATCGGCAACGAGGCGCGTCTTTTTGGATTTCCAGCGGAGACGGCCGACGTCGTTCTCGACGACCTGCTCGAGGCTGTTCATCCGGACGACCGCCGACTGGTAGAGCGAAGCATGCACGTGGCCATACAAGAACGATCGGACTATTACGAAGAGTTCCGCGTAATTTGGCCAGATGGATCAACGCATCACCTTCTGGGTGTAGGAAAAGTTTTCACAGACCAGGTGAACCGTCCTGAGCGAATGGTCGGCGTCAACATTGATGTGACGCAATCGAAGCTTGGCGAGGAGGCACTGCGCAAGAGCGAGAAACTAGCAGCTACAGGCAGGCTGGCTGCCACCGTGGCGCATGAGATCAATAATCCGCTGGAAGCCGTGATGAACCTTCTGTACCTGCTACAGAACGATCCCTCGGTTGGGCCGGGTGCACGCGAATACCTGACACAGGCAGAGCAAGAGCTTTCGCGGGTGGCGCACTTGACGCGGCAGACGCTTGGCTTCTATCGAGATTCCGTTGCACCGACCACCATTGACCTGGCTGAAGAGGTTCGCCAAGTGATGCGCTTGTATGAGCGGCGGGCACAGTCCAAGGGCGTTGTCGTGGAGGTGGCTCTAGAGGGCGCGGTTTTCCATGGCTTCCCCGGCGAGGTGAAGCAGGTCGTCTCCAATCTGCTGACCAACGCAATTGATGCTGCACCGATGCAAGGAGTGGTGAAGGTCAGTACGAAACGGATGCGGGAACTTGCCGTGCTTCGAGTAGAAGACAATGGCCCCGGAATCCCAGAGGCGATTCACGATCGCCTATTCGAAGCTTTTTTCAGCACCAAAAAAGAACATGGCACCGGGCTTGGGCTATGGGTTTCGAAGGGTATCGTCGAAAAACATGGTGGAAGCATCAGTTTTCGAACCGCGACGCGCGGAGCCCATACCGGCACCGTTTTCGAGGCCATGTTTGCAGGCGTGCAACAGCATCGCGTGCACAGCGGAGCAGCGGATTAGCGGTATATGGCAGAAATAGAACCTTCTCGCCTGCGGGTCGACAAAGCCCGCCACTGGGTGAAAATTTTGCCATCCTGACTGTGCGGCTAATCCCAGCTGCGAACAATTCATGATTCGAATAGAGAACCCTCAGAGACTGAAGTCTCCTCGCCATGACAGGGATAAAGAGCTTAACTTTCACGCGCAGCAACACCCCTGTATGAATATTCCAAGCGCCCCTTGAATCAGCCTTCGACGTACAAGGTTTGTCTGATAAGCCCGGAATTCTGTAACGAAACGTTACATCCAGAGACAGCTCGGGCGAGCAACCCCGTTCAGAGCAGCTGAGTCAAAAACCGCATGGCAGAGTGGAAGAAGTTTGTCGGCCGGCGTGTACGTGCAATCGCAACGATGATCCTTGCGGCTGGAGTGCTCGCATTGTGCGCATGCAGCGGGTTGCGTCCTGACTCCAGCAGTACTACGACCACCTCCAGTGTCTCGAACCAGATGCCGAGTATTCAGCTTTCAGCCCAGCCAAGCACGGTTAATGCAGGGACGAGTGTCACGCTGACATGGACGTCCAGTAATGCCGCGACGGTGACAATCGATAACGGTGTCGGTACGATGCAGCCAGCAGCTGGTGGGTCCACGACCGTGACCCCGAGCACAACGACGACGTACACAGCGACTGCCACGAATACTATCGGCAGCGCGAAGGCTTCCACCACCGTTACGGTGAACACGACGACGCCACCGCCGGCCACTCCGACCGTGCAATTGACGCTTACACCGGACGCCATCACGCAAGGTCAAAATGCAACTTTGGCTTGGTCTTCTACAAACGCCACAAGCGTAACCATCGACAATGGAATCGGCTCGGTCGGCCCGAACGGCAGCCAGCCAGTCAACCCGTCCGTGACGACTACCTACACGGCGACGGCGAGCAATGCCGCGGCCACTTCGACACCATTTTCCATTACCTTGACGGTTACTCCTGTGACGCCGCCACCGCCGTCTAGCGTGAACATCCCCACATGGCACGGAGACAATGCGCGCTCCGGACTGAATTCGAATGAAACCATACTGACGCCGCAGAATGTGGCTCCAGGCACCTTCGGACGCCTATTCTCCTATGACGTGGATGGATATATCTACGCGCAGCCGTTGTACGTTTCGAATCTGACGATCGGCGGTTCGCAGCACAACGTGGTGTTCGTTGCGACGGAATACGACAGCGTTTACGCCTTCGACGCTGACAACAGCGCCGTAGGTCAGCTCTGGAAGACCTCGTTGCTACAAAGCGGAGAAACGCCGCTGAAAGGCGGTAACCCGCAGCCTTGGATCGGGGTGACAGCGACGCCTGCGATCGACTTGTCTACGAATACGATGTATGTGGTGTCGGCGCAGAACTCGGGCGGGACAGGCACGTTCCGTCTGCATGCGCTCGATATCACCACCGGAAATGAGAAATCCGGGAGTCCGGTAGCCATCAATGCGTCGGTGCCCAGCACGATCGCACCGGGTGGAGTGATGAAGCTTACGACGTCCTGCCTGAACCGCAGCTCGTTATTGATTACGGGGAACGAAGTCGTCTTTGGGTTTGGGGGTTGCGGACCCGGCTGGCTGCTCGCCTATGACAAGACGACCCTCGGGCAAATTGCTGTGTTCAATTCTTCGCCAAACATCGCGGGATATGGAAAGTATCCTGGCGCGGGCGGTATTTGGATGGGCGGAGCAGGAGCGGCAACCGACAGCGCCGGCAATATCTATGTCACCACCGGAGATGGTCCATACAACAACACGGACGCCTGGGGAGTGAGCGCACTGAAGTTGAACGGGAACTTGACGGTGGTCGACAGCTTCACTCCGTATCAGCAGCCGTATTACTGGTGCAAAGATACAGACCTGGCGAGCGGTGGCGTCAGCATTGTTCCAGGTTCGTCGCAGATCATGGTGGGCGGCAAGAGTGGGATCATTTATCTGCTGAACACCAACAACATGGGAAAGATGAACACAAACGATACTGGCGCGGCGCAATGGTTCTTCTGGGACGGAACGAACGGATATACCGGGCCAGCCTGTACCGATCCAGTCAATGGAGTCACGTATTACGGTCAGATCACCAGTGATCAACTGTTCAGTACCGGGGCCTGGTACAACGGTTCTGTGTACATCGGAGCAGACCCAGGGCCGATTCGGCAATTTACTTATTCCAGCGGAAAGCTGTCCTCAGCGACTCATTCGGCGATCACAAGCAGCGAATTTCCAGCGGGCGTAATGGGGACAACGCCATTCGTCTCTTCGAGCGGGGGATCGAATGGAATTGTGTGGGTCATAGATCATCAACAACCACTGCAGAACTCCAATGGAGTTTCGCCGACGTCCGCGATCTTGCGCGCATACGATGCCACGGACCTCTCGAAGGAACTCTACAACAGCGGCACGAACAGCAGCGATGCTGCCGGTTATGGAATCAAGTTTACATCGCCAATCGTGGCGAATGGCAAAGTCTTCATCGGCACCGGGCACGACCTGATCAATACATCCACACCGAATCCACGCGGGGAGTTGGATGTGTACGGGCTGAAGTAGAGCTTGTTTCAGGGTTGGTTGAACAGGTTCGGACGAAATTCCTCGAGGACTGAAGTCCTCTTGGAATGACAAAAGCACGGTTCTTCAGTCGGCGTAGCGTAAAGCTGCACCCTTTCAAAAAAGTGCGAGGCGTATTTTTCCGTAGCCTGGTGCCTTCAAAGCGCCAACTCACGGACGAGGGTGTCCGTGCCACCTCGCTTAGCGTAGCAGAGGGTCGTTAACGTGGATGGAACGTCCGCGACGCTCACTTCCCACCGTACTCAGATGTTTCGCTCTCTCACTAGCAACAATGTCGTGGGTTTTGTTACCTTGTTGCGGGGGCGAACGGAATGAGACGTTTCCTATCAACGGGCCTGGTTGTGCTGTTGCTCGCTACCGCAACTTTCGCCAGAGAACATAGATTTACCTCTGGTCCGTATTACGGCTTCACTAAGCTATCTTCTGAACGCAATATTATTGAACTCGACAAGCCTTTGCATATAAGCCAGGTCAGCGGAGTAGTGACGTCTGCCAAAGATCACCAGCCACTTCGAAAGGTGCTATTCGAACTGCGTGATGATGGCACAGGTCACGTGCACGCGACCAGGACCGACGCGGAAGGTCGCTTTCATTTCAAGAAGATAAAAGACGGCAAGTACACGTTTAAGGTGACCAGCAAGGGTTACCAGTCGGTTTCGGGAACGATGATCGTGCGGGTGAAAGCACCGGAGTCCGACTCAGTGAACATCAGTATGCCTTCGGTGCTCTGAGACGATCTGCGCAGTCCAGGGTAGAATAGAACCACCAGCTATGGATCAGTCGGTTCCCGAGTCGCATTTGGATATTCCAGTCGATATCTCTCCGCCGGCCAGCCTGAGCGTTCCTCTTTGGCGGTCTCTTCTGCAAGGCCTCAAAGATCGGTTTGCACCGGGGCATTTGCCTCCACTGCAGGTGACGTCGGAGCCGGTGGATGTGGGAATGTTGCTGGGTGATGTGCTTGGGTTGCCGTGGTTTCGAACCGTGTTCACCAGCGTTGGAGATGTGATTTCTCCAGAAACCTTGCCGCCGCTTCAAGTCGAATCACGCCCGGTAGATGTTGGTGAGCTGATCAGCGATCAGATGTCTCATCCTTGGTGGAGTTCGTTAATCCGAAACCTGGCGGATCGTGTTTCTCCTGAGAGAATGCCGGCAATGGTAATAACGTCGTCGCCGGTGAATCCGGAACAAACGTCGGAGCTGTTGCTGGTACCCCGATGGTCGCATCTGATCGACACGCCAAAAGTTTTCTATCCGGATATACCGGTCAGCACTGCACGTTTGCAGCCCCGGATTCCGCGTCCGGCGCCGTTACGAAAGCCAGCAGCGAAGGAAGACGAGTTTACGCGCGTTCTGACGCTGGAAAAGCAAGGACAGCTACGCCGGTCTCGAATTCGCGAAGCAATGTGGATCTCGGTTGCGGTGATTGAAGTAGCAGCGCTGGTGGCCGGACATTTCCTGGCCCACTGAGAGTTTCTACTCTGCGCCGCTGCCGTAATGCACGGCCCCCTGCGCCAACACGGGCGCGGTGCCCACGCCCACGTATCTTAGAAAGTGTGGCTTCCCGCGTCTACGCCAGTAAGGCGAGTAGTAGTTGTCGGTCTTCACCCCAGACCGGAGAACGCTTAGAAACCTGTTCGCGCCAGGATCGGTGACAATCCCCACGTGCCCGCGCCAGACGATCAGGTCGCCGGGCAGCGGATCGTAAACACGTTCGAATCCCTCGATCCCCTTATAGAGTTGCCGGGAATTCGCGTAGCTATAGGGCAGGTGAGCTTTTCTATAGAGATAGTTCACGAAATGCGAGCAGTCCATCCGGGTATGGTGGAAGCGTGTTCCCAGGCTCGGCAACAGATATTGCGCCGTCAGTGGTGCTTGCGTAATCTGCGACCAACCTATTTCTGCCAACCCTGTTGTCAATGCTAAGAACAGAAGAACTATCCCAGCGCGCCGTAACACGACGTGATATCCCCGTAGTTTTCTCGATTTGCTTAGTCAATTCGATGCCCGTGGCCTGCCGTAGTGTGGGCCACGAATCGAGAGCTGCCGGTATGGAACGTTTCGGGACCAGGCCAATATTCTTTTTCAAAACGGCTGGGTTAAAATGAGCCAACGCCCGGATGGCGGAATTGGCAGACGCGCTGGACTTAGGATCCAGTACCGCAAGGTGTGCAGGTTCAACTCCTGTTCCGGGCACCAAATTTCTGTCATCGTTCGTGCCGTTCTCCCGCTCAAATGAATATTCTGCCGCTGGTAGACCGGCGGATATAGTAGGTGGGAATGCCTGGTTCTTCCAGCACACGCCGTAAGAGAGCAGCGAAGCCATCTCCAAAAGTCAGCGCTGAAGCGCTGCTCGCGCCGGAGATCCTGGAGGTGGTTCCGGACGCGATGGTCGCGGTAGATGACGCAGGCAAGATCGTGCAGGTGAACGCGCAAGCCGAAACGATATTTGGCTACTCCCGCGAAGAGCTGCTTGGCAATTCAATCGAACTGCTGGTACCGGAACGTTATCGAGCGTGTCACGGGGGATATCGTGAGGGCTATGTTGAGGCACCCAAGATCCGGCGAATGGGCGTTGGGCTGGATCTGTTTGGGAGGCGCCGCGATGGTTCGGAGTTTCCGGTTGAGATCAGCCTTAGCCCGGTGCAGACCGACAGTGGCACGCTGGTTTTCAGCGCAATCCGCGATGTTACGGAGCGCAAGAAGATTGAGGAAGATCTAAGGCGTGCGAATGAGGAACTTGCGCAGCGGACTGACCGCGAGTTGTGGGAGTCGCGCACGCGGTTGGCCGCAATCGTTGATTCTTCCGAAGATGCCATCATCGGCAAAGATTTGCAGGGCAATGTCACCAGTTGGAACCGCGGTGCAGAGCGCATGTACGGCTACAAGGCCGAGGAGATCATCGGCCGGCACCTGGCCACCATCGTGCCACGGGAGCGACATAGTGAGGTCGCGGAGATCCTGGAGAAGATCCGGCAGGGAGAGAGCGTTCGCTCTTTCGAATCGGTGCGCGTGAGCAAAGACGGGAACCTCTTGAATGTTTCAATTACCGTTTCGCCGATTCGCGACTCTGCCGGCAACGTGATTGGTGCGTCGACCATTGCACGAAACATTAGCGATCAAAAAAGAGCGGAAGATCAACTCCGCCAGGCTCAGAAGATGGAAGCCATTGGCCGGCTTGCCGGCGGCGTTGCACATGACTTCAACAACATTCTCGGCATCATCGTTGCCTGTTCGGAGTTGTTGCGCGACCGCGTAGCTGCCATCCCGGGACTGACGCAGTATGTGGAGAATATTCGGAAAGCATCGGATCGAGGCGCTTCCCTTACACGGCAGTTGCTGGCATTCAGCAAACGGAAAGCGACGAATCCGGTGGTGCTCGATCTGAATGAACGCCTGCGGGAAACAATCAAATTATTGCGGCCGTTGATGGGCGACGACGTTGAAGTGGTTTTGCTGAATCGGGTGGATTCTGCATTGATCGAGGCTGATCCTGGGCAGATCGATCAAATTGTCATGAACCTTGCTGTGAACGCCCGTGACGCGATGGTCAAGGGGGGCAAGCTGGTCCTGGAAACGGCTGCCGTCAGCTTTGACGATGCCTTTGCACGGCAGCATGGGGCCATGAATCAGGGTGAGTACATCATGCTTGCCGTCAGCGATACAGGGATCGGCATGGATAACGCGACCGTGGCACGAATTTTCGAGCCATTTTTTACGACCAAAGAGGCGGGAAAAGGCACTGGGCTCGGACTTGCCACGGTCTACGGCATCGTAAAACAGGCTGGCGGTCATATATTCGTGTACAGCGAAGCCGGTCGCGGTACGACATTCAAAATCTACTTGCCAAGTGCAGAGAACAGGGTGGCGATTGGAACTGAACAGGCGGCGGAACCTACTCCCGCGCGGGGAGAAGGTTTAACAATTCTTTTGGTGGAAGATGATGAATTGATCCGCGCGCTCACACGGCAGATGCTGGAAGAAAGTGGCTACAGAGTACTTGAAGCGTCTGACGGCGGAGCAGCGTTGAATCTCGTACGATCGAACGGCAACAACGTAGACATGATCTTGACCGACGTCGTGATGAAGGGAATGAGTGGCCCGGAACTGCTGCGGAAGCTTTCCGCGTCCTCAACCGCCCCTAAGGTGGTTTTCATGTCCGGGTACACCGGCGAGCTCATAGGCGAACAACAGTTGTCGCAGCCCGGCATGGTGCTGCTGGAGAAACCATTCAGCCGCGTTTCGCTGTTGAAGGCGGTAGAACGATGTTTGAAATCGGGGGCGTAGGCCGCCGGCGGCTTTGCGCTCGAAAGGTCATTGTCACTTCGATTAGTGATTGAGATCACACACTGGTGCGCGAAATAACCCACAGGATAGTGGCGTCAAAATCCGCTCTGACCTTGCAGCGGCAGCTAAGCCTCTGAATTGCCTATAGTTATCCAGCTGGACTTTGCACACTTCAACAACTCACCTATGGCTACTGTCGTGCCTTTACGCATAGTGGGAAAGCCGAACGGCTTCCTAAAGGAAGGTGTGAGATGGCAAGTGGCATGGTGGTAGTATCCGGCAGGGTCCCCCATTTCCAACCAGTCGCCGATATACAGGCAAAAGCCAGTTCTCCTTATGGGTTGCCGATCGTAGATAACTGTTCGGCGTGCCAACTGCGCAACGAGAATTCGTTTTGCGTACTATCTCAGCCTTCACTCAAAGCGCTAGACGAAATGAAACATGCCACCTCGTATCCGGAAGGTGCGCTGGTCTTCACGGAAGGACAGGTGGCGCGGGGCGTTTACATCCTGTGCCAAGGACGGGCCAAACTGCTGGCTACCAATAGCGACGGGAAAACTTTGATCGTGAAGATTGCGCAGCCGGGAGAAATCCTAGGCGTCCACTCGGCTGTTTCCGGTAAGCCGCACGAGTTCACCGTAGAAACTCTGCAGCCCAGCCAGCTCGCATTTATCCGTCGCGACGACTTCCTGCGCTTTATCAAGGAACACGGTGACGCCTGTCTGCAAGCCGCGGCGCACCTGAGCCGCGATTGCCAATCGGCGTATGAAGTGATTCGTGCGATCGGGCTAGCGCATTCGGCGTCTGAAAAGTTAGCTAGGCTGCTGCTGCAATGGTCAGCCGACGGCAAGGTCATCGAAGGCGGAGTGATTCGCGTCAAACTGGCTCTGACACATGAGGAGATCGCACAGCTGATCGGGACGTCGAGAGAAACCGTCACGCGAATCCTGGGCGACTTCAAGAGACACCACATCGCCGAACTAACCGGCTCGACGTTGCTGGTTCGCGACAAGGCAGCGCTGGAACGATCGGCTGCCAACTGATTTTCCTCCCCGCGTGCTCTACCACCGACCAGGGCCTGCTCAAGTTGCAGGCCCTTCGTCGTAGAATGACGGAGCTTGTTGACGCCTACCGAATCCGATCACCTGGTCGTAGTCCTCGTTTCCACCCGGAATCCACTGAATATTGGCGCTGCCGCTCGCGCCATGAGCAACTTTGGGTTTTCAAAATTGCGAGTCGTGAATCCCTATGAAGAGGCATTTCGAGAAACGCGGTCGGCAATCGGTGCTTCCGAAGTTCTCAAAGCTGCCGAGGAGTTCACAAGCCTTGCGGATGCAGTGGCCGACTGTTCGCTGGTGGTTGGTACCACTGCAGGCCGGAACCGTGAATTGCAACATCGACTGGCTCCATTGCCGACGGCTGCAAATCGGATTCGTACGGAACTGAAGTCGGGGCGCGTTGCCTTGCTCTATGGTTCTGAGAAGCGCGGCCTGTCCAATGAGGACCTCACGCACTGCCATTGGATCCTGCGCATACCGACCGAGGAACAGCATCCTTCCATGAACCTGGGGCAGGCGGTGGCAGTCTGCTTATATGACCTCGCCAGAGATCGGGCAGAGGCTTCTGGTCCTCGACAACCACCGAGGGCAAGAGCTCGCGAACTGGAGAACATTACGAAAACAATGTACGAACTTATTTCGGCGAGCGGATATGTGAAACCTCGGGCCGGTACTTCGACAAATGAGAAGCTGCGACGACTGGTGCGGCGATTGAAGTTGAATGCCGAAGACGCGGAGGTTGTGCTGGGGATGTTGCGAAAGATCGAGTGGAAGCTGAAATCGTCTTCGCATAAATGATGCCGTTTCGATTTGCCATTCCGGCGCTGGTTCGTCTAGGCTGAACCAACTCACATGGCGAATGGCCACTGGGTTCCTGGGTCCGACACACATTGCAGGCGACCACTTCAAAGGCAGTGCAGATTCCTCGCCGCCGCTGGCGCATAGCTTTTCTGCTATCCCTGGGTGTGCTGGTTAACTTTTTTGATCGCGTCAATCTGTCGGTATCGCAAAATGCGCTGCACGAATCATTCGGCATCTCGCTGGTTGCCTTTGGATTCTTGCTCAGCGCGTACAACTGGACTTACGCAGCCATGCAGGTTCCGGCGGGACTCCTGCTCGATCATTTCGGCGTAAAGCGAGTGGGAAGAGTCAGCACATTTTTGTGGAGCATGGCTTCCTTTGGCGCGGCGATAGCCAGTGGAGTTGGCGGCTTTTTCGGCGCACGCTTCCTGCTGGGCGTAGGTGAATCTCCGACATTTCCCGCAAATGCTAAAGCAATAGGCTATTGGTTTCCGGAAAAAGAGAGAGGACTGGCCACAGCCATCACCGATTCAGCGGCGAAGCTGTCGACTGCCATAGGAGTACCGTTTCTCGGTGTGCTGTTATTGCACTTTGGCTGGCGCTGGAGTTTTGCCGCCACAGGAGTCATCAGCTTCGGATATTTTCTTCTTTTTTGGTTGGTGTATCGCAATCCGAGTGACGACGACAGGCTCTCGGAAGAAGAACGAGAGTACATCCTAGAAGGTGGTGGGCAGAAGGAAAACCGGAAGCACGCGCGGTCTGGAGCAGCATTGGTGTTTTTGCTGCGGCAGAGGAAGGTCTGGGGACTGGCGCTTGGCTGGGCTGCCTACAACTACAGCTTCTATCTTCTGCTGAACTGGCTTCCCAGTTATCTGTCGATTTCGTTCCACATTGATTTGCTGCACTCCGTTCTGTATACGTCCGTACCGTGGTTCTTCGCGACGTTCACGGACCTGCTGGTCGGCGGCTGGCTGGTCGATGCGCTTATCCAGGGCGGGTGGAACGCCAACCGGGTACGACAGACAGTTCTGATCATCGGTATGGCCATGGGCCTTGGAATTTGGGGCGCTGGGCACTCGCACACACCTGAGATGGCATTGATCTGGATCAGCCTGGCATTAGGTGGATTGGCTGCATCGGCACCGGTGGCGTGGACCGTGCCGTCGCTGATCGCGCCGCGCGAGGGTGTGGCAACAATCGGTGGAATCGCGAATTTCTGCGGACAGATTTCGGCGATTTCGGCTCCAATTGTGACGCCATATATCGTTGTGCGGACACATTCGTTCACGTCGGCATTTACGACCGCGACCGTGATTTTGCTGCTGGGAGTATTCGGATACGCTGTATTGCTCGGACGGATTGGAAGAATTCCAGAGCCGACTGGGGCCTGGGAACGCGGGTCTCCTGGGGACTGACGTGCCTTAATAAAGTTAGAAGAAAGCGGAATCTATGACTCTGATGCGAGCGGTACATTTCGGAAGTTTGCTTTTACTAATTGCTGGAAGCATGTTGTTTGTTGCTGGCGCGTTTGCGGCGAATTCATCCGGCGTGGTTCTCTTTGTTGGGACCTACACGGTTCGAGGCAGCAAGGGAATCTACGCCTACAACTTTGACGCTTCTACTGGAAGGTTGAGCAGCATTGGATTAGCAGCCGAGACGCCTCAACCGTCCTATGTAATCACCTCGCAGAACGGGAAATTCCTTTATGCGGCCAACGAGATGCAGGAGTTCCAGGGGCAGAAAAGCGGAGCTGTGAGCGCATTCGCCATCGAACCGGATGGCAAACTGAAGTTCCTGAATCAACTGATCTCGTGTGGTGCCGATCCCGCTTATATCACCCTGGATCACACCGGCAAATATCTGATCGCGGCAAATTACACTGGGGGAAATCTCTCGGTGTTTCCGATCGGGCAAGATGGGCGCATTGGTCCGCCCAGCGACTTTGTTCAGCATCACGGGTCGAGCATCAACAAGGAAAGGCAGGAGGGGCCGCATCCTCATGAGGCGGTGGTGTCGCCTGACAATCGGTTTGTTCTCGTGCCAGACCTCGGGCTGGATGAGGTGTTTGTATATCCGTTCGATTCGGTAAGGGGTAAGCTTGGAACACCGCACGTGGCGAAAGTTACGGCCGGGTACGGGCCGAGGCATCTCGCGTTTTCGAAGGATCAACGATTCGTGTACCTGATGACGGAAATGGGATCGAAGGTCATCGTGTTTTCCTACAACAAAAGGGAAGGTGGTTTGACGGAGATTCAGACGATTTCCAGCCTGCCCGAGAACTTCAAGGGCGAAAATACCGCCGCTGAAATCGAAGTGCATCCGTCAGGACGCTTTCTTTACGCCTCGAATCGGGGTGATAACAACAGCATTGCTGTATTCTCGATCGATACGAAGACTGGCAAGCTGAAGATGGAACAGATCGAGCCGACACAAGGGAAGACACCGCGACATTTTGCGATTGATCCGAGCGGAAAGTGGCTGCTGACCGAAAATCAGGACTCGGATACGATTGTCAATTTTAAAATAGATCTAAGTACTGGGCGACTGACAGCGAACGGGCAAAAGGTGGAAATCAGTTCGCCGACTTGTATTGTCTTCTTACCGTCACGTCGATCTCTCGAGGAGCAGAAGTGGTAATCGGCAAGGGAGTGGTGGAACGCACGCTGACGCGCAATGGAGTTCGCGAAACCGTGCACAGGGCGTGCCGCGAGATGAAGGTGGAAGGGAAGCGTGTTCTCACGATCATTCCCGACCGCACGCGAACCATGCCCATGCCGCTCCTGTTCGAGCTGCTCGAGCGAGAGTTTGCCGGACGCGTGAAAGCGCACGATTACCTGGTGGCTCTGGGAACGCACCAGTTGATGACGGATGCTGATCTGTCACAGATGATTGGGTGTCCGGTGAAGGATGGCATCTGCGGAGCTTCCAAAGTTCTCAACCATCGCTGGAACCTTCCAGACACATTCGTGGACATCGGAAGGATTCCAGCAAGCGAAGTGGCGAGCGTCTCTGATGGGCTGCTTTCGGAAGACATCGTGATCCGGATCAATCGAGCAATCTTCGATTACGACCAGGTGCTGATTTGCGGCCCGGTGTTTCCGCACGAAGTGGTGGGATTTTCGGGAGGCAACAAATATCTGTTTCCGGGTATCAGCGGCGCTGACATGATCAACCAGACGCACTGGCTGGGTGCGCTGCTGGGCAGCTACAACATTATCGGAACCCAGTCGACGCCGGTAAGGGAACTGATTGATCGCGCCGCAGCTCAGATCTCCGTTCCGATTTCCTGTCTTGCACTGGTCGTATCACCGGAAGGAATCTCGGGAATTTACTTCGGCAGTGCAGTGGAGGCCTGGAAGTCGGCCGCGGACCTTTCTTCGGAAAAGCATATTCACTGGATCGAGAAGCCATTCCAGCGCGTGTTGGCGGTAATGCCAGAACTCTATCGCGATATGTGGACAGCAGCGAAAGGGATGTATAAGGCCGAGCCGGCGATTGCAGATGGTGGTGAGGTGATCATTTATGCGCCGCAGATCACCGAGTTCAGTTATGTGCACGGGAGATGTCTGGAGAAGATTGGCTATCACTGCCGCGATTACTTTTTGAAACAGTGGACGAAGTTTGCCGATGTGCCGCGAGGAGTGCTGGCGCATTCGACACACCTGAAAGGACAGGGAACCTACGACGCCGTATCGGGCATTGAGACGCCGAGAATCCGAGTGACGCTTGCGACGGGAATTTCCGAAGAGCGTTGCCGGGCGATGAACCTGGGGTATGTCGATCCGAAGAGCATCAAGATGGACCAATGGCGCGCCCGGGAGACGGAGGGCGTTAAGGTGATTCCGAGAGCAGGGGAGATACTGTATCGGGTGAGATCGTAGCGAGCCCGGGTTCGCGTCCGACAGAAAGACGCGAACCCGGGCACCATCAATGCGGTTTGTAGCCTTCGGCGGCGAGAGCTTTGCGGAATTCCTGCAGGAAAAAGTCGACTTTTTCTTCAGTTGCAAGTGGACCCATGATGCCGATGCGAAAGACCTTTCCCGCAAGTGGGCCGAAGCCTCCTGCGATTTCGATTCCCTGATCTTTCAAGAGGCGTGCACGAACGTTTGCGTCATTCACACCTTCGGGAACAAGCGGCGTGTTCAGATTCCAGATGCGGTGCTGTTCGGGAACGTGCATACGCAGTCTCATTTCTTCGAGTCCTTTAACCAGGCGCTTGTGATTACGGTAATGACGTTGCAGCCGCTGGTCGAGTCCTTCTTCGGCCACCAGATTTAGCGCTTCCCGAAGGGCATAGAACAGCGTGATCGGTGCGGTGTGATGGTAGCGATGCGCGCCCTCGTAATAGTCGGCAAGGAGCGTGAGATCAAGATACCAGCTATGGTTCACGGTTTTGCGGCTCTTGAGATGGCTGAGGGCGCGGGGCGACACGGTGATCGGCGAGAGTCCGGGCGGGCAGCTCAAGCCTTTTTGCGAGCAACTGTAAGCGACATCAATCCCGGTTTTGTCGACTTCGACGGGCATGGCACCGAGCGAAGTGACGCAATCGGCGATCACGACAGCATCAATCTCGTGGGCTGCATCACAAATGGCTTTACCTTTCTGAAATGCACCGGTAGAAGTTTCGGCGGTGACATACGCAACCACTTGAGGCCGTTCGCGACGGATAAATTCGACGGCTTCTGAATCGCTATAGACCTCGCCCCACGGCTTCTCAAATCTGACTACGTGGCCATCCTGGCGCCTCGCCATCTCGGAAATGCGGTCGGCAAAATAGCCATTCGCGAAGACAGCTACCTTGCTCCCCGACTCGACGAAATTACTGACAGCAGCTTCCATCCCCGCGCTGCCGGTTCCGGAGATCGCGATCGTGAATGGATTCTGCGTACCGAAGACGGGTTGGAGCAGATCGCGAATCTCGGTGGTGACCTGGAAGAAGAAGGGATCGAGGTGACCGACGATCGGCTTCGACATGACTTCATAAATGCGCGGATGAACCTGCGTAGGCCCCGGGCCAAAAAGAAGGCGCTTCGGGGGATTAAGTTCTGCCAGTTTGTGCGGCGCGTCGGCTTGCGGGGCGAGAGTAGTCATAGAGATCTCCACCGAATAGATTAAACCCGTAGAGGGGAACGGTGTAAGACCGATTGTCAGTTGCTGGTCATCGGTTGATAGGTGCGGTTACGTGCACTCAAATACCGCGGCCGTTTTCACCGGACGGTTCGAGCCGATATCCAACCCAGGGCTCGGTGATGATGTAATGAGGAGAGTCTTCGGTTTCCAGTTTCTTGCGGAGTTGACCAACCAGCACGCGCAGGTGTTCGGGTTGTTCCACGCTGTTGGGCCCCCAGATGGCGTTTAATAGCTTGCGATGCGTGACAACGCGTCCGGCATTTCGCGCCAGGTGCAACAAGAGTTCAAATTCCTTTGGCGTCAGCCGGACGTCCTGTCCACGGATTGCGACGCGAAATGCATCCTGGTCGATCCGAAAATCGCCAACTTCGAAGACCTGTGCTACTGGTTCCGCGAGTTCAACGCGGGCAAGGTTGCGGCGCACGCGCGCCAGCAGTTCGTTCATGCCGATCGGTTTGGTGACGTAGTCGTCAGCGCCTGCATCAAGCGCCTCGACCTTGGTCTTCTCTTCGCCTTTTACCGAAAGGACGATGATGGGCATGTCATAGTCAACTCGGAGGCGGCGAGTAAGGTCGATGCCGTTCACCAGCGGCATCGCGACGTCCGTAATGACGAGATCGGGCGTCCACTCCCGGACCATCGCGGCGGCTTCTTGTCCATTGTTGGCGGTGCGGACGTCGTAGCCGCTGCTGTTCAGGGAAGTACGCAGCACACGTGTAATCTGGGGTTCGTCGTCGACAATCAGAATGCGTTTCTTGCTTTCCATTACTTCGCTGCCTTCGCCACTGATTCCTGAGTCACGATATGAACGTCAACAGGAGGAGCATCGCGCAAGAATTTGTGGATCGTGCTGAGGTACAAGTACCGGCGCCACCCTTTGATTGCCGAGCGTCCGAAGACGACCTGCGTGATGTGCCTCTCGCGAACGAATTGCGCAACCGCTTCCGACACCGTAGTGGCCTTGAGTCGTACGACCTGTGCTCCAACATCTTGTGCGAAACGGATGTTTGCCTGCAAGGACTTCTGGTTCGCTTCCGTATCATCGAATCCCGTATCGACATAGACGACGAACAGTTCGGCATCGAGGCGATGCGCCATTCTGGCGGCGCGCGCGATCAGATGCTGTGCGGCGGGATTCGAACTGATGCAAACTGCAAAACGCTCCCGCACGCCGAGATTGCGCTCTGGCTCTTCCTTTTCGAGGTAGGTCTCGAGACTGCGGTCGACCTCCTGCGCCACCTGCCGCAGAGCAAGTTCGCGAAGCGCGATCAGGTTACCCGGACGGAAGAAGTTTCCTAATGCACGCTCGACGCGATCCTGAGGATAAATATCGCCGCGTCGCATACGCGTCTGCAGCGCCTCCGGAGTGAGGTCGGCCATGACGATTTCGGTTACTCGCTGCAGCACCCAATCAGGTACGGTTTCGCGGACGACGATGCCAGTGATGTGTTGCACGCTGGGGGAAATGCTCTCCAGGTGCTGGATGTTCATGGTAGAGAGCACGTCGATGTTGGCGTCGAGCAGTTCGAGTACATCCTCGTAGCGCTTGCGATGTTTACTGCCCTCAATATTGGTATGAGCCAATTCGTCAATCAGAACAACAGCAGGTTTCCGCGCGAGAATGGCGTCGACGTCCATCTCCTCAAAGATTGTGCCTTTATATTCAATTTTGCGGCGTGGAACAGTTTCCAACTTGGCAGCGAGTTCGGCGACTCCCTTTCTCCCGTGCGTCTCAATGACGCCAATTACGACATCCTCGCCACGGCTGCTGCGGCGAATCGCCTCGCTTAGCATGTTGTAGGTTTTGCCAACGCCGGGTGCGTATCCTAGAAACAGCTTGAAGATGCCGGCTTTTTTCTCCGGCACGGTCTCCTCCAGCCACTGATCGGGTGTCTTGCTCATTGCGCCCTATTTTCGTCGAGGTCATCAACTTTGTCGACTCAGCTACAATCAGGGGCGTGAACAAACCGCTTCATGAGGTCCTGATGAGGTTTGTGGCGTGCGCGGCGGCGGTGATCGTGCTGGTGTACGTGTTCAAAGTGCTGTTACATATAAACCCCACGACCGTAGCGCTCACATTCCTGGTTGCGGTGCTGATGGTTTCCGCATGGTGGGGCCTGAGGTTCGCACTATTCCTGGCGGTCCTGGCGACGGCAGCATTCAACTACTTCTTTCTTCCTCCGGTAGGGACATTCACGATTGCCGACACGCAGAACTGGGTAGCGCTCATGGCTTTTCTGGCGACCGCGATTGTAGCGAGCCAGTTGTCGGATAGGGCGCGCCGGCAGACGGAAGAGGCGGTGCAGAGGCGCCGCGAAGTTGAGCGACTGTACCAATTCAGCCAGCAGATGTTGACGTCCGAAAACATTCTTGAACTGTTGAACGCTTTGCCGACGGCAATTGTGAATACGTTTGGAGTATCGGCAGCGGCACTCTATTTGCCTGGGAAAGGAGACATCTACCGTTCAGGCCCGGAGACCGGCGATCTGGATGCCGACCATCTGAAGAGTGTGATCGCACGCGGAGAACCGACCTTTGACACCGAACGGCGACTTAGTTTTACACCGCTGAAGCTTGGGGTGCGCATTGTTGGGACGATTGGTGTTGCCGGATCTCTGTCGCGGGAGACGTTGGATGCGATTGGAAGCCTCATAGCTGTGGCTGTTGAGCGCGTAACTGCATTGGAAAAACTCGCAAAGAATGAGGCGTCGCGGGAAAGTGAGCGATTGCGAAGCGCGATTCTCGATTCGGTCACACATGAATTTCGTACGCCATTAACCTCGATCAAGGCTTCAATTACGAGTCTCATGTCGAACATCGATCTGGCACCTGGTGATCGCCAGGAATTGATGACGGTCATCAACGAAGAGAGCGATCGATTGAATCGGTTGGTCGGTGAAGCGGCAGAGGTTTCGGAACTGGAATCACACGAGCTCCAGTTGGACCTGAAGGCGCATAGAGTCATAGAGGCAGTTCAGCAAGCGCTCAGCGAGTTGAAACAGGTGTTGGGGAAGCACGTGGTGGATGTGCACGTTCCAGCCGAAGCTACGGCCCGCATGGACTTGAAACGCGTGACCGAGGTACTGATCCAACTGCTGGAGAATGCAGCAAAGTATTCGCCGCCGGAATTGCCGATCAGGATTTCTGCAGCGACGCTCGATGGCAAGCTTGAAGTCAGCGTTGCCGATCAAGGGTCTGGCATCGATGATATGGAGCAGGTGCTGATCTTCGACAAGTTTTATCGTGGCAAGAGCGAACGATACCGCGTTCAGGGGACAGGAATGGGTCTGGCAATCGCGAAGGCGATCGTGGAGGCACATGGGGGAACCATCGGAGTGACCAGCCAGTTGGGGAAGGGCTCGGTGTTCACGTTCACGATTCCAGGATGAGTGTGGACAAGAATGTCCGCCACACAAGGCGCGGGCGAGGGCGCCCGCGCAACACAAGAGCAATTTACGCGGACAAAATGTCTGCACCACACAAGACGCGGGCGGGGGTTCGTGCCACCCGTCCTATCGAAGTTCTCCGGTGCTTTCGAAGCTCACTCCCGCGATCGTGTTTCCAGACGCGAGAACGTCGCGAATCTTTTCGCGATTGGCGCCGGCCCTATCGATCGCTTCCGAAAAGATGCGAATCGCCTGATCGGGAGAGGCTCCTTCCGGAAGCCGGAAGATCCAAGGGATATTCGTCGATGTAAGCGAACGATCGTCAGCGATCGCGATCACCGGGACGAAAGCCTTTACTCCGAGCTGTTCGGCAAGGTGACTCGAAGCGCGATCCGTGGCGATGATGCCGATAGCCTGCTTATCGTAGAGCGCCTGGACGAGAGCCGATGACGCTTTTCCCCACTGTACGTTGGAAGCAATGCCAAGCAATGAAATCTGTTGCGCGTTGCGACGATTCAGTTCTCCTATCATGCTGACCAAAGAATTCGATCGAACTAACTCGTCAGCATCAGGCCCGAAGACTACAAGCTTTAGATTCGTTGCAATCTGGTCCGGAAGTTTGGGTCCGGCATATTGGACGCCGTCCTCGCCGACTCGTGCGTAGGCTTTTTCCATCGTAGCCGGACGGTAGTCGACTTGTCCCTTGCTGACAGTGGCCCAGTAAAGTGAGCGGATGTCCTTGCAGTTCGGATCGAAGACCATGTGGCCAGTGACGCCGTCGTAGGTTTCTGTGGCGGTTAGCGCGTCGCGAATACGACCGCGGTTTAAGCCAGCCTCGCAAATGGCGTGCAGCAGGATTTGCATGGTGTCGTAGGCAAGAGCAGCGAAGTGGTCAGGCTTCTCGTGGTACTTTGCCTCGTAGCGCGCCTGAAAATCGAGCCATTTCGAATCTTTGCTGCTGGGATCGTAGGGATACACCGCTTCGAAGCCGTCGGCGGCTGACCCTGCGGTCCTGAGCAGATCAGCACCCATCGTACGGTGGCTGCCAAAAACGGGCTGCTTCATGCCGAGCGAGCGCATTTGCTTCAGGATGTTGCCGGCGGGGATTTCGTCCGTCCATAGCACAATGGCGTCGACACGCGAGTCGTTGATCACCTTCAACTGATGCGTGTAGTCGGTGTCCCCGGGCATGAACTTCTGCTCGATGATGACGGGATGACCAAGCCGCCGAGAGGCGTCTTTGAACTTCAAGACACCGAAGCGGCCGTAGCGATCGTTGACCCGAAGAATCGCCACGCGCTTCAGGCCTAGCTCGGTGTAGATGCGGCGGGCGATGGTATAGCCTTGAACGCGATCATCCTGCAGAGTCTCCAAGTACCACGGAATGATGGTTTCGGGGATAGTGGGATCGGTGGAGGCACTGTTCACCATGGGTACTTCGGTCTTCAAATTGACGCGAAGGCCGATATGCGTAGAGTCACCGCTAAGCGACCCGTACATGGCCCAGACTTTTTCGTCGTATGCCATTTTGATAATTTCGTTGCTGGACGCGCCCCAAGTCGCTGAGTCGTTGTGAACCATCAGGCGGAACGGCTTGCCGCCGTAACCGCCAGCGGCGTTCGCTTCTTCGATGGCCATGTTGACGCCGTTGAGCATCTTTTGACCGAGGGCATGATCAGGGTGATCGTAGACGGGGCCGAGAAAGCCGATGCGAACCTCGGTGATGGTGCTTGGATCCGGATCGGCGACGTCGCGCGCGCCGCCGTTGTATTCCACCAGGGTCGTGTAGTGCTCGTAGTAGGGCGTGGTGAACTTCGAGTAAGGCCGCAGATCGTCCGGTTCTTCCGCATAAGGGCGCATCTCGCGGTTTTTCGGCTTGCCCGGAGGATTCTTGCCGCACGAACACGTGAAGGTTGACTGAGCCCAGGCAAGGGGCATAATCAAAGTAACGATACCAACCAGCAGAACGCGGCGCATTGGCTACTCCTTTGGAGTTTCGCGGAACATTGCAATAGCTTCAATTTCGACCAGCAGATCGGGGCGGCAAAGCTTCGCCTGAATACCTGTGGATGCCGGCACAGGATCAAGTCCCTGCTGCTTGTAGAACGCTGTGCGCTCTTCATTGAAGGCTTCGTAGTCTCGGTCGATGTCACGCAGATAGCAGGTCGTGCGAACGATGTCTTTCCACGTACAGCCTTCCGACTCAAGCAGGCCCGTGATGTTGTGGAAGGTGCGGCGGCACTGCGCGCGGAAATCGCCGACGTGCACGGTCTTGCCATACTCGTCGATGCTGGCCGTGCCGGAAATCAGCAGGATCACTAGCCCGTTTAAATCAATGCGCATCCCGCGAACGAATGAGCTGGGCTTCGAATAGTCGTAGGCTTCGTTGAGGACTGCATGATTGGTGATCGCACGTTTCTCAATAGGAGCGTGCGCAATAGCTTCAAGAATTTCCTCTACCTGCATATGAATAGCTCCTCACTTCTGTCGAATTCCATGACTTAACCCTTCCGCGGTGGCGACCCAGAGGTCGTCACCTTGAAAATCCACACCAAGGATGTAGTTATGCGCTGGGGCGGTGTCGACCGGGACGCTGAAAGTTCGTCCGGAGGCGTCACGAATCAGCATTTCCGGCTTATGCGTGTCGAGCGCCGGACGGTACACGGCCCAGTTGGCGCCATCGTAGTAGGCAAGACCCTTGTCAGTACTGAACCAGGCGCGATTTGCGTCGATAGCTTTCACCTGGTTGAGGAAGTTGCTGGGAAGGCCGCTGTCCTTAGTGAGGAAGTTGTGCCAATTGCGGCCGTCGTAGCGACTGGCACCAAAATAGGTGGCTACCCACAGAATCTTGTCGACATAACTGACGGACGTGGTGATCTCGTGAATGAGCCCTTGGTCTTTAAATAGCACCATCTCGGTTTCACCGTCCGGGTCGTTGTAGTCCTTCCAGTGTTGCGTCGCGACGTCGTACTCCAACACCCCGGCGCCCCAGACCGCGTAGTAGACCTTGTCAGTCGCAGGGCTTACCGCGTACGTCCAGATTTCGTACATGGGCGTGTTGCGCTCGTTGTAAAGAGACCATTGATTGGTGCGCGTATTCAGTCGGCCGCCACCGGCTGCGGTCGCAACCCAGACATAATCGCCAAGCACTCCTACGCCGTAGACAACATCATTGGGGAGGCCGGAATTCAGTTGCGTAAAGCTGTCGATGCGTCCGGCGGAGATACGGCTGATGCCACCAAGGGTTGCTGCCCAGACGTCGCCAGTGCGTTTGTCGAGTGCGAGGCCCAGCACTGCCTGGTGAGCGAGGCCGTCAGCAGGTCGATAGACTTTCCACTTTCCATCTTGAAGTAGGCCTAGTCCGTCGTCGGTACCGGCCCAGATGCGTGGGGCGTCTACCAGGACACAGTAGACGTGATTATTAGGCAGGCCGTTCTCGGTGGTGAAGTTCTCCCAGCGAAAGCGTGGCATATCCTGAGCCATGGCAGCGCAGGTGAGCGCAAGGTTGAAACACAGCGCGATTAACCTAATGCGTGTTTTCATAGTGTCCTCAGGTATTCGATCAAGTCGTTCAGTTCATCCTTGGTCAGATCGTTGGTCACTCCGTGCGTGTCATGCGGATTGAATACTGTCCAGATCTCTTCGAGCGACCGTGCGGAGCCATCGTGAAGATACGGAGCCGAGTAGGCGATATTCGGCAAGTGCGCCGTGTCAATCAAGGGAGAGCGATCGGTCGGCTTGCCTGAACCTACGTCGAAGAGCCTGCGATTGGTGTACTTCGGACCGCTGTGACAATAGGCACATTGATTGTTTTCAGGAATCGGCTTACCGGCCTTGGTGAAGGTACGTTCGAAGATGGCCTTGCCGCGCTCCTGCGCCGCCGTGAGTTGCCCATTAGGCAGGCGATACCGGTTGGGTCGCAGCGGAATGGAGAAGATGTAAGAAACCAGGTCGGCCAGTTCCTTATCGTTGTAGCTCTGCGAACGGTAGAAGAATTTTTCGGTCCGGGGGCCGCACTCGGTCTGCAGGTTGGGATTACCGCCATTCCATTTGAAGGGTTCGGTGCCGCTGAGATCTTCTATGGAACGGTTGTCGACGATATCTTTGCCGAAACCATCGGGTTCGAGATCCCAGTTCAGGCCATCGAAGGTCGAATCCAGATGACAGTTCGCGCAACTGAATTGGCCCTGAAAGGCGAATTTTGCGTTGTAAAAAAGACGCTCGCCTCTACGTTTCCCAGTGATGGTTTTCGGACCGCCAAGGTCGATGGACCGGGTAACTTCGTTCCGGTTGGTGTCGATGACGTCGACGGTGTCACCGAGACGATTGGCGACATACAACCGGCTGCCATCGGGAGAAAGAAGCACGCCGCGGGGATCCGGACCAACGGGTACTCGCGCAATAACATAGTTCGCCGAGGCGGAGAGATCGTTTGCAAAAGACGAGTGCTGAGATCTTGCGAACGCCAGTAGCTGTTGAGTGTCAATGACGGTGACGGTTGCTGCGCCGCCGCTAGTGACGAAGATCTTCGATTTGTCCTTTGAAATCGCTAGGCCAAAGGGTCGCGCGAAGTAGCGTTCCAGTTCGTCGATGGGCACTTGGACGATGCCGTTTACGTCTTCGCCGAAGATGGCAAGGGAATCGACGAATGCCCAGCCATGCTCGACGTGGGCAAGAGGAATGAGGTTCTTGGGTTGAAGCTCGGCAACAACGCTTAACTTGCCGTCAGTAGAAGTGGCGACATGGAAAACGCCGGCGATACTATGGAGCGGCTTGCGCTCAACAATTTCCTGGGTGAGGGTGTCAACGACGGTGATCTCGGATTCCGGGGGCGTACGGAATTTGCCGATGTTGGGATAAATATGTGTGCAGTAGATGTATTTGCCGTCAGGGGTGAGTGAGAGATAACTGGCTCCCCGGCCTGCTACGAGGCGCTTGATTTCCTTGCCGCTGGCAAGATCGAGGACTGAAATATCGTTACTCAGACGGTTGGCGGCATATAGGGTCTTTCCGTCGCGATCGGAAATCGCACTGATGGGCTCAAAGCCTGCCGGAAGTGTGCGTGTGACTTCCAGGGTGTCGGAATCGATGACTGAGATGTTGTCGGACCAGGAGTTAGCGACGTAGATCTGCTTGCCATCCGGCGAAAGAGAGAGTCCGGTTGGCATTCTACCAACCGTGATTTGCTTCACCACGGCACCGCTCGCGAGGTCGACGACGCGCAACTGGTCCGCGTTCTCGCAGATTACATAGAGGAATCTGCCATCAGGCGAGAACGCCATCTCCACAGGATTCAGGTATCGCTCCTGCTCGCTGGCCGACCAGGCACCCAGAGCCAAAACCGCTGCGACCAGCAAGCCGACCGCAATCGCCAGTTGGAAGCGCTTGCGGATCACGGCTCCTCCACGATATTGACCTGATCGATTTTCAGTTTGTGGACTGTCTGCTCTTTTCCACTGGGCCACTTGACTGTGAGCTTGTCGATTCTGGTCGATGCTCCAAGCCCGAAGTGCACGCGATCATCGTCCTGAGAAAGATAACCGGAGCCAGCGAATCGCTCAGCCACCTGCTTCTTTCCGCCGGCGGTGAGTTCAAGATAGGCGCCAATGCCGTCGCGATTAGACTTCTTGCCGCGTAACTTGACCGCTACCCAATGATTCGTGTTCTGGGAAACGTTGTGAAACAGCGTGCCTCGCGCTCCAAGATTCACGAGGAAGGCATCCATCTTGCCGTCGTTGTCATAGTCGGCGAAACATGCGCCACGCGAAACAGTCTTTACGTCCATCACCGCACCTGCCTGGCGCGAGACATCTTGGTAGAGACCATTGCCGAGTCCGCGAAACAGGGATTGTTCCTGCGGGACGAGGTGAATCAGGCCACCGTGGAAGATCATGATGTCCGGAATGCCGTCGTTATCGAAGTCGTAAATTCCGGTGCCCCAACTGGTATATTGCGCGGTCGCTTGCGAAATGCCGGCCTTCTCGCTGATGTCCTCGAACCTGTTCTTGCCAATGTTCTTCAGCAGGCGGTTGTACTTGGAGTCGGTTACCCAGAGGTCGATGAGGCCATCGCCGTCAACGTCGGCAAACACGGGGCCCATCGCTGACGTCGATTCGCCGTTCTGCCCGAAGGCGGTCCCGGAATCAGAAGCGATTTCCTCGAATGTTCCGTCGTGCTTGTTGCGGAACAGGAAGTTTTCGGTCTTGTCATTGGCGACATAAATGTCGGGGTAGCCGTCGCCATCGAAGTCGGCTGCGGTCACACCCATGGTGCGGCCCTTGAAGGCGCCAATGCCGGACTTGTCGGTCACATCAGTGAAGGTTCCGTCGCAATTGTTGTGATACAGGCGATTGGTATCGCCTTCATAGTCGAGAGGTCCGGGGTAGTTGTCGGCAGCGTAGTAGTTGCGGTATTTGGGATCGAATTGCACGTAGCGACCGACGAAGAGGTCGACACAACCGTCCTTGTCGTAATCGAGCCAAGTAGAGCTGATGGACCAGCGGTCTACGTGAATGCCGGTCTTGGCAGTGACATCGGTGAAGGTGCCGTTCCCGTTGTTGTGGTAGAGGATTGCCTGACCGTAACCGGTGACGAAGAGATCGACAAAGCCGTCATTGTCGTAGTCCGCGGCAATCGCGGCCATGCCGTAAATGTTTGCTGCGACGCCTGCCTGATCGGTAACATCCGTAAACTTGCCGTTGCCATCATTGCGGTAGAGATGATTGTGAGGAGAAGTAGCAGGCGGTTCCTTCAGAGGATACGGGTGCATGCCGGGGCCCAGCGGCTTGCCGGACACGACGTACAGGTCGGGCTTTCCGTCGTTGTTGTAATCGAACCAGACACAGCCGCCACCGGTGCCTTCGAGCAGAGAGCCGAGATCGCGCGCCCCGAAACTGTGCGTGAAGTCGATGCCCGCTTTCGCAGTGGCATCCTCAAACTGAATAGACCCTTTGGGCGACTGGGCCAGCAGCGCGGACGAAAGCATTAAAGTGACGAAAATTCGACCGAACAAATTAGTGACCTCCTGTCCGTGTGCTGTGGGCCGGTTGCAAGGTAAGGTCGAGCGGATCAGTCGACTTCTGGAGAACTTCGGGAACTTCGTTATCAGGAGCGCGTTCAGGTCCGGCATGACAACCGACGCAAATACGTTGCTCTCCGCGGCGCATCCAGAACCAGCCTGATTCCTTCTTCAGCGTTTTTCCTCTCCTGTCGAGTAGTTCGAAGCGGATGGGTTGGTCGGACGGGACGTGCAGGAAGAAAGATCCATCACTTTCAACGGGAGAAGAACCAAGAAGTTTCGGCTCGCCCGATGTGGCGGCAGCATAGACCTTCACGCTCGCGATTGAACCTGGGTCGAAATGATCTTTGGATGTATAAGCGTTAAGACAAAGGATGTTTGCGTTCGCCCATTCGTGCAGACCGGATGGATGGCGGTTGGGAACGGGTCGCTTTACTATGACTGCCGGTTGGACGAGATTCGAGCCGCTCTCCGACGTAAAGGGTTGTAGTGTTTGAGCGGTGGGTCTCCACTGCATGAGCCGATACGGCTCGGCAGAACTGGAACGCCAAGATACCAGCCAATCCCCCGAGGGCAATTGGACTACGTCTCCTGCAAACTGCCCGGCGGGTGAACTAATCGCATCCGCGTGTGCCAGTGGCGAGGTGAAGCGTTCAAGACGGTTTGAGGAGACGAAGACGATGTCGCCGGCATCGTTCTGCCTGCCTGAGTGGCGGTCGGCCCCGTGATCGCAGCGATAGGATTCCACTCCGCTGCCGTCGCTGTAAACGGTATAGAGTTCCGCTTTCGAACCAGCACCTAGAGGATAAGCAGCTTGGAACAGAATGCGGCCATCGCGGAGAACATCGGTGGGAAGCGCATTGCCGGGGATGAAAGTGAGTGGAACGGCGTTGATCTGCGCACTCAAGGCGGGGCGGATTCCATACTCAGCCTGGTCTTCGTTCAAAGGGGCGGTTTCGATTACGAAGCGGCCGTTTTTACGCTCGGCAAAAACAAATTGCGAGCCGGGGAGGTAGAACGGAGTAATGCAATCGGATTTGCAGGCCGTGATCTGCTTCGGGTCGGTGCCATCCGTTGCGCCTTCCCATATCTGCCAATGATCGCTCATGCGGCGCTTGGCTGCGAACAGAACCCGCGTGCCGTCGAATGAGACATTTGGATCGGCCGAGGCGGCGAACTCGCGAAACAGCTCGCGTTGGCGCTTAGCGTCGTGGATCCAGAGTTTCGCGCCGGCGGGAAATCGTTCCGCGCCGCGAAGCCACGCTTCGGAATCGTATCTAGGTGCTGTGGTGTAGATGATGGCTGGAGTGCTGAGAGCAGAACCGCCAAATGAAGATGCGGATATGAAGAGCAGGCATGAGATCAAAAGGAAGGGGAGTTTGATTGGCCGCATTTTCGCTAACGACCCCCTGCCGAAACGGCCAATTCCGACTGAACTTCCCGATATTCCGCCTGAAGGTCGATATAGGGCTGCAGATCGCGCATCATGGACGCAAACTGGTCGAAGGTTAGCGATTGTTCCCCATCGCTCATCGCCTTTGCAGGATTCGGGTGAACTTCGACCAGCAGGCCGTCGGCTCCAACAACAACTCCGGCGCGCGCGAGAACTGGTACAAGCGCTCGCAAGCCGGCAGCATGGCTGGGATCAACAATGACCGGCAGATGTGAAACCATTTTCAATACCGGAACAGCACTTACGTCGAAAGTATTGCGGGTTGCTTTCTCGAAAGTGCGAATTCCGCGCTCGCAGAAAATGACATCCGGATTGCCCGCCATCACGATGCACTGGGCAGAGCGCAATAACTCCTGCAGGGTCGCCGTCATGCCGCGCTTCAGAAGAACGGCGCGCCCGCATTTACCGAGCGCTTCCAGCAGGGAATAGTTCTCCATGTTGCGGGTGCCGACTTGCATGATGTCGGTATACTCCGCGATCACGGGTACGTCAGTTTCGGACATGACCTCCGTGACAATCGCGAGTCCGGTAGCTTCTCGGGCTTTGGCCAGGATCTTGAGTCCGTCGATGCCGAGTCCCTGAAAGGAATAGGGCGAGGAGCGAGGTTTGTAGGCGCCACCACGCAGGATGCGGGCACCGGAGCGCGCGACAGACTCCGCCGTGCGCAGAACCTGTTGCTCGGACTCAACGGCGCACGGTCCTGCCATCACGACGAAGTCGCCAGCACCGATCTCGATGTCGCGGACGCGGATAACTGTCTGGGCGTCCGGACTCTTCTTCGTTACCAGGTCGAACGAAGAGAAATGTCCATTCCAGGGAGTGTTCACGTTACCGGGAGACAACTTAGGTCGATGCACAGCGGCACTCGGTGATTTGCGTCACGAAAACGTTGTGACGTAGTGGTGATTTCCGGGAAAAAATCACCGCACTCACGCGTGCGTGGTCGAGTCAATAATATGTTTGCACTACAACAGAAGCGAGTAATCGATCATCGGGGTGATCTGGCGATCGAGCAATCTGGTCATTGTGTCTGTGAGTTGAGTGACTTGAACCGGTTGCACAAATGGATACTCTGCCTCAGGGGCTAAAGTCCCACGGATTTGTGGCTCAGAACGGCGCGCCTGAAAGGCGCACCCCTTCAAATCACATTTCTGATACCGGTGCTAGTTGATCGAGAACTGTCGGATTAGGTGCATTCAGATTACCGATTACAGATCACCCGAGTCCTTGGGGTGATCTCGACAATGGAGGTCACAAGACCCTATGACATACGTCCTAGACCCTTGGGTCGTGCCGCCCGGAAAATCGCGTTCGTCCTGCGAAAGGAAGTTTTATGGCAACCGCGATTTCCGCCGCTCCGGAGACTCTCCACACCTTGCCCACTGATTTGGTGAGACAAATCCAGTGGCGATTCGCGGATCGCTATGACTTGCAAATGCTGATCCAGTCAGTGCGCGCTGTTGCGCGTGGTCCCGTGGCACGGCTGGTCGCTGCCGGAGGCCGCAATTCGCATGAATGGACTGAGCAAAAGTCGGAACTGCTGGAGTACTTCGATAAATCGGGAATCACGGCAGTTTTCATGGAACCTGAACAGGGCGGTTTCATTGCCGGACCAAAGAATCTGGCGCTCGCTCTGGTTGCATTCGAACTGGCTTGGGTAGATGGCGGAGCGGCAACGGGAAGTCTTGCAGGATGTCTCGCGTTGGCGCCGATCCACGAGCGCGGTACGCCCGAACAACGAGATCACTACATGCGACTTGCGGCTCCGGCGCAGCCGGGAGAAGAGCGCAGACCTTGGCGCGGAGCCTTTTGCCTGACCGAACCGATTCCCTACGTTGGCGTAGACACGGGCATGCTGAATGGCAAGCTCCGTGTGGAATCGTGGAATCCGGGAGACGAGCCAATCCTGCATGTCGAAAAACGGGGCCGGTTCATCACGAATATTGGATTCGCGAATTTCGTAACGGCAGCCGTCGACTCTGCCGATCCACGCATCAAGGGAAGCTGCATGGTCATCCTGGAGGAAGGTGATCCGGGAACATTTGATCGCGGAACTCCCACCCGCAAACTGGTTCATCAGCTTTCTTCAACCGGCGATCCGATCTTTAGCCTGCGAATTCCAGCCAGCCGCATTGTGGGCGGTTATGACATTAAGGATGGCGTCATTGTTCCGCGATTTAGCCATAGCGAAGTCATCGAGGCTGTATTCCGCAGAACGCGAGTGACGGTCGGCGTGATGACGGCTGCCAAGCTGTTGTCCGCCGTTGAGCCGATCATTCGGTACCAGCGAGGGCGCTTTCGCGGCGCGGAAATGGCTACGCCGGGATCCATCCGTTATGAACTTGGGCTTCAGCAGAGAGAAGACGCGCTGCATCGACTGGTAGACGTGTGGGCGGCAGGCGAGGCCAGCGCATCGCTGGGATTCGCAGCCTCACGACTCTTCGATGAACTCGACCCGATCGAGCGTGAGATTGACGAACAGTTGACACAGCGCGGAATTACCGGTGCTCGTGCGCGAATGAAAATCTTTCGGGAAGCGTGGGATGAGGCCGTGAAGTTGCTGGATCTGCCAGCGTACGATGCACAAAGAGCGAAGCTAGAAGCTGATCCGATGCTGCGCTTCGTGCAAATGGATTCGCTGGCCGACGTGCTATGTCCCGCCACTAAGTTGTGGAACACGGGGTTTGGTTCGCAGATGATGCGTGAGGCCGTCAGCCTCATGGGCGGGTATGGAATTACGGAAGATTGCCCCGGCTTTCTCGGCCACAAGTGGATGGATTCGCAACTCGAAGCCACTTACGAAGGGCCCGAGGCTGTGCAGCGTCGCCAGTTGTCGGTGACTATGACGAACCCTGTTTTCCTGGCGCAGTTCCGAAATTGGGTACGCGAGATGCGTGAGATTGCCGCTACACACCCCGGCACGGGCGCATGCACGCTGGCGACGGCGATGCTGTTGTGGTTGTGGAGTATCGACCATCTGCAGCACACGTCGGATGCAGACGGGTCGAAGCTCTATCACAGTGCCCGGCAAGGCGTGACATTTCCGCTGGCAGATGCGTTGTGCTGGCTGGTTGCGGCACGTTGCCAGATTCTCGATGTGCTTGAACTGGAGAGACGCGGAGGTGAAGATGCCGCACTGGCGGACGGTTTGCACGGACTGCTCAACTTCATGAGCGACCTGTGCCATGTGCAAACGGCACGGGCCAGCGGAGAAGCGGGACGGATCTGCGCAGAGCTGGTATTTGGCTATAACCGCCATCCGGCGTGGGATGCTGAGGGATATAAGTCGTGTTATCGCGCCGAAGACTTGGATGAACTGGAGAGTATCATGCCAGGGATCGCAGCGTGTGCACTCGATGTGATCGCCACCGACGGCTCTCACGCGGGCAAGGCTGGGCCATGCGCCGGTTGTGCGGGCTTGCAGCAGTTCCAGGTGCTGCGCAGCAGGCTCGATATTTGTCTTACGGGATGCCGTTTGGCTAAGGACCGCGCTGCGGAGGCGATTTCCAAAATCATGATCCCCGAAGCACTGGATTATCCGGCATGAGTGCGCCTCCTACTTCCACAGAAGTATCGCGTTCCGAGATGGTGGTCGACATCGCCTGTGTCGGCTTTGGCCCTGCTATGGGCGGATTCCTGACAACGCTCTCGCGGGAAATCATGAATCCGGAAGGCACACCGCAGCTGGAAAGCATCGTCTCGCCGGGGTTGCCATTGCAGGTGATGTGTTACGAGCGCGCGGACGCACTCGGGTTCGGGGTTTCCGGGGCGGTTACTCGCGCGCGCGGGATTCGACAGAGCTTTCCTGGTCTGGATGCAGCAGCCATTCCGATGGCTGCGCGAGTCAAGTCGGAAAAGCTTGTCTATCTTCTTGATCCCATTGGAGCCAGCAATCGCTCGGTCGCCCTACGTCTCGCTGATAAGTTGATTCGAACTTTCAGCTGGACGCTCCCGGTACGCCATCACGCGCTGGAACTTCCATATATTCCTTGGTTCATGCAGAAACATGACGGATTGATTCTGGGCCTGGGACAATTCAACCAGTGGGTGGGAGAACAGTTGATGGGATCGGGCACGGTGCAGATATGGCCGGGCACACCGGTTGCCGCTCCGCTGGTCGAAAATGAAACCGTCGTAGGCGTTCGCCTTGCAGATCAGGGAACAGACTTGCAGGGAAACCCTGATGCCGGTTTTCTTCCCGGCATGGATGTGCACGCGGCCCTCACAGTAATTGGCGACGGACCGGTGGGGGTGGTGGGTCGTCAACTGGATCAAGAGTTTGGTCTGCCGGACGGGCACAACCAGCGCGAGTACGCGCTCGGCATGAAGATGGTGATCGAACTGAGTGAGGAGTCTGGACTCGAAGCGGGAACGGTATTTCATACGATTGGCTTCCCTGAGCCTGAGATTTTCGGATTTCTATACGTACACCCGGATCGCCTGGCCTCTGTGGGCATATTCATTCCTTCATGGTTCAAGAGCCCGGTGCGAACAGGTTATCGCTATCTGCAGCACTTCCTGCTCCATCCTTATTTATGGCGGCATCTGCAGGGAGGTACGCTGAAGTCCTGGGGCGCAAAGTCTCTGCAGGAATCGGGCCGGCACGGCGAGCCATTTCTCGCGGGGAATGGTTACGCACGCATTGGAGAAGGCTCCGGCAGCACGAATGTGCTCGCAGGTTCCGGCGTCGATGAAGCCTGGACTACCGGCGTGCAGCTTGCCGAGGCTGTGATCGAATTGCTGGAACAGCGAAGGCCATTCACGCGCGAAAACCTGCAGGAGATGTATGTGCGCAGGCGACGTGAAAGTTTGATAGGCGAGGAAGCGCGCATCGCTGGGGATTCGCGCAACGGATTCGCTTCTGGTGTCGTGACCGGGATGCTGGGCATGGCATTGGCAGGCTTCACGAAGGGGCGGTTCTCACTGTCGCGCGATTTTCAGCCCTTGCCGAAAGCAACGAGCGAACTGGAAGAGCGCTATTGCGATCGCATTCCAAGGCACGAGCTCCGAGAAATTGCTCAGCAGTGCGCCGAGGCCGGCATTTCTGCACACGACTGCATTATGGATCGCTGCGGCTGGCCCCGGATACCGCTCGATGGCAAGCTGCTGATATCGCATCAGGATGCATTGTTAATGGGAGGCGGAGTGCAGGCGCCTGCGGGATATGCGAATCACATCGTGTTTCTCCATCCGGAACTGTGTCACAAATGCAATCCCAAGCTGTGCGTTGAAATGTGCTCGGGCCAGGCGCTCACGCGTGGCGATGACGAGGTTCCTGCATTCGATCGCGAAAAATGCGTTTTCTGTGGCGCTTGTCTTTGGAATTGTCGGCAGAGCGTCGACGGAGAGCATGGAAATATTGAGTTCCGCGCGGGTGCCGGCGGGTTACATTCCACGTTGAACTGACCTGCTTCAGTTGAAATACCGAGGATCTTAGAGCGATGAGAAATGGTTATCACATTGTGGTTTGCGGAAGCATCGTGCCTGATCCGCTGCAAACACTCGAGCCGATCGAAACACCTGGTGGGCCGGCGCTGAAAAACGAAATGATGCTGCCTGCGGTACTCGATCCGTGGGCATCGCATGCGTTGTACGAGGCTGCAAATCTTGCTTCGAAAGTTGCCGGAAGCAAGGTTTGGCTGGTTAGCGTGGCACCGAAGGCCAAGCTGCAGCAAGTAATGATGACGGTCGCGCAGAAAGTGAGCTTTGAACTGGTTGCTGTCGATGGTCCGGCGAGCGGATTTGGAGATGCTTACGGAGTCGCTGCCATCCTCGCCGATGAAGTGCAATCGATCGCGGGTCTTGACCGTTCACGGCTGCTCGTTTTCGGAGGCTGGGAGTCAGCGAGCCGCGGCGCGGGAGTCACCATGCAACTCGTGGGCGAGAGGCTCGGAATTGCCGATCAGTTCCAGGGAGTGGATCAGATCACGACTCAGGCGGACGGATCGTTCGAAGTGCTGGAGCGTATTGAAGGTGGACGGCACCAGGTTTCTATGTGCAGCGGGCCGCCTGCCTTGCTGGGCTGGGCGACAGGGAATTTGCCGGAGCCGCGGAATAATCCGCAGGTCGGAATGGCAAATATGCGGACGGTGATGCCGGCGCTGCAGCGTGCGAAAGCGGCCGCATTGGCAGGCAGCGGGTTGCGGTTTCTAAGCACCACTCCACCGAAGCAGCAACGGCAGACGCGAATCGTGAAGAATCGGCCCGTGGAGGAGATAGCACAGGAAATTGTGGAGTGGATTGGAAAGTAGGATCTGCAGTGCGGACAGGAATGGCCGCGCCACATAAACAAGGAGAGGTCGTGGAAAAGATTCTGTTTCTGGCACACGTGGATGAGTCATGTAACGTACTGCCCAAAGCCGTCTATGAAGTGTTGGGACTTGCGATTGATGTCGCTGCGCAGATGAATGCAACGCTTACGATCGGCCTGATTGGCGAGAACGTCGATACCGCAGCCGCGTTCATCGGTTCGAGTGGGGCGACGCGCGTTCTTGCTGTCAGCGGGCCTGATTTTGCCCAGCCACGGTACGCAAGTGATGCCGCTGCACTTGAAGCGATCTGCCGCGCGGTCCAACCAACACTCGTTCTCGCTCCAGCCACTTGGCGGTTCTCTCGGGTATTACCCGGTGTTTCACACCGGCTTGCCGGTCAGGCGGACACTCACATCACGGGTCTCGAAATCCGAGATGGCGCATTAACCGCGAGCCGCTGGTATTACCGGCAACGAATTGAAGCTGTGATCCGCCGCGATGCACGTCCCTGGTTTCTTCTACTCGAATCGGGATGCCATAAGCCGTGGACAGGGGAGCCCGGCGCACCGTCGATGGAAAAAATGCCAGTTGTGATCCCCGCAGAGCTAAGGAGAACCAACGTGACTGGCACTCGGGCGCCCAAGAGCGAAGCGCAAACGATACGGCCGGATGCCGACCTTCTTTTCGTCGCCGGTGCTGGATGGACAAAGAAGCAATCGGACGGAAAAGTGCATGGGGAAGAGGCAGAGTCACTGATCCTAAGGTTTCTGGAACTCTCGAAAGCTTCGCTTGGCGGTAGCAAATCGCTAGTGGATCAGAGTGGAGACAATCAGGCTGTACTTGGCTTCATGACTCACCTGAACCAGGTCGGCCAGACCGGTGCAACGCCGCGTCATCCGAAGGGACTTTCGACCTGCTGCCATGGCGAAGAACCCCATGTTGTCGGATGGCGGTTCATTCACGAGCGGCGAGCGATCAATCTCGACCCGAATTGTGGGTGGGCACGCGGCAAGGCCGACGTCCTCTATGTTTCCGATGCGTTCGAAGTGATGAAACGGGTGAATGAACTGCTTGCGACGGGCAGCGAGAAGAAGGAGGAAGCGACAGCGACAGCACGCTAAGTCGCTCGCGCGGCTTTAATCTTTCCCGAGCGGATTGCTTTCTTAAACAATTCGTAATCCGTCGTAACCTGCCCGGCGTAAGCGACGGCAAACTTTTCTGCCGCCTTGTCGAGTTTGGTTCCGGTGCCGATGTAACCCGCAATGGCGTACGGATCACCCGAGCGAGCGTGCGCTTTGGCGAGAACTTCGCCGCAGGTTCGCGCGTAAGACGCCAGCCCTTTTCCGAGAAGATCCTTGTTGTCGATGGAAGCTTTGTGATCGCTCATTTGACGGACCAGGTAATCGCGCCCGTCAAACGAAGTCCATCCCAGCAGTAAATCCGACTGCGTTTGCATGCGGCGTTGTCCTTCAACTACGCGCTGGCCCTGGTTCATTGCTGGCGAAGGCGGTAGATATGCAGCATAAGCGGAACGTGGCTCTTCTTTAACCTGCAGGAACAGGGGATCGGCAGGGCCGTTGCCAAACATCAGCACAATGTAGTCGCGGGTAGCGACGCTGCCGGTGCCGACTACTTTGAAGGCAACATCGGCTGGACGGTAGAAGTCCAGAATGTGGCGGTGTTCGGGCGCCAGGGTTTCGCGATAGGGAACAAGCGATTGCAATATGTTTTGTTCGAGGGCGCGGCTCACATGCGTCAGAAATGGCTTCGTTTCTCGGAAGCGGCGAAGGCTCTTACGCGATGGCACTGTCAGCTTTTCCAGACTTTGGAGAGGCGTGGCTCTCTCTGCCTTGTGCAACAGAGACTTGAGCGCGATGTCGGCCGAGATGCGCACTCGATGTCGCGCTGCTTCGAGAAAAGGCATGCTCGCCAGCGCATGAATTGTTGCGCGATATCTGGCAGTGAACTTGCGAACCGATTCGCGGCAGACTCGCTCCGAGTTGCCGGCCTCACGGCCCGCGAGGATCAAGCTGGTTCCGAGTCGCTTGAGATCCCATTCCCAGGGCCCCTGAATGGTTTCGTCGAAGTCGTTAATATCGAAGACCAGCTTGCCATCCGGTGCGGCAAACGCTCCCAGATTGCGGACATGCGCGTCGCCGCAGATCTGTACATCGATATCCGTATTCGGCATGGTGGCAAGATCCGCTGCCATCAACGGGACCGATCCACGAAAAAATGCGAATGGAGACGTTGCCATTCTGCCCATCTTGATCGGCAGCAGTGCAGGAATTCGATCGCGATTCGCCGCGATCAGGAGGTCAACAGGATCATAGTTGCGGCGCTTTGCATTCCAGGTAGCGTGTTTTGAGCGCCCTACTTTAGAGCGTCGTTTCTGGCCCAGCCGTTTGCTCTGCTCACAACCGAGCAGGGTCGGTATTTTCATCATTCGTGAACTCTCGAGGGATACCATGTTCTCATGCGGAGAGCGCGTACCGGGTCAGGTTTCAAAGTGTTGGGTTGGATAATGGTTATTTGACGTTAACGTTAACGATAGTGGTATTATGCCGAGTCCTATGTTGGATGAGCCGCCCGATTCGCGCATGAAACCGGAAAAAGTGGGGATCCACAGAATCGCCGAACTGGCCGGGGTTTCCATCGGAACCGTTGACCGTGCGTTACATGGCAGGTCGGGCATCAACGAGGAGACCCGCAGCCGGGTTCTGGAAGTGGCAGAACAACTGGGGTATGCACCTAACCTAGCAGCGCGAGCGCTGTCAATGGCCAAATCCAGCCTGCGGATTGGCATCTGCGTCCCCAGGGAAATTCACTTTTTCTATGATCAGTTATGGCAGGGCGTACTCGACGAGGCGCAGCGCTTCAGCCATTTAGGAATCGAGTTTCTATGCCGGCCAGTCAAAGAACTGGGCAAAGGGGACGCGGCAGTCTTTTCGGACTTGCTGCACGCAGAAGTAAACGGCCTGATTGTCACGCCGGGCAATCCGGTCGAAATGACTCCGCTGATTGATCGCGCTGAGTCACTCGGGGTACGCGTTATCTGTGTTTCCACCGACGCACCCGGTTCGCTGCGTTCCACCATCGTCTTCGCCGAACCCTCACTGAACGGGCGCATGGCAGGAGAACTCCTAGGCAAGTGCCTCCCCGCAAACTCCTGCGCGGCGGTCATTACGGGCATGATGGAAACCGAGGACCATCGCAAGAAAACAGAAGGATTCAGCGACACCTTTCCGAACTTCTGCGCCGGCGGCAAGGTGATTGCCGTGATAGAAGGCCGCGAGAACGAAGAGCAGACGTACAAGAAAACATTACGCCTGCTGAGCTCGGAACCCTGTCTGGCGGGATTGTATGTGACGACCGTAAACTCACTGCCCGTGTGCCGGGCACTGAAGGAAAGCCAACACGCAGGCCGGGTGAAGCTGGTGACGACCGACCTGTTCCCCGAAATGATTCCATTCTTCAATGACGGCACGATCGCAGCGTCTATCTATCAGCAGCCTTATGAACAGGGCCGCACGGCTGTGCGGGTTCTGGTAGACCACCTGGCGGCCAAGGGGCCAATTCCGGCTTCGAACACCTTGAGCCCTTCTGTTGTATTAGCCTCGGCGCTTGGGCAGTTCCGGGAGATCATGGAACCTGCGGCGGCGCCACGGCTGAAAATTCCTAAAGATGGCCGCTGGATTGGGCGGCTGCAGAGCCAGTTACGATAGCGGCCGTGAGCTTCACTGCGTAATCTTTACCCTCCCACTGATCGTTGCTCGGCCAATGAAATGTAAACCGAATCGGGGCAATCGCATCTAGACGCGTGGCGATGTCTACGTAAAAGACTCCAACGGCCGTTGATGTCGAGTGGGTGTCCTGCGGGTTTCGCCAGTCATCATCGCTCCAATGAAGGATAAATTCTTCCCCCGCAAGAATGCGCAGCCGAGTTCCTGCCCTAATCGTGCAAATCTGGCGGTTGTGCTTCCACATCTCGATGGTCCCGGACGTCTTTTTGCCACCGTTCAGATACCGGTCGGCAACATGCGGCAGGCAATCGAAGACCTGCCGGTCGACGGCAGAGCGCAGCAACTTGATGTATTCGGAGTGCGCCCAAAGCAGGGGAATTGCCGCGCCAGTAGGGCCACCGAAAGACATGCGCTTGGAAGGAAGGTCAGGCAAATCCCAGAGCTGCTCGGGAAGAAGACTCACGCCATGGGCGAAATTTTCCATCGCATCGAGATAGGGCCGCGGGTCTCTTCCGGCTGCCAGTTCATAATGCCCGCGTTCGCCAGTCAAGAGCGGCCACAGACCACCACGTCCCCAGCGTTGGAAGGAAGAGCCGTCGGATTGTTGACCGTACCCGTCGTGATTGTATCTGTGCCAGCAGGGGCCGAGTGGCGTATCGACTTTTAACACGGCATCAATGACGCGAAGCGAATCTTCAATCAGTGGATCGTTGGGCTTGCGAATCCCGTAACGTACGAGGTGCAAGAATCCTGCGTCGACGATGTCCTTTGCAGGGAAGTCGAATTGTGTGCCAGGAGGTTGATTGGCCAGGCGCAACGTCGCGCAGTCGGGATCTTCATTAATGCAGGTTCCCGGAGCGGTCGCGGGATTGATGCGAATGTAATGGCGCGAAATCCCGGCAACCAGTGATCCGTGGTTTGTCACGGTCCAGCGCTCGATGTTCCCCTCCAGGAAATCGGCATGTTGGCGCACGAATTCCGCACTCTCGTCTTCGCGACGTAATTCGAGAAAATCGGCCGCGCAGTTCAGCGCTGCAATATTGACTGCCAGGGTATAGGGCGAGTACCCCGCGGCTTCCTCCCATCTGTCCTGCGCAGTAGCAGGACCTTCCCGAATGAGGTAGCCACAGGCGCGCAGCACCATGGTGTATGGATCGAAATTGCCCAATGCTTCATGCTGTTGTAATCGCCATGCCAGGATAATCGGGAAAGATGCTTCGTCCAGTTGAACACCAGTCCAGTAAGGGCGACCGTCGATCCAGAAGTTCTGATAAAAACCACCGTCATCGCGTTGCGAAACAGCAAGGTATATAAGGGCCCGCAGTGGAGTGGCCAGATCTCCAACCGCCAGCAGACTTGTGGCGGAACTAACCATGTCCCGCGTCCAGACAAGGTGATAGCCGCCAAGTTCGTCGTCGCTTTTGTCCTCGCCCCACGGAATGCTCAGAGCGGCGATCATCGCTCCCGGGTAAGTTTTGTCTTCGTGAGCGAGAATTAGGTTCACGCTTCGTTCGAACAGCTCTGAGTCGTTTGCCTTGAGCTTTTCTACGAGGGTGAATCGTTTAGAAGTCCGCTGCCATTGCGCGATGAAATTTTCGTAGTTGTGCTCGAACGGAATACTCAGGGACTGAATGAGCGTGGTGACCGCGTCGTGACGGCTGGTTCCAAAAGCCATGCCTAGCGTGAACTCACGCGTCCTGCTGATGTCCAATTGACCAGTGAGCGCGATGTTGCCGTCAAAGACGGCATCGTACTCCCAGTCGAGGATTAGGTTGTCGTGCAGGTCGGTCCAACCGTCGTTTACAGAGACATAGCCGCACGAGCAGCGTAGATACGGAACGGTGGCTCCAAGTGCAAGCCAGGTGCTGTTCTTGTAGGCTATCAGGATCTTGCGCCCCTTGAAATTCAGCACTTCACCGTTGTTGTGCCAGCCGCCAATGTCGAGGTGGGGTGCGCAGATCGCGTACAACTGCAGCCGCCGAAGAAAGATAGAATCGCCGTGTAACTTTGTATGCACCAGCAAGCAGTCCTGATGCGGATGTCCGATGACTGTTTTCTCGATGCTGTAGCGGGCGTGAATGTCGCTGTTGATGATGCGAAAGCCGAGAGATGCTCCATTTACACCTTCGATATGCATCACGAGGTCGCGACGTTCGTCATGGAAAAAGCTCTCACCATCGGTAATCAGGTACTGGAGGTCGCGGATTTGGGGAGAGTCAATGGTGGGATAGTAGACCTCGGTTACACTGCCTCCGGAGAGTGTGTACCAAATGTGGCTGGAGGTGGAATAGGCAGTGCCGACGGCATCTTTTGCGCCGCGCGTCCACTTTGGTTCGAGTCCCGGCCCTCCGGGGGCAATACGCTTTCCTTCGCTCAAGAATCCCCGCTGATAATCAGTATGACAGGAAAAGGTTCTTCTTCTTAATCCGCTGCGAGTTCCTTCGCAGCTTCGTTTGCTTCCAAGGGCCGCCAGCGATGCTCATTCCGGTGAATGAGTTCATTCGCCGCTGCAGGACCTTCGCTTCCGGCTGCGTAGTTCGGGAAATCTGGTGGCGGAAGCTTCTGCCACGCATCTTCAATCGGCGTGATGATGCGCCATTCAGCTTCCACCTCGTCGCGGCGCGTGAACAGAGTGGCATCACCGCGCATGGCATCGAGAAGCAGCGTCTCGTAAGCAACCGGGGTTCGTGATCCGAATGCCGATTGATACGAAAAATCCATTTGGACGGTGCTGGCGCGCATCTGAGTGCCCGGTAGCTTTGCCTCGAAGGCCATAGCAATGCCTTCGTTCGGCTGAATGCGCAGCGTGATCACGTTCGATTCGATCTGATCGCCATTCTTTCGCGCAAAGAGAGCCTGGGGCGTGCGCTTGAAATGAACTCGCACTTCTGTCATGGTTTCTGCCAGACGTTTGCCGGTACGCACATAAAACGGCACGCCCGCCCAGCGCCAGTTGTCGATGTGAAAGCAGACGGCGGCAAACGTTTCCGTGCGCGAGTCGAGCTTAACACCCGGTTCCTGATGATAGCCTTTGACATCTTCCCCATCAATTGAGCCCGGACCATACTGGCCACGCACCGTTCTCTCTGCCACTTCATCGAGTGTCATCGGACGTATCGAGCGCAGGACCTGCACCTTTTGTTCGCGGACCGAATCCGCATCGAACGCGACTGGGGGCTCCATCGCGGTCAATGTGAGCAGTTGTAGCAGGTGGTTGGCGACCATGTCGCGGAGAGCGCCGGTTTCCTCATAGAATGCCGCGCGGCTTTCTACGCCAAGAGTTTCCGCCGCTGTGATCTCGACGTAATCGATATAATTGCGGTTCCATACTGGCTCGAAGAGGGAATTGCCGAATCGAAAGACCAAGATGTTCTGAACCGTTTTCCTTGCCCAAATAGTGATCAATGCGATAGACGCTTGGCTCCTCGAAGACACGCGCAACGATTTCGTTGAGATCGTGTGCCGATTGTAGGTCACGGCCAAATGGCTTCTCAAGGACAATGCGAGTCCACCCGTTGTCGCTGTTCGCCAATCCTGCATCACCCAGTCCTTCAACAATAGGCGGCGCGACCGAAGCCGGAACCGACACGTAGAACAGACGATTAGGACTGGAACCGGTTTTCTCCATCTCCTCGAGTTTCGCGGCAAGTTGCGGATAAAAGGAGCTCTGGTTCGGATTTCCAACCAAGTAATGCAGTCGTTCAGCAAAGCGCTCCCAGTCGTCGGGAGTGAAGTCACGCGCATCTCTAGAGGACGCCACGGACTCGCGCATCTTTTTTGCGGAAGTCGGCGTCTGTCATTTCGGTACGCCCAATGCCCAGCACCTCGAATTCATTGTTTGTGCACCCAATGCAGGCTAGGTCATAGAGTGCAGGCATCAGCTTGCGACGGGTAAGGTCTCCGGTAGCTCCGAAGATTACTAGCGTACAAGCGTCGCCTTTAGGAAGAGGAGGAACCGAGGTCTGATGCAGGGGAGTCGCTCGAACAATAGCATTCATCGCTTATGCTCCGTCTTAATCAGCAAAGAAGCCCACCGTCGCAATTGATGTTCTAACTGGCGTAACGCTTCTTTTGTTCCATGACCTTTTTGTCACGGCGATGAGCCGCGATCTCTTTTAATGGATTGTTCATCATTGCATTGCTTCGTCCCACGCCAGCATCAAGATAGGATGCGCGTACTAGTTCAGGTTACATTCAGTCTCTGCCCACAATCAGAGCCGTCAAGAACGTCCGCACTTCGTGCGGCACCAATTGATTCCTACAGTGTATAGATATACGGAGGGGGCGTGGGAATGCAGAAAGTGGAACCGGAAGTCCATAGGTGAACGGTCCTGCGTTCCCGTCCAGCATCGCATTGGAAGCACTAACTTGTGCGTGGAGAGTAGCCGATGAACTCGCCAGCAGCAAACCCGAAGCTAGAAGTGCCACAGGATCTTGGATTTGGCACAGTCGTAACTGAACAAAGACACTTCCGCCTGCTGAACCGCGACGGCTCATTCAATGTGCGCCGGACACAACATCGCGTATTGCCTACCCTGGGCAGCTATCACGTGCTGCTCACGATATCATGGCCGAGGTTCTTTGCTCTGTTCATTTCGCTCTACCTGCTGGCGAATACGCTATTTGCGTTGGGATATGAGCTTTGCGGTCCCGATGCTTTGCAATCGACGATCCCGGGAGGCCACTTTTTCCACGCTTTCTTTTTCAGTGTGGAGACCTTCTCGACGATTGGCTATGGCAACATCATTCCGGTCGGAGTCGCTGCGAATGTCCTCGTGCTCGCCGAGTCGATTTGTGCTTTGATCATGTTCGGCGTGGGTACAGGACTGGTATTTTCCCGCTTTGCGCGGCCGGTGGCGGCTATCGGCTACAGCGAAAAGGCGGTAATTGCGCCTTACCGAGGCATCACGGCTTTTGAATTCCGCGTCGTCAATTTGCGCTCGAATCAACTGGTGAATGTGCAGGCTGAGGTGATCTTCAGCCGCTTTGAAGATTGCGCCGGAGGGATTCGCCAGCGCCGCTTCCATTCGCTCGCGCTGGAACGGCGGATGGTGACTTTCTTCCCGCTAAACTGGACGCTCGTGCATCCGATTGACGAATCGAGCCCCCTGTACGGCTGGACGAAGCAAATGATGTTTGATGCCGAGGTAGAGTTTTTCGTGTTGCTTACAGCGGTGGATGAAACCTTTGCCCAGACCGTACACAGCAGATCTTCGTATTCAGCCGACGAGGTGGAGTTCGGCGCGCAATTTGTGCGCATGTATGAAGCTCAGGATCGTGAAATGTTCATCGACATGAAGTTGCTCAGTAAGACAGAGCGGGTTTCTATCGAGATACCGCGACAGCTGAAACAAGTGGAGCGATCAGATTGCTGATTCAAATTGCCAGGCGCCGCCGGATTTCGGCGACGATCTGATCCGCTGGCGGCGTGATGTCAACGACAATCGCATTCACAGGTTCTTCCAACGCGGCGAACTGACTCTGCAGCATGTCGGCCTTCATGTAGTGACCGGGACGATGTTGCATGCGCTGGTAGATCAACTCATAGCTGCCGTGAAGATAAACAACTTTCACATCCGGGCCGGTTACAAGTATTTGCCGGTAAGTTTTTTTCAGGGCCGAGCTCGCGATAATACCGTTCTTGTGCTGCGTGATCCAGCCTTGGATGACTTCATGGAGCGATTCGAGCCAGGGCCGGCGATCTTCATCGGTCAGGGGTATCCCGGCCGCCATTTTCGCAACATTTGCTGCTGAGTGGAGGCTGTCGCCATCAAGAAATGGCCAGTTCATCTGCGCGCTCAGCAACTGACCGATCGTTGTCTTTCCGGAACCTGAGACACCCATGACCAGAATCACCATGTAACAAGATGTACTTGATGCCGCGCAAGATTTCTAGCTGCAGATGCATCGTGTTATGCTTTCCCGTTTTTTCGGTAACGAGAAGGGGGGCGCAATGTCATCACGGCGGGATTTCATCGCGGGAACGATCATCGGCAGCGTCGCACTGGGTCTGGAAGCGCAAACAACCAGAGTTCAGGCTACGCAGGCCGCTAAGACCTATACCTGGATTGGGGCAGCTCCCCGCAAGAATATCATTATCAGCAGCGCGAACGGGATCCATGGAATCGACAAGGGCTATGAAATCCTGAGCAGCGGGGGCGATACGTTGGATGCGGCCATCGCGGTGGGCAAGGTGCAGGAAGACGATCCCAACGATGACAGCGTAGGATATGGCGGGCTTCCCAACGAAGATGGAGTGGTAGAACTCGATTCCTGCTGCATGCATGGTCCAACCCGTATGGCCGGATCGGTTGGCGGCGTTCGAAACATCAAGAATGTATCGCTGCTGGCGCAAGCAGTGATGCAGCATACCGCTCACGTGATGCTGGTGGGCCAAGGCGCTGAGAAGTTCGGTTATGCGATGGGATTTCCAAAAGAGAATTTGCTGACAGATCGGTCCCGAAAGGTCTGGTTGTTGTGGAAGGAGACTATGTCCAACCAGGACTGGTGGGGACCGGGACTGGCCGACCCGCGCTATCCGGTTCCGCCGGACACGCCTGCGATGCCTACGTCAAGCGCCGAAGTCTGGCAGCAGCGAATTGATTGGATGACGGAAAAAGCGGCGCGACTTGGGATCGAGCCTGAATTTCGCATGGCTGCCATCGAGCGCGTGCTCAATCCGCCAACAGGGACCATTCACGTTTCCGCGGCGAACACGAAGGGGGAAATTTCGGGCATGACCACCACCAGTGGACTTGCCTGGAAACTGGCGGGGCGTTGCGGAGATTCGCCGATTATCGGTGCCGGTTGCTATACCGATCCTGATATTGGCTCGGCGGGTGCGACAGGTAGTGGCGAAGAGAACATCAAAGTCGCGGGGGCGCACACCATCATCGAAAACATGCGGCACGGCATGAGCGCGAAAGAGGCCGGCCTCGATGTTCTACGGCGTATTGTTCATGCCTACGAAAAATTTCCGACGAAGCTGCGCTACATCAGCATGAAGTATTACATCTTGCGTCGGGATGGCGACTATGCCGGCGTGAGCATGTGGGGAGGAACCCCCGAGAAACCAGCGAAATTCGCTGTGCATGACGGAGCGAAGCGGCTGGAGAATCTGGTTGGGTTGTATCCGGGTAATCCGTTGACTTTCCCGCCACAGCCGAAGGATCCATACAAGATCAATACGCCGTAACGGCCGCCGTCGGGTATCGGTTCTCGGCTTGGTGCGCACTAGACGCGCACGGACGAGACGCTGCGCTACTCTTCCGCTACAAACGTGAGAACGACCTCGCGTTCGCGCGGGCCGTCGAGTTCCACCAGGATAATGCGCTGCCAGGTGCCAAGCACCAATTCACCGGAGTCGACAGGCTGAGTAAGCGAGGTTCCGATCAGGGTGGAGAGAATGTGATCGGGAACGTGTGCGGGATTGTGCGGATGGCGATAGTGCAGCTTCGGGATCAGTGCCTCGAATGCATCGAGCATATCGAGATCGGTACCGGGATCGAGATCGGCAGTGGTGAGAGCGGCCGTTGTGTGCAGGACCGTTAGCTGACAAAGGCCGGTTGCGGCTGATTGCTTCTGCAAAGCAGACTGAATCCGATCGGTTATGTCAACGATCTGCCGTTTGCGTTGCGTCTTGATCTTCAGGCGCTGCATGCTTCTATTTGATCATAGGGACGATCTCTAGAACTTCACTCTTGCGCCTGGCTTCTTCTCGAGATGGATGCTTTCGATGAAGCGAACTTTGCCTGTCTCCAGCGTCATGATCAGCGATGATGTGCGCACGCCCTCTCCGAAGAAGCGCACGCCTTTCATCAAAGGTCCTTCCGTGACGCCGGTCGCGGCAAAGATCAACTGCTTGCCGGGAGCGAGTTCGTCGGCGGTGTAGATTTTGTTCTTATCAGTAACTCCCATTCGGGCGAGGCGCTGCTCCTGTTCGGGCTTTACAACTAATCGTCCGAGCATATAGCCGTTCACGCAGCGGATTGCCGCGGCAGTGATGACGCCTTCCGGAGCGCCGCCGGATCCCATCACGGCTTGCACACCAGTCCCTTCGATTGCTGCAGTAATGCCGGCGGAAAGATCACCGTCGCCGATCAGGCGAATCCGTGCGCCAGCCTTGCGAATATCGTTGATCAACTTCTCGTGCCGGGAGCGGTCGAGCACTACGACCACGAGATCGTCCACATCGCGGTTCATGGCTTTTGCGATCTGGCGCAGGTTCTCTCCGGGAGGTGCGTCGAGGCTGACGCAGCCTTTGCACTGTGCATTCACGATAATTTTCTCCATGTAGCAATCGGGCGCATGGAGCAGTCCGCCACGTTCGGAAACAGCGAGCACGGTAATTGATCCGGGTGCACCGGTCGCGCACAGGTTCGTGCCCTCCAGAGGATCGACTGCAATGTCCACCTCGGGAACGGAGGTGTTGTCAGGAAACTCGGCACCGACGCTCTCGCCGATGTAGAGCATAGGAGCTTCGTCGCGTTCCCCTTCGCCTATAACAATAGTGCCATGCATCGGAACCGTGTCCATGACCTCGCGCATGGTTTCCGTGGCAACTTTATCGGCAAGGTGACGATCGCCCTGTCCCATGGTGCGTGCCGAAGCGATGGCAGCCTTTTCGACCACGCGCAGGAATTCCAGTGCGAGATCACTTTCGATATTCTGGCCAAAACCTTTGGCCTTCTTGGTTTCCGTGGTGACGTGATGAGTAGTGTCTGTTGCCATGAGGATGCCCCTTTCCTCTCCGGCTGAACAGGGGTTCAGTCGTGACAAGTCTGAATTCGATTGAAGCCCCAGCCTAGATGGTTGCTTATCCCAGTTGTATTGCTTCCCACGTTACGCCAACACACGGCTAGAGGGTGTGGCAGCTTAAAAATCATCAGAAGGCGTCAATACCCGTGATCTGCTGGCCAATGATCAGGGTGTGCACATCATTTGTACCCTCGTACGTCTTGACCGATTCCAAGTTGGCCATATGGCGGAAAACTGGGTACTCGTCGGCAATACCGTTCGCGCCAAGGATGTCGCGAGCCATACGCGCACACTCTAGTGCTATCCCCACATTGTTTCGCTTCGCCATCGAAATGTGATAGTGGGCCGCCCTGTTCTTGTCTTTTAATCGACCGACATGAAGAACGAGTAGCTGTGCTTTGCTGATCTCGTTAATCATCCAGACCAGCTTTTCCTGAACCATTTGATGCGAGGCAATGGGCTGATCGCGGAACTGCTTGCGGAATTGCGCATACTGCAGCGCGCAATCGTAAACGGCCATGGCCGCACCAACGCCGCCCCAGGCTATGCCATAGCGTGCCTGATTCAGGCACATCAGCGCGTTCTTCAGACCCTCTGTCTTGGGCAGAATGTTGGAGGCGGGAATGCGAACGTCCTGTAAAGACAAGCTGGAGGTTACTGAGGCGCGCAACGACCATTTACCGTGAATGTCAGCGGCTTTAAATCCCGGGCGATCGGTTTCGACCAAGAACCCGCGAACGTTGCCGCGTTCGTCGTCAACTTTTGCCCAGATCACTGCAACATCGGCGATCGAACCGGAAGTGATCCACATTTTCTCGCCGTTCAGAACGTATTCGTTGCCGTCCTTACGTGCACGGGTGCGCATAGCACCGGGATTCGATCCGGCATCTGGTTCGGTCAGGCCAAAGCAGCCAAGCTTTTCACCTTTGGCCATGGCCTGCAGCCATTGATCCTTTTGTGCGTCGCTGCCGAAGGCGTAGATCGGATACATCACCAGCGCTGATTGCACGCTGACGAAGGATCGCAGGCCACTATCGCCGCGTTCCAGTTCCTGCATGACGAGGCCATACTCGACATTCGACATTTCGGCGCAGCCGTAGCCTTTCAGGTTTGCACCGTAAAACCCCAGTTCGCCCATCGGCCGGATCAACTCGCGAGGGAATTTACCATCGCGATTCCACTGTTCGATGCCGGGAATGACGTTCTCTTCCACGAACTTGCGCGTGTTGTCGCGAACCAGGATTTCGTCTTCCGAAAGAAGACTGTCGAAATCAATGAAATCAACCCCCCTGAATTTCAGGGCCATGAATGTGCTGTCTCCTTACTGGACAAAACGGGCTAAGGTATCAGAGGGGAGGGAAGTGGTCAAACGGGCAGGATTTCGGCTGCTTGCTTTCGGCGCAAACGAAAACGAATCTCAGCAGAGTTTCACTTTCCACGCAGATAGTCGTCCTTTTTGTCGAGCCAGTCCTGGCGCGGAGGGGTGAAGACGTCGAGGGCGAGAGTGTCTTCAAGGGCCTCTGCCATATGGGGAACGTTAGGCGGAATGCAGAGCACTTCGCCTTCGTGCACCGTCACCTCGCGGCCTTCGAGCGTGAACTTCAACGCGCCTTTAAGAGTGCTCGAAACCTGTTCGTTGTGGTGCTGATGCATAGGGACGATGCAGCCCTTTTTCAGCACGATCCGGGCGAGCATCACCTGCTCGCCGGTGATCAGTTGACGTGTGAACAGCGGGTTCAGTTGTTCGACTTCAGTTTTGTTCCAGCTATGGAGCTTTTCCATGGCGTCCTCACCTGAGAATAGATTACCTCTTTGCCGAGCTGGCCAGAACACTGGCGCGCATGCCGTCCATTGAAATTGTTCCGGGTCCGGTAAGCGAGAGCACCAGGAACATCAGGCAATAGCATGCGGCTATGAAGACGGACGGCTCATGAATGCGTGCACTGCAATAGGTGGCAACCGCAAATCCGACCGTCAGAAAGGCGGCAGCAATCCGTGTGTAGAAGCCGATCAGCACGAACAGCCCGCCTAAGGATTCATTGATGGTTTGCACGAACGCGGCGACCATGGGCAGCGGGAAGCCGAGACGGCGGAGAAATTCGATGAATAGCCACGGCTGATGGTGAACAGTTAAAGCGATAGCAGCTTTGACTTTTGCCAGTCCGAATAGCGCAAATAGAGAAAAGCCGGCACCAATTCGGAGAATCAGCAAGCCTGCATCGAGGGTTGAGGGTCGGGAAACAGAAGTTGGATTTGGCATAGTTCGCTGGGCGCTGCAGAGAGTGACGCGCCCAATGAGAAACCGGTATTGTATGTTTTCGAATAAGGTTGCGGCGACTGACGCAATTCCGCTCGGCTGGTAGTGTAAAATCTATAGGGAACGGCGAGTAGAGGAATTGCGCCTGGCGCGACCCATCTTTGGCCTCTGAGCCAGTAGATTATCTGATTACTCCCGAAATCATTCCAGTCCCGCAGGCCGTCGCCTGGCGGGGAAATTGTGTCAGGAGAGACTTATGGCGAAGGTTGCAAAGACGGCTGACCGCAAGAAGGAAATGGATACCTCGAAGAGCACCGACTGCCCGAAATGCGGCAAGCCGACCCGCATCGTAAAGCGGGTGAAGGATGTGGAGCGCGGCGTCCCCGGCGGGATGTACATTTCCTGTTCGGGCTGCGCGTTTTACGAAAAGTTGTAGCTGAAATCCAAGAAGTACAAGCGGTGAGATTGGCGCTCACCGCTTTTCATTTTTCGCCTTGGAATTCTCGGCGATCCAGTTCAAGTAGTCCGCCCCTCCGTTGGCTATCGGAATCTGAATGCATTCCGGCAATTCGTAGGAGTGCAGTTCTCGAATGCGTCCGCAGATATCCTCGAACAGAGTGGCCCGCGTCTTGATCAACAACAACCATTCCTGTTCTTTCTGCACAGCATCCTTCCAGCGATAGAAGGAAGTGATCGGCGAGACTATATTCACGCAAGCCGCGAGTCTGGCTCCTACCATCGCCGCCGCAATGCGCTCGGCTTCCTCCCCGGACCCGGCGGTCGTGAGAACGATGCAATAGTCGATCATGACTTCCATTCTGTCCTGTTTCGAGGAACTTTGCGAGTAAACGGCACAAGCAATCGCCGTCGGCATCTCAATGAGGTGAGCGTTCACAATGCAACCGGAGTGGTGAAAGTTGCGATGTCAATCTGAAATTGTTTGCCAAAGTTGATTCCTGCATGTGCGATAACGGAACTTCTGCTTGACGCAGAAGATGAAGAGACGTTCACTACAAATTGGGTCGCACCGAGACTTCGCGTACCTCTCGGTGCGCCCGGCTCATCAACCAGTGAGCCCGTTGTTGGGGAATCATGCGGGAAAACCTAGACCGGTTCGTTGAACAACTCGAGACAAACGAAGACGTACACAGGGCTTACGACTTCCTCTTTCGCTGGCGCCGGAAATTGGCCACCGTGGCAGTGGCGGTGATCGCAGCTTGGATGGCGTTCCACGTCATCTTTGGGGCGAATGGGATGGTCGTATATCAGAGCAAAAAAGCAGAGTACCGCGAGGCACAGACAGAAGTGCAGTCGCTGCAGAAAGAAAACGATCGTCTCAACAAGGAAGTTGACGCCCTTCGCACCGATCCGAAAGCCGTGGAGAAAGCGGCCCGCGAAGAATTCGGATACGCGCGTCCAGGAGAAGTCATCTACCTGTTGCCCCGCCGCCAACCGAATCCTCCCACAACAAATTCCGCACAGCTGAAGTAGTTTGCAAAACTGCTATTCTCAGGCCAGAATCTTACAAAACCAGGTGTAGAGCTGGTAGCCACTTCGTCGGACGAGCGCTGTGGGGCGCTCAACATCCCGCGGGCAATTCAGATGTCATTAAAAAGAAAAGGAGATTGCACATGAGGAAATTACTGGCACTGGCGTTCGCCTGCTGCTTTGTGGCTTCGTTCGCATTTGCTGCCGAAAGCTCGATGACTGGTTGGGTCAGCGATGAGAAGTGCGCTGCTCATGCCGGTCCTGGCAAAGAAGAGTGTGCGAAGAAGTGCATCGAGAGCGGCTCGCCCATGGTCTTCGTCAACGACAAGGATAAAAAGATCCTGAAGGTCGATAATCCCGATGCACTGAAAGATCACATCGGACATCACGTAAACGTAAAGGGTTCCGTGAACAATGGCACCGTTCACGTTGATGCGGTGGAGATGGCATCGAAGTAGGATTGGTGGTAAAGAGGCGGCATCAAAGCCGCCTCTTTCGCCTCTGGTCTTCATCCTATCTCGCTCAAAAACCTGCGATCTGCACAATACCGTCTGACTTATCGGACTACGCCTTCCAGTGGCGAGCTTGCCGTTGCGTACAGTTTCTTGGGCATGCGTCCGGCGATGTACGCCTGGCGTCCCGCGAGAACTGCGTGCTTCATAGCTTCGGCCATCAGGATGGGATCGCCAGCATGAGCAATGCCGGTGTTCATCAGGACCGCATCGGCGCCGAGTTCCATTGCGACGGTTGCATCGGAGGCCGTCCCGACGCCTGCGTCGATGATCAGCGGGACCTCCGTAATCATTTCGCGCAGAATGCGAATGTTGGCCGTGTTCTGAATGCCTAGCCCTGAGCCGATGGGGGCACCCAGGGGCATGACAGCAGATGCGCCGGCTTCAATCAGCTTTTTTGCAACTACAATGTCATCAGTCGTGTAGGGCAGAACCGTGAAGCCCTCTTTCACCAGTACGCGGGTCGCTTCCAAAGTCGCCTGGGTGTCGGGATACAGGGTAGCCTGATCGCCAATTACTTCAATCTTCACCCAGTCGGACAGGCCGACTTCGCGGCCCAACCGAGCGGTACGGATGGCTTCGTCCGCCGTGTAACATCCAGCGGTATTCGGCAGAAGGAAATATTGCTTCGGGTCGATGAAGTCGAGCAGCGACTCTTTGGAGCGATCGAGGTTCACGCGGCGAACAGCCACGGTGACCATCTCGGCGCCGCTGGATTCGATGGCGTGCGCGGTTTCCTGGCCCGACTTGTATTTTCCGGTACCAACGATCAACCGCGAGCGAAAAGTGCGACCGGCAATCGTGAGAGCGTCTGTCATACACGTATTTTAATGAACGTAAGGCGTGGAATACAGACGAGTTTGACCCATATCACCGAAGACCGCCACAAAGATCGTGAATCTTTTCCCGAACAGAAAATATCTGTTTTAAACGAATAAATTTTGCAACGCCCCCGGGGGCGGGAAAGACGAGACCTATGTTTGAGAAACTGCTTAGAACCAACAGCAGCGTGGCACTGTCGCTTTCACGTTTGATTCTCGGTATCGTGTTCTTTGCGCATGGTGCGCAGAAAGTGCTGGGCTGGTTTGGCGGATTCGGTTTCAGCGGCACCATGGGCTTTTTCACCGCGAAGATGGGCATTCCGGCTCCACTTGCGTTCCTTGCAATCATGGCGGAATTCCTCGGCGGCCTGGGCCTGATTGTTGGGTTCCTGAGCCGAATCGCAGCTTTCGGAATCTTCTGCAATATGGTGGTTGCGGTCCTGATGGTTCACCGTCACATCGGATTCTTCGCCAACTGGTACGGCAATCAACCGGGCGAAGGCTACGAATATCACCTTCTGGCAATAGCTCTGACGATCATGATCATGGCCAGTGGGGCGGGTGCCTTATCTCTTGATCGACTACTTTCGAAATCGGAAGCGCCGGTGCTCGGAGCTACCGCACGCTCGTAACTTTTCTTCGTCACCAGTGGGTCGTTTATGAGTGGGATCCGGAAGGAAATACAGCAGCAGCGTCCGTTTCCGACGAAGCCGGAGGAGGCGCTGGTAAGCCTGCTTAGGACGGTAGCCGTCATTTCAGCACCGATCGAAGATGTATTGCGCAAGCACGATCTTACGGCGACGCAGTACAACGTATTACGCATTCTTCGCGGGGCTGGCGATTCCGGTTGGAGCTGCAAGGAAATTGGCGAGAGGCTCGTGCAGCGCGAACCCGATATCACTCGACTTCTTGGTAGACTCGAGAAGCGCGGACTCATTTCCAGAAAGCGCGACCCGGGAGATAGGCGATCCGTGCGTTCGCGGATCACGGCGCGAGGGCTGGCCTTGCTGGAAACTTTACACCCGGTACTTTCGCAATGGGCGGCACAATGGTTTCAGCGCATCCAAGAAACTGACATTCAGCGCTTGCTGGGCATCCTCGACGAGATTCGCGCTTCGACACCGTCAGTGCCAGTGGAGAATGATGATGGCTAACACTGAAACTAAGCTGCACGCCGCGGTGGCAGATGCCGGAAGAACCCTGAAAGAACTTCACCGGGAGCTCGTCGAGGTTACCAAAGAGCATTATGAAAAGAAGTTCGGACGTGTGAGCAGCCCCGGTGAACTATTACGCTTGCTCTTGAACCATCCTGAGTTCGGCTGGCTGCACGCGATGAGCGAGTTGATGGTCGACATAGACGAATTGCTTGTCCACCCCGAGATTTCTCCGCTCGATGCGGCTGCGGTTCGTTCGGAAATCAGCAAATTAGTTACCCCGCCAGAGTTGGATTCCTCCGACTTCTATCGCAAATACAAGGAAGCGCTACAAGTGCCGGAAGTGGCAGTAAGTCATGGAAAACTTCGCAAAGTTCTGGCGGAGCTCCCTGAACCGGAGCCCGAGGACATCGCAGAAGTTATGCGCGCGCGTCATAAATGGGCAGAGAAGAATCGCCAGCGATCGAGAAGAGTGCAGTGAAACTGGCGACGATTGGTGATTTCGCGATTGAGTCATTGAGCAAGTCGGTGCGGCATTAGGTGGGCCGAGGCGCCACTAGCTTGTCCTGACTACTTCCTCCTTGGACGCGGGTTCGCTGTAGAGTTGTTCGATTTGCGCCCGATAACGTTCTTCGAGAACCCGGCGGCGCAACTTCATCGTCGGAGTCAGAAAGCCGCTGGCAATGGTGAATTCCTCAGGGATCAGCAACACTTTCTTCAGCTTCTCGAATTGCGCGAGTTCCGCGTTTACTCCGGCGACGATGCCGTCGTAGAGCGTACGTACTTCGGGCTTGCTGACAAGATCTTCGCGATTCGCAAAGGTCAGACCCTTGCTGGAAGCCCATTCTTCCAGAGCAGGGAAGTTCGGGCAGATCACGACCGCTGGGAATTTACGGCGATCACCGAGCAGCGCAGCCTCTGCAATCAGCGGGTATGACTTTAGCATGCTCTCGATAGGTTGCGGTGCGATGAATTTCCCCCCCGACGTCTTGATCAGATCCTTCTTGCGGTCCGTAATAGAAAGGAAACCTTCCGAGTCGATGTTGCCGATGTCTCCGGTCTTGAACCATTCGCCATCGAAAGCGTTGCGAGTTTCGTCGGGCAGGTTCCAATAACCTTTAAAGATGGAAGGACCTTTCACAAGCACTTCGCCATCCGCAGCAATTCGTACCTCCACATTGCTGAGGGGAATACCAACGGTTCCGAGCTTGTGAGCGTTAGGGGTATTTACCGCGATGACGGGAGAAGTCTCGGTGAGACCATAGCCTTCGTCGATGCGGATGCCCATGTCGGCATACCATTCGCCCAGTTCGCGGCCGAGCGGGGCGCCTCCGGAAATAAACAGCTTCACGCGACCGCCAATCGCGGCGCGAAGCTTCCTATAGAGCAGTTTGTTGGCGAGCCGCCAATCCCAGTCGGTCGGTTGACGATCGGAAAGTATTTCCTTCCGATGAGCGCAGCCGACCTTGAGTCCCCATTTGTAAATCACATGTTTTAGTCCGGTCGCTGCTTTCTTCTGCACCTGAGCTTTCATCTTTTCGTAGACTCGTGGAACACCCACCATGATGGTGGGCCGGATTTCCTGCAAGGTTCGGGGCAGATCGTCAATCATCGGACAGTACGCGACGACTACGCCATGGTGCAGCATTACGTAGTCGACGTGTCGCGCTGTGATGTGCGACAGCGGAAGAAACGAGATGTAGGTATCTGTCGGACCGATTTCCGTGCCCTGTAGAGAGCACTGGAGATTTGACGTGAGATTGCCATGCGTGAGCATGGCGCCTTTTGGCGTACCGGTTGTGCCGGACGTGTAGATGATGGTTTCTAGATCGTCGGCCCCATTGATTTGTTTTGCCCGCGCGTCGCGTTCTATGTCGCGTGCCGTTGGCCCCTCCTGCATCAGCCTTCCCATTGGATGAGACTCATTCACGCCCAAATAGTCCATGGCGACAGACTTTTCGAGTGCGGTCTGATCCTGAATCTCTCGAACCTTCTTCATCTGATCGAGCGTGGAAACGAAAATGAGCCGAGCGCCTGAGTCACGCAACATGTAGGAAATCTGCTCGGAAGTCTGGGTGGGATAAATCGGAACCACCACGCCGCCGACAACCGCGGTTGCGAACTCCGCAATCGTCCACTCGGGACGATTCTCGCTGAGGATTGCAACCCGATCGCCCTTCTTCATCCCCCACTTCTCTAGAGCACTAGCAACTCCCATCACATTGCGATAGATCTCCTGGCTGGAGATGGGTTTCCATTCGCCTGACTGCCGTGAGAGCATGACGCGTTCGGAGTTGCGATCCACTACTGAGAAAAACAGGTCATTAATCGTTTGAAGAGCCATGGCGGGTGTCCTAGTTCAAAGATGACAATGCATGCCGAATGGCAGCTTGTGGCCATTCCTGTCTAGCCATCGCGAGTTGAAAACTGTCCCCGCGGAAAATCTAGTCGGATTGCGCTGGAGAATCAATGGTGCGGAGGTCAGAAAGTTACACTCGAACAGATTTGGGAATGGCGCTTCTTGACAGATTTGACCGAAACCGTGGGCTGCAGTAGGCTTGGCGCTAATGTGAGGTGAGAGGATGGGAAAGATCGTCGCTACTTTGGCTGTGTTGGCGCTGCTGGGTGCCAGCTTTGCCTCGGCTCAGGAGCAGTCAACTCCGACACCGAAAGTAAAGGTAGGCAGCACCGCGCCGGATTTTACTTTACGTGATCAGACCGGCAAGGAAATCTCGCTGCACGACTTCCATGGAAAAAAGAGCGTTGTTCTTGCGTTCTATATTTTCGCTTTTACCGGCGGTTGAACCAAGGAAATGCAAGGTTTCCAGCAGAATCTGCAGAAGCTGGAAGCCTCGAACACCCAGGTGCTGGGTGTGAGCATGGACAGCCCCTTCGCGAACAAGGCATTCGCCGACCAGATCGGAGTCACCTTCCCGCTGCTGAGCGATTGGGGTGGGGACGTCACCAAGGAATATGGAATCTACAATCCCAAATACAAAGCGGCGCGCCGCGTGACCTATCTGATCGATCCGCAGGGCAAAGTTGTGGAAATGAAAGTGGACAACGATGCTGTGGATCCAACCCAGATTGTCAGCGCATGCGAACGTCGAAAAGGGAAGAGCTGAGGAAGTCCCTTGCGAAATTTACCGGGATCGATTGACGAAGATGCGGTTCGTGATCGCGAATGCTAATTTCGTGATAACAAATGTTAGCGAAGTTTGACCGAGCTACCAACCCGCTGCTAGTATCGAAATGCGGGGTGGAGCAGCCTGGTAGCTCGTTGGGCTCATAACCCAAAGGTCGGTGGTTCAAATCCACCCCCCGCAACCAACTCCACTGTTTTGTTTCAATCGGTTGAGCCAATCCTCACAAACGAACTCAACGACTCTAAGGCGGATTCCTAGCCGATTTTTCAGAAATTGGTACGCAAAGTTTCACGCAAGCTCGGTGTTCCCGAGCCTGTTCAGCCGTTGACGACTCTGCTCATCGGCAGTTGGAAATCTTACGTTCAGGGGGGGCGAAACCTCGAAGTGTCGAGGTGTTGCTGTCCACCACGGCACACGGCCGCGTTCGGAGATTTCGCAGGGTTCTTCAGTCCATCGAGAATCGGCTACGAGCGTAGCCAATCGTTGTGCATCGCCGCACTGTGGTAAGTCGCGGTGGACCTCTTTCAACGTAAGTTGCAGAATTTTGCAGCAGAGTAGCTGGTTAAAACAGCTAACCTGAAGCAAATACAATCTCCCGATTTGGAACGTGAAATGCAAATTGCGTGGCGACGATGTGGAGGCCTGTATGCGCTTATCTCGGGTCCTGCTATTAATTCTTGCGCTCTTGCTGGTCACAGTTTCGGCCGTCGCCGACCAGGTCGCTATCGGGGTGCTGAGTTTCGACCAGCCTCTCGGTAACGAGTTCGACATCACGAATTACACCGGAGCGGGTGCCCAGCCTCTGTTCGGATTCCCTGTACTGACCGGCCTCACTTTGACGGGAACATTGAATCTCATGGGTGCGTGCTCTCCCGATTGCAGTGTTCCAATTGTGCTTGCGCCCAACGCCCAATACAACGGTACGCAATTTGACACTTCTTTGGTATTTACCTCGGCAACTTTTACTGGAACGCTTGGACCTACGTCGGGCGTTTCCGTCAGCGGCTACGCTAATCCTGTCTTCTTATCGGATACATTCTCCGTTGTGCTCACCGACCCAAGCGGTTCTTTGATCGGAGGGGTGGACAGCGCTGTGATTTATGCGAACACAGTGTCTGCTCCGGTGCCAGAACCAGGGAGTTTCTTGCTGTTGGTGAGTGCCTTGCCTGTCGGCGTTTTTCGGCTCCGCAGGCTCGTCAATGCACGCAGTTCAAACACTTAGGCCGTCGGCTCTAACGCAGGTTCTGACAATTCATTTACACGCACTCCGACATTGAAGGCCAGATTTAACCCCAAGACTTCAAACAAGGTTTGCCAGGGGAGAAGTCTATGTCGACACATTCTCGGACTGCTTCAGTTGTATTCCAATCTCTCGCAATCCTGCTCTTATTAACGTCGATTCAAGCTTGGGCACAAATCACTTCTATCCGCCTGGCATCCGCCGCAACTCCCGCTACGGGACAAGCGGGTGTGACGGTTAACAACGTCACTGGTGGTCCATTTCCCAGCGGAGCTATCAACCCTTCGGACGTCACAGTTACGCTGACACCGGCCGGCGGCGGAACAAGCGCGACGACGGTGGCGACCGCTGTCACAACCCTCATGGGAACGACGCGGAGAGTCTCTTTCCTGGTGCCAGCCTCAATCTCAGTTAGTACTCCAACGCCATATTTGGTTTCTATTTCTGGACTGACATCCGGAGGTCTGGCATTTGCCAGTTCTAATTCTTCGACGCTCACTATTAATCCGCCGGCGGCGGTAGTGCTAAATCCCAACAGTACAACTCCCGGCAGTACGCTCACGGTAAACTTTGCCGGCACGTTCTCGACTTTTATCCAGGGAATGACCCAGGCGAAAGGAGCGGGAATCTCTGTAGCAGGTAACGCATCTGGCTCCTTCGGTTCGTTGACAGTTACCAGTCCGACAAGCGCGAGTGCGCGCTTCCAGATTGATAGCACTGCCGCACCAGGTCCGGTCACTGTGACGATTCAGACTAGTCGGCAAGTTGAGACTGCCATCTTCACGATTACAGGGGGCCAGCCACCGGTAGCGAATGCGGGGCCTAATCAAACTGTCGCGGTTGGCACAACGGTTCAGTTGGACGGCAGTGGATCAAGCGACCCGAATGGAAAACCGCTCACCTTCCAGTGGAGCGCCGTTCAGAAGCCTGCAGGCAGCACGGCAACGCTCTCCGATCCTACAGCCGTCACACCCACGTTCACGGCGGACAAGTTCGGGAACTACCAGTTCCAACTAGTTGTAAATAACGGCACCACCAGCAGCGCTCCGTCATTTGTAACGATCAGCACCTCGGCGACTCCTCCCACTGCAAAAATTGCGCCACTGACCACGACACCCAGCGTCAACCAGACGATCACATTTGATGGCAGCGGTTCCACAGATATAGACGGATTCCCGATCACCTACGCTTGGACTATTTCCGGGCCGCCGGGCAGCCATGTTTCTCTCGACAATCCAACGGCCGTGATGCCCAAAGCGACACTTGACGTCTTCGGTTCCTACACGGTGCAGTTAGTCGTCACCGATAGCCGAAACCTAAAAAGTCAGCCAGCGATACTTACGTTCAACACGCAATCATTACAGCCGATCGCGAGTTGCGGCCCGGCGCAGTCTGTGCATGTGGATCAACTCGTGATGCTCGATGGCAGTGGCTCGACGGACCCCAACAATCTGCCTCTTACGTACTCATGGTCGTTCGTGCAGAACAGTACGCCTCCTGCAACGTTCTCCGATCCCACAGCTGAAAAGCCTTCTTTCACGGCGGTCCAACCCAATTTCCTGTACGTTGTGCAGTTGATCGTGAGCGATGCACCAAACGGCGTTTCAAATCCGAGCGTGCCATGCACCGTAAACATAAGCACTCAGCAAGTGCTTAAACCTGTTGCAAATGCGGGGTCGCCACAAACGGTCACAGCCGGCTCAACGGTGAGTTTGGATGGCAGCGCTTCGAGCGATCCTCAAAGTTTGACGCTGACCTACTCATGGACCGTGAATACTGTTCCGGCGGGTAGCGCGATCACCACCGGATCCTTGAGTAATGCGAACACAGCTTTCTCCACCTTTAAACCCGACGTGGCCGGAACATATGTTCTACAGTTGATCGTCAACAACGGTTTCCTCAGCAGCGATCCCAGCACGGTTGCCATCACAGTTAACCCTGCAGCAGCAAATCGACTCCTGGTCAGCGGATTCCCGAGTCCAATTGGTGCCGGGGTTGCTGGCACCTTCACCGTAACCGCAGTGGATGGAAATGGGAATGTAGTTACCAACTACACCGGCACGATTCAGTTCACATCGAGTGATGCGCAGGCGCTTCTACCTTCGAGCTATACCTTTACCAGTGCCGACCAAGGCACGCACAACTTCCAGGCGACTCTGCGAACGGTTGGCACGCAGTCACTGACCGCGACCGACGCGGTGTCGTCGATTACGGGATCACAGCTGAATATCAGCGTGACCGCAGGGACAGCGAACAAGCTGGTGTTCACGACGCAGCCACCGGCGAGTTCAGCCTCGGGTGCGGCGTTTACGACGGTGGTGAGCGTGGAAGATGCGGGCGGCAATGTCGTCACGGGCGCTTCGAACCCGATCACGATCGCGATTGGGACGAATCCGAGCAGCGGGACGCTGAGCGGAACGCTGACGGTGAACGCCGTGAATGGAGTGGCGACATTCAGTGGTCTGTCGATCGATAAAGCTGGAAGCGGCTACACGCTGGCGGCCAGTGCGAGCGGTCTGAGTGGTGCAGTGAGCAATGCGTTCAACATCACCGCAGGGACAGCGAACAAGCTGGTGTTCACGACGCAGCCACCGGCGAGTTCAGCCTCGGGTGCGGCGTTTACGACGGTGGTGAGTGTGGAAGATGCGGGCGGCAATGTCGTCACCGGCGCTTCGAACCCGATCACGATCGCGATTGGGACGAATCCGAGCAGCGGGACGCTGAGCGGAACGCTGACGGTGAACGCCGTGAATGGAGTGGCTAGCTTCACGAACGTAAGTATCAACAAGATGGGCACAGGATATACATTGGTCGCTTCGACCACGGGGCTTGCCTCAGCCACGAGCAATGCATTCAACATTGTCTCGGGCTCGCCTGCCCAACTCGTTTTCACAGTCCAGCCTTCAGGCACGATCGCCGGGTTTGACCTTCTTCCCTCGCCTCAGGTAACGGTGCAGGATGCTTTCGGCAATACTGTCACGACCGCTAGCATCGCAATCACGCTGGCAATCGGCACCAATCCTGCAGGAGGCTCGTTAGGCGGAACTGTCACCGTGAATGCGGTCAACGGAATCGCCACTTTCCCAGGTCTACAGATCAACAATGCCGGAGTCGGTTACACCCTTGTAGCTTCCAGTACAGGAGTAAGTCCAGCGGTCAGCAATGCGTTTACTATCAGTGCGGCTGCTGCAACCTGCGTGGCGCCGCTGCCAGGATTGGTGAGTTGGTGGACCGGCGACGGCACCCCCAACGACCTGCTGAATGCCAACAATCCCACAGTTGTGAATGCAGTCAGCTATGTTCCTGGCCTGGTAGGCCAGGGTTTCAGCTTTGGCACAAATGGCAGGCTTGAGGTTCCTCCTTCAAGCAGCCTGGCCAACCAGCAATTTACTTGGGCAGCATGGGTCAGGCCTGACGGGCCCGGTCCTAATAATGACAACTTTGGGAGCGTCATTTTCGATCAGGACATCGATAACGTTACTCTTTCAGTTAGCCTGAACTGGAGCGCTCTCACCAACAAGTTTGTCTTCGTATTTGGCAACGACACTTCGGAGCAGATCACATCAACCGATAGCTTCCCGCCCGGACAGTTCTATTTCGTCACCGTTCAATACGATGGGTCGGTGTTCACGCTCACCGTGAACGGCCAGGTGGAAGGCACGTTCGCCGAGCAAAAGACGATTGCCTACTCGACGAATAACTGGATGATCGGAGGTTCTTCAACCTTCGCAGGCTTCCCCCGCACTTGGAATGGCATCATCGACGAACTGCAAGCGTATAACCGGTCACTGTCGTTGGCTGAGATCCAGTCGATTTACACGGCAGCCAGTTCCGGTGTTTGCAAAGCGTCCAACATGACGCTCTCAACCGAGGGACCGCTGGTCGGCGTTGCCCGCTCTATCAGCGGAACAGTCAGCCTAAGCACTCCAGCAGCCAGCGGTGGCGTGACCGTGAATCTCTCGAGCAGCGACACAAGCCTCGTAACCGTGTCGCCTACCAGCGTCACCATCCCGCAAGGCGGATCCACAGCTACTTTTGCAATCAACGGTATTGCTGCCGGCGGCCCCGTCACTCTCACTGCGACCGCAACCAACTACAACACTGCGACAGCTTCCGTGACGGTCACAAGCAGTCTGATCAGTTTGGCGACGGGTCTGGTCGTCGCACCCAGCCAAACCAGCAGTCTGGCTTTCAGCCTCTCTACCCCCGCGCCGACTGGAGGCGTTGTGGTTAGCTTCACGAGCGACAACCCGAGCATCGCAACCGTCACTTCCAGCGTAACGGTTCCTGCCGGATCGACCGTGGCCAGCGCTAATCCGCAGGTGACCGGCGTGAGTATCGGAACTGCACATATCACCGCAAGTGCTACAGGTTTTGCACCCGATACTCAGCCGGTCCAAGTCACCGTAACGGCTTCTCTAGCCACTACGACTGTGACTCTCCCCGCAACGCGGACGTTCAGCGATCAGTTAACGATCTCGGCGGCCGCTCCACCGCCGAACGGGATCACCTTCAATCTGTCAGTTGACAACACTTCGGTCGCAACTGTGCCCGCGACTATCACGATTCCCGCTGGTCAACTCTCCGCCAATATCGTCATTACCGGTGTAGCTTCTGGAACAGCCAACCTGACTGTCAGCTCTCCGGGAATCAACTCCCTCGCAGCTACGATAAGCGTGAGCTCTGCTCCGGCAATCACAGTCAATTCTCTGACCGTCGGCAACAATCTCATTGAACAGGGAGGCATCTCGCTTGGAGCTCCACCGCAAGCTAACGAAACGATGACTCTGAGCACGAACGATCCCACCCACTTCCTGCTGACGGCCGATCCGACAAAGGTTGGAACCGCCAGTATCACGCTGCCTCTGACTGCCAACAGCTTTGCTGTGCCGGCATTCTATATCGAGGGCCAGAATTTCTCCGGCAATGTGGCGATCACGGCAACGTTGACGGCGACTGCATCTGGATTGTCGGATGGCACTGCTACACTGACCCTCTACCCGACCGGCATATCGTTCTTGTCAACCTCAACCCTGAGTACCACCACATCCTCGCCACCGTCGAATCTGACTGCGTACGTCATCGTGCTCACGCCGGGATCGCTGAACTTCTACACCTACGGCTACAACGTGGGACCACAGGCGTCTGCTATTCCGGTCACAGTCAGCAGCTCTGACACGACGGTTGGAACAGTAGGTTATGCCTCCGGATCTTCGACCAGTATTCCTGTGGGTTCCTATTTAACGCCCGGCGGAGGGGTGACGTTTAAACCGTTGGCTGCCGGAGCCAGCAATCTGACCTTAGCAACTCCGGCGGGATACAGCACACCAGCGAACGAATCTGTTCAGATCGCTGCGACTGTATCGGCGCCGGCGCTCTCGACTAGCACCCAGATTATCGGGAACAACTTGATCGTGCAGGATAGTCTGACTCTGGGAGCCGCACCTCCAACGAATGAGACGCTGACCTTGACCAGCAGCGATCCCACCCACTTCCTGCTGACGGCCGATCCGACAAAGGTTGGAACCGCCAGTATCACGATGCCTCTGACGGCGAACAGCTTTGCCGTGCCGGCGTTCTATATTGAGGGCCAGAATTACACTGGCACAACAGCCATCACCGCAACCCTGACCGCATCAGCTCCAGGCTATGCCAATGGCACTGCCACCCTGAACCTCTACCCGACCGGCTTGTCGTTCTTGTCTACCTCAACCTTGAATACGACAACCTTCTCACCCGCGTCGAATGTGACCGCGTACCTGGTCGTGCTTTCGCCGGGAGC
>JAJPJE010000045.1 GCA_021324365.1 Terriglobia bacterium | reverse complement strand
CAGCCTACAATCTTCATGTGCTCGGCTCCTTTCCTCCGAGCCTTGGTGCTCGAGCGTTCCAAGTCTACTCAGAGGCTCTGGAGCCGACACGGTTATCCAATCAGGCGTGGCCGCATGTGACTGGCACAATCCATCAAGTCAATTCCGACTTCTCGAATCCGCGCGAAAAAATCGTCTATTTTTATCCGACGGAGTCGGGATATCACTCCGGCTTTTTCTGGCGCTGGTTTGATGCTTCCGATATGAGAATCGCACGCGTCCATGATGCGACTGATCTGCGGTACGCCCCCCCGACGATCATGACAGGTCTGTCGTCGTTGGCTTCAACTAAGATCGAGTGCTCCACCGCTGACGGAGCGGCCATTTCGTGATCAGAAACCGAGAACGAGCAAGGAGTTCAGATGGAATCTGAGATCAAGGTCGGGCAGCGGTTCAAATTCAATCTCCTATCGGAGAATACTTCGCAAGAGTGGCAGGCGGTTGTAACTCGCGTGCTCTCCAACAGCGAGGAAGGACTCGGGCCGGAGGTGAACTTCTATCAAGCGTATTGGGTGGAGGCTCACGAAATTCCCGAAACCGAGGCTCCGATAACGCTGGTGTTCGATCGCGCAACTGACGGAAACGTATACCTCGAGGGGTGTCCGGTAAATATCACTTTGCTGAATTGATCTTCGCTTCGGAACCTCGACTGCGGTTTTTTCTGTATCTCACCTACTCGCTCCGTGCAGAGAAATGCCCCCCGGGATTGCGTCCCCCCTTTGGACGCTAACCTGGGACTAGAAGCGCAGCGCGGCCGTAGCGAGCCTGACCGGCTATTTCGTTCGACGACTCTCGCGCACGATCCGTCTCACTGCGAAGCTCGTTGCCTTCTCGACTTCAGCATGCGCGGCAGAATTCGGTCCCATGGCAATCCGGAACACCGAGCTACCATGCATCAGTGCCATGAGCGCCAAGCCGGTTTCGTCGAGCGCCGCGCCGCGCATCTTCAATTGCACCGCAAGTTGCTTCTTCAAGGCCTCGAAGACAGGTTTAGGCTCATCGGTGGCCCAGATTTTTGCGCGCTGCTTGTACAGCAACTCGTAGCGATACGGATGACTGGCAGCGTATTGCACGCATTCCAAAATCATCGATTCGATCGAGTTCTGGGCCGCAATCCTCCCGAGCAACTCTTCGTTGATGCGCTTCGTGATCGCGGCCAACAGGTTTTCGTGATTCTCGAATCTGTCGTACAGAGTTGGCGTGGTGGTGCGCGCAGCTTTGGCTACCGCGCGCATTGAAAGTGCCGACATCCCCTCCTTGTCCAAAAGGCGCAGTGCCGCGCGCGTCACCTTCGCCTCAAGCTTCGGATCGGCAGTCCTTGCCAGAATAGCCTCCAGCAAATCGTTTTTTTCTACTTAAACGTATAAGTAGTTGACGCATTACTTTAACGTATGTATAAATATTAACACAACGTTAACGGTAACGTTTTCCGGCCCCATCCAGCAATTTCAAACAAAAATCAGGAGTCGCTGTAGATGTCTACCAACCACGGCTCGCAACACGCCGAGCCCTACCATGTTGTCAACGATGTGAACGCTGCTTATGTGGAACTGCTCAGCGCCGTGTGCGCCGTCGACCGCATCCGCATGCGGCATTCGTTCGAAGATGTTGTCAAGCACTGCGAGCCCGGACTGCTGAAAAAGACCGCGCGCTCGGCAAATGCGATCTGTTCGTACTTCGCAAAATTGCAAGAGCATCTGCAAAAATAAGAAGTTTGAAGTAGGAAGTACGAAAGGCCTTGCTTGTGCATAGCGGGCGCGTCATGGAGACCAAAACTCCAACATCCTTGAAAGTTTCCGCTGAAAACCGGAAACTAACAGGATATGGCGACCTCGACGGCCCTGCCGAAAGAAGTGCGCGCGAAATATGAGCCGGTAATCGGGCTGGAAGTCCACGTCCAGCTGCTAACAGCGAGCAAGATTTTCTGCGGATGTGCGAACCGATTCGGTGATCCGCCCAACACGAACGTGTGCCCGGTGTGCCTGGGATTGCCGGGAGCGTTGCCTGTCCTGAATCGGCAAGCCGTGGAGTTCGCGGTGCTCGCCTCGAAGGCGTTGGGCTGCCGCATCAATGAGACATCGATCTTCGCCCGAAAGAACTATTTCTATCCCGACCTCCCCAAGGGATACCAAATCTCGCAGTACGACAAGCCGCTTGCGGAATTCGGGCACATAGAGCTTCATGGAACGAACGCGGGCAAGGGCGCCGGCACCACAAAAAGGAACATCGGCATCACTCGTGTGCACCTTGAAGAAGATGCGGGTAAGAGCATTCACGACGGATTTGCGGATTCGGCCAGCAGTACCTACCTCGACCTGAATCGCTGCGGCACACCACTGATTGAGATCGTCAGCGAGCCGGATATGCGCTCGCCCGACGAAGCCTATGAGTACCTGACGAAGTTAAAAGAAATCATCCTGTTTACCGGCGTCAGCGACTGCAACATGGAAGAAGGATCGCTGCGCTGCGATGCCAATGTGAGCGTGCGCCCTGTAGGTCAGAAGGAATTCGGCACCAAAGCGGAAGTCAAGAACGTGAACTCCTTCCGTTTCATTCGCGAAGCGCTGGAGTATGAGATCGAGCGGCAGATCGAGCTGATTGAATCCGGCGACAAAGTTGTGCAGGAAACGCGGCTCTACAACGCGAATGAAGGGAAGACTTACGGCATGCGCAGCAAGGAGCGCGCGCATGACTATCGTTACTTCCCTGAACCCGACCTGTTGCCCCTTGTGGTGGATGCCGCCTGGCAAAAGCAGATTGAGGCAACTATGCCGGAGCTGCCCGATGCACGCCGCCAGCGGTTCGTTCGCGACTTCGGAATCACAGCTTACGATGCGGAAGTCCTAACAGCCAGCAAGAGCTTCGCCGATCAGTTCGAAGAGGCCGCGAAAGCTGCGAAGAATCCCAAGCGTGTTGCCAACCTTGTGCAGAGCGAACTGCAGGGGCGCTTGAAAGCGAAGGGGCTGACGATCGAGCAATCACCGATCTCCATGAAAGGGGTGGCCTTTTCCGCCGATCTGGTGGAGTCGGGCGCGATCTCCAGCAAGATGCTGAAAGAGCTTTACGACCTCAGCTTCGAACGAAATAAAGACTTCCCGCTGATCTATGAACAAGAGGGCAGCCCGAAGCAATCGACGGATACGGGAGCGCTGGAGAGGATCATTGACGAGTTGATCGCGGCAAATCCTAAACAGGTGGAGCAATATAAGGCAGGAAAGAAGACGATCGTCGGCTTCTTTGTTGGCCAGGTGATGAAAGCTTCCAAAGGCCAGGCGAACCCATCCGTAGTCAACGAACTGCTCACGAAGAAGCTGGAATCCTAGCGAAGGCTTGGGATTTTCGGCGAAAACCCGCGAAAAGCGCGATTTCCACAGGCTTTTTTCGTTGCAAGTGCCGAAAACCCGCATAAAATGCGGCTCGAACGCTTCTCATGCACAAGCCACTGATGTAGGATGAGCGCACTGAGTCGCAATCGCACTTAGTTTAAGGAGGATTCATGGCATCTGGTTTAACCAAGACCCAATTGGTACGTCATCTCGCCGAGAAGGTGGGAGTCAACAATAAGCAAGCGGCAGCGTTCCTGCAGACCCTTGCTGATACCGCGCTGAAAGAGACCAAGAAGAATGGCGTATTCGTCGTTCCCGGCCTCGGCCGCCTGGTGAAGTCGAACCGCAAAGCTCGCGTCGGCCGCAACCCTCAGACCGGCGAGCCCATCAAGATTCCTGCGAAGACCGTGGTGAAATTCCGCGTGGCGAAAGTCGCGAAAGAAGCCATCGCCCCCAGTAAGAAGTAGTTACCTTCGCGTTACACGGGAAAAAAAGGCCGGTTCGCACCGGCCTTTTTCCTTTGTTTTCGCGCATTTCCGAATCTGGAACAAAAAGCAGATTTTTTCTTGACTTGGGCTGATGGGCCGTAGAGTAGAGGCAATAAGAATCACCCACCCAGCGCGGGTACGTTTCCACAGCTTGCCATCGTGCCCGCGCACGCTTTTCTTCTCAATCGATGTTGTCTGAAAGGTCCTTCGCCATTTCGCCGCGCTTCGGGCTCAGGATCTCGGCAGCTGGCTCAAACGGCTCGACCAGGATCCCAAGTAATACGGAATTCCTGCCAGTTGGGAGGCGATCCACTAACGACCAACGACCGTCGGCTTACTGTATTCGTTCTTGAACACCTCGCCGCCTTTCATCACGAAGCGGACGTGCTGCAGCGTAGTGATATCCGCCAATGGATCTTCGTCGACTGCGATGATGTCGGCCCATTTGCCGGGCTCGATGGTGCCGATTTTGTCAGCCCAGCCCAGCAGTTCGGCAGCGTTAATCAACGAAGTTTGAAGTGACTGCAGGGGCGTCATACCCAGTCGCGTGTAGACTTCGAACTCATGCGCGTTCAGTCCATGCGGGTAGACCGCGGCATCGGTGCCAAAGGCGATCTTCACTCCTGACTGGAATGCTTTACGCGCATTGTCCTGCGCTTTAGCGCCGACCATCTGCATCTTCTTTTGAATGTAATCGGGCATGTTGCGCTTAGCCATGTTGTCGCGATTCCAGTCAAGCAGGTAGAGAGTCGGAACCAGGTACGTGCCATTCTTCCTCAGCGTTGCGATGGCAGCGTCGTCCATCAGGTGTCCATGCTCGATCGAATCGACGCCCGCATCGGAGGCCCACCGGACGCCTTCCGCTCCGTGAGCATGCGCGGCCACCTTGCGGCCGAGACGATGAGCGTCGGCGACGATCGCGCGCAATTCTTCCTGCGTGTACTGCGAAGCGTTCGGATCATCACCCTTCGACATCACGCCACCAGTGGCGCAGATCTTGATCAGGTCAGCACCGTATTTGATGTTCTCGCGAACCTGGTGCTGAACGGCAGCGACACCATCCGCCACGCCGTCAGCCTGATGATGGAATTCGTACGGTAGCAGGTTCTCGTCGCAATGGCCGCCGGTTATCCCGATGAGCGGGCCGCTAACCAACATGCGTGGACCTTCAATGTCGCCGGCATCGATGGCGTCGCGCAGGGCTACATCAGTAAATCCATCTGCTCCGACGTTACGCACCGTCGTAAAGCCCGCTTCCAAGGTGGTTTTCGCATTCTTCGCACCGGTGAGAGCCTCGCGAGGAATGGAAATTCCTAAGGACTGGTAGCCGAATTGATCAGGAGAGAACGTCAGATGCGTGTGGGCGTCAATGAGCCCCGGGAGAACCGTGGCTTTGGAAAGGTCGATGACGGTGGTTCCGGGAGGAATCAGATCCAGCATTGCTTCTTGTCGAGCACCGGGAACTCGGCCGCCATTAGGGGCCGGCGGGATCGGCCTGACACTTACAATTTTGTCTTCCTCAATCGTAATGATCTGATTTTGAAGAGTCCGGCCCGATTTCACGTCCACGACGTGACCCGCATAAATCATTGTGCGCTTGGGAGCTGGCCGATCCTGCGCTCTCGCGCTCATGAACCATAAACACACAACCACTGCTGCGAAGAGAATTCGCTTCATGAACTATTGCTCCTGATCAGGTGAACTGGCGCGCAGGATTATACCAATCCCTCTACAACGGGCAGCAACAAGGGTGAAAATTTCGGCAACTGGAGGGTTTCCGGTGTCATCTTATAAAAACACAGGTCGCGACGCGATCTTTCACCGGAGTACCGCCTCACCACTGCACGCTCTCAGGATGCCGAGGTTCGCTGGCACAGCGATACCGATCGGAGTCCACCCATGAAACGGATTCTTAGTCTTCTGGCTGTGTTTGCCGCGTCCTCTGCTCCGTTTGCCGTTGGGGCGAACCCACCCTCCACGACGGCAGCCAATCGGTATCCCGATACCTACTATCACGACGGCGGCATTCGCGATCTCGATGCCATCGGCAATCGCAACGTCGGATGCGGACGCGGCATCGGCAACTGGTACAACCTCGACAAGCAGGTCGCGATGGGCAAGCAGTATGCCCAGCAGGTCGAGCAGTCGGCGAAGGTAATCACCGATCCGGTGATCACGGAATACGTGAACCGAGTGGGACAAAACATCGTGCGCAATTCCGACGCGAAGGTCCCCTTCACCATTAAGGTCGTCGACTCGGACGAGGTGAACGCGTTTGCTCTTCCTGGCGGCTTCTTCTTTGTGAATTCCGGGCTGATTTTGGCGGCTGACAACGAATCTGAACTGGCGGGAGTGATGGCACACGAGATTGCGCACGTCGCTGCGTGCCATGCTGCACGGGAAATGAGCCGCGCCCAACTTGCGAACTTTGCCTCAATTCCCCTGATCATGGTCGGGGGCGGAATAGGCTACGCTGCCTACGAAGCCGCCGGACTGGCGATCCCGATGACATTCCTGAAATTCAGCCGCGAATTCGAGGCGCAGGCGGATTTTCTAGGCCTGGAATATATGTACAAGGCTGGGTACGATCCGCAGTCCTTTATCGCCTTCTTTGAAAAAGTGAAGGCAATGGACAAGAAGAAACCCGGAACCCTGGCCAAGGCCTTTTCCGATCATCCGCAGACTCCAGACCGTATCCAGAAGTCGCAGGAGGAGATCGCAAAAATCCTGCCGCCGCGCGCCGAGTATATTGACGATACCTCCGAATTCGATCAGATGAAAGCGCGGCTGGCGCAACTTGAAAACCGCGGCAGGATACTGAACAAATCTCATGACGCCGGTCGGCCAACGTTGCGTCGCACAAGCAGCAGCAACGATGACGGCAGCAGTAGTAGCAGCAACTCCAGCGATAGCCCGCCAGTTCTTAAGCGGCGCGACTAGCCGTTGGCAGTGACCGACTGGATCATTCGCCAGCAGCCCTCGACGTCATCCCAGGTTGTGCCCAGGTTGCCGATCGCGATGCGCAGCACATATTGGCCGTTCAGGCCGGTGTGCGAGATGTAGTACTTGCCAGATGCGTTGACGGTGTTGAATATCCGTTCATTCTCCGCATCCGAAGCTTTCAGGCGGAAGCACACGGTAGAGAACGGCACCGGAGCAACCACTTCAAAACGTGGGGCGTTGCGAATTTCTTCTTCCAACTTCTTTGCCCAGGTAATGTGGGATCGCAGGATTTGCTGCAGGCGCTCGCGCCCGAAATAACGCAGCAGAAACCACAGCTTCAGCGAACGGAAGCGATGACCGAGTGGGACACCGTAATCCATTAGATTGATTGCGCGGGGGTCCTCCGTGCCGGTCAGGTATTCCGGAACGAGAGAGAACGCCCGGCGCAGAATGTCAGGGCGCTTCGTATAGAAGGCGCTCAAGTCGATGTTGGTCAGCAGCCACTTGTGGGGGTTGACGACGTATGAATGCGCGCGGTCGATGCCTTTCAGCATTGGCTGATATTCGGGGAGAATGGTTGCTGAACCGGCATAGGCTGCGTCGACATGCAGCCATAGCTTGTGACGGTCGGTGATCTCGGAAATCGCGGCGAGCGGATCGATGCTGGTGGTGGAAGTAGTGCCGAGCGTCGCTACGACGCAAAACGGACGCAGGCCGGCGCGAAGGTCGACTTCAACTGCTTTCGCCAGTAAATCCGGACGCATGCGGAAATCGGCATCGGTTGAGATTTTGCGAACGTGTTTCTGTCCGATTCCGGCAGCGATCGCGCCCTTCTCGATGGATGAATGGGATTGCTCGGAGGTGTAGAGGACGAGATCGGGTTTGCTGCCTTCGACGCGGCTCTCCGGCGCCACCATCTCTCGCGCGGCGCAGATCGCGTGAAAGCTTGAGACCGAAGCGGTGTCATAAATGATGCCGAACCAGCCGTCAGGCAACCCCATCCATTGACGCAACCAGCCCAACGCAACCTGCTCGAGTTCGGCAACGGCGGGGGAAGTATCCCAGTGCAGGCCATTGGTATTCAGGGCCGCAGAGAGCATTTCGGCGATGATCACGGGCGAAGAGCCAGTGCAACCGAAATAGGCGAGGAAACCCGGATGATTCCAATGCGTTACGGCGGGAATGATCTTCTGATCGAAGTCGCTCAGGATCGCGTCGAAGGATTCGCCTTTTTCAGGACCTGATGCCGGCAGCGCGTCGACCAATTCTCCCGGCGTTGTTTTCGCGACGACCGGATAGCGTCGCGGATCGGCAAGATATTCCGCGACCCAGTCGACAGATCGGTGGGCGGCGAGACGGAAGTCAGCAACGTACGCTGACCAGTCCTGTTGGGGATCGATTGCAAGAGGAACAGTTTCAGGCTTCACCGACATGAGAACTCCGAAAAGAAAGTCTACCTGAACCGTCCTCCTGCCCGTTCGAAATGACCGGGATGACCGGACACCTCGCTGGATTAAAAGCTGAATCCCGGAGTACCATTCCCATCCCATGAAGCTGCCTCTTCTTCTTTTCGCGGCGTTGGTCGTTTCATCAGTTCCGGCGCTTACACAACAAAAGCCCGTATACGAGGTTTATGCGATTCGCTACGCAATCACGCCGGACTACCCTATTAACGACCTGGTCTACGGAGCCGATCCAAAGCGCAAAGCTGATATCGCCATGATGGTGTGGCTGGTGCGCGGAGGCGGGCACAATATCCTGGTCGACTCTGGCTTCTACCATGAGCGCTTTTTCAGAGACTGGAAAGTCAAGGATTACGTAAAACCTTCCGAGGCCGTGGCCAGGCTCGGGCTGAAGCCGGAAGACATCACCGACGTCGTCATTTCTCACATGCACTGGGACCATGTGGATGGAGTTGATCTGTTCCCGAAGGCGCGCATCTGGATCCAGAACGATGAGCTCGAGTATTACGCGGGTGAGGCGTGGGAGACAAAGCAGACGTCCGACGGCTTCGATGCGCAGGATGTGATCGAAATGGTAAAGCTGAATACCGAAGGCCATGTTGGACTGGTGCACGGTGATGCGCAGGAGATTCTGCCGGGGATCATCTGCTACACCGGAGGCAAACATACGCACCAGTCGCAGTACGTGGGCGTGAACACCGCAGGCGGAACGGTAATCCTCGCAAGCGACAATATGTATCTGTACGAAAACATGGAGAGGCACACGCCCATTGGCGAGACGGTCGATGCCGCTTCAAATCTGCGGGCGCAGGATCGGATGAAAATGCTGGCCGCGCGCCCGGAGTGGGTGATCCCGGGGCACGATATGGCCATTTTCGAGAGGTTCCCGAAAGTAGCAGAGGGAGTGGTGAGGATCCAGTGAGAGGATTCACCGAGATTGTTAAGGAGAATCGTGTGGGTGCCCGGTCGATCCGGAATCCTGCCTCGCCGCATTTTCGGAGCACATTACCTACGCAACTTCTCAAACCGAAAATTGGTTTAGCGCGCCACTTCTAATTCCGGCGTCGCCGCCAGCAGTTTCTTCGTGTATTCCTGTTGCGGTCTTTCCGTGATTTCTTCGGTCGAGCCGATTTCCACGATCTTCCCCCGATTCATCACTGCGATTCGCGTCGAAAGATAGCGCACCACCGGCATCGAGTGAGAGATGAACAAATAAGTTAGCCCGAAATCGCGCTGCAGATCTTTCAGCAGGTTCACGATCTGAGCACCAACGCTTACGTCGAGAGCTGATACGGGTTCGTCGGCGACAATGAACTTAGGACGCAACGCCAGCGCGCGAGCGATTCCGATTCGCTGACGCTGGCCTCCGCTGAATTCGTGCGGATAGCGGCGCAGTGCCGATTCTTCCAGTCCGACGGCTTTCATCAGCTGCGCGGCGGTGGAACGATACCGGGAGCGCCGGCGCTCTTGTCCGGCATGAGGCGTACTCGGAGAAACATCCACGTAGGGCAGCCGCCCTGGGCTGCCATTCAACCCATGAATGCGCAGTGGTTCAGTGACAATTTCTTCTACCCGCATGCGAGGGTCGAGCGAGCCGAAAGGATCCTGGAAAATAATCTGCATCTGCCGGCGCAACTGTCGGAGTTCGCCCCGGCTCCCCGAAAGCACATCGCGGCCATCGAAGATCACGGTCCCGGAAGTTGGTTCAATGAGGCGCAGAATCAATCGTCCGAGGGTGGTTTTACCCGAGCCGGACTCACCCACAAGGCCAAGTGTCTCGCCGGCATGAATATCGAGCGACACGTCGTCTACGGCACGAAATCCTGAACCGCGGGCCAGCATGCCGCCGGCCGCGTAGATCTTCGTAAGCTTTCGCACCTCTACGAGAGCCATAAGTTTAAGTTTCGCGTTCCAGTTTCAGGTTTCTCGTTGAAGCTGGCAAGCTGCTTGAAAAGATGCCGCCTTTTCGCACTCCCGGCCTCATCGGTGAGTATTCGACTCTCTACGTGCTCTACCCTACTTAGCTCAGCTCGGGGAGGTGATAGAATTTTCCACAGCTAAGCCTGCCACGGCCAGCGCTCGTTCCGTCCATTAAGCCAGAAAGGCTTATTGGGGAACTTGGCATTGGTCCATTTGCCATTCAGCATCGGGCAGGCCTGCTGACGCGGACTGAGAGATCCCTTGATCGAGCTTGCTCCTTCTATTCTGTCTGCCGACTTCGCCCGTCTTGCGGACCAGATTCAGGCGGCAACCGAGGGCGGAGCCTCGGCCATGCACCTGGATGTGATGGACGGCCATTTTGTCCCGAATCTCACGATTGGCCCGCCAGTGGTGGCTTCGATCCGCAAGCACACGAATTTGCCGCTCGATTGCCACCTGATGATCGAACACCCGGACGAGTTCATTCCGGCCTTTGCCGATGCTGGTGCGAACTGGATTTCGGTCCACCAGGAAGCCACACGGCATTTGAATCGCACGCTGGAGCATATACGCGATCATGGATGTAAGGTCGGAGTGGTCATTAATCCTGCGACTCCGGTCGATACCCTGACCGAGGTTTTGGACATAGTGGATTACGTGCTCGTCATGTCCGTAAACCCAGGCTTCGGAGCGCAGAAGTTCATTCCCGGGTCGCTGCATAAGATTGCGCAGCTTTCGCGCATACGCCAGAGCCGCGGCTTGGAGTATCGTATCGAGGTGGACGGAGGCGTGTCTCTGAAGACGGTAGCTGATATTGTGCGCGCCGGCGCTGAAATACTGGTTGCTGGCAACGCGGTGTTTGGCAAAGGTGATCCCAAACAACAAGCAGAACAACTCCTCAAGGCAGCAGTGGAAGCTAGTCTGCAAAAGGTATAAAGGCAGGAACCTGCAATAGCGGTTCGCGAATAACAGGGTCGCTCTCCCAAGGTAGGTAGAGGTAATGCTCTTAAAGAAATTCGCAATTCTGGGCGTGGCTGCGGCCATGCTGCTTGCCATTGGCTGCTCTAACAAGAAAATAAAAAATCCGATCGCCAATGTCGATTCGAAGCAGCCCGACAAAGTTCTCTTCGACAATGCCATGGACGCCATGCAGCATGGCAAGTACGACGTGGCGCGCCTGACGCTGCAAACGTTGATCAATACCTACCCGGATTCGGAATTCGTGGCGCGCGCCAAACTGGCAATCGGTGATTCTTGGTACGCGGAAGGCACTTCCGCTGCGCTGGTTCAGGCGGAAAACGAGTATAAGGACTTCGAGACCTTCTTCCCCAACATGCCGGAGGCGGCCGAAGCCCAGTTGAAGATCGCGAACATTCACTTCAAGGAAATGGAAAAGCCGGATCGCGATTTCACTCACGCGGAGCGCGCACAGGATGAGTACCGTTACCTGATCGCGACTTATCCGGACAGCAAGCTGGTGCCGGAAGCGAAAGCAAAATTGTTGCAGGTGCAGGAGGTTCTAGCCGAACGCGAATTCCGCATCGGACGTTTCTATTACATGCGCGAGTCGTATCCGGCGGCTGAGGCGCGGCTGAAATCGCTTGTGGATACCTATCCGCTCTACAGCGATGCCGATCAGGCGCTATTGCTTCTCGGGAACTCGTATCTCAAGCAGGTTGACCTGGTGAGAGCCGCTCCGCGACTGAACGAAACCGCTAAGGGCACGATGATCAAGAACCTCGAAAACCAGGCAGCCGAAGCTTATTCCAAGATCATCACCCGGTACCCGGTATCACCCGGCGCGTCAGAAGCGAAGAAGGAATTGCGGGCTTTAAAGCGTCCTGTCCCGAGGCCCACGCCGGAAGCTATCGCTCAGAATAAGAAAGAAGAAGAGAGCCGCGGCGAAGTTACCATGCTCGCGCGCTTGATCGATAACCTCAAGAGGGGGCCGGCCGCTACCGTTACTGAGGCAGCTACGGTCGGCGACCCTACTTTGATTGATCCCAAGCAAACCAGCGCAGTGGACCTGGTTCGCGAAGCCGGTAATACTTCGATGAAGCCGAAAAATTCGCCGGGTAAGGACACACTGAATGTCGAACCGGTGAAAGAGGGCGCGCCGCCGCCAAACCAGCCCGTGCCGCGGTCAGACGATAGCGCGTCCGCAGCCACACCCGCACAGACCGGCATCTCTGATCTGACCCCGATCCAGGACAGCAATACAAGCGCCGGCAGCAACAGTGCAGCGGCCACAACGATCGATCCACCCGCCGGGGCGCAGCCTGCAGCAGGAGCGGCACAAGAACCTGCTACCGCACCGGTCGATGCGGCGGCAACTCCTCCGGCGCAGGTTAACGAGGCGGCCCAGCCTGCATCGGGCGAATCAACTTCCAACGCAAACAAGGCTGCGGCATCGGCGACCACTGAGGAGGCAGAAAATCAGGAGACGTCGACAAGCAAGGTTAAAAAGAAGAGGGGATTGCACAAACTGGTACCTTTCTAGATAACCTCTAAGTGCAGGATCTCCAAAGGGTGGCCGATCAGGTCACCCTTTCCTTTTGGGTGTTCATGTCTTTCCCCATTGCGAAACCTGTTCCCGATTCAACGCCTGTCTTAACACGGTTTGCATCCGCAGGTACCTAAGTTCCTAACGTGCTGATACCTTTAGCCGTACCGTTTCATTGACTTAGACATTCAGAACAGGTAACGTCTCGGTTACCCCGGCAGAAAACGAGGTTGCTAGCAGTGGCGATGAAGATATTGCTCGCCGACGACAGCATGACCGCCCAGAATATGGGCAAAAAGATCCTGACGGACGCCGGCTTCGACGTCATCGCCGTCAGTAACGGAGCCGCCGCGCTCAAAAAGATCACGGCAGAAAATCCCGACATTATCATTCTTGACGTCTTCATGCCCGGATATACGGGACTGGAGGTTTGCGAACGGCTGAAAAATAATCCGGAGACTTCCCGCAAACCGGTTCTACTTACAGTCGGAAAGATGGAACCGTTCAACCCCGACGATTCCAACCGGGTTCGCGCGGAAGGGGTAATGATCAAGCCTTTCGAGGCCACGGATTTAACTGCGGCTGTCCAGGCTATCGCCAAGCGCTTTAACCTCAGTTCGGCTCCCGCACCGCAACCTCCCGCGCCGCCCAAACCTGCGGTTCCTTACAAGAGTTATGAAGAAACGGTCCGTATGTCCCAGGAAGAGCTGCACCAGCAAATGGGCATGACGGATCAGGAAACTCCGAAGATGACGCCGGTGGCGACTGCGGCTGCAGCTACAGCAAGTGCCGTGGCCGTGGCAGCTGTACCAGGTTTAGAAGTGGAAGGCACTGTCGCGGAGCCTGTTTCCAGCGCGGTTGCCCCGCTACCGGAAGTAGTTGCCAACCCGTCCGAATCGGAGTCACACAAGCCGTTTTCGCATGCGAGCGTTGCGCAGCAGGTAGTCGGAACGGCGGCAGAGCCGGTTCCCGCAAGCGAACCCGCAGCGTGGGATCCTGTTCTGGATGGCATCTCAATTTCTGAGTCCGTTGTTACTCCGGTTCCCGCAACTCCAGAGGCACAGCCGGCGTTTGGTCTCGACGAATACATGCCTTCTTCAGGTGCGCAGGTAGCGCAGGAAGAGGACGCGGTCAGTGCCGAACCGGTTACAGCTAACCCAGCAACAGCTGCAGCGGAAGAAGAACAGGTTTCGAGCCCGAGCGCATATCTGACCCAGGCATCAGCGGCGATGGAATTGGAAACCTCCCATCCGGTGGTCGCCGAAGAACCGGTGGTGGAAAGTACGCCTGGATTCGAACCCAACGTCGCCCCGCCAGTCGTGGTGGAAACGCACGCGGAACAAGGCATTGAAGCTGGTATCGAACAGCCGGCGCCAGAGGTCACGGTGACGCAGGATCCGGCACTGGTTGGAGGCGTGGAGAGTTTCTCCGGCTTTACCACCCGTTTCGGTGTCGAGCATCCCGAGGAGATTCCTGTTGGCATTGTTCCCGAGTTGATGCCGGATTCCAGCAGCTCATACGAATATCAACCTCCGGAAGAGGGACACGTCTACGAGACAGCGACGGAGGTACCCGCTGCGACGGAGATGACGCCAGTAGCGGCACCCGAACCACCTCCTACCTCTGCTTTTGGAACGCCGCATCCAGGCTGGGAGATGGTTGCCGTAGAGCCTGCAAGTATCTCTGAACCGCCAGCTTCACAGACTTCTGCTATCCCAGAAGCGTCAGCCACGCCCGCCGAGCCGACAACGCCTGAAGCGGTACATTCGGGGACTGAGGCGGCATTCGATCCCGACGCAACACAGGCATTACCCGACGAGTTCTTCACCGCTGCCGAACCCGAATTGGAAACGACTGCCGAACTGGTCGGCGCTTCCGTTCCGGAAGACTTCGAGACAGTCGCGCCGCAGAGACCGGTCGTTGAGTCTTGGCAAACCCCGCCCGAAGAGGCAAGTACTACGACAGAAGTTGTTGCGCCTTCAATTGCGGAAACCGAGTTGCCTTCTGCCGAAGCCGAGCCGCAGGGTGCGGTTCCTCCCGTGTCTGTTCCCGAGCCGCCTGCGCAGGTGCCGTCGATTCTCACAGAACCACCCGTCCTTTCGGTTGGACCAGAGCCGCCGGCCATCGAGGAGCAGCCGGTTGAAGCCGCATCCCAAACGCCAGCGAGCGAGGATTCGTCGGCCGCGGTGGCTGCGGCGGCCGCCAGCGTGCTTGGAGGCGCAATCACCGAACAGCTCACGAAACCTATGGATCCTTCTACCAACCACAATGGCGAAGAAGTCGCACCGGGAGATCAAACGCAGGTCTTCATTGCGAGCGCAGTGCAGCGCGTTCTCGATCGCATGAAGCCCACACTGATCGAAGAAATTGCGCGCGAGATGTCGCACCGGCGCAAACCGCGAAAAGATCCGGACGAATAGCACCCTTTTCAACTGATTAAGGCACGACTCGCTCCATGCTTTTGCGTTCGCGGCGAATGCAGCTCACGCTGAAACTTCGTCCAGATAGCAGGCCGGCGCATCGTATGCTCATGAGCTCGCACCAGGAACTCATTACCGCTATTTATCGATCGTTTAACGCCCGAGATATCGACGCGGTTCTAGCCCGGATGCATCGGCAGGTCGATTGGCCCAACGGCATGGAAGGCGGCAGAGTTCACGGACATGCTGACGTCCGAGCTTACTGGGAGCGTCAATGGAAGCTTGTCGATCCGCACGTTGAGCCTAAGCAGATTGCCGATGATGCTGCCGGGCGAACCGTCGTCGACGTGCACCAGGTGGTTCGCGATCTGAAGGGCGGCGTGCTGCTTGATCGCATGGTCCGGCATGTCTACACCATTCGCGACAGCCTCATCGAACGCATGGACATTGTTGATCCCCCGCCGCAAAGCTGACTACGTCCCGTTCGCTCCTGTAATATCTAAGGTTTACGTCTAGGCCTTCAATTACCCATGTCAAACGAGTTGCCCAAAGCGTACGAACCCGGCGCGATTGAAAATCGCTGGGCGGAATACTGGACCAGGGAAAATCTGTTTGCCGTAAAGACTCCCGCCGACAGCGACACGCGCCCTGTTTTCACCCTGTTGTTGCCCCCTCCGAATGTGACTGGCCGTCTGCACATGGGGCACATGCTGAATCAGACGGAGATGGACATCATCGTCCGCTGGCACCGCATGCGAGGCGAGACTTCGCTTTGGCTACCGGGCACCGATCATGCGGGGATCGCCACGCAGATGATGGTGGAACGCCAACTGGCCAGCGAAGGCATAAAACGCCAGGATCTTGGACGCGAGAAGTTCATCGAGCGTGTCTGGGAGTGGCGCAAGCATTACGGTGGCGCGATTCTCGACCAGATGAAGCGGCTCGGCGCCTCAGTTGATTGGCACCGCGAATACTTCACCATGGACGAAAATCTCTCGCACGCGGTGCGTGAGGTCTTCGTCCGGCTCTACGACGAAGGACTGATCTACCGCGGCAAGTACATTGTGAACTGGTGCCCGCGCTGCGGGACCGCAATCTCCGATCTGGAAGTGGTACACGAGGATTTTCCGGGGAAGCTCTACGAGATCCGGTATCCGGTAATCGGCACAAACGAATTCCTCACTGTTGCGACGACGCGTCCCGAAACCATGCTGGGCGACACCGCCGTTGCCGTGAATCCTGAGGACGAGCGCTACAAGCATTTGCACGGGAAGCGAGTGTTGCTTCCGCTCATGAATCGGGAGATTCCGGTCATTGCAGATGAACTGGCGCAGCCTGAGTTCGGCACGGGCGTAGTGAAAGTCACCCCTGCACATGATGCGAACGATTTCGCCGCGGGTCTGCGACACGATCTCCCGCGGATCAACATCATGGACGAACATGGCCGCATGAACGAGAACGCCGGCCGGTACGCCGGGCACGATCGCTTCGAGGCACGCGAGCGCGTGATGAATGATCTGCGTGAGCAGGGATTCTTTGTCGGAGAAAGGGACTACACGGTTCCGATCGGCAAATGCGATCGTTGTAAGACCATTGTTGAGCCGCGCCTTTCAACCCAGTGGTTCGTGGCAGTGAACAAGGAACCGAGTTCCGGCGGGCTCAGCATGGCGAAAGCCGCCAGTGACGCGGTCAGCAAGGGCTTTATCCGATTTACTCCTGAGAATTACAAGACCATTTACCTGCAATGGATGGAGAACATTCACGACTGGTGCATCTCGCGTCAGCTATGGTGGGGACATCGCATTCCAGCGTGGCATTGCCAGAAATGCGGCGAGATCATTGTGGCGAGGGAAACGCCCGCCCACTGCAAGAATTGCGCGCATCATGAGTTAATACAGGACACTGATGTTCTGGACACGTGGTTCTCGTCCGCGCTGCTGCCCTTTACGACTCTGGGATGGCCGGAAAATACGCGGGACTTGGAAACGTTCTACCCGACCTCGCTGCTGATCACCGGCTTTGACATCCTGTTTTTCTGGGTGGCTCGCATGATCATGATGGGCTGCCACTTCATGAGTCCTCCGCATAAGCCGTCGGCACTCAGCAGCCGGCAATCGGGCCACAGTGAAATCCTGGCCACGGATCTGCGCATTGATGGGCTGGCAGGCGGAGAGGCCTCGGTTCGAATAACGCACATACCAACCGGCCTTGAGATCGTCTCCCGCGAGGGACACACTCAGCAGGACAATCGCGTGCTCGCGATGGAAATGCTGCAGAAGAGACTTGAGGAACGCTACCTGGCCGAGTCGGTTCCCTTCCGTGAGGTCTATATCCATGCGCTAGTGCGTGATGCCGAGCGGCAAAAGATGTCGAAGACCAAAGGCAACGTGCTCGATCCCATTCAGGTGATCGAGAAATACGGCACCGATGCCACGCGTTTCACACTCGCAGCGATGGCATCGCCCGGGACCGATATAGCCTTCAGTGAAAGCCGCACCGAAGGCTATCGCTCTTTCGCAAATAAGATATGGAACGCGGCGCGATTCATGTTCATGAATGTAGATCGTGCTGCGGAAGCCGGAGTTTGGTCACTGAAGGAATTACGGCAGCCACGGGTGGCTGCAGCACATGAGTCGAGCCGAGGCGAAGGAGTCTGCGGCATTCCGATATTTAAAGCAGAGACCCTCGACGACCGGTGGATCCTTTCCCGCTTCAATCAGACAGCGCAGCAGGTCAACGACGCTCTGCAGACCTATCGCTTCCATGAAGCGGCTCACGTTCTCTACAGCTTCTTCTGGGGCGAGCTTTGCGATTGGTACATCGAGCTGATCAAGAATCGCCTCGCCGACTTCGAGAGCGACAAAGACCGGCAGCAGGCGCGCGTCGCATGCCAGAATCTGGCCAGCTTATTCGAGGCTTCTCTGCGGTTGCTTTCGCCCATCATGCCATTCATTACCGAAGAGATCTGGCATGCGATTTACAATGCGAAACCGCCTGTCGCATCGATTGCCCTGGCAGCATTTCCATCCGCCAGCCAGCAGCAGATCGATCTTGATGCCGAGCAGGACATGGCCATTCTGCAGGATCTCGTCGTCAGCGTGCGTAATCTGCGAGCCGAAATGAAGGTCGAGCCGAGAACCAGGACACCGATTGAAGTTCATGCCGATGCCTCCATCTGGAAGCTGATCCGTGACAACGCTATCGCGGTCGAGCGGCTTGCCAATGTGGACGACATCCGCTTCACCGAGCATTCTCTGGCGAAAGAAGCGGGAGCCCGCGGCACGGCTCGCTTTGACGTGCGCGTCATCTACGAGCGCAAGATCGATGTTGGCGCGGAGCGCCAGCGTCTGCAGAAGGAATTGGAGAGGATCGAGAAAGAGATCGGTAACGGTCAACGTCAATTGAGTAACGAAGGATTTCTTTCCAAGGCGCCGACTCATGTTGTCGATGGCCTGCGCCGCCGCGCTGAAGAGTTGCAGGTACTGCGAAACAAGGCAAAAACTGCACTGGATCAACTTGGGTAGCCGTTCGCGGGCTCGGTGCTCGCGCCACAACATGAAACGCGAAGCGGGTAACATCTAGTGGACTGGAACAGCCGACGTATCACCGAAATATTGAGGAATGCGCTGCTCGAAGACAAAGCAACGCACGATGCCACCACGCTCGCCTGCATCGATCCGCGGCAGATCGGGCAGGCGCGCATCGCAACCAAGCAGGACTGTGTTCTCTCCGGCGTAGGAGCCATCGAGCGTGTGTTCCAGATCTATGCCATGCTGGAGCCGAACGTCATCGGACATCCGGAGGTCACCACGCACCCGGAGATTTTTGACGGAGTCCGTATGCACAAAGGCCAGACCGTCGCTAATATTCGCCACAACGCGCGCGTTCTGCTTTCCTGCGAGCGGGTCATTCTCAACATTCTTCAGCGGCTCAGTGGCATTGCGACAATTACGCGCAAGTTTGTAGACGCCGTTAGCGGTACGAGGGCAAAAATCCTCGACACGCGGAAGACAGTCATGGGTTTACGTGTGCTTGAAAAGTACGCGGTACGCTGTGGAGGCGGGCAGAACCACCGGCTCGATCTTTCCGATGGCATTCTGATCAAAAACAATCATATAGCCCTGGCCAGAGGTATCGTTCCGGCACTCGAGCACGCACTCCGCCATCGCCAGGGATCGCAGATCGTCGAGATCGAAGTTCGCAATTTGCAGGAACTGGAGCTTGCTCTCGACCACGGTGCGGAGGCCATTCTGCTCGACAACATGTCAGTAGAAGACGTACGCCTGGCCGTGGATCGCGCCTCGCATCAGGGCAAGAAGATTCCGCTGGAAGTTTCGGGTGGCGTGAATCTGGACACGGTACGCTCCTATGCTGAAACGGGCGTGGACTTCATCTCAGTCGGCGCACTCACACATTCGGCGCAGGCGGTTGATATGAACCTCCGGATTCAGCCGGCGTAGCAGCGCTTCGGGTGCGGGTGCCCCACTCGTGCGAAGCATCGAGTGGGCACAGACCTGTCGAGGCGCTTTGCGTTTTCCCCGCCGTGTCCGATAATTCCTCCATCCTTCCGAACCAACCAACACGCGCTCGCGAAGCGCCGGACCAGGCGCTCCGTACCGACAGCCGTCTCGGCCACATCATTCGTGTTCTCAGCGAAAACGCCACCATCGTGATCAGCGGAACCAAGCTGGCGAGCGAAATCCAGACCAGCCGTTCTGAAGTATGGCGGCTTGTGCAGCAACTACGCGGTTTCGGGGTCGAGATTACCGGCCATCCGGCAACCGGATATCAACTCGCCAGCGTTCCCGACCTGCTCCTTCCCGAAGTTCTGACGCCGCTGATGAAGGGCACGATCTTCGCGCGCGATATCCATCATTACTTCCGTGTGGGCTCAACGAACTTCGAAGCGATGCAAGCCGCCGCCGCAGGCGCACCAGATGGCAGCGTATTCATCGCCGAGGAACAGATCGCTGGTCGAGGACGCGCGGGTCATACGTGGGCTTCGGAGCCGTCCACCGGCATCTACGTATCACTCGTTTTGCGCCCGCAGATTGCGCCGGCGGATGCGCTGCTGTTATCTCTAATCGCCGGAATCGCAGCGCACGAAGCCGTAAACGAAGTTACTGGCATTCGGCCTGACATCCGCTGGCCGAACGACCTGCTGATAGGTGATCAGAAGTTCTGCGGCATCCTCACCGAGATGAATGCCGAAGTCACGCGCGTGCGCTACGCAGTCGTCGGCATCGGGATCAATGTCAATCAGGCGGACTTCCCGGAAGATCTGCGGCCAATCGCAACGTCCTTGCAAATCGCCAATGGACGGCGACACTCGCGCGTTGCCCTGGCGGCTGCTCTCCTGCGCGCCTTCGATTCCGAATATCGCTCGCTCATGTCCCTGGGTGCCGCCCAGGCGCGTTTGGCAATCTTCGAGCGCTTCGAGCAGCGCTCTTCTTATGCTCGCGGCAAGCACGTTCATGTCGACGAAAACGGCGGATATGATGGTGTCACCGCCGGTCTCGACGAGCGCGGTTTCCTCCTGGTACAGACGGATGGGGGCATGCGCACGGTTTTGTCCGGGAGCGTAAGGCCGGTGGACATAAAAGAATGATTTGGCTTGGCGCCAAGCGCGGATTTCTAACCGACTATGTAACCCAGCTTTGGGTAAGGGCCTCCGGGCGCCGAATCACTCTTGAAGAATATCCGTGGTTGGAGGGACCAATTGGAAAGCCAACTGGCATCGGACCTAATTTCTTCGAAGAGCTTGCGAAACACGAAAATCTTTCTGTCCGCCCGGGCCTAGGGTTGCTGCCGCGGTTCGATGCATTAGCTGGTCCGAATTTTCGCCCCGAGACAGTTGCTCCTCTGGTGAAGGATTTCTATGAACAGACATCTGGTTACGAACTGGAAGCGTGGTCCGAGTGGTGTGGAATCTTTCGCCCCTTCGGTCGCCTTCTTGCGGTTCTGTTCAGCAGGCGGCTTCAACAATTGAATGTACCTCTTTCAGCGATGGATACGAGTCAGGGTGTTCAGAGTAACGTGATTGACTTAGTTGATCCGATCGAGGGAAAGACTCGTTATACGGCGTGGATGCGAATACTCCTCGGCAGTCGACGCGTGCTGTATGCCGGGAGTTACTCAACTGTTCGAGTCTCGGGATTCGATGGAATTTGCATCAAGGTCGCATTTCCCCTGCCAAACGGAAACGCTATTGTGATCATGTATCCAACATCGCAGGATGATAGTTCCTTTACGATTACATCATCAGGACGCAGTTTCGGAGATCCTGGCTTCTATTTCACGGTCCGCCACAACGAACGACTCTGGGCAAAATACGTTCCATCTATGAAAGAGTCGATTCATGTTTATCAGACGCCGGATTCTGATGTGCGGGCAGATCACCGGCTGCGTTTCTTCGGTGCGATATTCCTGCGCTTGCACTACCGTCTAAGGCGATCGCAGCACATGCGAGGTCTCGCGGGTTCATCAAAAGGGACTTTTCGCGAGGCGCGCCCGTTACAATAGCCCGTTCGCAATTTTCGAGGTCATTAGGCCGAGTTTTCGGGATCTTTGAGTCCTCTGTGCCTCTGTGGTGAACTTGAGGTTCTATGCTTCTGGTCGTAGATGTCGGCAACACCAATACGGTTCTCGGCGTCTTCAGTTCGCCTGAGTCATCGCCTGAGCCGCGACTGCTCGCACACTGGCGCGTGTCAACCATCCGTACCCAGACGGTTGACGAGTACGGCGTATTGTTCCGCAACCTCTTCGCGGGCGCCGGACTCGAAGTCGGGCCATTTACCGGCATCGTGATTTCTTCCGTCGTACCACCGCTCGATTCCACTCTCCGCGATGTCTGTGAGAAGTATTTCAAGACCAAGCCCCTGTTTATCGAACCGGGCGTGAAGACCGGCATGCCGTTGCACTACGACAACCCGCAGGAAGTCGGTGCCGATCGCGTCGTCAACAGCGTCGCAGCATTCGAGAAGTACGGAGGCCCCTGCGTCGTCGTGGATTTTGGCACCGCCACGACCTTCGACGTTGTGTCAGCGAAAGGCGAGTATCTTGGGGGAGTTATCGCCCCGGGTATCGGCATCTCCGCCGAAGCACTCTTTTCGCGCACTGCGCGTCTTCCGCGCGTAGATTTGCGCAAGCCTCCACGGCTGATCGGCACGAATACCGTAAACAGCATGCAGTCCGGATTGTTCTACGGATATCTTTCTCTGGTGGACGGGATCCTCGAACGCCTGCTGGCTGAAATCGGAAATGAGACAAGGGTCGTTGCTACGGGAGGACTGGCGTCGCTAATCGGCGAGAGTTCACGGTTCATTAAGCATGTCGACGACCTACTGACGCTGGACGGCCTGCGCATCATCTGGGAGCGCAATGCCAGCTTCACGGCCGCGAAGCGAAAAACATCGGCAAAGCGTTAATCATCATGGTCGGCAAAACTAGAACTCTAAACTCTATGTTCCTTTGTGTGGTCTGTGGTTTGTTCTGTAGTCTTGTTCAGAGTGGAAAACTACTTCAACTACTTCACTGAAATTGAAGAACATTTTCAGCGCCGGCGCGGGACAGGACTGCTGCTTAATACGCTTGACTGGGCGTTGATCGAAACATGGAAAGACGCCGGAATACCTCTCGAAGCCGTAATTCGGGGCATCGACCTGGTGTTCGATCGATATGATGCCCGGCCCTCGAAAACCCGTAAAGTGAACGGCCTTGCGTTCTGCACACAGGAGGTGCTGGCGGCGGCGGAAGAAATGAAAGAAGCCGCAGCGGGTGCGACTCCAGCAGCATCATCGGCAGCGCCGAAATCCGACAGCGGGTTCGAAAATGCCAGGGTCGCAGACTTCCTTGCCACAAATGCAGATCTACTGCGCAGAAGTCCTGTTCCTCTCGCTATTCGACAGCTCATTGCCGACACAGCCAAAACTCTACATGAGATGTCCGAGGCGCTACGCCACTCCCCAGCAACCCGTCTTGAGGACCTCGAACGGCGCCTCACGGTCATGGAAGAGAAGCTCATGGCGGCGCTGCTGGCCTCTTCTTCTGACGATGAGCTTGTCGCCATTCGCACGGAAGCCGATCGTGAGCTCGCACCCTATCGACGCAAGATGCCGGGCGCGCAGATCGATCAATTGCAGAAGCAATACGTCAATAAGCGTCTCTTGGATCGGTATAAACTACCGCGCCTTAGCCTTTTCTATATGTGATCCTGCGTCCTCCGCGGCCTCTGTGGTGAAATATCGACGTGGAACTGACGATAGAAAAACTGATTTATGGCGGCGATGGACTCGCGCGCCTGCCTGCCGGGGATGATGGCCGACGCAAGGCGGCATTCGTGCAGTACACGCTACCCGGAGAAACAGTCGAAGCTGGCATCGTAGAAGAGAAGCCCGGATTCGTACGCGCGAAAGTCGAACGGATGCTGGCTCCATCTCCGGACCGCATTGCGCCCGGATGTCCCTACTTCGGTTCGTGCGGCGGCTGCCATTATCAGCACGCGAAGTACGAGCATCAACTCGAGTTGAAAAAGTCGATTCTGCGCGAAACAGTCGAGCGTATCGCCAAAACTGAACTGCCCGCGATTTCTGTTCACGCCTCACCGCCCTGGCATTACCGGAATCGCACACGCTTTCACATTCAGCGTACACCGGAGTTCGCGATCGGCTATTACCGGCTCGGCTCCCATCAGCTTCTTCCCGTTCGTGAATGCCCGATCAGCGCGGAGATCATTAACCGCTCGCTGGCGGCATTGTGGAACATAGGTGACGATCTCCCGCGCGAACTGTCCGAAGTCGAATTCTTCTGCAGCAACAACCAGCAGCAATTGATGATCGAGTTGTGGGTGAGCAGTCCGCCATCCGAGGTGCAAAAGAACTTCCGGCCTGTTAGTGACCGACTGCGTACGGCTGTGCCCGAACTGATAATTACCGCTATCCTGCGCAAGCCAGCTCGCGGCAAGTCATTCGCGGAGTCAGTCGCGGCGCCGGAACTTGATGCAGCATCGAATGCGGACGCTCCCCTTGCTGCCTTTGGTCAACAGGCGCTCGCATATCGCGCAGCAGGGTTCGAGTACCGTGTCAGCCCCGGGTCTTTCTTTCAGACGAATCTCTTCCTGGCCGACGAGCTGACGAGAATCGTGACCGGGGAGCGCGCCGGTAAATTGGCGCTCGATCTGTACGCCGGAGTGGGACTGTTTTCCCTGGCGCTCGCCAGTTCTTTCGAACATGTCATTGCCGTCGAAACTGCTCCCACGTCTTTTGCTGATCTTCGCCACAACGCGCCGCACAATGTCCGTGCCATCTCCGCTACAACCGAGGAGTTCCTGGCGACAAAGCAGAATTGGTCGCCGGATCTGGTACTGACGGATCCGCCGCGCGCGGGGCTCGGATCCACAGTTGCTTCGGCACTCGCTCGACTCAATGCGCCTGAAATCGGCTATCTTTCATGCGATCCCTCGACACAGGCGCGAGATATCGTTCCCCTGCTCAAGGCCGGATATCGGATATCCGAAGTCCATCTCATCGATCTGTTTCCACAGACCTACCACATCGAATCTTTCATTCGCCTGGCCCGCTGATTGGTTTCCGATTTGCGAGGATACCCAGATCGGGAATTCAGGCTGGGGCAATTATGGGCTGAAGCAGACTGCGCTGGTGCGATTGGCGCCGGATAATGAAAGGGCATTATCTCGAGCAGTGACTTGTACTCCCTGGAAGCAAGACCACCCCGAGCGCCGCTGTTTCTGGCGGCGCTCTCACTTTGTTCTGGGATCCTGCTGGCTCGGTATTCGTGGCGCCCTTCGTCCTGGGTCGCGCTGGCCATCATCGTCTTCGCCCTATGTATCCCCGTCTTCTTGCGTCACCGGCGCGAGTATGTTGCTTATTCCCTAAGCCTTGCCCTCATCGCCTTGCTGGGGGTTCTAACCTTCGATGCAAGCAATGCGGCGCAATCAGCAGCTGCGGCAGCTGCCGATCTCAATCGGTTTACCACCGGCGAAGAAATCATAGTTACAGGACACGTGCTCAAGTCTCCTCCTGACGTGGGCGCGCGAAGCGAGCGAACGATCATCGATGTCGAAACTGAAACGCTGGCGGACGGAGTCGGAGAGGTTCGCCTTCGCTCAGGCATTCGTTTGTCCATTTACGAGCGCCCTGACGACAGCGACGACAACGGCACGGCTGCAAACAAATCGTTCACTTACGGCGACCGCATCCGTTTTGCCGGGAAACTGCGCGCGCCACGAAACTTCGGAAATCCTGGCGCCTGGGATTATTCCGGTTATCTCCACCAACAGGGAATCTATGCACTCGGCTCGGCCCGCAGTGATCGGATCGAACGTTTGCCTGGCCAATTTGGTGCGCGCTACGGTTTGTGGCGCGACCGCGCGCGGCGAAACGTCATCGCCACCATGCACCGCCTCTGGCCCGAACCGCAGGCGGGACTTATGGACGCCATGCTTATAGGCGAGCGCGCCTTCGTCGAACGTCCCATGTCGATCGATTTCCAGCGCTCTGGGACGTATCACATTCTCGTCGTTTCCGGGATGAATGTGGGGATTCTGGCCTTCGTGGTTTTTTGGACATTGCGACGGTTACATTCCGGCGAGACGCTCGCTTCGATTCTCACCATCGCACTCTCACTCGGCTATGCGTATCTCTGTGAGAGCGGCGCTCCCATCCTCCGTTCCGCGGCAATGATTTCGCTTTACCTCCTGGGACGACTTTTCTATCGCGATCGGACGTCGCTCAACGTTGTGGGTGCTGCTGCGCTGTTTGTGCTTTTGATCGATCCGCATGCCCTCTTCGATGCCAGCTTTCAATTAACCTTTCTCTCGGTGGCCGCAATCGCCGCCATTGCTGTCCCGCTGCTTGAGAAGATAACAGCTCCGGTGCGCGAGTCTCTCCGCCACTTCTCGTCGACGTCGTACGATCTGCGCTTGCGCCCTCGCCAGGCGCAATTCCGCCTTGATCTGCGACTGTTACTTTCCCGCTTGGAACGCCTGCTCGATAGGCGGGTTGCTGAGTTTGCCCTCATTTACTCCGTTCGTATCGTGTTAGGTGTCGCGGAAGTCGTATTGATTTCCGCGCTTATGCAGATTGTGCTGGCGCTGCCCATGGCTGCGTACTTTCATCGCGCAACGTTGCTCGCCCTGCCGGCAAACCTCATCGTTGTCCCTCTGACAGAAATCATGCTGCCTGCAGCAGTCGCCGCGGTCGCCATTGCGTATGTCGCGCCGGTGCTGGCGCATCCTGCAGCCGTTGTCGCCGGTTGGGCGCTCGACGGGATCACAGGCACAGTGACTGTCGTCGGCGCCCTGCACAGCTCCGACCTCCGAGTAGCCGACCCGCCTATTGCGATTGTGATGGGCGCGACGTTCGCGATTGGGTTAGGGTTTCTGCTCTCCCGGCGCAGCCTGAAGCTTCTCTTCGTTGGCGTATTCGCAATTGCGGTCTCAGCCCTCTGGATCATCGCAATTCCGACGCGCCCGCAATTCAAGTCGAATCTGCTGGAAGTCACCGCCATTGACGTGGGGCAGGCCGACTCGACCCTGGTTGTGTCTCCGTCGGGCAAAACCATCCTGATTGACGCCGCTGGTCCGCTTGGTTTCGGCTACAACTCCGGGTTCGATTTCGGCGAGAATGTCGTCTCGCCCTACCTGTGGTCGCGCGGCATCACGCATCTGGATGCTGTGGTGATAACCCACGCGCATTCCGATCACATTGGTGGTATCCGCTCCATCCTCACTAATTTTGAACCAACAGAAATGTGGTTGGGCCCGAACACAGCCCCGCCGCCACTGAAGCCGATCATCCAACGAGCGAAAGACTTGGGCAGCGAAGTAAAAATCTTCGCGGCAGGAGATGATTTCGGGTGGGGCGGTATACGAGTCCGGGCGCTCTCACCGCCGAAGGACTGGAGATTATCGGCGAAGCCCGACAACAATGATTCACTGGTTCTGCAATTCACCTATGGAAATACGTCTGCCCTGCTGATGGGAGATGCTCAAAGGCAATTGGAGCCTGAGATTATCGGCTGGCGACCAGAAAGTTCTCTGCTGAAAGTTGCTCACAACGGCAGCCTGACTTCCACCACTCCGGAATTTCTTACGGCTGTTCGTCCAAAGTACGCATTCATCTCTGTTGGTTTCCGGAACCAGTTTCATCATCCACGGCCGGAGACACTGTCCAAGCTGCAAGCGGCCCATGTGCGTACCTATCGCACAGACCTGATGGGCGCCGTGACTTTTTACCTGGACGGGAAAGATATTACTCCGCAGGCTCCTCGGAATTGAGTTCGCCTTCCTCGGCGGCTCCGGCCATGCGGTACTCCTCAATAAGTTCGCGCGCTTCCGCCGCCTGAGAAGCGGGCACGCGCAGCACTACGCCGCCTACGCCGGGGAGAATATCTTGTGGCGCATCCAGCCCTGTCTGGAATGCCTCAATGCCCGCAGATTCCAATAATCCGCGAACCACCATCGCTTCCGATTCCTGTTCAGTATCGAATACGTCGACGAATTCCTGATCCGGTTGCGGTTGGCTGGCCATAGTTCCTCCATGTACTTCGATGCATAATAGCGCTCGAGTGCAATTTTTTCGTGTGGTTGTTTGAATTTCCATTCAGAGTCACACAGGCCGCCACGAACAAAACCCAGCTGATGTCCGTAAGCGATAGACCTTCAAGGCATTGCACTCTGCGCAACGCTATGGTGAAGGCATTCATCCAATTTTAAAGTTCAGGCGCTTGCCGCAAAGTTTGAAATGAGGGCCGGAATGCAGCTTCCAGAGGCGAGGAATGTTTACACCAGTCAGGCAGAGATTGACGAAGAGAATCGGAAAATCAGGCGACTGCAGCTCATGATGAGCATGGTTCTACAGGTCCTTTGCGAAGACCCGAATCTGACGCTGGACGAGGCATCGGAGTTGGCGGCCAGTTCCAAGCGCGCTGCCCTCGCTATGTTCCCGGATAAAGAACTTGCCTACGATCTGATCTATCGTCCTCGTCTACAGCGCGTAATCCATGAGCGCTTCCGACTCCAGTGAAGCATTCGAGCGCTCCCAAGTGATCGGAACCATTCGCCATCGAGAGTTTGCTGTCCGATGAAAGTTCTCCCATCCAACATGCTCTCGCCTCATTTCCTCAAGGTACAAAAGACTACAATGAAGAAGTAAACATGCGCTTGTGCACAGCGCATCTAGCAGGGCGTATAGGATGTACGGAACACGGCATCATAGAGCACTAAGAGTCCCGAAATGCCGGCGGGATGGGAGGCTCCGCAATGTTTGGGTTGAAATCCTATAACTACAAACGGTTCACCAATGATGTTTTGCTCGCCGATGCTGCGAAGACCGGCTTTGGAACCGGACCCGAGCCAGGCGAGCGTGCGCCCGATTTCAAGGGCCGTATCCTCGACGGAGACACGGTGCGACTCAGCGATTATGAGGGAAAAAGCAATGTCGTGCTGACATTTGGATCGGCGACCTGCCCTTTTACGGCAGCCTCGATTGCGGGCATGAATGACCTTTTTGAGGATTACCTGGATCGAGATGACGTCGTGTTCCTGTTTGTCTACGTCCGGGAAGCGCATCCGGGAGAAAAGCTTCGCGAACATCGCTCCATCAAGCAGAAGATTCGAGCAGCAGAGCTGTTTCGTGAAGAGGAGGATGTGAGCATTCCGATTGTTGTGGACGATTTGGATGGCAAGATTCATAAGAAATATGGAAAGCTGCCTAACCCCACATATTTGATCGACAAGTCAGGGCACGTGGCGTTCCGGGCGCTCTGGACGCGCGCGAAGACCATCGAAAAAGCACTGGAAGAATTGCTGCGCGTGCAGCACGAGCAGGATACGGGTCAAGCCATCGTGCTCGATGGAGAAGACAACAGCGTATCGATGACGCATGCAATGCTGTACAGCCATCGCGCGCTCGAACGAGGTGGCAAGAAAGCAGTTCGCGATTTTCGCGAAGAGCTAGGACGAGGCGGTCGTCTGGCGGAGAGCGCCAGTCGGATCGCCGCCCCCATCGCCTTGAATCCGGGCAAAACCCTGGTTGGTGCGGCACTGGCCGGGGCCGTCATTGCCGGGGGGCTCTACGGCGGAATGAAGTTACGCGAGGCGCGCCTGCGGCGTCCGCGGAACCCCTACCGTTTCTACGATAAGCAGCGGCCGCGCGAATCTGATGACTATGCCGTAGGGATCTAAGGTTCAGCGTTAATCTTTTATAGGGCGGACACTCTTGTCCGCTCTTCTCGCTTTAGGAGAGTTCGTGCAGCTTGCAACTGAATCAAACCTCAGCCCTTGCTGCAGTATTTCGAGAGATTCTGTCCAATAGCAGAAAAATGAAAGGCGAGCGAGTTCATGCCGATGTGCGCCAGCGTAAAGCTGAGCGTCGTGACTCCGATAATCACCGCCCCGATCGCGAAAACAACGCTCCACAGCATCTGCACGGACGAAAACGCGACGCGCGCTGCTTGTGGGAGGGCTGCCGTGCTCGGAGTGGGACTTATAACGACGCTGGACATGAATGCTCCTGAGTCCATGTTGAGGGTCCCGCTCACTTATGACAACGGTACAACGGTAACCCCGGAACTAAAGTAATAGTGAACTGGGAGGGAGCCTCGTTTCAGGGGACCAGAAGCTTTAGCGAGAAAGAGGACGAGGTGCTAATCGCAGCCATCTTTGCAAGTAAGACATTGATAACACAGCCACTTGTACACTTCTCCTGTTAAATCGCCCAGGTATTCAAAAGCCGCTCTTTTTCGTAGTTAGACAGAAAGGATGCTCGAAATGAGTTCCGCGCCAGTTCGGCCAGTTGTTGGTCGCTGAACCCGAAGCTCTGCTGCGCTAACTCATATTCGTGGTTGAGGTTGGTGCCGAACATCTCGGGATCGTCGGTGTTCAGGGTTACCGGGACACCTGCATCGACGTAGTGCCTCAGCGGATGCGATTCGAGATTCGCGCAGCAGCCAGTGCGCAGGTTGCTGCTAAGGCAAATCTCGATTGTGATCTGACGTTCGACTAATTCCTGTAGCAGCTTCGGATCGGCGATGGCGGTAAGGCCATGGCCGATACGTTCCGCTCCGAGCAGATTTACGGCGGCCGCGACTGATTCTGGTCCAGCGCTTTCGCCGGCATGCGCCGTGAGCCGCAGGCCGTTCTCTTTTGCGTATGCGTATTGCCGCTGGAACCACTCCGCCGGACCGCGGACCTCGTCACCACCGATGCCGACTCCTACCACATTGCGATCGCGATAGCGCACCGCGTCTTCAAACACGCGCTGTACGGCTTCCGGACCGAAATGCCGCACAGCATCGAAAATCCAGAGCAATGACACCCCAAAGTCCTTTAGGCCACGCTTACGCCCACGCTCAAGTCCCTCGAAGATAGGGTCGAGTTCCTGACCACGCCAGTGAATCACGCCAACCGAGACATAGACTTCGGCATGCTTCACGTTCTGATTCGCAAGCTTTTGTATCAGACGATAAGTAATTAGCTCGTAGTCTTCGGGGGTGCGGAGTCGCTGGCTGACTGCCTTGAAGGCCATCAGGAAGCCAATGAAGTCTTTGTATTGGTACAGCTCCCGAACATCTTCATCGGTAAGAACCTTTCCGCTCTCGGGATCAAACGGATAGTTGTTTCCATTCGCGGGGAGAGGAACATTGTGGCGGTGGCTCAATTTAACCAGTGTCTGCGGATCGACGGAGCCTTCGAGATGGAGATGCAGCTCGGCTTTCGTAAGGGAACGAATGAAATCGAGGTCAGCCACGCAGCTATTTCACCACAGAGACACAGAGAAGAATCGGAAAATCGGGTCAATGGTGATCGGGTAATCTGAAAAGGTTCCTCTATGTCCTTTGCGGTTAGTGAGGCTTCGCGAACTCGCTGTGCCGGCGACCGTAGATCGCATAAATGCAGAGCCCGATTAGGAGCCAGGAGAAGAATCGCAGCCAGTTCATGATCGGCAGGCCGGCCATTAACAAAAGGCAGGTAATAATTGCGAGAACTGGCGCGATGATGCCGCCTGGGGCACGAAATGCCCGTGGTCGGTTTGGATCCCGATACCGAAGGATCAGCACGCCTCCCGCAACCAGCGCAAAGGCAAACAGCGTGCCGATATTCGACAGGTCGGCTAACGTCCCGATATCCAGCAGTCCAGCCGGAATTCCAACTGCGAAACCTGCGACCCAGGTAGCGACATGAGGTGTACGGAAGCGGGCATGAACGGCTCCGAAGACCTTTGGGAGCAGTCCATCGCGCGACATTGCGAACCAAACACGAGCCTGGCCTAGTTGGAAAACAAGCAGCGAGGAAATCATTCCCATGATCGCGCCAAACAGTACGCCTAGACGAACCCAGTGGAGGTTCAGTTTTGCCAGAACATCCACGACAGGAGCAGCGCTGCCCATCAGCGGAGAATTCCAATGCTCGATGCCAGTCAGTACCACGACCACAGCGACATACAAAAGCGTGCAAACCACCAGTGTTGCGATAATTCCGAATGGAATGTCACGTTGCGGGTTCTTTGCCTCTTCGGCAGCCGTGGAAATAGAGTCGAACCCAATGAACGTGAAGAAGATTATCGATCCGCCAGTCAGCATTCCCGGCCATCCATTGGGCAGAAAGGGATGCCAGTTTTGCGGTTGAACATACTCTGCCCCTGCGATCACGAATGCGATGATCGCGGAGATCTTGAGAATGACCATTGTGTTGTTGGCTTCTGCCGATTCACGTATGCCGCGAACAAGCAGAATTGTCAGAAACATCACGACCAGAAACGCAGGGAAATTAAACCCGGCGTGCCAACCCGGGCCAATGACCATGTTTCCGTGGAGATCGGCCATACCGGAAGGAAGATAGGCAGGCGATGACCAGCGCCAGGGTAAGTGAATTCCAAACCACTCTGCGAGATTGACCACATGCGCGGACAAGCCAACACCAACCGCCATGTTGCTGACCGCATACTCCAGAATCAGGTCCCACCCTATGATCCACGCAATCAACTCGCCCATAGTTGCGTAGGTATAGGTATAGGCACTTCCCGCGATTGGAATCATCGAAGCCAATTCGGCATAACAAATGCCAGTGAACGCACAGACTATCGCCACAAAGACAAAGGAAAGTGCAATCGATGGTCCGGCACCTGGGCGGCCGAATGTCGCGGAGTGATGCACCAGATATTCCAGAAGCGGTGCATTCAGGATGGACTTCGCTTCGAACGTCTGGCCAGCAATAGCAGTGCCTACAACCGTGAAGATGCCCGAGCCGATCACAGCTCCGATGCCCAAGGCCGTCAGGCTCCACGGGCCGAGACTCTTTTTCAGTCGATGCTCAGGATTTTCGGAATCCGAAATGAGCTTGTCGATGGACTTGCAGGCAAATAACTGATTGCCTGATCTGGAGGTAGGTTTTGTCGTAATTGTTCCGTGTGCCAAGAGGCTTCCAGTAATCGATCATCGGGCAATCCATGATCGGGTATTCCGATAAGCAGCAACTCGAGCTGGCTCTTCGATCACCCGATCACAAATTACCCGATTGCACGATTTTTAACGTTTGCTCTGGCCGCGCGCCATCTTCTTCACTTTGCGCTTGGCGGAGCCGCGCGGAGTAGTCCGCTTCGCCTTCGGCGCAGCTTTTTTCCGCGAAGCTCGCTTGGCGGCCTTTCGTTCATCTTTTGCTAGAGCTTTCGTATTTGCCATTCTTCTCCCTTGTTGATTGCGAGTGTGTTTCGAAATCAGCAGCTTTCCAGCTGCGCATACTTCTCCACCAGCTTTTTCAAGCCGAAGCGTGGAAATTGTACCGTAATCTTTGCATCCTCGCCGTCACCTTCGCGCTTGAAGACGGTTCCTTCGCCGTACTTCGGATGTTTCACCCGCTGTCCCGGCCGAAAGCCCCGTTTTCCTTTTGGCTCCTCGATTTCGATCTTTGGACGCGAAAACTTCTTCCCCCGCGATGCAAAGAACTCAGCGATGTTGTCGATGGAGTTGTAGGCAGGGCCGCTATAGGTCGTCTTCTTCTGCGGCTGATTACTGTAACGCGGCCGTTGGTCTTCGTCCTCGTAGGCATAATGCGTCGACCCGAAATCGTGATCTTCGCCGGATGACCAACTCTGCGTTGACGCGCGGGACCGACGCCCGCCGGGCGACCCGATGTCTTCCATCAACTGTGGTGGAATCTCTTCGAGGAAGCGCGAAGCAATGCTGGCCTCCGGCATGTCCGTACCGTAACGGCGGCGGTATCGTGCGCGGCTCAGGATCAGCATGTCCATCGCGCGCGTCATGCCCACGTAGCACAAACGCCGCTCCTCTTCGATCTCTTCAGGATTCAAGAATGTCCGCGAGTGGGGGAACAGACCTTCTTCCATGCCGGCCAGAATAACCAACGGAAACTCCAGACCTTTGGCGGAATGCAGCGTCATGAGGGTGATCTGCGAGTTGGCTTCGTACTGATCGGTATCGCTAACCAGCGCAGCGTGGTCAAGGAACTCCTCCAGTGTCTCACCACGATCTCGCGAATCCATAGCGGCATTGACCAATTCGCGAAGATTGTCGATGCGCGCCAGCGAGTCGGGCGTGTCTTCTTCTTCCAGTTGCTTGATGTACCCGGTGCGATCGTGTAGAAACTTCAGGACCTCCGCAATCGAGGCGGGACGCGTTTCTGCTTCCGGCTCGCTGCGTTCCTCGATATCCAGTTCGCTCTGATCGCTCGCGCTCCCGAGCCACTGCTGATACGTTCCGGCGAGCATCGCGCGGGCACCTTCAATAAGGTCGCGAAAACCTTTCAGCGCGGCAATGGCCCTTGGCGGAAGAAGCTGCTGCTGGATCGCCTGCTCAGTCGCATTCCACAGCGACATGCCGGTTTCGACCGCAAGCCGTTCCAGCGTATCCAACGTGCTTTTGCCGATGCCGCGCGGTGGTGTATTCACCACGCGCATGAAGGCAATGGAATCGTCTGGATTCTGGATCAGCTTGAGATAAGCAATCATGTCCCTGATTTCGGCGCGCTCATAAAACGAGAATCCGCCGACGACTTTGTACTGAAGCTGATACCGGCGCAGCGCTTCTTCAAACAATCGTGATTGCGAGTTAGTGCGGTACAGGATTGCCGCGCGCGTACGATCGTCGCCGTCGGTGCGCGCCTGTGCCATGTACTTGCTGATATAGTCGGCGGCGAACAGCGCTTCGTTTTCGCCGTCCGGAGCTTCGTAGTAGCCGATGAGCGCCCCTCCTTCCCGCGCCGTCCACAGGTTTTTGCCTTTGCGATGGATGTTGTTCGCCACTACTGCGGAAGCAGCTTCGAGAATTGGCTGCGTCGATCGATAGTTCTGCTCGAGACGAATGATCTTTGACTCGGGGAAGTCGCGTTCAAACTCCAGAATGTTGCGGATGTCGGCGCCGCGCCACGAGTAGATAGACTGATCTTCATCGCCGACCGCACATACGTTGTGGTGAACGCCCGCGAGCAACCGCATTAGCTCATACTGCGGACGATTCGTGTCCTGGTATTCGTCTACAAGCACATATTCGAAGCGACGTGCGTAGTAATTGCGAACCTGCTCCGCGGTTTTCAGGAGCCGAACTGTTTCGAGCAGCAGATCGTCGAAGTCGAGCGCATTCGCTTTGCGCAACTCTTGCCGGTAGATTTCGTACACATGCGCAATCTGTTCGGTCTTTGGATCGCCCGACTGGAGGTAGATCTCCTGCGGATCCAGCATGTGATTCTTCGCCCAGGAGATTCGTGAAAGCACATTGCGCGGCGTGAGCTGCTTATCGTCTAGTCCGAGCCGCCGAATGGCAGCCTTCACGATTTGCTGCTGATCGTTTTCGTCGTAGATCGCAAAGTCTTTACGATAACCAAGCTCGCCGACGCGCATGGCTTCAATATCACGCCGGAGCACGCGGACACAGAAAGAATGAAAAGTCGCGACCAGAGGTTTTGCGACGCCGAATCCGCCGACTAGCTCCTCTACACGCTGCGCCATCTCTTGTGCAGCCTTGTTGGTAAACGTCACCGCCAGGACAGATTCCGGCCGTACCCCCTTTTCCTGCAGGAGATAAGAGATACGATAGGTGATAACACGCGTTTTCCCCGAGCCTGCGCCGGCAAGGATGAGCAGTGGACCGTCAGTCGAGACGACAGCCTCGCGCTGTTGGGGGTTAAGTCTTTCGAGAAACTGCTGCAATTCGTTTCCTGCTTCGCGTTTCAACTGAAACGGATTAATGTGGCACAGTCCTGGTCACGCCGGAGCCGGGAATTTTCGCCGCAGTGCGCAAATCGCTGCAGACCGGACACGGGCAGAAGTCGCGCAGGAACTCCCACGAGTAGATGCCGTGCTCGTGGCCGTCGTTCCACGTGAATCGGATTGCGTACTTGCCGACACCTGCGGCTTCTACTGGCTTCGGAGCCGCTTTGAACATCGGCAGCACGCCAGGCTGTGCATGTTTTGGCTGTCCGGCTTCACGATTTTCGCGCACCCGCTCGTCATTACACAATGCGCACGGACACGCGTCGCGAAGGTACTGGAAGCTGTAATGGCTCTTGTGTCCGTCCTTCCACTCGATGTCCATGCCCGTCCCGGCAGTCAACTGCACTTTGACAGACTTCGGGGTGGTCTCCTCGAGGGTGGGCATGTATCCAGTATCGCATACCGGGAACATGGATTTGGGCACCCACGTGCCCATACCTGCTCTTCTTCGGCAGACGGGGGAGCAAGCATTATTCAATCACTTTGCTGAAGATCACGTCGTGTTTGAAATTGACTTCGTATCCCTGTTGGCGCAGAAGCGTCGCGACTTGGCCCCAATGGCGGATACTGTGGATGACGCCATGCAGCAGCAGTTTCCGAGGCGTTGCCGTGAACTCTCCCATGGTGGCGCTCTGGTACTTGTGGGGAGTTGAGATCTGGTCCTCGGTCGCGCCTGCGAGGTACTTCCGATACTTCGTCCGCGCGAGTCGCCCAATATCAAAGAGCTGCTCCAGCGAGCGCGCTTCCATGTTCTTATCTGTGGTCTGAGGTTCTCCCAGCAGGCGCTCGGCATTGCGCTGCCCCACCGAGAAAATGTGAAACAGCCTGTTGCGCAGCGTGTGTTTCAATTCGACTCGTGCGCTTAGGGCAGCGGCGTTCGCGCGAAACCACTCTTCCCAGTGATTCATTTCCTCTTCTTCGTAGGCCAGCAGGTCGTCAAAGCTGACGCCTAATCCCTCTCTCATCGATTTCCTCTGCACATTAGACGAGGCAGGGGAGTCCGGGATTCAGAGCGCGCCGGAAGAGGTCACCCGGGGCACAATCGAGTGCCCCGGCCCAGCGTCGGTTATTCCTTCACCGGAATCCAGATTTCCACACCACCGAATCCCGTTTGCGGATCAAAGGTTTCGTCATAGCGCTCCAGGAACGGACCATCCGCGAGTTGCAGTCCCGATTGCGGCAGCCATTGATTCCAGATCGAGTTCCACGTCGCCCGGATCCCGGAAATGTGACCTTCATGCGTGAAGACGAGGTACTTGTGCTCGGGAACGCGCACCCGATCGAACTCAGTGGGCAATTTTGCGAAATCCTTCACTTCGATTCCGCAGAGGTAATCGAAATTGCCTTGCTCATCCTGGTTGTAGCTCACGCCGTAAGCGATTCGGCCCACCTGTCCCGGCACGTGTCCAAAGTTAGGTAGAAAACGTTGCCATTGCGATGGAATGCCAGCGCTGTTCTCGCATGTATAGCGCTGGCTCAGGCCGGCAATCAGCCGAGCTTGTGAGGTTTCCAGTCGCGTGCGGGTTTGTGGCAAAACTGTGTTTTCAGTCATTTTGATCGGCTCCTTCAGTTTGAGATCGTCGACCGTGCCGCGTGTCCGCACCTGTTCCGGCGTCACGCCGAATTGGTCGCGAAACGCACGCGTAAACGCTTCATGAGGGCCGTAGCCCATCTCCAGTGCGAGATTCAGGATATCGGGCGCACCTTTTGCCAGCCGCCGCGCCGCTTCTGTCAGCCGCCTCTCGCGCATATAGCGAATCGCGGAGCAGCCCATGCTGCTTTCAAATGCGCGCGCCAGGTGAAAGCGCGAAACACCCGCGCATGCTGCAACATCATCGAGCGTGATGTTCTCGGCAAAGTGGCTCTCTATAAACCACAGCGCTTTCTGAGCTGGAGTAGAAACCGGTCTCATGTCGACTCAACTGCAGGATGCAACGAACATTCCCCGGCCGCTTGATAGGGATTGCGGTTGAGAACAATTATTTTGGAAGCTGTCGAGTGCGCTACTTCAGGCCGCGGCTGGCGATGTCTTTGCGGTAATGCATGCCGTCGAAGTGGATCTTGCTTACGGCCTCGTACACCCGCAGAACCGCCGTTTTCAGGTCCGAACCGCAAGCCGTTACACCCAGTACGCGGCCGCCACTTGTGAAGTAGGTGCCGTTCTCTTTGCGTGTCCCCGCATGGAACACCTTGACGCCCTCGATCTTCTCGGCGTCGGCAATACCGGAGATCGGCTTTCCGGTCTCCGGCGTATTCGGATAGCCACGCGATGCCAGCACCACGCAAACCGTGGAATCGTTCGACCAGTGGAAGTCTCCCTCGCTGATCCGGCCTTCGGCGGATGCCATAAATGCACCAAGGAGGTCGCTTTCGAGGCGCATGAGGATCGGTTGCGTCTCCGGGTCACCAAACCGGCAGTTGAACTCCAGCACCATGGGACCCTTGGCCGTCATCATCAATCCGCAATATAGGATCCCGGTGAACGGCGTCCCTTCCTCGTGCATTGCATTTACCACCGGACGCGCCACATGCGTCAGCAGCCAGTCACGCATTTGCGGATCGACAATCTTCGGCGTCGAGTAGGCCCCCATGCCGCCGGTGTTGGGGCCAGTGTCGTTGTCGCCCACACGCTTGTGATCCTGCGCGGCGACCAGCGGCACAACGCGCTCTCCATCGCTGACAACAAGAAAAGAAAGCTCCTCCCCTTCGAGATATTGTTCCAGCACCACGCGCGTTCCGGCCTCGCCGAGCATCTTGCCGGCAAGCATCTGGTTGGCAACGGCGCTGGCTTCTTCGCGACTGTGTGCGATTACAACACCTTTCCCCGCAGCGAGCCCGTCTGCCTTCACCACAATCGGAGTGCCGAAGTGTGGCAGCGCATCTTTGATTTCGTCAGGAGTAGTGCAGATCGCGAAGTGGGCCGTTGGAATTCGATTCCGCTGCATGAATTCCTTGGCGAAGATCTTGCTCGATTCGAGTCGCGCCGCGGCGGCGGTGGGGCCGAATATGCGCAAACCACGGCGGCAAAATTCATCAACCACTCCGAGTGCCAGCGGAACTTCCGGGCCAACCACGGTAAGGTCTGGTTGAATGCGGCTGGCAGCCTGCACCAGTCCGTCGAGATTCTTTACGTCCACGGAAACGCATTCGGCCTCGTCGCAAATCCCGCCATTTCCAGGAGCGCAGAAAATCTGTGTGACACGAGAACTCTGGCGCAGTTTCCACACGATGGCGTGTTCACGCCCGCCGCTTCCAATGACGAAAACCTTCATGTTGGTCTCGAAAGAAGGTTAGGGAAGGTGTTCGGCAATGTCAAACGAAGCCATTGGTGATTGGGGAATTGAATAATTTGGTAGTTAAAAACAAAACGCAGCAAAGCTGCCGACAAGCCAAACTCCTCATTGTCGTGCTGCCGCAATGCCTACTGCGACTGATTCTGATAATCCTGCTGTTGTGTCTTCAGGTCCTGCAGAGATTTCTCCAACTCTTTGCGCATCTGCTCCATCTGCTTCTGCAGGTCTTTCTGTTTCAGCTCCATCGCACGCTGAGCTTCTCGCTGCGCACGGGCGATTTCTCGTTCCATTTGCGGCTTCAGCCGTTCCATTTCAGCCTTCACCCACTCGGAATTGAAATTTTCCAGTTCTTTTCGGTGCAGTTCCATGGCGCGCTGCATCTCTTCCTGGGCTCGCTGCGTTTCCCGCTCGATTTGCGGGCGCAGCTCGGCCAATTGCTGTTGCAGTCCGCTGAAATCCGGCGACTGGAAAGTACTGGCATCACTGCGCGAGCGGTCGGGAACATTGAAGGTGAGCGTTTGCTCGCGACGGTCGCGCAGGACTTTCACATTCACTTTGCCGCCCTGGTGAAAAGCACGATTCAGGTCGGCGACGTTGTCCACCGAAGAGTTACCCGTCGCCACGATTACGTCCCCTGCTTTGAATCCTGCTGCTTCGGCATTGCTGCCGCGATCGACTGAACGCACCAGAACGCAATGTCCGTTCTTGCAGCCGAAATATTGTGCCAGCTGTCCGGACACTGACTCGAGCGTGAGGCCGTTCCGGCGCTGCAGCATGTTCACGATTGGCGGCTCAGGGATGTTGATGGGCGGTATGTGAAGGGGCTCGAAATGAAAGTTGAACGCGTTCTCACGATTGGCGAGTTGCACCTGCACGTTCTGCATTTGCCCATCGCGGCTGATCCCCAGTGTCACATTCTGTCCCGGAGACGTTCGCCGGATGAATCGTCTCAAGTCGCTGGAGTTGTTCACTGCCTGTCCATTAAAGGAGAGGATCACGTCGTGTTGCCGAAGTCCCGCTTTACCCGCGGGACTATCCTGGTCAACCGTGTCGATTTCCACTCCCCGCGCCTGCGATAACTTCAGCCGACCCATGCTTTCAGGCGTGACATCGTCTGGATTAATCCCTAGATATGATCCCGAACTCCGGGCCGGCGTTGGCGGAGTTGGCGGAGTCGGAGGCGTAGCCGGAGTCGCCGGAGTTGACGGCGTAGGTGGAGTTTCTTGTGCGATCTGATATACCGGCATCGCCGGGACCGATGGAACCGCCGGTACAGAAGGCGTGGCAGCAGGCGATGGAACATCGGCAACCGCTGGTGCGACCGGCCTTGCAGGCGAAGCTGGGACAACTGGCGCCGGGGGTACAACCTGCGCCAGCGCGAAAGCTGCGATAATCAGGATCAGAACATTGATGAAAACTGCGGTCCGCATAAAGGTGTCCTTGGGTGAATTCCCCCCAGCCCGCACAGCTCGGTTCCCCACGTCCGCAAAAGCGGCGTGAGATTTCCCACCCCGTATCACTACTTTCCTGCCTTTCTGAATTCGATATTTCCCAGGTTCGTGACCACTTTCAGTTCAGGTCCACCACCGTTCAAGCTGCCATCCGCGTAGTACGTCTTGGGTCCGTAGCCTTCGCCTTCGGACCTGATCTTCAACTCGGAAAAGTCGGAGCGGATCTTGTGTCCCATCGCCGTTTCGATCGTCGCATGTACGGTAACGTGCATATCCGGCGAAAGATACACAATCACATCGCCTGTCGACGTCTCGAGATGCGAAGGCCCGCCGTTATTGCCAAGAAACTCAGCCGTGATCGTGCCAGCGCCAGTCTGCGCATTGGCGCCCTGCATCAACTTGTAGAGCTCGATGCTGCCGCCGCCCGTTTCAGCCCGAACGGGACCTTTTGCGCCCGACAACTTGATGCTTCCGCCGCCGGTTTCCATCGTGGCTCGACCACCCACGTCATTGATAGAAAGGCTGCCACCGCCGGTTTCGGCTTTCAAATCGCCATTGCATTGGCTGACAGAAATGCTGCCGCCGCCGGTTTGAGCAGAGACATCATTCGCCGAGCCGATCGAAATGGATCCGCCACCGGTTGATGCGGTGAGGCGTCCTTTCACAGAATTCACGCTTATGGCTCCGCCTCCGGTCTGCAGATGCAGATCGTTCCAGGTTGTGCCAACGCTAATGGCGCCGCCGCCTGTCTCGGCAGTTGTGGCCCCACCAAGCTGATCAAGAGAAATCGCACCGCCACCGGTTTCCGTGGAAACCGCTCCGGCAATGTTGCGGATGTTGACTGAGCCGCCGTCGGTTTCGATTCGCACGTTGGTGAGGTCACGGGGCACAATGAGGTTGAAATCGGCATTCATCCGATGATTGCCGCCTTCGGAATTGCCCTCAAACGTAGCTACGTCTCCGCGCCGGTTTGCCGTGATGCGGAAGCGCTCGAAGTTATGACGGGCGTCCTCTTCAGAACCAGTGTAGGAACGTTTTTTGATGACATATTGAATCTGGTTCTGATTGCCACCCTGCACTTCGATAGAGCCCACATCGGTCTGCACTCGGAGTTGCTTTGCGTCGGTGATAGTTCCGGACACCTCTTCGACCCAGGCATTGCCTTCACGATAGACCCGGGATTGTTGCGCCAGCGCCGGCACCGAGACGGCCAGCGCCGCCAAAGCCATAACTGCCGCGAGTTTGTTTGTTAGTTTCAAGTTAGCTCCTGACTCCCACCAGACTTCTTGTATTCCCCTCAGATTCTTCGTTCCTCTGCGGCTGATACCGCAGAACTTCCTCAATCGATTTCCGGCAATGTGTTCAGCATGTTGCGCGATTGCCGCCGAATGTACGTATCCTTGTCCTTGTCTGCCAGATACTGCAAGGCCATGCGCACGCTGCTGTCCGCTTTCACTGGCTGCAGCATGTGCAGAGCCTCGGCGCGAACACCTGGATTCGTGTCGTGCAGCACGGCTTCGATCATCGCGTCGCGCACGCTGACATCGTTCTTGACATACGGACCCAGCGCATCAAGCGATTTGATACGCACACCGGGGTTGGTATCGTAGCGCAGCGCCGAAACCAGCGCCTCACGAATGGCGGCATCCTGCGGCCGCTGTGTGAGCAGGTCAATCGAATCCTGGCGCACTCCGGAATTGTTGTTTCGTGCCGCAAACAGCAGCAACTGCTGGATACGCGCATCGTTCAGGCTGCCCTCTACGGTCTGCGGCTGCAGCGCGTCGTACTTGATCTCAACTTTGTTGGAATTCGGATCCTGCGTGATGGCGCGAATACCAGCAATCGACATTGCGTCCGGAGCCTGCGCTCCGTTCTGTGGGGGTTCAAGGCCTTTTGTGATGGGACCGTTTGGAGCGATCGTGTTGCGTCCCATCTGATATGCCGTAATACCGCCGCCAACGAATCCGATGATCAGCAGTACGGCTGCCAGTGCCGGATTGAATTTCATCTGCCGCAGCCAGGCCGCCGGATCGAAGAATAAGCGCCGCCATCGTCGCTCTTGCTCCGTGGTTTCCAAGGCCTCCTGCAAACGCATCCGCGAGGCGGCGAGAAAGCTGGGAGAGGGCTCCAGGCGCGGTGCTGCCGACATCTGCTCGCGAAAGTCCTGCATGGACTTCAGCTCGTTCGCGCAATCGCCGCAGCGCTGAACGTGCTGCTCCAGCTCGATGCGCGCGTCGTCCGCCAGCTCATCGTACGTATAGAGCGTGATGTTTGCCTTGACCCATTCGCAATTCATACTTACCTCATCTCCGCCAGTGCCATTCGCAACTTCTGTGTTGCCCGAAACAGCGTGTTTTTGGCTGTTTCTTCTGTCGTGTTCAAAATCTCGCCAATCGTGCGCAGCTTCAGTCCCTGATAGTGTTTCAGTTCGAAAACCATGCGTTCACGGACCGTAAGCTTCGTGAGCGCCACGCCGATCTTCGTGCCCAACTCGCGGCGCAGCAGATCGCGCTCCGGATCGTGCGTCGGCCGTCCATCGGCAACCTGATCGAGCAGGTTGAACTCTTCGCCGTCCGAATCCTTAACAACCGGCGCGTCTTCTTTCCGTACCTGCCGCTTCCGCAGATGATCGAGACACAAATTCGTCACGATCCGGTACAGCCAGGTGTAGAAGGAGCACTCGAAGCGAAAGTTACCAAGGCTGCGATAAGCCTTCAGAAACGCATCCTGGTAGATGTCCTGCGCGTCGTCGGGCGAACCCGTCAGATTCATTGCCAGTCGAAGAACTGCCCGATCGTACTGCCGCACCAGTTCTTCAAACGCAACACGGTCGCCCTGCTGTGCCTGGCGTATCAGCGCGGTGTCGTCGATACGGCCTTGTCGTTGCACGAGCATCGGTCTCCAGGACGAACACTTGTCATTGGGGGAGTGGGGTTGCACATTATGCCCTGCGGCTTTGGGTGCGCCAACCGACAAGGGAACCGCCATTGTCTCGGCCAGCATGATCCCGCTCACCTTATCCTCTGCCGGCGATCTCTAGATCGCCGCGCCCATCGCGCCTTGGAAGTGCGCTTCGTGGCTTCTGCGTGCTCACCAGAAGTTATCTTCTGGCTTGCAAGGACTTAGACGGGGGGTGAGCAAAATCGTTAGCGATTATAGGGAGATGGCGAAGAACGTGCAAAAGCGGGAAAAATAGCCTCATTTGAGAGATCTCCAGGATGCGTGTTCAGGCACTTCGGCCAGCAAAATCCGTCGCTGGTTGTATTTTCCGGCCCCAGGCCACCGGTTCAATCGGACCGACGAGGAAAATCCACGTTGCGGCGCCGGCAATCGCTACCGCGGTCAAAGCAGCAAACGCAGCCAGGAAATGTCCGGTGCGGCTGACGGCGAACCCCGTTACGACAGGCACCACGACGCCGGCAAGATTTCCAAAACCATTCTGGAAACCAGTCCACCTGCCCGCCGCTTGAGGTCCTGCGAGCCTCTGCGTGATCGCATAAACATTGGAGCTGGTTGCGCCAAACAAAGCCATTCCCAGGATGAGCAGCAGCACGCACGTCGATTGCCCGGCAAGCGGGCAAAGTCCAAGGACAATTCCGCACACCCCGATTGAGCCACCTGTGAACGTCTTACGGACTACGGTCGGAGTTCCGCCCGCCCTGACCCACCGGTCCGACAGCCATCCGCACAGCGTGGAGCAACAGGCACTCACGAGGTATCCAGCCGCCCCGACCTTCGCCATTCTGGTCAGAGAGAAGTGGCGTTCATTAACGAGGTAATACGGCAGCCAGGTCAAAAGAAAATAGTTGACATAATTAATGCACCACAGGCCAATGCAGGTTCCCCATGCGGAACGCAACACAAGGAATTCACGCAACCGTGGCAGACCGTGTGCATCTTCGACGCGGGGTATACTACCGGCTGGCCTCCACTTCATCCATGCAGGAATCCAGATCAGGCTTAATGAGCCGAGCAGAATGAAGTACTCTCGCCAACCCACGCGCGCGATCATCATCCCCCCCAGCAACATGCCGAATCCAGGTCCTAAGCACAGCCCCGATGCAATGACCGAATTCGCCAGACCTCGATGCTCTTCCGGATAGTTCAGCGCGATGATTTTCGAATAGGCCGGGTACGAGACGGCTTCGCCGATTCCGACCAGCAGGCGTAATGCGCACAGCGCAGAAAAGGTACGGATGAATCCCGTTGCTGCTGTTGCTGCCGACCACACTCCGAAACCGCCGGCGAGCAGCCAGTAAACATTAACCCGGTCGACCAGCCAGCCGTATACCGGCTGCAAACAGGCGTACGTCCAAAAGAAGGCAGAGAGCAGAAAACCCAACTGCTCGGGCGTGATCTTCAGTTCATCTTTTAGCGACGGCGCTGCGATCGAAAGACTTCCACGATCGATGTAGTTGATGAAAACCGACAGCCCCAGCAGCACCAGAACCCAGGCTAGAGATCGAGGCAATGACCGCTCTGCCTTTCCATAGGTCATCATCGAAGAGGGCCGAATTGTGTGCGGGAAGCAACGACAATGCAAGAAATTTCGAGCCTACTCTCAGACCTTCAATGCATGCGAAGGACGCGGCGCGTAAGACAAGGTGGGAGGATCAGCCCTGCGGGCCCCGCGCCTCCAATCTGATGATGTCCACTGAGTCCGACCAGCACCAGCCCCGCTACCACCAACGCAGTGCCAATGAACTTGGTAAGCAGTTGCCAACCACTGAAGTCCTCAGACAACCATTGAGGACGAAACTTCGTCAGCAGTAACGCGCCAATAAAGATGATTGCGTACCGCACTCCTGAGATGGAATCGACAATCGCGGGATTGGTGCGGCTGATCGCAAAGAAGACAAGGAACGAACCAACCCCCGCCGTGAATCGATTCACAAAGTACCAGAATCTGTTGCGAGGCTCGTCCTGGCCCGACTCGGCCAAAATCTGGTGACGCCAAGAAGGCACGATCAACAAAGATACCGAACCGATGAAGGTTCCTATCGTAAACCACACGTATCCGCTGACAAAGTTTGTCTGGTTGTAGACCACTTTTTCCATGACGTTCACCAGGCCCATTAAGCCGCAGGCCAGCAGCACCGGCGGGAGCAGTTTCTTCAGCGGCAACTTTTCCGAAAAGAACATGAAGAAACCGCCACCGGTCATGAGGGCGAATCCCATCAGCTCGCTTGCAGTCATCTGCTGGGAAAGGAGTGCGAATCCGATAGCGACGGTCGCAACCGGAGAAAAGCCTCCCATGACGGCGAGAGTCTCGGAAGCCTCACCTCTCTTTAGCGCAGCGTAATAGAAGAACGATCCTACAAGGTCCAGCACTCCTGCGAGGAACGCAATTGAGACGACAGTTACCGATGGCGTTTTGTAGCCGAATGGGATTAGCAGCAAGCCAAAGATGCTGATGGCTCCGAGCCAGAAGATGTAGCTGAACAGGTTTTTTGTGCCGGGGCGCTTCAGCAGCACCTTATCCCAGACCAGCGAAATACCGATTAAGCCATGCGCGATGATGGCGATGAAAGCGCCGTTTTTTAAGAAGTCGAACAATCAGGTATCAGACCGACAGTAAAAAGACACCAACCCCAACCAGTGCCGCACCCACCCAGCGTCGCCAATCTACCTCTTCTTTGAGAATGTATTTTGCGAGCGCAGTTTCCAGGATGTAACTGCTGGCAGTGATCGGCGCGGCGAAGCTAAGCGGAGTGGCGGAAAACAGCGCCATCAGCGCAAAAAAGGAAACGGCCATGGCTGGGATGCCAATCATGATGTACCAGTTGTGAACGAGGTCGCGTCCGGTGAGCAACAATCCCCGCGGAGTCCAGTCGGTGATCTCACCGTGACGTTTCATTCCAGCGCTGTTCAGCAGATCACCAACTGTTCCGGGGATCACAACCAGCGCCACGAGCAGCGCGATCACGGTTCCTCCGCGATTTCTGTGGTCTCCGGATAGGTGAGCGCAACCAACACCACCCCGAGAGTGATCAGCGAAACGCCGGCCCATTCCCTCTCGGTAACTTTCTCATGGAGATAGAGTGCGCCTGCCAGTGCACTGAGTGCGTAAGAAAATGATGTGATCGGGAGAACGTAGCTGAGGTCGGCCCAACTGAGCAGCGCCAGGCGCGATACCAGCCAGCCCACCATAAACGCTACGCCGATTCCGACCCACGGATGGGCGAACGCGCGGATATACGGCAAGGGCGACCAGCTTTCAACTACTCCCACTTGCCGCATACCCAGGGTGAGCGCGTAATTGCCAACTACATTTGTGACGATAACAACCAGGCTGACGATCAGGGTCTTCAGCAGAAGCCCGCGTTCATGCATGTTCGCGAGCTTCTGTCGGATCCGCAGATGGCTCATTTCTGGTTAGACGTCAATCGCCTCCCACGCGAAAACGCAATCCTGCGCGGAAATTCGTGTGGAGAGCCGGATAACCCGCTGCCTCATCATATTTGCGATCCGTTACGTTGAAGATATTTGCATATGCGGTCACTCGATGGGTAACTTCGTACCAGCCGCCGAGGTCGACGCGTCCATATCCAGCAGCGTACGTGACGGGAGGCAGTAGCCCCTCAAAATCGGAATCGGGACGACGCCCGACTGCTGTCGCTCCCAGAGTTCCACCCCAACGCGATCCGAGATACTGCACCAGCAGGTTGCCTGAGTGCTTCGGGCGTCGCAGCAGCGGACGACCGGGCTGAAGTAGAGGATCAGTGGCAAATGGTTGGTCAAGAATTTGTGTCGAGAGATAGGTGTACCCGCCGTCTATTGATACCCGTGTAAGAGGCCTTGCGTGAAATTCCAACTCGGCGCCATGCGCGAGCGCCTTGTTGACGTTCACATACTGCGAAATGAATGTCGTCGGATCGAAGCTGAAGTCAATCTGGTTCGTAAATAGATTATTAAAGTAGGTTCCGGACAGCGCATACCGCCCGCGCGTGCCAAAACTCTGATCGAAACCGGCTTCGAAAGCGCGATTCTGCTCCGCCTTGAGATTCGGGTTGGGAATGATGTCAAAGCCTCCCACGCCGAACGATTCTTCCAGCGTCGGCTCGAGGATTCCCTGGGCATACGAAAAACGCAGTCGAGTTCCCGCCAGCCGGTCGTTTCCGCGCCGAACTAAGTAACTGGCCGCAACGCGCGGCACGCCCTTGTTACCGAAGCTGGTGTTGTGTTCGAAGCGCACGCCAGCGATGAGTGACAGCCGGCCGAGGGACACTGCCTCCTGCCCATACACCGATTGATTGCGGCGCAAACCATGGCTGAGCGGCAGCGCTGTCAGGTCGCCAACAAAGCCGTTCTCGTCTTCGAAGCGATAACCGACCGTCGTGTGTGCCCAACTCTGCGGACTCCAGTCACCCTGGTACTCGAGTCCCGCGCGATTCAGATCGGCCACACTGTCGAAGGGGAAGTCTATTGGTCCGAAGAGCGGCGAGACACGGCCGGGATCCATGAACGTGTCTTGATTCGTGCGCTTGTGGTTGTATTCGAATCCCCAGAGCCGATGCTGCCAATGTGGCGAACTCTGCACCGTGAACTCGCTGCTTGCCAGAAAGTTGTTCTGATGTGCACGCTGATCTGTGTCCGGCGGGATATACGGTTGCCCGTTGAAATTCCAGAATGATTGCACGCCCGTGTAGTTGTTCGAGTGGCGAGTGCGGAAGCGGAAGAACACCTTGGGCGTGATCGTGACTCCGAGATTCGCGCCTTGAGACGAGTTGCCGTACCTGTCGTTGACCCCCTGCCCCTGCGTGTTGAACTGGTCGGCAAATACGTTGTAATCTAATCGGCCTCTCGCGCCGGAAAGCGACGCGTATCCGTTTGCCGTGCCGAAGTTGCCGCCGTCAGCGCCGAATTCGAGCTCCGGAGTCCGTGTGCTGCCAGTGCGGGTCCACGTCTGTACGACGCTGGTCATCGCGTCGGACCCGTAGAGTGTGCTGTCTGCGCCGCGCACCAGTTCGAGACGGTCCATCTGTTGCGTCGGCACGACGCCAAAGTCGAAGGTGCCGCCGTCTTCATTAACCGTGACACCATCGATGATCACCTTGTTGTAATTCGAGTTGCCGCCGCGCACGAACAGCGAGGACAGGCTTCCGGTGCGACCGTTCTGTCCGACAACGACACCTGGCAGGAAACGCAAGGCATCCACTTCGGCGGTAGGATTCAACAATTGGATTTGCGAGCCGGTCAGGCTCGCGGTTTGTGCGCCGCTCTGATCTTCCGGCAATGGCGTTCGGGAAGCGCTGACGACTACGCTGCGCGTCTCGGCCGTAACCGGCAAGATCACGCTTAATGCGGCCTCTCCGGGAAGGTTCGTGGTTAGCTTCGACGGAGCAAACCCGACCGCAAGCACCTGGATGTCGTACGTGCCGTCGGCGATTCCGCTGAAGCGCGCGAGACCTTCCGCAGAAGTATCCTGGATGGCAATCGGCGTCTGCGACCCTGAACGGTATAGCGTAACCCGGGCACCGCGTACGACTGCCGCCTGCGGATCGCTGACTTTGACGGTAAGATCGGCGGCCCAAACACAGCTACCAAGAATGAGAAATGCTGATACAGTGCGCAACCAGCGCATGCGTCCTCCCTTTTCACGCGAAAGGCGTTGACGTTGGCGATTCGCACCGGTCTCCTGGCTTGCGACATAGATCTCTCGACTGGCCTTCCCGTGGAATCACAGTGACCAGCCGGTTTCGGAGACAATGCTCCGGTCGCTTACAGTTGCGCGGCAGCGCGGGATTTTCACCCGCTTCCCAGCTCTTTTGCAGAGCGCACGAACCGAAGATGGAAAAGAACATTCGCCGAAGTCAGGCGAAATGAGAGTTGACTCTAAATTCCGCTGGGTGCGCGTGTCAACTCGCAGGAGTGCGGAAGGCTGCTTCCGCTTCGGCTTGCGCCTTTTCCAAGGCCGCCTGCATTGCCGCATGCAGTTGATCCAGTTGTTCACGGCTGGCATTGGGCGTTACGTCGATGTACCGCCCGAGACGGACAGAAACGCGCGAGAACGGTTTAGGAATCAGCATGCGATCCCACGAATTCAGAACCCACGCGCGTTCCGGAGCCGTGTAGAAAGCGCAGATCGGCACCCCCGTGTTGCGGGCTAACAGCACTGGACCTGGCTTGGCTACATAAAGAGGTCCGAGAGGACCGTCGATCGTAAAAGCGACGGAACGTCCTTCTTCGATTTCTGTATGCATGCCTAACAGGGCACGGACCCCGCCGCGCGTGCTGGATCCGCGAACGGCTCGATATCCGAATTTCTCAATGATGCGGGCAATGTATTCGCCGTCGAAGCTGCTGCTTGTCATGACCGCGATGTTGCGATGCCGGAAGCAATAGCATGCGGGCAGAATGCAACGATGCCAGAAAACAAACACTGTCGGCTTGAAATTCAGATCGGGCGGCCCGCCCTCCTCCAATGAAATGTTGAAGCGCAACGTTGGACCGATGAACCGAACGGCAAGATAGGCAGCCCAGGTGATCACGGACAGCAGCAGGCGTTGCCGGAGGCTGAATTTCTCCTGCGTCATCTGCGTATCGTCCGGCTTAGGAGGGGCGGCAATCATGGCGGGAATCCATTATTGTAAGCTCGCCGAATACGCCCGTTCATGTTCAGAACTCGACAGAGGTTTAGAAGGTCGTCGCCACCGTGAAGCGGAAGGTCTTCTTCGGTTCCTTTAGAGCGTATCCGGGTACGAAGGACTGAACCGCGCGCTGGTATGTCACGTCACCGGCGCTTCCTGCCGGGAACATGCTTCTGGAAATCAGGCTTGGCGTGCCGATGAATTCGTTCAGGCGGAGCGGGTTGTATGCGTAATAAATGCGGAACGGCGCATTTACGATCGGCATAATGACCTGCAGCTCCAGACCGGTGGACATACGCGGCTGATAGTTGGTGCCTCCAATGATTTGCACATTGGGCGAGAACTGCTGGCTGCTGGTGCTCACGCAATTGAAGTTGCGGTCGAGCGTGGGGCAACCGTATGCAGTATTGTTAAGCAAGTTGAGCTGCTGTTGGTTAACCTGTAATTGCGAAGGCCGCAACACCATGTCCAAACCTGTGTCGACGAAGGGCGCCAGCGTTACCGGGCCGGCGATCGGGATGTGATATTCCAAGTTGGTGATCAGGCTGGTGTCGCCGCCCGGGAAAATGATCCGATAAACCGGCACGGGGACGTTCCAGACACCACGCCGCGGGTTATTCGGATCCTTGGGGACTCCGGTGCACGGGATCGCCGTGTTGGCTATGCACGGATCGTCAGGATTCACCACCGGGATCGATGCCGTTTGTACGAAGAACGCAACTGGCGAAATCGAACGGATATCGAATCCGCGAATGTCGGTATCACCACCCATATAGAAGCGCTGGAACGGAGGCGCTACCTTGCCGGCGTAGCCGGAGAGGAACGAGCCCTGTATACGGAAACCGAGCGCCTGCTTCCCCTCTCGGTTGTGATGAATGCCTTTCATCGGGATCCACTGTTTGTATTCCACCAGGGGCATCACATCGGCGACGGTTCCACCCAAACCGGCAATCTGCGCAGCTACGGTTAGACTGTGGCCCGCTGTCGGATGCACCGGGTTGTTAATGTTATTGAAGCTGAAATTTGGCGTGATCTGGCTGGTGATGATTCCATTCAGTGCATTCGGGCCAGACACATTACTGAAATTCAACTGCTCGAAATACAGGCGCGAGAAATCGCTGAACACTTGCATTGATGTGGTGTTCAACGCATAGCTGATGCCGATGCGCTTAAAGGAGCGTCTGATCGGATAGCTCAGCGAAACACTGAAGCCGGTGCTGGTCTGGCTGAAGTTTTGCAGGGTCTGCTGGATAGAATCGGGCAAATTGACCTGCTGGTTATAAACGGCGCTTAACTGTTGCAACTGGTTGTAGTCGTACTTGGTGTTGAAGACTGTGAATCCGAGCTGCAGGGGACGGTCAAAAAGATAAGGCTGCGTGAAGCTGAACGAGAGGTTGCGCTCGAATTGGCCGTAGGAGAGATTTACGCCAAGAGTCTCGCCCAACCCGAGGAAGTTATTCGTCTGGTAACTCAGGCCAATGAACGACCCTGCCAAACCGCTCACGCCGCCATTCAGACCAATGCTGTTCTTGCCCTTTTCTTTGACCTTCAGGGTGATATCGACGGTGTGATCCTGGTTGTTGGTCTTCAGCTCGGAATCCTGATCCACTTTCAGGTTTTCGAAATATCCAAGTTGGTTCAGCCGTAACAGGCTGAGCTCCCATAGCCGGGAGTTGTAGACATTCCCTTCTTCCAGAACCAACTCACGGCGGATCACTTTGTCACGGGTGGTAGTGTTTCCCTTGAACTCGATGCGACGCACGAAGAATTGCGCACCTTCGTCAATATCAATTTCCAGGTTTATGAGCTTCTTCGGTTCATCAATGTTCGTGTTCGGAACCGAGCTGAAGTTGATGTAGCCAAGCTCCCCGTAAGCCTTTCGTAGGTTCTCCAAACCTTTACGCATCAAGGCAATATCGAAAATATCGCCGTCCTTGATAGGAAAGAGTTTTCTGAGGGCTGCCTGATCGGTTACGACCTTGCTGCCGGTGAACTTTATGCTGCCCAGACGGTACTGATCGCCTTCGGCTACCGGCATCGTAATGTCGACGACTTTGCCGTGGCTCACCTTAAACGGCAAGTACCACTTGATGCCGCTGGTGTCGCGAGTATTTGTTTTCGGATCCTGGACAACCGCCTTGAAGTAGCCTTTTTGCTGCATCGCATCGCGAACGCGTTCGCTGTCCTCTTCCAGCTTGCTGGCGTCGTAAGTCTTGGAAAACAGATTCTCGAGGAAGATGCTGTGCGGGATGCCGATCGGCTTCAGATTCTTCATCGCCGCGCGCAGGTAGCGCGCGTTTAGAGCCTGATTGCCTTCGAACTTGATCTTGCCGACCTTAACCTTCGGACCTTCCTTGATGTAGAAGGTAATACCGACCGAAGCCGGAGGGATCTGCCGTACCTCGGTACGGATGGTGGCGAACTGGCGTCCATGTTCCGACAGCAATTCCTTGATCACCACTTCCGCATGCTTCACTTTTGTTGGGTCGAACTGGCTCTCCTGGCTGAGGCCTACCTTTTCCTGCTTGTAGCGATCAAGAACGTCTGACTGAGATACCGAGCTCATTCCGACGTACTGAATGTCGCGGATGGTCGGCTTCTCCTTTACATAGACGTGAATGATCCAGCCTTTTTCCGACGGTTCGCGTTCAATGCGGATGTCCTGGAAATAGCCGGTGTTCCAAAGAGAATTGAAGTCACGTTCAATACTGTTGATGTCGTAAACGTCACCTGGCTTGGTGAACATCCGGGCCTTGATCGTGTCCTGTGGGATGCGCCGGTTGCCATGAACCTCGATTGCGGCCACCAGCTCCTGCTGCTGAGTCTGCGCTTGAGCTGAAAATGGCAGCATCCCCAGGAGGGACAGGGTCACGGTCAGGAATCGAACGAGACGAGATGCACCCCAGTGCCTTAGGAGGAAAATTCGGCATTTGTTGCACTGGTGCGAGTCGGGCGCCGGATTCACCGTTCCGTCCCGTTGCAAACGGTTGAAAAAATTAGAAATAGTGCGACCTCAAAACCCGGGATAAGCGGAAACGAGATTATACGGGCCAGCAGCCTTCATCGCCAAACCAGAGACGCTCGCCCACAACTATGATCGCTTTGGAACCCGTCACTCTGGCTGAAGTTTCGCAACTCCTGAATGCGCAACAAGGGCCGTTAAGCCCACCCGCTGACCGTGCTTCTCGATGTGCTGCAGGATTTGCAGAGCAACATCGAGTGCTGCCCGGCCATCCTGCAAAGAAACGACTGGCTTTCCGCGGGAGCGCACCGCACTGAGGAAGGAAACCAGCTCGGCTTTCAATGGCTCTTGCAGAGAAATGGCGGGTTTCGAGATTTCTATTCCCGCTCCGGCAAGAATCGCTGCGCCGGAAAGGGGGAGGGGTCCCTGCGCGCCGTTTTCCATTTGCGCCAGTGCTTCCACCCCTGCGCGCTCATTCACACTGAACACAAGGACGTCCTGCCGGCTGTAGTCCACGGAAACGTATTGACGCGGCTGAAAGAATCGGACCTTGCGAACCCGCTCAGTGCTGACTCGGCTGGCCGTAAAGTTGGCTACACAGCCGGACTCGAATTCGATCCGCACATTCGCAATGTCCACTTTTGGGGAGAGAATAGGAAGCCCCACCGCACGGATCTCGCGAATTGGGGAATTCACAAACGAAAGTACGATGTCGAGATCGTGAATCATCAGGTCGAGCACTACGTCCACGTCGAGCGCCCGCGGACCGAAGATGCTCAGCCGGTGCACTTCGAAAAACATAGGAACTGTTAATAGAGGGTACGTGGCTCGAACTGCTGGATTGAACCGTTCCAGGTGGCCGACTTGAGCGACCCGCCCTGTCTGCTTCGCCACGCGAATTAGTTCATCGGCCTCCGCCAGCGTTGAAGCAATCGGCTTTTCGATAAGCGCATCGAGCCCGGATTCCATTATGGCTTTTGCGACCGCCAGATGCGCAGTCGTGGGAACCGCGACCGACGCGGCATCTACGTCCGTATTCCGAAGCAGATCTTCGATGGTTGAAAACGCCCTGGTGTTGAACTGAGCCGCGAGACTCTGGGCACGCGACAGGTTGGCATCCACGATTCCGACCAGTTCGACCGGCTCTCCGGCCTGCTGTAGATCGTGATAGACCCGGGCATGATTCTTGCCAAACGCTCCCGCACCAATCACTGCGACACGAATTATCTTCTCTTCCGACAAACTAAGATTAAGAAACGGCTGCCTTTCTGAGCACGGCAATCTGGCCGGCATGATATAGCTCGTGCTGGGCCACGCCGAGCAGCATGTAGCGCATGTTGTGGTCGCGGTTCGGAACCTGCTCGTTGAGCCGCGACTCGGGCAACGAGAGAACCGCGTCATAGAGCTTCTTCTGGGCGGCCTGCAGGTCCCGCAACGTCATTTGCCAGGCCTCCTCGGTGCTGTTGCGCACCGTCGGCCAATCCTGTTCGCCAATGAGTTCAATCGCGTGCCCATTCATGCGTTGCAACACCGCACCTTTCCAAGCCGTGAGGTGGTTCACAATCTCCCAAATGCTGTGCGCGTTATTGACCGGGTGCGCGTTGGCGACCATTGAATTCACTGCCGGCAGCAATTCCATCAGCGAGGGCCCGTGCCAGGCATCACCTTCAAAAGCGCGCCGTATCTGGTCGGCAATTCGTTCCACTTCCGTCATTTGCCCTTCTCCACGTCACCAGAGACGATGGCGATACCCGCGCGGTTAGCAGCCGTGATGATCTCGGTGCCGTCAATCAACAGGCACTTGCCGGGATCGATCGCGAGACAAGTCGCTTTCGCCCGCTTCATGGTTTGAATGGTCTTCACGCCGATCACCGGCACGTCAAAGCGCATATCCTGTTTTGGCTTCGCGACCTTTACCACTACCAGGTCGCGCGCCAGAGTAGAGGTATCTCCGCCTTCCGCGAGACTGTGCATGATGTGCCCAGCACGCTCGATCGCTGCATCCGTGCCTTCCATCGCCTCGACGGCAACGCAAGCCGAACCGGCAACGATTACCGTTTGACCAATATCGTACTGTGCCAGGTGACGAGCAACGGTTCGACCATAAACGATATCTTTCTTTTCGTGCTCGGAAGGATGCCGCTTCGTCAGCGTACCCTTTTTCGCCAGCAAAGGCTCGAGCAGTTCAGTGGATGAGATAAGCGTGATACCTTCGTCGGCCAGAACCTTTGCAACGCCGCCGATCAGCGAGTCGGTATTACGGGTTCCGAGTGAAAGCAGAAGTTTGGCGAGACGCCAATCGGGCCGAATACTGGAGAAAATCTGCGTGTGTTTCACCTGGCCGGCCATGACGGCACGCTCCACCCCCTCGCGATGAAACACCTTGATCAGCTTCGAGAGTTCACCCAGAGATAACCAGTGAACCGACTCGGCGCCGGACTTCTCGATCTCAGGAAAAGTCTCTTCTTTGATGGCAGCGACGACAACTTCCATGCCGCGTGCTTTTGCGGCTTCCAGTACCAGGAAGGGAAAGCGTCCGTTGCCGGCTATCAGGCCGAGTTTCATAGTTGTCAGTTGCTAGTTGTCAGTTGTTCAAGCTCCTGACAACTATTTGATCACGCCGCGATCTGACGACTCGATGAACCGAATCAGCAACTCCACGTCCTCGCTGTGCGCCGGCTCACTCTTCAATTTTTCCAGTGCCTGCGAGGTGTTCAGTTTCGATGCCAGGAGAATCTTGTATGCATGATGCAGTTGCGTGATCCGTTCCTTGCTGAAGCCGCGGCGTTCCAGTCCAACTTTGTTAAAGCTGAAGGCATGCACATCACGGACTGCGCTGGTCATTGAAAAAGGCAGAACATCCTGCGTGATGGTAGTCCCGCCGCCGATGTAGGAATGCGCTCCGATGCGCACGAACTGGTGCACCGGGCACAAGGCGCCTACGACGGCCCATTCTTCGACCGTGACATGTCCGGCAAGCGTCGCAGCGTTTACCAGCATGGCATGATCGCCGATCTGGCAGTCGTGCCCGATGTGTGAGTACGCCATGATCAGGATGTGACTGCCAATGCGCGTGGTTCCACCGCCCTTATTCGTTCCGCGATTGATGGTGACGTACTCGCGAATAACGTTGTCGTTGCCAATTTCCAGGCGGGTCGGTTCGCCACGGTAAGAAATATCCTGCGGTTCAATGCCAATAGCAGCGAAAGGAAAAATACGATTGTTGCTGCCGATGCGCGTGGGGCCGTGAATGACGACGTGCGAAATCAGCTCGCAACTGTCGCCAAGTTCGACGCCGGCGCCCACAACGCAATATGGACCGATATGACAGGATTCCGGAACCTTTGCTGCTGGATCGATAATTGCTGTGGGATGTATCGGCATCAGGCTCGCGCGGATCTCATTCTCTATTTTCAGGAGCCGATGTGGTTGCGGGCGGCTCCCTGTCCACCAGCCGGCAGGTGACTACTGCTTCGGCGACCAGCTTTTCTCCGACGAAGACTTCTCCTTGCATACGCACCGCAGTGCTGCGCCAGGCAAGGACATCGACTACGATCTTCAACTGGTCTCCCGGCGTGACCGGACGGCGGAAACGCGCGCGCTCGATACCGGTAAAGACCATCAGTTTGTGATCGCGGTCGGGGATTTCGGTCAGGAGGAGCGCCCCTCCGGCCTGCGCCATCGCTTCCACCATCAACACTCCTGGCATAATCGGAAATCCCGGGAAATGGCCCGCAAAAAAAGGTTCATTGACGGTAACGTTTTTCAACGCGACAATGCGCTGCTTACGCTGAATTTCAATGACACGGTCGATCAGCAGGAACGGATAGCGATGCGGCAGGATTTTCTGTATCTCGACAATATCGAGCACAGTGGTGGCTGCCTCAGTGGCGCTGGCGGGGTTGAGCGCAGTTTCAGTCATTTACGTTCCGAGTCTCGCAGACAGCCTTTGTGCCGTGATGCTTCCGTAGTGGCAAAACAGGCGGTGTCAAAGTAAACGGAAATTATACGCAATCTGATGAAGAGAACAGCAAAACCAGCAGTCAGTTCAACGGAAGCGCGCCGTAAACGGCCAAACAGCGTGCTGGAAAACGCGGAGGGAAAACTCACGCAGCTGATTCGCTATTTGGAAGGGCGACAAAGCGCCATCATCGAAAGCGTCCGCCACATGGTGGAGTTGGAATCACCAAGCCACCACAAAAAGTCAGTAGACCTGCTTGGTGAGAGATTGGCAAGCGCTTTCTCCGGGAGAGGCGGACGAGTTCAGTTTCATCCGGCAGCCAGATTCGGTGCGCATTTGCAGGTGTATTTTGCCGCCGAAAGCCGCCAGCGCGCCGTCTTGTTGCTTGGACATTTCGACACAGTTTGGGAAGTAGGCACGCTACGGACCATGCCCTTTCGCGAAGCGGATGGTCGCCTGGGGGTCCTGGCGTACTCGACATGAAATCTGGAATCGCACAGATGATCTTTGCCATCGAGGCACTCCAGCGCGTGCGCGGGAAACTGCCGAGGCCGGTGACGGTCATGCTGGTCACGGACGAAGAGGTGGGCAGCGAAAGCTCGCGGCCGCTTACCGAGTCCATCGCCAAAAAATGCGCTGCCGTACTGGTTGTGGAACCCGCCTTCGGTCTGAACGGCGCTCTGAAGACCGCTCGCAAGGGCGTCGGCGATTACACCCTGAAGGTGAATGGACGCGCAGCTCATGCCGGACTCGACTTCGAAAATGGGGCGAGCGCGATTCTCGAACTCTCCAAACAAGTCGCCGAGATATCGAAGTTCACGGACCTGAAAAAGGGCATCACGGTGAACCCGGGTGTCATCCGTGGCGGCACGAGAACAAACGTGGTTGCGGACGAAGCCGAGGCCGAGTTTGACTTGCGAATCACGTCAACTTCGCAGGCGAAGGCCGTCGATAAGAAGTTTCATTCCCTGAAGCCGTTCGACCGACGGTGCAAGCTGGAAGTCAGCGGTGGGATCAACCGCCCTCCGCTTGAACGGAGCGACAAAGTTGTAGGCCTGTTTCGCAAGGCACAGACCATCGCTTGCGAAATCGGTTGGCACCTGGACGAAGCCGCAGTTGGTGGGGGATCGGATGGCAATTTCACCGCCGGATTGGGCATTCCAACCCTCGACGGCCTAGGGGCTGTCGGCGAAGGGGCGCACGCACGAAATGAGTCCGTTCTGATCTCAGAACTGGTGCGCAGAACAGCGTTGTTGGCGAGGTTGGTGGAAGAGGTATGAAGGCTAGGCCCGAGGACAGGAATGTCCGCGCCACACAGGCAGATCAGAACAGCCTTTCCTGCCTTCTCAAGTTTCCGAACGTCCCAATGTTTGTCAGGCTCAATGCAAAACGATACTGGTTCTCATTGCGCACCGCACCCAGGGCGAGGCGGCGGAATTCGACGCTGATTCCACAGCAGTCCCAGTTGTAACTGCTTTGCACCGCCGCGTACTGCAAATACTGGTTTGTCACATCGAAGCCAATATTCGTCGCGGCGCTGATCCCACGTTTGTTGGGGTTGCCGTATCCTACCAGCCAGCGAAACTGGTTGAATTCGAGCGGCGCGGGAGCCGGATTCGGGTTCTGCGGCGTCGGCGCCACCGGAATCGTTTCGCCTACTACGCGCACATACGCGGTGCTGCCTGCGACGAAGTAGTCTTTGAAATGGTGTGTCACATAAGCGGTGCTAGCGTTGATGTGGCCGCTGATCGGATCGTAGTCGAGATGCCATTCGACATCCGTGTTGTGGCCGGTTTCCACCCACATGCGGGAGACCACCGGTGAAAAGCGGCGCGGTGCCGTCAGGAAAGCGATACCCGTCAATTCCGCGGTTGTGGTGAACACGTTCTGCTGGCCCGAAACCAGTGCGCCACCGAAGGTCGGATCCAAAAAATACTTCTGAATGACTTCCCAACTGAATATCTGGTGACCGGCAGCAGTTGCTCCGCACGGCGATTTGGTTTCCGGTTGCTTGGCAAAGCTCGACGGCAAGGTTTGTGGAGCCGTCGGCAGAGCCTGCTCGCCTCTGCCGGGAATTTCATTCGTCGTTGTTTCCGGCACGCAATTTTTCGGAGCCTTCGTGGGTTTCGCGTAAAGGCGGTTGGTGATGGAATACTCCACTTCGTTGGTGTCCGTCAGAATGTCGCGCGCATCGAAGCGGATGATTTGCGAAAAATTGTTGACTCCCGTCACGTTGCGATACACGAAGCGGGGCTCGACCACGTGTTTCAGGCGATGGCTGAATAGGGGTTTGTCGAAGATTCGCTCTACCGCCGGCGGTCTAATCTCGATTGTAGCCTCTACTGCTTTGCGATTTACGCCCTGGCTGCCCGGAATGCCGATGCCGGAACCGGCCACGAGATCTTGCGTGTAGTAGGTGTTGTCGACGGAGACCTCCGGACGAATATCCCACTGATGAAAATGGAGGGGCAGAGCCGCGCGTGGATTTACATCAAAACGGCCAACAAGGTTGTCGGTCACGAAGCCGGGCTCACGGCGGGAAACGCCCTGCAGGGCGCTATCGTAACTCCACTTGATCGGCGTGGACCCCAATGAATGCTCCGCACTTCCGAGGTCCAGGCTTGGCATGTGGAGAATGGTGATCGAATCTCCTTTCGCCGTGCTCTGGAAGTTCTGGTAGCGGGAGGCCATCAAACTGACGAAGTACCCATCGGTAGATTTAGAAGCAAAAGCGACGGAATTCGTCTCGGAGTTTGTCGCCTGGGTGAAGCTTTCAGAGAAGGTCTGGCGAAAGAGATACGAGCTGAGGTAATCGATGTTGGCGACGCCGCGGAATCCCCAGGGAAGCTGCGCCGCGCCATCTGCGTGCAGTTCTTCGCCGGTCTGGTTGACGCCGCCTACGCCATAGTTGCGATCAAGTACGCCGAAGTAGTCCGCATTAAGAAAAGAGGTCTGGGTTAGCCGTGACCGAAATTGACCATGCTGCGCCCAACCTATTGCGGAGTAATATTCGGCACCCAGCGTCGCATCCATACTACGGTTAATAGCCCAGTAGAACGCGTCACCCAGGATGGTTCCTTTCAACGATGACTGCCCGATGTCTGGAATCAGGAATCCCGACTGGCGCCCGATACGTTCCGCAGGTAGCCGCGTGTAAGGAAAGTAGAAGATCGGAATATAGAAAAAGTGAAATGTCGCGTGGTACAGCTTCGCATTTTCGCCCAGCAGTACGACGGCTTTCTGAGTCTGAAAGGTCCATTTCGGACTTTCCAGGCGGCAATCCGTCACGGTTCCATTGTGGACGATGAATAAATCACGCCCTATCTTCTCGACCATCTTTCCCTTGAAAGCGAACGGGTTGGACGACGTCAGAAGCACGTGGCTGCCGCGAAATCGGGCCCCCGTGCTGCCGACGACGTTGTAGAACTTGCCTGAGTCGGTAATGCGATTGTACGTAGCGCGTGTCGCCTGGATATGCTCGTCGTGCGGACCGCCATCGAAGATCAGATGCCCCGTGGCTTCAATCTCGCCAGTGGCGGAGTTGTAGGTAATCTCGTCGGCGCGCATGACGTAGTTGTGGGCGGTAATGACGACGTTTCCGCGCAAGTGATACACATCGCCGACTTTTTCCTGTTGCGCAGCTTCGATTACAACTTCTTCCGATGGAGGAGGGCTGGCTGGCCGCGGAGTGATTTGCGCGAATCCTGAGGCTGACAATATCGCGGCCAGACAAACTATGGCCGCTGCGATCAGGATTCTGCTGCGGAGGGTCATCGCGCCATTGGTTCAACCCCAAACGTCCGCTCATGTTGTCCGTCAACGTGCTTTCGCAGGGGGAACTTGCAAGGTAACACGCCGGTACCGGGAAACAAAATAGCCGGAAGCTTAACTGGGGGTATGATGGTTTCGACTCTCGGCGTTCTTCCATCGGCGATGGCCTGCAAGACCTGTGGCGAGCTCTGCCGTTGCTCGGAGCCCGAGGTCGAAGTGTCGCGCCGGATCGCGTTTTCCGATCCCGACTCTTACGATCCCAGCGAAGAGCAGTTTGCTTCGAGCCTCGCTTCGACGAGCAGTTCACCAGCAGAGGAAGAGGAAGAAGAAGCTGCCCTCATTGCCAGCTCGACGTTGGCGGAGAGTTTGCAACGCGCACGAAGCGCAGGCCCTGGAGACATGAGCGAGACGGTTCCCATCGAGAATACCGACAGCCGCAGTTCTAAGCCGGACGACCCCATCAATTGGAAAAATGAACTGAGTACCCGGCTGAGCAAGTACAAGGCTCGGCGGCGCGAACAACTCGGTCAGAGCTCGCTGGACTTTTCTTTCGAATCCACCGCCGCCAATCATGTCTTTCTACAACCTGAGGGTGGTTTGGCGGAGTCAGACGCCAGTTTTTCGACGGACAACTTGGCGGATACACAGTTATGGACACCCTCTCACATGGGCAGCGCAGCTCCAGACCTGCAGGCGAGCACGCGTCCTATGGATGTCACCGGATTGTTCGCTCAGCCGACGAAGGTTGTAGAAGACGAAACAGTCCCGCCGCTGCCCCCGGACGTTGGCAAGCTGATCGAATTCCCAAGGACTAACTACCTTGCTCCGGCTGTCAATCCTGTGGAGTTGGCCGAACCCGTGCTGGATTCACCACGAATTCTCGATGTACCTGAGAATATCCCGGCGCCCCCACCTCCCCTGTCGGATATCGAACTGGATCCGGCAAGTGCAGAGATAGATCCTCATCTTCTCGAACCGGCTCTGGACATAGCACCCCTCCCACAAAGGCTCTTCTCCAGCGCTGTCGATTGCATCCTGGTGCTGGCAGCCTTTGCATTGTTCGCCACCATCGGGATGAAAATCTGCGGGCCAGCGCTGTTCGCGGACAAACGCACTGCGCTACTTGTCCTAACCGTTGTCCCGGCCACGCTTTGGGCGATCTACAACTACCTGTTTCTCGTACATAACGGCCGCACGATCGGGATGTCTCTAGCGCGGCTTCGACTGGTAACGTTCGACTCAGCGCCGGTGCGGCGCACCACCCGTAAGTTCCGCGCCGCCGCCTTGCAGCTCTCGTGTCTTTCGCTGGGCTTGGGCTTACTGTGGGCATTCATCGACGAGGATCAGATCTGCTGGCATGACCGGATCACACACACTTACCTGAGGTCACAGTAACCCGACATCAACAAAGCTGATTGTTCTGAACGAAAAACTGCGGCTCTGAGTGCCAGCTTAGGGGTTGGTACTTTATCCAGCACTGCTCTAGACTGCTATTCGCGCCTGAGCAGGCCGGCGCGTTTATTATTAATCGAAACAGGTCGGAGTTCTTAGCCTCCAATAGAAGCTATCTAATCCAAGAATGTCCACGACAGCCGAGAATCTGAAGCGCCACACAGTACCCGTCTTCATCGCGACCACGGTGATGTTGAGCTTTATCTCTTTCTGGCGGGTCGCGGCCATCGTGTTGTCGGACCTCGCCTCGTCTGCCTATTACGCGGGCGGCGATGCCGAAAAGGTAATCGGCAAGAGCGCGCCGTGGTTCATCCTCGCGGTGATGCTGTTCAGCTATGCCGTGCGGGCAGTATACGTCGAATCGAGTACCATGTTTGTGCGCGGCGGCGTGTATCGCGTCGTGAAAGAAGCACTTGGGCCCACCCTGGCGCGCTTCTCCGTTTCGGCGTTGCTGTTTGACTACATCCTTACCGGGCCTATCAGCGCCGTCGCAGCTGGTTTGTACCTGGCCGGCTTCGTACACGATCTATTTCGTTACGCGCACCATTCTGTCCAGTTCAATGACAACTACTTTGCTGCGGCATTTGCGATCGCAGTAACAGTCTATTTCTGGTGGAAAAATGTCGAGGGAATTCACGAGTCGAGCGACAAAGCACTGAAGATCATGAAGATCACCACGGTGATGGTGGTGATGCTGATTGTCTGGTGCTGTTACACGATCATCAAGATAGGCGCTCACCTGCCGCCTCTGCCCTCACCTCACACCATCACCTTCAGCAAGGAGTCCCTGGGTTGGCTATTCGGCACTGGTGCTGCCCATATTACGATCATCATGCTGCTGGTCGGCTTCGGGCATTCGGTACTGGCCATGAGCGGCGAAGAAACGCTGGCGCAGGTGAATCGCGAGATCGAAAGCCCGAAGCTAAAGAACCTCGAACGCGCCGGATTCGTGATCTTCATTTACAGCCTGCTGTTCACGTCCCTCGTGTCGTTCTTCGCAGTAATGATTATTCCGGACCACATCCGGCCAGATTACTTTGGCAATCTTATTAGCGGACTCGCAATGTTCGTTAGCGGGCCCCAATTAGCAAAGCTGATCTTCCAGGGCTTCGTTGTTCTCGTAGGCATCCTGATTCTTTCCGGGGCGGCCAACACCTCCATCATCGGCGCGAGTGGTGTTTTGAACCGGCTTGCGGAAGACGGGGTGATGACTCCGTGGTTCCAGAAGCCGCACAAGCGTTTCGGCACCACATATCGTGTTGTGAATCTTGTCGCGTTACTGCAGGCAGTCACAGTTGTCGTAAGTCGTGGCAACGTGTATTTCCTGGCAGCTTTGTACGCGTTCGGTGTCATCTGGAGTTTTTCTTTCATGACACTGGCCGTGCTGGTGCTGCGCTTTAAGCCGGTGGAAGGACGCGAATTTAAGGTTCCTGGCAACCTCCACATTAAAGGCAAGGAAATTCCGGTCGGACTTGTCTTTATCGCGATCGTTCTTTTTTCGACCGCGGTCGTGAATCTGTTTACCAAGCAGGAAGCTACCATCGCGGGCGTCAGCTTCAGTCTGATCTTCTTTGGAATCCTAGTGGCATCGGAACACTATACGGCCCGGCAGCGCGCCGGAAAGGGCGAGGTGTTGGAGCAGTTCCGTGTTTACGGCAATCCGGAACTCGATCACAGCACTCTGCAGGTACGGCGCGGCAACGTGCTGGTCTCGGTGCGAGATCCGCGGAATCTCTACTACTTGCGCGATACGCTTCATCGTACCGACACCACTAAGCAGGACGCGGTTGTGATGACTGCCCGCCTCAGTCCCCGTGAACATTCGTTTAGTGGCAGCACGGTGATGGAAGCAAAGGATGTCTTCGATACCTACGAGCAGGAACTGTTCTCCAAGGTCGTGGCAGTTGCCGAAAAGGAGGGCAAGCCGGTCTCGCTGCTGGTCGTTCCAGGCGTGAATGTGTTCGACACAATCATGCAGACCGCTCAACGGCTTGAGTCCGTACGTGTTGTCTGTGGACAGTCAACGAAGCTCACACCGGAGGAGCAGGGAAAGTTGACTGGCGATGCGTGGGAGCGCTTGCCGGAACCCAGGCCGCGCTTGGTGCTCGAGGTGGTAGAACCCAATGGCACACGCCACGAATTTCTGCTCGGCCCACATGCTCCCCGCATGCGCGATGAAGATGTGCAACTCATGCACAAGTTGTGGCTGGAACTCAGCTCGGATCCCCGATACTCCGGTCTGCACCATTACCACGTAGTTGCGCTTGCCTTGAGAGAATTAGAGGAAGAATTGAAAAGTCCAAAGCGCGAACAGTTGCTGGCTGCGCTCAACCAGGAAATGGAAAAAGAGACTCCGAAGCGGCTGAACTGACCTCCAAAATCAAAGGAGGCCCACTCAGGAGCCATACGCGTCTTCCAATAACCAAGGACATCGATGAACGAAGCTGAACTGAAGAGTACGCCCCCTCCTCCGCGACACGGGCAGCAGCCACTGATCATAAGCATCTTCATCGGCGACAATGGCCTTCGATCCGGCTGGCGATTTCTTCTGTACGCCGCGGCTGTATTTCTGCTCGCATGGCTTTCGATCAGCACCTTTGGCAGGTTCTTGCACCGGGGGGAATCAAAGCCAGGAACTCCGGGAACTGTAATCGCGGGCGAAACAATCCTGTTGTTTGCGGCCGTCGTGCCCGCCGTGGTCGCGGCGATTCTTGAGAAGCGACCATGGGGCGTTTACGGTCTGCCATTTCGGGGGAGAAATCTAGGGCGCTTCGCCTTGGGATGCGCAGTGGGATTTGCAGCCTTGAGCTTGCTTCTACTCCTGATGCACTGGTCGCACGGGTTCTCTCTTGGCGGAGTGGCGCTGCACGGCGGGGCCATTGCGCGTTACGCGTCGCTCTGGGGCGTGATGTTCCTCCTCGTGGGTATCACAGAAGAATTCTTGTTTCGCGGATACTCGCAATACACGCTGTCGAAAGGAATTGGCTTCTGGCCGGCCGCGATCCTGCTCTCTGCAGGATTCGGCGCCATCCACCTGCATAATCTTGGTGAGGATTGGATCGGTGCGCTGGCAGCAGCCTGCGTCGCCCTGGTCTTCGTGTTCACTCTCTGGCGAAGTGGAAGTCTATGGTTCGCGGTAGGCGTACATGCCGCATGGGACTGGGCAGAAAGTTTCTTTTACGGCGTGCCGGATAGCGGAACCAGGAACGTGGGGACACTCTTCAACCCGCATTTCAACGGGTCGAAATGGATCACCGGCGGGAGCGTGGGACCGGAAGGCAGCGTATTCGTCTTCGTCGCGATCGTCGCAATCGCGCTCCTCACTCACCTGCTTTATCCGAAGCGGCTGTGGAACCCGCAGTAAAGGCCGCTTCGGCCCCGAGTCCGCCGCGTTCGCTTTGGCGGCTGGCGCGCATTTCACCAACTTCTACGAGCTTCCGATCAGCACTCCCGTTGCAAACACCAGCACTCCGCCGAGTCCAACCTGCAAAGCCGCCGACCAGGCGGGCGTCTCCATGTAGCGATGGCGAATCCACGAGATGACTCCCAGCTCAACGATGACAACAACGGCGGCCGCTGTCAGTGCAGCACGGAAGTCGGGTATCAAGAATGGTAGTGTGTGCCCGATGCCTCCAAGAGCCGTCATGAGTCCGCAGATGGCCCCACGTACCCAGGGATGACCTCGTCCGGTGAGGCTGCCGTCATCGGAAAGCGCTTCGGCGAACCCCATGCTGATGCCGGCTCCAATGGATGCCGCAAGTCCGACGACAAACGCATCCCACGGCTTGTGTGTCGCGAACGCTGCCGCGAAAACAGGAGCAAGCGTCGAGACCGATCCATCCATCAATCCGGCAAGCCCGGGCTGAACGATCTGCAGCACAAACAGGCGGCGGCTGGCTTCTGCTTCCTGTTCCCGTGCACCACCGCTCAATTTCTCTTTTTCCAACTCCTCGGCGCGATCCTCATGACCTCGCTCTTCCTGAGCAAGATCATCAAACAGGCGCCGTAGATTGACATCCTGCGTCCGCATAGCCGCGCGTTCGTAAAAACGGCGGCTCTCGATTTCCATAGCGGCAGCTTGCTTACGGACTGCCTCAAGGCGCAGCGGCCCACGCATCCAAACCGAGCTGCGCTCGACAAAACCTTTCACGTCCTGACGGCGAATGAAGGGAATATGATCACCATACTTTTCCTTGTAAAGCTTCATCAGGCGCTGGCGATGGCCGATCTCTTCCTGGCGCATGCCATCGAAGACTGCCGCCGAAGCAGGAAAATTCTGGTGTAATCCTTCGGCGTAATCGGCGTAGGTACGTTCGTCTTCTTCTTCGAGAGAAATGGCGAGCGCGATCACCTCGCGCTCAGTGAGGGTATCGAAGTTCCGCATGCGGAGAGATTAGCAGAGACAATATTCGAACGGTATGAATTGCTATCCCACATCTGCCTTCGTGGGGCAGATGTGGGATTGCGGAATATGCATTACCACGTGTAGTGCACCGTGTAGGTCACCACCTGCTCTCCCTCCGGCTGCACAGTGACGTAAAATTCCATTTTCTGCGAATCGGTCTTGGTATGGGCCTGCGATTCGTCAGTGATCTTCCAACTGAGTCCGCGGTAGAGTCGTTCGGCAATGATGACGTTCACCGGTTCTGTCTTGTGATTGCGCACACGGATTTCGAACGATTCGTTGATCCAGTTGTTCCGCGTGTCGATGCTGAAATCGGTGCGCTTCCGTTCGCCCGTAAGGTCAAATGCGTTTCCCGTGTAGACGCGCACGGTTTCATCTTTTGGGGTGTGATCGATCATGCTCTCGCCCGTGAATTCCAAATGACCGTCGGTATCGCGTCGATAAAAGCGCAGCTTCCCCTTGGGGAGCGGCATGCCAAGCCCGTTCTTCGCGGAATTGACGAACTTCTGCATGACCCAGACTTTTTTATTACACTGCGTGCCGAAATCACGATCGCTGCGAATCTGCTCAGGCTGCCAGTAGCGGTACTGATTCCAATTGACAGACGCACCGTCATAAACATATAGGCGCTTCGAGGCAACATTCATCGCGCGCACGAATTCGACTTGCTTGGTCTCCTGGTCGTGGAGCGTCGCCGGTCGCTGCAGTGTATACATGTGGAATTCGTCGAAGGTGTGCTCGGTAACCGCTGGAGCGGGGGCGTCGGCAGCCAGCATCTCTTTCATCGCCCTGCCAGCTATCGCAAGCTCGTTGGAGTTCTCGACCTTGTTGACATCACCCGCAAGAAGTTTGATGCGGGCGTTTTCAAAGCTGCGTCCGCTGGTGTTGGTTATCGTCACCCAGCCCACCAGGTCCATTACATCACCCTTCTCTGGAGCTATCAGGTTGTAGTCGGCCTGCCATGTCATGCCGCTGGTGATGTATGCCAGCTCGGCGTCGAATCGTCCGGGCTTGTCGGTTCGAAGCTGCCAGTTCAGCGTGGGCTTCAGGATGGTGTCGGCGGTCAGCGCTGGAAACAGGGGCTGACCCGGTAATCCGAAGCGCAGCACGCCGTCTACTTCAATGATGGGCTGCGAATATGCCGGTGCCTGATACTGGCCATAGCGCACCATCGACGGCACGTAACCGCTGCGGATGATCTTGCCTTTAACGATTTGCTGCGGAGATCCGGCGGGACTTACAAGGAAATCGATTGTCTTGCCTTCGTATAACGAGAGCAGCAGCTCCTGCGAGACGGGGTCGGCACGATAATTCTGCTCCAGCACCTGCAACGAGCGTTGTCCGCTGGGATCGCGCAGAATCACCGAATCCGGCTCCAGATGCGACGAGACCTCAGTGAAGCTGACGTTGCTAACCGCGGAGGTTAGCTCCAGCGGAATGTATTGGCGCACCAGCGCGAAATTGCCGTTGTAGATGGTGAGGGCCGCCGGCTGCGAGGTGGCCGGATTCTCGGCCACTACTCCGGTTGTGAAAAACACTGCACAAAGCAAAGCTGCAGATAGAAAGATCCCCTTCATTTCGTTCTCCTCTACGAGACCTGCAGGGGGAGCTGGCGGTCTGACCAGAGAACGTGGCAGGAAGCATGACTTGCAGCAGAAGGCGGAGGTTACGAGCGTAAGTTACTGTCGGAGACAGGAGTAGGGCCGAGACTAAGCACCACGTTCAGGATGCTCTGTACAGCAGGCTCAGCGCAAACAGCACCGCAGAAATGATCACCACAATCGGTCCCAGACTCGCGTGCGGCAATAACGTGCGATTCACCAGAAATCCAAGACCCGTTGCCAGCACACTCGCGCCGCAAGAGACCATGAGGAAATGAGTAACGTCGCTGGTCAGCCGTCGGCCGGTTGTCGCGGGAATAATGACCAGCGCTCCCGCGAGCAGGGCTCCCATGAAGCGCAATCCCACCAGCACCGTCAGGCTGAAGGTCAGAAGAAAGAACAGATCAAGCCGGTTCAGGCGGACCGATGTCGCCGCAGCCAGCTCTGCCGAAAAAAGTCCCAGGAGCAACTGCTGTTTATATCGGAGAATGACGAAGATGATCAGAGCAACGGCCGCAACCCCGAGCAGAAATGCGAACAACGAAAGCGTCTGAAAACGGCCGAACAGCGCCTCGACCAGATCTTCTTCCGGCGTCAGCGCAGCGCCAATCGCAAGCGAGCCGGCAAATACCACGCCGATCATCGCCTCGGTCGCAAGTCCCGTTTTTTTCTGCAGCTGCCAAATTAAGAATGTGCCTAAGAACAATGTCGCGGCGCCACCAAGCAATGGGTTGAAACCGAACAGCAGGGCCAGACCGATGCCCGGCAGAGCAACGTGCGAGATCACATCGCTGGCCAGAAGCATCCGCTTCATCAGGGCGAAGCTCCCCACCAATCCAGCCGCTACCGCAAACAACAGCGCGAGAATAATTCCGTACACCTCGCCCGCGCTAGTCACGATGAGCACCAGAATCGTGCACGTGGTGATAGAACTTCGGCACTGCGGAATATACCGCAGCGAGAGTTTGCGGAGTCAGAATGTCGCGCGGCGGCCCGTAACATGGGGTTCCGCTTCCCAGGCATAAGACCTTGGTGGCGAACTGGTAGACGACACTGAGATCGTGCGATACCAGCAGCACCGTCAAGCCGCGCTCGAGCCGCAATCGCTCTAACAACTCATAAATATGCTCCTGAGCAAGTTCGTCCAGGCTTGCCGTCGGCTCATCCACGAGAAGCACATTAGGATTGCCCAGCAGCGCAAACGTGATCAGAACCTTCTGGAACTGTCCGCCCGAGAGGACTCCCACTCTTGTGTCCAACAGCTCCGGCGCCAGGTTCACAATGCGAACCGCTTCACCAATAGACGATGCAGGCAGCTTCAGGATGTCCGCTTTAGCCTTGAGCAGATCTCTGACGTGCAGCGGCAAGCGACGGTCCGCGGCAATACTCTGCGGAACGTAGCCCAGCCGCACTCCTTGCGCCCATCGGATCGCGCCCTGATACGGCACGAGGTTCAGTAACGCACGAAGCAGCACGGTCTTTCCCGCGCCGTTCGGGCCGATGATCGCCAGGTTCTCGCGGGCCGCTACTTCAAAACTGAGATCGCGGATTACGCTGCGATTTCCAAACCCGACGCTCAGGTTGTGAACCGAAAGCAGTGGACTCTGTGGCGCACTCAACATACGGAAGTCTCCCCGCGACCGCCGTGGTCCGATATTTTCGAGTGCTGCTTATTTCGTGCAGAACAGCCGGAGCAGAGCCCGAACAAATAGAACTCGTGCGAGGTCGATCGGAAGCCTCTCGGTAACCTCGGCTTGCTCGAGGCAACGCATCCCTCGACTTCAAAAACCTTGTCGCAACCTTTGCAATGGAAGTGATGATGATGACGTTTCCCGGCCACTTCGTAACGCGTCGACCGGCCCGGCACCTCAACGGGAAGCAGCCAGCCATCCTCCACCAGCGCCTTGATGTTCCGGTACATAGTTGCAATGCCGAGCCGTTTGTAATGTGCCTGCGCGTACGCAAGCGCTTCTTCCGGTGAAAGAGGCCGGGCCGCCTCCGAAAAAGCTTCCCGGATCGCCTGCTTTTGTCGTGTGTTGCGCAGCTCCATCAGATTCCCACTCGGACGAGTACGTCCAGCATGCTTACAATGATAACGAATTATCATTACCATCGGCAAGCGAATCCGCCCGCAGCGTTGGCGCTTCCTGGAATGGCTTCGAAATCCTGCTTTGAATGGCCCCGCCGTAACCAGGCGGACTACTGCCAGTTGTTCAGCGAGATTGCTGGTTTGCCGGTCAACCTTTGGACAATATGCTGACCAATCAGTTCCGCGAAACTGCCTTTTGCGCCGAGTGACATGTTCACCAACACGACGACTCCGTAGTCAGCCCTGGGATCGAACAGCGCGAAGCTGCTGTAGCCACCTGTGGCTCCGTTATGCCAATAGCTACCCGTGTCCGTGATATACGCCCAGGCCAGCGCGATTCTTACGCCTGGCACCTCATCGGCTCTCAGTTCGTGCGACTGCACTAGCGCTGCGGAGAGCGTCTTCGCGCCGGCGTAGTGTCGCGCATTGGAACTCACCGCCTTCTCGGGATGGAGATTCGCCTCCATGTAGGTCAACATATCGCTCACGGTGGAACGGATCGCTCCGGCTCCGGCAAACGCATCGAGATCCCAGGCATGTGCCGGTTGATGTGCTGCCGTATGTCCCGCGAGGAATCGCTTCTGTTGATCGGGAGAGAGTACAACAACGGTATCAACCATTCCGAGCGGGCCGGTGATCTCCTTGTGAAGAAGATCGCTATACGACATTCCGGCGCGAACCGAGAGCGCCTGTCCGAGTAATCCGAAACCGAGATTGCTGTACAGGAACTCAGGATTCGCGGGCTTCCCAACTCCGCGTTTCGCGAGGTACGCATACAGATTGGCGGGATGGTAATCCGCATATGGGTTCTGCGGATCTGCGGGATTGAAATTGTCTGGCATGCGCGGCAATCCGGAATGCTGCGTCGCCAAATCAAGCAGCGTAATCTCGCTCCCATCCGGCTTACTGACGGTGCCGGGCGGCAGTAACTCGCGAACCGGCTCGTCCAGCCTAACGGTTCCTTGCGCTACCATCTGCGCCAGAATCAGGCCGGTAAACGTCTTCGTGATCGAGCCAATTTCAAAGATCGACTCCGGCTTGGCTGCGCCGTACGTCATCACCTTCTTGACGCCATGATCGATAACGCCAATCGCAACGCCCGTATCGGTTCCCGGTGCCAGCGCGCCGCTCTTCAAAGACTCGGCAAGATCACGGTCGAGTACCGACTGAAGGTCGTCCGCCTTCACGGGAGCCATCGCAGGATCAACACTCGGCGGCTTGACCGTCACTGCTACCGACTGCCATTCGAAATTGAGCGGCATAGGCATGCCCTGATTCCAGGTGCCCTGGAGATTCTTTCCGTCCGGCGACAGCATGCCTTCCCAGTGTCCTTTTACCGCGGGAACATCAAACGAGAACTTCTGTCCTTCGAATTTGATATTGTCGCAACCTAAGCCCATCGCGCCCTGATCGAGACTGTCGAGGAAGCACATTTGCTTACCCGCGCTGTCGCTCTGGATCCGCAGCTGGATTCTGAGCGTTTGCGGGCCGGCCTTTAACGCACCGAGCCACACTCCATCTACTGCGGAGCGCTTCGATGCACTCGCATTCTCGCGGATGAATGTGAGCGGCATTTCGCTGCCCTGCGTCCACGTGCCGTTCAAGACGCTTCCGCCGTTGGTCACAGTACCTTTCCATCTCCCCTGCACGCTGGGAACACGAAAAGCGAGAGCGTTGCCATCGAGGTGGAAGTCTTCACAAGGTAATCCGAGTGCGTTTTGATCCACGCTGTCCAGCGTACCCGCAAGTCCGCCGTCCGGCTTGCTGGTGATGTGCAGCTTCAGATGCAGTGGCCCAAGCGTTCCGGCATAATCGCCCACGATGCTCGACTGTTGCTGCGCCAACCCATTGCTTCCCAGGAGAGCAACAACCATGAGAAGTAGTACAAGCAATGGTCGACAAATTGCTGGTCGGCTCGCCCGAATTTTCATGCAGGAGCAAAAAGATTCAGGTGCACGGTTGACGCCGTATAGAAGCTTCATAGGAATGCTCTCCCACAGGCACAGAGCAGGGAGATTTGCTAAGTACCCGCTCACTATTCATCTTTTGATTTTTTGACCAAAAGCCTCACACCTGAGCACAAGCCGCACGTTCCCGCGGAGTATACAATCGCGCACACTTATCGCGAAGTGACAGCTGCGACGGAATCGCAATGGAGCGAACCAGTCAGTAAGCCAAGTTACTCAAGTAAGCCAGCAATGATCGAAAAATGCGAGAAAGCAGTCGTCGTTTTCTTCGGTTTGGTCTTCGTGCTTTGGATACAGGCCTTAGTCCCTGCATTCATCCTATCGTTCTTTCACGTGGACGGCTCCGCGCTATTTATGCCGCAGATTTAGCTCGTCTGGGGCGTAATGATTGGAGTTTCACCGGTAAAACCGAAATCCAACGCCGTCCTCTAACATCCGGCCTGAATATCTGGCGAGGCTGCGCAGGAGCAAAAGAAAAGCGGCACAGGACTATTCGCGCCGCGATTCTCTCGGTTTTCGGAAGTCCTAAATATCCAGGTTCTTCACATCCAGCGCATTGTCTTCGATGAATTTGCGGCGCGACTCGACGTCTTCGCCCATCAGCGTTGAAAAGATAGTCTCGCATTCCGCGATGTCTTCGAGTTTGACAGATAACAAAGTCCGCCGCTCGGGATCCATGGTCGTTTCCCAGAGTTGGCTGGCGCTCATCTCGCCCAGACCTTTGTAGCGCTGCACTGTGTAGTCCTTCCGGCCTTCGTTGATCACGAATTCGAAAAGTTCACGAGCACTCTGCTTTTCGACTGCCGCCATCTCGTGCTTGCGACGGGGCGCCGCTTTGGGAGCTTTCTTCTCGGCCTTGTCGAGTGTGGCCTGCTCATCGTCACTGAGTTCGGCCCGGTCGGACTTCGAGTCCTCGCGCTGTTTCGGCTCAATGACGAACGGAGGCTGCATGAACGGCTCGATCTGCTTGTACTTCGAGAGCATCTGCCGGTACTCGGGTGAGCTGGCCAGTTCCCAGCCGATCACATGCTCGGCACCCTGCGAATTCACGAATGCGACTTCCCACAGGTTGTGCTCTTCTTCAAAACGCGATTCCACTTTCTTGAAATCGCGCTCCTTGGCCACCTTCTGCAGCTCTTTCTGCAGCTGCGCAATCTTCTTCGGCTCGCTCTTCTTTTCGCCCTCGAAATCCGCACGCTTGGCGAGGTCGATACGAGGCAGCAGGTCAGCAACTTTGTCGTCCCGAAGACGCTTTGCCACCTTATCGTAGAAGCCGATGTACTCGTTCAGCGTCGTCATGAACTTCGCCAGTTGCGTGCCTTCCAGCTTGGCCGCGCCTTCGCCGTAGCGCACCACCAGTCCTTCGGACGCGCGCTTCACCATCACTTTCACGAACTCAGCGTCATTCTTGATGTACTGCTGCGACTTGCCTTTACGGATCGAATACAGCGGTGGCTGCGCGATATACACGTTGTTGCGCTTGATCAGTTCCTGCATGTG
>JAJPJE010000105.1 GCA_021324365.1 Terriglobia bacterium | reverse complement strand
TCCTCGATGGCATAGCCGTCACTACCGAACCGATGTCCACCGAACTCACGATTGAGCCTGCTCGTGCTTCTGGTCCAGTGTGTACATTCATGGGCCAGGGTTGCGTAGTAGCTGTCGGCGTCCTGGAAGCTCACGAACGGCGGCATCTGAATCGTATCGTTAGTGAGGCTATAGTACGCGCGATTGCCACCGTGGCCGATAGTTGCACCAAGGACAGCGAAGAACCGATCTGCACGCTCGATCCGAGCAACTGGATCCATCTGTGGTGCAGCTTTCGCATAGAAGACTGCCGGCAACCCATCGATCTGTTCGACATTGAATACGGTGTAACCCTTGAGGAACGGTATCTCGCGCTCGATCTCGTCGCCAGTTTTGTCGTCGGTCTCTTTGCGAGTGATCGAATCGGCATAGACCACCAACGATCCCTTTGCACCTTTACGGATGTGTCCATCAAGTTCGGTGGCTTGCTTGAAGGTCATCCAAATCGGACCAGCGAAGTTCTGCGCCATGGCACTGGCCCACAGAGAGAGTACGTTGATTCCGCTGTAGGGCATTCCATTGTAGCGGAGGGGGCGCGTGATTCGACCAGCTGCGTGTTCAGCATTCCAGGGCTTAAGCCACGGTCTCACACCGCGCTCGAGGTGGCTCACGATCTGATTCGTGATTCGAGTATAGATGTCCTGCTTTTCGATTCTCTGCATGTCCTTTTCTCCTTTACGAGCGGGGTAACAACCTCATCCCCTCGTAGCGGAGAGCTATTGAGCAGAGGCGGACCGAGCCGTCATAGGGCAGCCGCTCTTGGGCTGGCGCGAGCTTCACCCTTGACGGCGGGAGGGGACGCCTCTGCTAGGGGTCTTCGCGGAGGGGATGAGGTTAGAACGCGAAGAGAAAAAGGAGATCAGAGAGAAGGATGAACATCTTCGAAGAAGCGAAGAAGTTAGCCAACCAGCGCTACAACCGCGCCAAGCTGCTTTCAACAACCGGCAACTTGATCACGCGATTCCGCTTTTCCGCCCAGGACAAGCCCCGGCTGCAACTTGCGTGCGGGCGCTTGGCTGATGCCCTGGATCGATTGAGCGGATCAACACTGCAGCAACGGTGGAACGATTTCGAGAAGAGGATCTGGACGAAGTGGAAGGCTGGCACTGGCCGCCCATCCACGCTCTGGACATGGGGCGCACGTGTACTTGTCCCCACGCGCATGGTCGTTCCGTCGATTGAGTGGCTGCATGATGTACATGTGAACCAGTGGATTGTGCGCTTGCCGGAAGAGCATCCACTCGTCGAGCAGCATCAGCTGCTCCTGAGAGCAATCAGGAGCGTCACCTGGACGAGCGCTCGGAACTGTCATGAGGCCGTCTGTAACGGTCTTCGCATTCTCCTTGTACGTGGTTACGATAGCGTGCGACAGATTCAAGAAGAGGATATGAAGTTGCTCCATCACCGGTGGTCGCATGGCACAGACGCGCTGGATGCAACACTTTGCTCACTCGGCGTTTTTGCGCGCACCCCTCGACGAGGTTCCGCGCGTCATAATCGGCGGAGGAGGCTGACCGCCTCCGAGTTAGTAGAAATAGCCGGCGTACCAAAGTGTTTCTGTGAAATCACGACGCTTTATCTGGAGACCTATGAAGCCCGCGTCAGCGATAAGTACCGCACTTTGCGGCATAAATCGATCACGCTCGCTCACTTCTGGCGCTTCATGCACGAAAAGCATCGTAGCGTGAGACATTGCTCTGCAGTCCTGCCGCGCCATGTGCGCGACTACATACCCTTCGCCATTGCGCGCGCCCGCGCCGTCCAGCGTACACCGGACACCGGAGAAGAAGTGCGTCCGACAGCATACGCCTGGCTGATCACTCTGCAAACGTTCTTTTCCGATATTTGTGCTTGGGCAACTGAGACAGATTCGCCATTTGCACCATTTGCCCCACGCACTATTCCTGTCAACAGGCACACTCTTCTTGGCCATGGCTTCGAAAAGGCACGTGCGCGGACGCGTGCCCGCATTACAGCCACGGTTCTTGATCTCGAACGAGAGATGCCGAAAATCCGCGCCTTTGCCCTTCAGCGCTGGACAGCGGCAGTGGCCGCACCGAAGATCAAGACTTCCCGAGGCTATCCGTGGTCCGATGAGGTCGATAGGTTCTGGGATTGGGCACTGCTCGAACTCCTTGTTCAGAGCGGCTTGCGCATCGAAGAAGCGAGAGAGCTTACTACCCTTGACATTCTGAAGCGATCCCTCGCTGACGGACGTCTATATTACCTGCTGCACATTAAGCCGTCGAAGTACGACCGCGCTCGTGTCATCCCGATTGGGGACGGTCTCGGCCGGGTCCTGGCCGAGATCATCCGCCATGTGAAGCGCTTCTATAACAGCGCCTATGTTCCGGTCTGTGATCATTGGAATCCGGTGGAGAAGCGCCCCAGACCACAGGCGCCTTACCTCCTCCAAGGCATCCGGCATCCCAGCACTGCCGGCATAGAGACGATTCGCAGCCGTATTCGTGAACTCTCCGTACTTGCCGAATCCAGGCGCTCGGATGGCTCCCCTCTCGTATTGTTGCCACACGACTGCCGGCGAGTGTTTGCCTCCGAACATCTGAACAACAATACGCCCGTGCATATCATCCAGGCATTGCTCGGCCATGCCTCCCCGGATACCGTCATGATTTATGCCAAGCTCTATCCCTCCCGACTGGTCGAAGAGTACCGGAAGACGGTCCGCGGTCTGTACAACGCGCACTACGGCGACGATGGCCTGAAGAACCCGACGGCAGAGGAGTGGGCCGCCTTCGCGGCGAGCTGTAACTTGCGCGACATGGGCACGCATCTTTGTGCTCTGCCCACGGGCGAACACTGCCCCAGAGGCTTAATCTGCCTCGGATGCACCCATGCACAGCCCAAGAAGAGCGCTGTCCCGACCTTCAGGCGGATGCTCGCCAGTCACCAACGTAGCCTGGATGCCGCACATCAGCACAACGAACCGGCAGGCCAGATCGCCTCGCGGGAACTGGAGATTGTCAGGATAAAGGGAGCATTGCAGAGAGCCCAGGAATTGAGCGATGATGTGGCTGCGGCTATCGAAGGAGTTCTCTAATCTCCAAGCTTGACTCCGCGAACTTCTGCACGAAGCAACAGCGCTGTAATTTGAAAAATCGCACGCATGACCCTGGGGACAGTAACCTGCCCAATCGGAAGAATGCGCTACTTCCCCCATGTCCATTTTTGGATCGGCCTGTTCGAATCTGAACACTCTCCCGTGCACCGTCGCCCCTCCCTAAGGCATTGACTCCGCCGTCGGAACGGGGATTTGTTTTGCTTTTCGTGTTAACCTTCCACTTTCGACGCGCATTATTCAATTTGGCGGTTGTCGTGCATACGTGGATCTAGATGATCCGACCTCAGAAGCGACTTAAGAGAATAATGATCAGACTTCTTTTTCTTAGTTTGGTTCTCATCGCGCCGGTTGCCTCCGTTGCACAGCAGGGCAATGTTCCTCGAATCGAACCGAGTGACTGTATCTACAAGGCGGACAGCCTACACAAAACTTGGTGCGGGTTTCTGATCGTACCGGAAAATCGCAATCATCCACAGGGCCGGACCATCAAGCTGCCGTTCATCTATGTGCAGAGCAATAGCCCAGACAAGAGCACCGATCCTGTTCTGTATACCGGCGGTGGTCCAGGTGTCAGTTCGTTGCATCCGGTCACTTCGATCGCTCGGAGGTCGCTGCTAAAAGATCGAGACTATATTGCATTCGAGCAACGTGGCACGCACTTCGCACAGCCGAACCTCGAGTGTGATGGCGACGGAAAGGCCATTCAAGAGGCTTACCTCGAACATCGCTCGATAGACGAAGCGGTGCTCTCATCGGTCAGACAATGTCGAGAAAAGCTGATCAAGGAAGGTATTGATCTCTCCGCCTACAACACGGATGAAAATGCAAGCGACATCGAAGACCTTCGCCGCCTCCTTCACCTCGACTCACTAAATCTGATGGGTATTTCTTACAGCGGCGGTTTGATGATGGCTGTTCTGCAAAAATATCCCGAGCACATCCGCTCGTTGATCCTCGACTCGCCCCTCCCGGAGTTTGTAAACATCGATGAACAGGAACTAGCCAATTTCAATGAAGCGCTGACATCCGTGCTGGGCGGCAACGACACCACACTTCTTGGCCGGTTTCACAGCTACTTCGGTGGCCTTGGTGGCAAGGTATTTTCGATCAATTATCAGTTGAAGGATGGCAAGACTGTAGCCCTAAATTACGGTCGCAGCGAGCTGTTGAGCATCCTCCACGACAAGGTTGAGGACTACGACGGGATAAAAGCTCTGCCTCAGACCATCAACGATATGATTGATGGGCGGCAAGAGCAGTACGTCAAAGCATATTTCGATGGCGTGTTCTCAGGGAGTGGCTCGATATCGGGCATGCGATTGTCAGTTTACTGCTCAGACAAGATGGCGTTTGAAGATCCAGACATCATCAAGCAGCAGGAGACCGTTATGCCCTGGCTCGCTGGCTTTCACGTGAATGATGTTTACGGCGCAGTGTGTGACGCCTGGCGAGTCAAGCCAATAAGCGCAACTACAAAAAAGCCCTACTACAGCAACGTTCCTGCGCTGCTTGGAGCAGGTGGGTTGGATGACGCGTGCAGGCCAATGTACAACGACCTAATCCATCATTATTTCCCAAACAGCCAGCGACTGCTCTTCACCAAACGTGTCCACGGCCCGCTTCTGAATTCCTTTGAAGGGGACGTGTACATCGGAGAGTTCCTAAGCAAACCCCATGGGCACCTCCAGGGGCAGCAGGACATCGAGGCGTACTGACGCTTTCGTTGCAATTGACCGTCAAATTGAGCGATGATACTGGCTGCTACCGCCGGGTGCCCTGGGGTGTGTGGTGCGTTACCCGAGTGCGTGAAATCTCGGCCGCAAATCACGAGATAATCTTTCGAAAACGAATGCCGTACGGAATCCGACAAGCTGCTGAAAAACCTTAGGCGTGTGTTCTGGTGTGCGTTCATCCTTGATTTCGCGCTTTTCGAGAACTGGGGCAAGAATCGCGATGCCCTTCTCGCCTTTGCGAACAAAGCGGCCCAGCTTGTGCCAGGCGTGGAAGCCTGCAACGCGTGTTGCTCCCGGGCGCTGCAAGGCAATCAGCAGGCAGTTGTTCCAGGAATACTGGTGAAACCGGGCCATGACGCCCAAGTAGTTCTTGAGCGCTTCGCTGTATCCAGCCTCAAGATCTTTGATCAGGGAGTCCAGAGCTTCGGCTGCCAGTTCGGCCCCACGGTTCTGATTGGCATTCTGGGTGTTCATCATTGCGTTCCTCGTTTTCAAAATCGATTTAGGGTGTTAGCGCGTTGGCTAACACCCCGAGGCCCTCGCCGGCGAGAGTGGGGCGGCAAGCGTCAAGGGTTGCAGAAGCGCTTGCGCTTTTTCGGGGGCGGGAGGAGCAACGCGACGGACGGGGGTACCACCCGAAACCCATCGGGCTGCGCCCTTGCGCGCGCCGGGGCAAGGCCCCTTGGAGAACTCTCTTATTCCCTATCAGGATTTGCGGACAGGTCTTTGCTCACCATGGCTGATCCCGCAATGTGGTGCTGTGTTTGGTGCAGCGCTAGGACCCCGAGCGGTGGTCAACTTCAGATCTGTTCCGGCAGACATCTTGGGCTTAGTCGGCGGGTTACAATGTTTCCCTCTTGACCCTCACGTCACGTCAGGGTTCAAGATCGTTTCAGAAAGGAGATCCGTTGGCGCAGTCTAGTCCGGAGGCGCGATATCGCACACAGGCCTTTGCACAACTCGCAGGCGTAACGGTACGTACGTTGCATCATTACGATCGGCTCGGCCTTTTGAGAGCCAAGCGGTCGAGCAACGGCTATCGGTTATATCACGCAGGAGACCTAGAACGACTTGAACGCATTTCCGCATTGAAGTTCCTGGGAGTGCCATTAGCCCACATTGGTCGCATACTCGATGGCAGACCGGCTTCGCTTTCAGAGGAACTCGCTGCGCAGCGCCGTGCGTTGAGGGAAAAACGTAGACTGCTCGACATTGCGCTATCGGCGATTGAAGAGGCAGAAGCCGGGATTCTGGACGGAAAGCCGACTGCCGTGCTGTTGAGACGGATCATACAAGCAATCACTATGCAGGACAATACCGGTTGGATGATGCAGTATTACTCACCGGCTGCTCAGGCGAAAATCGCAGAAAGAGCAGCTTCGTTCACGGCCGAGATGCAGGCCGAAATTTCGCAGGCGTGGAGACAATACTTCCGTGACCTAAACGCCTTAGAGAGGGAGGGTGATCAGGATGGAAAAAGGGCCGCGGAGCTCGCTCAGCGGCATCGGGAACTGATCGCCGCCTTTACCGGGGATGATCCAGAAATTGAGTCGGGTTTGGCGGCCTTGTATAGAGACCGCGCAAACTGGCCTACAGAGATGCAAGAGAAGCTCGCTGAATACGAGAACCCCGACGTCCAAACCACGTAGGGGTGCATAGGTCGCGAGATACGGCAGTGTTTGCTAATCCCCTCGCGACAGCGCCGCTGGATTCTCAGTTGACGATCTTATTCACCTGCTTTTGGATCAAAACACCCCAAAGTGCCGCATTCCGCTGGTGCCACGATTCAAACTCGGCAAGCGTATCGAAGCGCCGTCCACTGATCGTGGACACGTAGTCCAATAGCCCGTCCTCCGTGACCAATGTCTCAGAGGCGATCTTTTCGACAACTTTCGCGATGCGTTCGGATGTGATTCGTTCAGTAGAAGAGAGAAGTTCCCGGCACACCGCAGAAACCAGTTCGTTCTCACCCTCGACGGTACTGAATTGCAGGGAGCGCACGACTGCACCCTTTACGATCCGGGCCAGGACGTCCGCCCCGCCCTCACTACGGACCACTCGGTCCAGTTCGTTCTCCTTTAACTCCATCTCCCCTCAGAATAAGCTTTGCCCGTGCGGTTCGAAACTGTGCTCAGAACGGTGCCCCCGACCGACCGTGCTCGATGTGTTCTAGCGGATGGCGAATAAACGGCGAAATGTTGAGCTACAATCGAAACGAATGAGCGTGTCTCGCTGCCGTGTCTCGTACACCGATGCCGATGGTGTTCTCCACTGTGTCGACGTTGATTCAGAGTCACTGTATGAAGCAGTAGCCATGGCAGTTGCTGAGTGGCGCGAAGACGAAATGATCCCTCAAATGCCGGGGCCGATGACCGAGCTGACGGTGACTGTCATAAGAAGGCCGGTCGAGCACAAGATCCGCTTGGGGCAGGTTCAGAAGTGGGCACAGCCATCCGTTGTTGGCGGTCCCGCAGCTATTGTGAAGCGCGAGCGCGTGCGAAGGCTACTTGGCGCTGAGACTTAGCTGCCGGGGGAACTACTCACCCAACCGGCAGCGGATGATAGTACACCTCATCCCGACCGGTCAGCCGAATGCCCAGCCAGTACGTTCCTCGCGAGACTTTGCTCAAGTCCAATCTCACGAGCAAGCTGAGCTGATTTCCGTTGCGACGTGTATTAGCCTGCGCAAGGGCAATCGCCTCATTGGATGACTTGGCCTTCAAAATCGCAACTTGATAGTTACCTTCGTCGCTGAACCGGGGCAGGATGATAGTGACCGCGTCCAGCTTACGAGGAATAGCGGGAAGATTGACCGTAACCTCGTGGCCGACACCACGGGTCGCAGTTTCGTTCGACAGATCGAGAGTCACCTGCGCAAGTTCCACGTTGGACAATTCGTCTCGCTCGTGAACGACCCATGCAAGCCCGCCGACTCCGGCTGCTACGGTGATTCCCGCTGCCGTGGCGAGCCAAGCGCGTCTCTTGATCTGGTGGCGAACGCGCTCGCGCTCCCATCGCGCATCACGGAGTGCCTTAAACTCCGCAAAGCACGGCGAGCAGTGTCGAACGTGATACCACGTGTCACTCTTCGTATCGCGCTCAACTGCGAGCTTTGCTAGGGCGTCTGGACCAGGACAGCCCTTTCGTTCGGGATTCGGATAGGCCGTGAGAAGCAGCTGCTCGATCGGATCTTCGTCGTGCGACGGTTCAACACTCATTCGCTCCTCGTTCAGCGTTGAGGCGGAAGCATCTTACGAAGTCTTGATTGAGCCTCTCGAAATCTGTACTCACTGGTTCTCGACTTCAATCTTAACTGCTCGTCGATCTCTCGAAATGAATGACCAACCAGATGCAATTCGAAGATTTGGCGGTCCAGTCCATCGAGTCCTTCAAACATTCGCTCTACCAGAATCTGCTGTTCTACCCGATCCTGTTCAGCAGCCGACTCGCTGCACAACTGGTCTTCTTCAGGTAGCGCCTCTAAGGTCTCCAGAAGTTTCCGTTCGGCCACATGCGAATCTCGAACTGCGCGATACACCGTCCTGTTAGCATACGCTGCAAGGTTTGTGATCGAACCGAGCTTGCGGCAAACGGCACGGGCGGCTTTGATCAGAGTATCGGGATCCACATCTGAATTCCGGAGACCTTTTTCGATAAAGGACAGCAACGTTTGACGTTGCTCCCCATCGATTTCGTTTCCGTACTCGTCCCGAAACTGAACGGCGTCCCAAGCCATCTGAATAGTAAACCTACAGTGAAGCGGCCGGTTCTCCCGAAATTGCAATGGATTGTGCTCTAGGCCGGGTCCGCTGCCTCATACACATCATTAATACCAGACGGGTTTGAAGCAGTGCTTTATTCAAAGAGATTAGGCAGAAAAACACGTACTTTCGCGATCATTGTCGCGCTCGGCGCGATTGTATATGTCGGCTGTGAAGGATATTCTTGGATCACTCGGCCACGTCCTGGAAGTGCTGAAGCTGATCTTGCCGCAGCCGACGAGAAGGCATTTAACAACAATTGGATGGGTGCCGCGCCGCTGTACCGCAATGCGGAAACGAAGTTCCGGGCGAAGGGCGACGTTTCTCGTGCGCTGTATTCCGAAGCAAGCCAGATCCCGGCGCGCATGGAATCAAGCCCTTTGCCTGATCTGATCACCCAAGCATCCGCCCTACTGAGTCGTCCCGGTGCAGCCGATCCTCACACGCGGCTTCGCATCTTGACGGTGAAAGGCATGCTCGAACTTGAGTACGATGCAGCGCTTGCAAAACCTACGTGGGCTGAAGTCGAGCATCTCGCACACAGTCTCGGCGAGTGGCGGTTGGCTCACCGTGCGAGTGGGGAAGAAGGTATCCTGGCGTTCCTGCTCGGCAACATGGCCGAAGCAGAGTCGCGCGTAAAAGGTGCTTACGGGTGGGCCTTCGCTCTCCGGGACAGGCCCGCGCAGGTCCGATACGCCGAGTTGATCGGTCGAGGCCTCGTTGAAGTTGGTCGCTATCAGGAGTCTTTCAAATGGTTGGACCGGGCGATTCACTCAGCGGACTCGCACCCGGAGATTGCCAAACCGATGATCGCGTATGAAGCGAAAGCGAGTGCACTGGTGGGTCTGAAGCGGTATGACGAAGCCTTCGCATTGATCCAGTATTTTCTCGATCTGAGCCGTGTCCGCAATCTGCGCGAGAACATGGCAGAGGGCCTTTCGGTCGAAGCGTCAGTCCTAGCTGCGAAAGGGGATTGGAACGGAGCTGTTTCATCCTACGGCAAGGGGCTCGACTATGCTCTTTCTGTAAAGCACTGGCACAGCGTGAACGATCTTGACGCAGGCCTTGCCCGAGCTTACGAGCACTTAGGCCGGTACGACGAAGCCATGCGTGCCATCGATGCGGCAATCACTGCGAACCGCCAAACACCTGACGAAATCTACTTCGTACCGCGCAATCTTGCCATCAAAGCGGACATCGCGGCGAAGGCCGGAAAACGTTCTCAAGCCGAACTGCTGTACCGGCACGGTTCGGAAGAAGTAGAGGTTTTGCTGCGCCACGTTCCAACGCCAAACATGGAGCGCTTGCTTCTATCGCAAATGTCCGACTTCTACTCGGGCTATTTCACAATGCTTGCTGATGAAGGCCGCCTGGCTGAGGCGTTCCAAGTGATGGAACGCGCTCATGGCAGAGTTGAGGCGCAGGCTCTTTGGTACGACAAGCTTAAGCCCGCGCAGCCCTTATCTGCCGCTGAGCGAGAAGTGAACGCTCTGGAGTTGCAGTTGCTCGACATCGAAGACGATAGTAAGCGGGCATCCGTTCTAGACCGCATCTATGACGCTGAGCAGCGTTTGCCGTCGTACTCGCCCGGCCCATTCCAGCAACCGGTCCCGCTGCAAGTGGTTCAGCAGCACCTATCCCGGGACGAAGTGCTGCTGGAGTACGTTCTGGGAGAACCCTCCTCTTCGGTTCTGGTGATCACG
>JAJPJE010000054.1 GCA_021324365.1 Terriglobia bacterium | reverse complement strand
CAACACCAACACCAAAACCTTCTACGAAGGGAAAAGCAAAACCTGAAAACCCTTCGCACGGACAAGTGTCTCTTGACAACGCCGACACGGTTATAGAGGGTGCCCCATCTCGCCCTCCTTTGGCGAGGTGGGCAACGCACCCAAACCGCTCTCCACAACGTGAACTATGTCACAGATTAGGTTACGGTAATTCGATAACTTCGTGCGATGCCGCGGTCTGGTGAACAGTCCGGAGGAATGGCGGTGGAGCAGCTTTCGCGCGTACGCATTGGGTGAATCAGGGATTGTGGAGATCGAAAGCCAGTGGACGTCGAGACGAAGAGAGTGGGCCGGAGTCTCACCACGAATTCCCGGCTGGCTCCCACCTCGCCAAAAGCGGGCGAGATGGGGCACCCTCGAATTCTAAGCTGGGCTACCCGCTAAACCAACCACAGCCTCATGCCGCTCCGCATCGATGATCCAACAATTCCTGATGATGAAAAGTTGTGGCGACGCATATTGGAAGGGTGGCTCCACAAAGAACCTAATGGTGTCGTACGCCCTTCTTCTGTAGCGTTCATTGATCGTCTCAGCGGCGAAGTATCGGTAAATCTCGGCTCCGAAACAACACCAACGCACGTTTTACGTCATTACCCCGATGACAGCTTGGCGGAGGTTCGGGCGACAGTCCCGCGAGGACTGGGCCACTCAATCGTCCGCGATCAGATCGTTAATGACTCAAAGATTGGAAACGATCCTTCTCACGCCTTAGTTTGTCCTCCGCCAACCCGAACGACAAATCAGAGGAAGAGCGATGCTCGCAAAATGGCAGGTGCGGCGAAATTGATTGTGTTACGAGATCCAGCAGTAAAAAGGCAAAGCCAGTCCAATATCAAAGAGAAGAGCGCGGCTTCCAGCAGACTCTTCCGACTCTGGATTGGCATGAAAAGCTTTGCCAAAAAGTGGTCCGCAGACTAAGACGCCTTATTTCCCCGCCAACTCCCTCTTCACCGCCTCGCTCACCACTTTCCCGTCCACTCGCGCCCCGGCGAATTTGGCCATGGTGTTCTTCATCACCGTACCCATGTCTTTCATCGTGGGAGAGCCCATCTCGGCGATGGTCGCGCGGACGGCAGCGGTGATCTCTTCTTCGCCGACGGCTTTCGGCATGTAGGCTTCGATGATGGTGATCTCGGCGGCTTCCTTGTCGGCAAGTTCTTTGCGTCCGCCCTTCGTGAATTGCTCGATCGAGTCCTTGCGCTGTTTGATCATCGTGCTGAGTACCTGCAGCGCTTCTTTGTCATCGAGCGCCGAACGCTTCTCGATCTCTTTGTTCTTAATCGCGGTTTTCATCATGCGAAGCGTCGAAAGCTTCAGCTCCTCGCGTGCTTTCATCGCGGCGGTGATGTCTTTGGTGATCTGCTCAGAGATGCTCATCGTTGGCTCCAGGGACGGGCTCTTCGAACGCTCGTTCGAAGCACTGATTACTGCAGCTTATGACGGCGTAACTTGCAATTATAGACGTGCACTCTTAATGCGGGAGAGCGCGTCCACGTAGTACCATCAAACATGCTTCGGAAGAACCGTCTTTATACTCCTGGGCCCACGCAGCTGCTGCCGGCGGCACAGTTTGCGATGGCCGCCGCGAATGTCCACCACCGTACCGCTGATTTCCGGGCTCTTTATCAGCGGGTTCTGGCCGACCTGAAAGTCTTTGTCGGCACTCAAAACGACGTGATCCTGATGGCCGCTTCGGGCACGGGCGCAATGGAAGCCTCGGTGGCGAATCTCACCTCGCCCGGCGACCGCGTCCTCGTGCTTACAGCCGGAAAGTTCGGCGAGCGCTGGACTGCCTTGGCCAAGGCCTACGGATGTACGATCGACGAAGTCAGCGCGCCTTATGGCGAGACGTTCTCGCTGGAAGCGGTCCGCTCCGCGCTCAAGCCGGACACTCGTGTCGTTTTCATGCAGGGAACGGAGACCTCAACCGGAGCGCGACACGACGTGAAGGGCGTTGCGCAGCTGCTGAAAGGCACGGACACTCTGCTGGTCGTCGACGCGATCACCGGCCTGGGTACGACTCACTTCGATGTGGACGCGTGGGGCGTCGACATCATCATTGGCGGATCGCAAAAGGCCGTCATGATTCCGCCGGGGCTCGCGTTCTGTGCTGTGAGCGAGCGCGCATGGAAGCGCATGGAAACCTCGAAGCAGCCGAAGTACTACTTCGATCTCCGTAAAGAGCGGAAATCGGCAGCGAAGGGCGAGTCGGCTTACACTCCGGCGACGGCGCTGATCGCGGCGCTCGGTGCGGCGCTCGACTACATTCGCGAATCGGGCAAAGGCGATTTGGCGAAGGGACGCGAAGTACTTGTGAACAACGCCGAACTCGCTGCGGAGATGACTCGCGCCGGAGCCGAAGCGCTCGGACTGAAGCTGTTTGCGCCACATGCACCGGCAGCAGCGGTCAGCGCGATTCTCTCGCCGGGTGGTATGGATTCGAGCGAGCTCGTGAAGCGCTTCCGCGATGAGTTCGGCGCAGTGGTAGCAAACGGCCAGGGCGAGATGAAAGGTAAGATGATCCGCATTGCCCACCTTGGCTACTACGATTATCTCGACACCATCGCGATCGTCGCCGCGCTGGAGCAGATCATGGCGGAATTGCAGCCGGAGAAGGTGAAGTTCGGCAATGCGGTTCGCGCCGCCCAGCAAGTGTACGCAGCCAGCCGCGCCGAGAAGCGCGCGCTGGTTACTGCTTAAAAGACCACTTCACCCCGAGACACAGAGACACAGAGACTGGAAGAATCAGGATTCAAGATTTCAGATTGGAAGCCGGGCGAAGCGCGCTTGTAATCTGACGCCTTTAATCTGCAATCTGAATTTCTCCGTGCCTCCGTGGTGAGTCTCTTCAGAAACGGACTTTTATGAAAATCATACTTGCCGAGAAAGTTTCTCCCGCCACTGTCGCCGTTTTCAAAGATGAGCCCGATTGGAAAGTGCTCACCGCCGACCAGGTCGGTACACGCCTCGCTGAAGAACTGAATGATGCCGACGCCCTCATCGTGCGCTCTGCGGTCAAGGTCAATGCGGACCTGTTGGAGCATGCGCAGAAGCTGCGAGTGATCGGTCGTGCCGGCATCGGCGTCGACAATATCGAACTGCCCGCCGCGACCCGCAAAGGCATCGCCGTTATGAATACACCCGGCGCGAATGCCGTCGCGGTAGCCGAGCAGACCATTGGCATGATGATCTGCCTGGCGCGCCATCTGCCGCGCGCCAACGAGACGACAAAAGCCGGAAAGTGGGAGAAGAAGTCTCTGGAAGGGACCGAGCTTCGCGGCAAGACGCTCGGTGTGATCGGCTTGGGACGCATCGGCATGGAAGTCGTAAGTCGTGCGCAGGCATTCGGCATGAAGGTTGTCGCACACGATCCTTACATTTCCACGGAACTGGCGCGTGAACGAGGCGTGGAGCTGAAAACGCTCGACGATCTTTACCCTACGATCGACTACCTTAGCCTGCACTTGGCGCTCACACCGCAGACGCGCGGCATGATCAATGCCGAGTCGCTCGCAAAGATGAAGAAGGGAGTGCGTATCGTCAACTGCGCGCGCGGGGAATTAATCAACGAAGCCGCGCTGGCTGAGGCGCTCAAATCCGGGCACATTGGCGGCGCCGCGCTGGACGTTTTCTCGCCCGAGCCTCCGAAGGATTCTCCGCTGCTTGCACTCGACAACGTGATCGCAACGCCTCACATTGCCGGTTCGACGAAAGAAGCACAGGAAGCGGTGGGCGTGCAGATCGCGCAGCAGGTAAAGGAATATCTGGCCCGCGGCGTCATCCAGAACGCGGTGAACGTGCCCTCGGTCACTTATGAAGAGTACGTCGACATGCATCCGTTCATCGTACTGGCCGAGCGTTTGGGTTCTTTCCTGGCACAGGCTGTCGAAACGGAAGGCAATCTGAATGAGATCCATCTTCGCTATACCGGCCGCCTTGCCGGATGGAAGACGCAGTTGATCCGCAATTCCGGGGTGATGGGCGTGCTCAACGCCAGCGGCGCCGAGGGCACGAACCTGATCAATGCGAATTCCATCGCTGATTCACGCGGGGTGAAGATCCGCGAATATACCAAGGACAAGCCGGCCAGCGGTGCCGGCGATGTCATCACTATTACGCTGAAAAGCCAGGGGAGCGAACATACGGTTTCCGGCACGGTGCTGCACGGACGTTTGCCGCGCCTGCTCAACATCGAAGGCATTGACGTGGAAGCGCCGCTCGAGAACGATTTGCTCTACCTTCGCAATCGCGACGTACCGGGCGTGGTCGGCCGTGTGGGCAGCATCCTTGGCGAGCACAAGATCAATATCGCGAACTTCTCGCTAGGCCGTGCGGAGAATGCTGCGCATGCGAAAGCCGCGGGCAATGGCCAGGCATCCGAACCGGCGCTCGCCGTTGCCGTGGTCCAGGTAGACAGCCGCGTACCCGACGCCGTTCTGGCCGACCTGCGAAAGATTCCAGCGATGACGGTGGCGAGGGCAGTGCATCTCTAGAAGCGGCAGCCACCCGTAAGTCGGTTTTGAAAGAGCGCGGCTTTAGCCGCACGGCCAGAGCCGCATGAATCGAGAGCCTGGCCCCGAGGGAACCAGGAACGCAAGGGCTTCGCTGACGAAGATTTCTTAATCCCCAGAATCAGTGAATTCGCTCGGTCGCGAGTTGGCAGCTGAATGCTGAATCCTGATACTTTGTTATGCCGATGCCCACCGACGAACCCCTGCCGCTCATACGCAAGCTGCTTCCATATACCACCTTCGCGGTTATTGTTGCACTCGCCTATGTCGGCTGGACTTTCTATTCGCGATGGCACGAGAACCGGGTACTGCAGCAGCAGGCTACTGCAAAGCAAGAGGCTGAAGCGAAACGTATTTACGATCTATATGGCGCCGGGCGAGTGAAACTCCTGCAACTCTATGCCAATCCAGGTACCATCTCGCGCGGAGCCACTGCCCAACTTTGCTACGGCGTCTCCAATGCAAAGACGATCACCATCGAGCCGAAGCCTGCGGGCGACGTGTGGCCGTCCATTTCGCGTTGTGTAGAAGTCGCACCCGCCCAAACCACCGTGTACACGCTCACTGCAACCGATGCGAGCGGCCATACGGAAAAGCAGAGCGTGACGATTCAGGTGCGATAGGATTGCAGCAGCGGTTCGTTATTCCACCGACTCTACTCTCCTGATGATAGCGCTTCCGTGGCTAAAGTTACTTCTGGTGATATTGACAGCTTGAGGTGGCGCAGGTAGCTTCTTGCAAATTCATGTTGCTGCCAGGAGCAACCATGTACTGCACGCAGTGCGGTCAGCCCGTAACCGGCAGTTTCTGCAGTAATTGTGGAGCGGCGACCGTGCCGGCAACTACGGTCGCCACCGCTCCCGCAGCTCCGCCAAAAACTGACGATCTCGCCATTGCCAGTCTGGTGCTGGGCATCCTCAGCATGATCATGTTTTCCATCTTTGCGGGAATCCCCGCCGTAATCTGTGGTCACAAATCGCGCGGACGAATCCGCCGCAGCATGGGCGCGTTGACCGGAGACGGCATGGCGCTTGCCGGCCTTGTCATGGGATATCTTAGCTTCCTCGTTATTCCTTTCATCCTCGTCATCGCCGCTATTGCCATTCCCAATCTACTGCGCGCTCGCATTGCGGCGAACGAAGCTGCTGCACTCGGTTCCATCCGCACCATCAATACAGCGGAAGCGGCTTATGCAAGTCAGCACCAGGACGCAGGCTTTACCTGTTCGCTGAACGATTTGCAGGCTGCCGGGCTTCTGGATGAAATGCTGAGCGGGGGGGCGAAGTCCGGCTACCGATTTGAACTGGCCGCCTGTGACGGAACGCCAGTACGGCATTACACAATCATCGCAACACCGCTTCAGCTGAACAGTACGGGCATCCGCGCGTTCTGCTTCGACGAGACTGACCTTATTAAGTCGATGTCGAACGATTCAAACGGTAATTGTATGGATGTGGGAACACCGGTAGGTGGAAGATCGTTCTAGACGCACTTCACTTCTAGAGATGCTCTGTGCTTGCCCGGTCTCCGTTCACGGCGAAGAGATGGGGCTCGAAAATCAGTACCTGTTCCTAGAACTGCAGTACCCGTTCCGCTCCCAGCACCAGTACAAGAGTGAATGCCGCGATGATAATTTCGCCAATTGCCCCCACGGCAAACGGACGCAGTCCCTGTTGTTTCATCTGGGGCATATTGGTGCGCAGGCCGACGCCCGCGAACGTAAGCAGGAAAGCCCAGCGTTCTAACGATCCCAGCTGGTCTTTGGTGAACACCACGTACGACGCGAGCAGGGAGATGAACAGGAATCCCAGGACGAATTTTCGGGAACTTCCGCCACAGAAACGCGGCTTTGTTTTCGACTCCGCGTGTCCGGCGTTTGGTCGCCCAGTAGATCGCGTATCCGAGCACGACAAAGCCGATCATGGCATTACACGTGGTCTTCGCCAGAACGGCAAGTTTCGGTTCGCATCATCACGCGAGACCAAACAACATGCATTTGGAGCCGAGTAAGAAGGGCGACCCACGGTCGCCCTCATCCAACGGCCTCAGACTACTCTTCCTCTTCCGACTGTTCACCGCGCGCGGCTTTGGCCGCGGTAACGATTTTTTCCTGCTGCGCCTGGGGAACGATGTCGTAGTGATCCATTTCCATGTTGAACGTCCCACGGCCCTGGGTCATCGACGTCAGTTCCACGCCGTAAGTCAGCATCTCGGCCATGGGCACTTCGGCCTTCACGATTGTCTTGCCACCCTTATTGTCCATGCCCTGGATGCGCCCGCGCCGGCTGTTCAGATCCCCCATAATTGCTCCGGCAAACTCGTCGGGCACCGTGATCTCCGCCTTCATGATCGGCTCCAGCAGTGTCGGCTTTGCCTGCTCCATGGCTTTCTTGAAGGCAATGCGTCCGGCGGTCTTGAATGACAGTTCATTTGAGTCTACATCGTGATACGACCCGTCATAGAGCGTGACCTTGAAGTCTACTACCGGATAACCGGCAAGATATCCTCGCTGCGCCGCCTCGACGATCCCTTTCTCCACGGCAGGAATGAAGTTCTTCGGAATCGCTCCGCCGAAAATGTCGTTCACGAACTCGAAATTCGCGCCGCGCGGCAGCGGTTCCATCTTGATCTTGCAATCGCCGTATTGCCCATGCCCGCCCGACTGTTTCTTGTGGCGCCCCTGTACATCGGCGCGTCCGCGGATGGTTTCACGATAGGGTACCTTCGGCGCCTTCAGCACCACTTCCGTGTGATAGCGCTTCTTCAGCTTGGAAACGATTACCTCGATATGCTGCTGGCCAGTTCCGGCAATCAGAAATTCCTTGGTTTGCTCGTCGCGGAAAAAGCGTAGCATCGGATCTTCTTCCATCAGCTTGTGAATGCCATTACTGAGCTTATCTTCGTCGGCGCGGGTCTTCGGCTCGATGGCGAACGTGATCGCCGGCTCGGGCAGCGAGACCGACGGATACTGAATCGGCGAAGCCTTATCACCCAGGGTATCGCCCGTGAGCGTCTCGCGAAGTTTCGCGATAGCGCCAATATCCCCAGCATGCAGTTCGCTCACTGGAACCAGATTCTTGCCCTGCGGGACGGACAAATGCGAAAACTTCTCCGATGTATTGCGATTGAAGTTCTGCAGCGTAGCATCGTTCCTGGTTACGCCTGAATACACCTTGAAGTACGAGATGCGCCCGGTGAAAGGATCATTCAGCGTCTTAAACACGAAGACCGACGACGCTTCGTTGTCCGCCACATGATGCACCGGAGGCTGTCCATTGTTCGGCGTAGCCTGTCCTTTTACTTCGGGATGCTCCGTCGCCGCCGGCATGAACTCGGCGATGAATTCGAGCACGCGATCGGTGCCGATATTGCCCAGTCCTGACGTGTACAGCAGCGGAAAGAGCTTGTGCTGCACGATCGCGTCACGCAGTCCTGGCAGCAGATGCTCGTCTGGAATGGTGCCCTTCTCGAAAAATTCTTCCATCAGCGCGTCATTGCCTTCGGCAACGATTTCCACAACCGCCTCGTGCCCTACGCGCGCCGCTTCGGCGAGCTCATTGGGAATGGGAATCTCTTTACCCTTGCCATTGCCGCTCACGTCGTACGTATAAGCCTTCATCCGGACCACGTCCACGATGCCGTTGAAGCCTTTTTCTTTGCCGATCGGGAGTTGCACGGGTATTACTTCACGTCCAAACGCCTCGTGGACGGATTTCAGCAGTGTATCGGCATCGGCGCGCTCGCGGTCCATGCGGGCAGCAATCACCATGCGTGGCATCGAAAACTCTTCGGCATATTGCCAGGTCTTTTCGGTGCAGACTTCCACGCCGTTAACGCCGTCCACTACTACCATCGCCGATTCCACAGCCGGCAGCGCCAGCTTGGCCTCATGCACGAACATATTGAAGCCGGGCGTATCGATCAGATTGATCTTGCTGTTCTTCCATTCAGCAAAACCGAGCGAGTTGCTGATGGACATGGCGCGGGCAATTTCTTCTTCGTCGAATTCGGTGGGGGCGGTTCCGTTATCAACACGGCCAAGCTGAGGGGTCGCTCCAGCGGTATAGAGCAAAGCGGCCGCCAGCGAGGTCTTGCCCGCGTCCGCGTGCCCCACCAGGGCTACATTCCGGACGTTTGTACCTTCGTAGACTTTCACGGGTCACCTCGACTCCAGGCGAAT
>JAJPJE010000074.1 GCA_021324365.1 Terriglobia bacterium | reverse complement strand
TTGTCGGTGATCTTACCGCGGGGGAACCACCCGTTCCCATCCCGAACACGGAAGTTAAGCCCCGCAGGGCCGATTGTACTGTACGCGAAAGTGTGTGGGAGAGTAGGTCGTTGCCGGCATAAATAAAGGCCAATCATGGATACATGGTTGGCCTTTTCCTTTTTCCGCCAAATTCCTTTTCACCACAGAGACACAGAGGCACGCCTGTTCGCGAGAATGCTGGCTCACGCTTTCTCGCCGGCGAGGTCAGTTTCGCCAGAGCGCGCGGCTGCGAAGAATCTTCGAGCAGATCAGGTGGGAATGAGTCCGAAGCATGCTTGGTGGCGTTTGTGTGGCGCGGACACTCCTGTCCGCGCGAAAAGCAGCGTACTTCGCAACTTCGAGTAGCTACTGACCTACTCCGGTGACTAATCTCCTTCGATCCACAACCAGCGATACTCTTCGGGTTTCTGCACCAAGCCTCTTTTTACTGGATTCTGTCGAATGTAATCAATTTTCTCCCGCAAGCTTTCATCGTTTCTCAACACGTGGTCGAACGATTCGTCCTGCCAGATCGGACCCTCACTGTACGTCAGCTTGTTAACACTTCTTGCAGAAGCACCCTTCAGCGGCTTCAGAATGGAAGGTAAGCTGAATGGCCATCCCTCATCGTTTGCCAGCGGACGAAGGAGGAGATGAACGTGATCTGGCATTACCACCGCTGCATGCAGAAGATACTTTTTCTCGTGATCATGGAGGCAGTGTCTGAAGATCAATTCGCAGGCCGCATGAGTAAACGGTTCTCGCGTCAGTTTTCTGAACGTGACGAAAATTGGAGCGCCATGCTTCTGATAATGTGGCAGCCGTCGACGATAGATATAGTTCCGATCGAACATTCGACTTTTGTGTGGCGCGGACACTCTTGTCGGCGCAAAGGCTTCTGCGCCGATAATCTTCAAGGAGCCGGCCGATTGTGTCTGTGACGTCGAGGTTTTCTTACTCTCGGGAGTTTCTTGACCATTTGAAATGCTTTTGCGCGGACAAGAGTGTCCGCGCACACAGACATCGCAGACTTTTAAGGGAGTCTAGGTGAACCACACCACCACCCTCTACCGCCCTGTCGGCCAGGCTGAACTGATCTCATTCGTGAGAGCGGTTTCACTGCCTTTCCGCCGCGCTTGCCCGAGCAGCCCATCTTCTATCCCGTGCTGACCCGATTGTATGCCGAGCAGATCGCTCGCGACTGGAATACAACAGATCCACGATCGGGATACGTTGGCTACATTGTGCAGTTTCAGGTTCGCACCGAATATCTGGAGCAGTTCCCTGTTCAACGCGCAGGCTCCAGTGAACACCTGGAGTATTGGATTCCCGCCGATCAATTGAGCGAGTTCAATTCGAACATCGTCGGGAAGATCAAGATTATTGCGGAGTTTCGGCAGAGCGGAGAGGATACTGGCGCGTCGAACTGAAATTGTCGCGAACGCAACCCTTCTCAATCACGATACAGTAGATGTCGCACCAGTTACGCTGCCATCTCCAGCCTTTCAATGTCCCCGGTGATTGGCGCTCTATGTACTCGGTCGCGGCGATGGCACACAATTACAAGAAGAGAGAAATGGTTCCATCTCTTTTGTAATCTCCGCCTGTGTGCACTTCACAGCCATGGGCCACTCCTTGCTCCAGCCGTTGAGTATTGCTGTTTGTCCACAACGATCGCAATACGCGTAGGAAGAATCGGCAAAGCCGCAGTGAAAAATCTCGCAGGAAAATGTCTTCTTGCAATGCTCGAAGTCCCAAGCATGCTCGCAATTCTATCTTGATCATGTTCGTGCTCTTCCTGCCTCTGCGGTGAAACGCCGTTTCTTTGTCAATAGCCCAAAATCGCCAATTTCCTCGCAACTTCTTCATTCCAGCCGGGAAATAAATTTCGCCGAAGTGTCCGGTAGGTGCCACTCAATTTGGCACAATAGAAGTAGGCTTGAAACACGGAGCACCGCAAACAAGATCGACTAACTCCTTTGTTATGCGGGACGCTCGGATTAAGTCCTTTATCATGCGGGACGGCCTCATTGTCCCGAGGCTAAGTCCTTTGTTTTGCGGGACGCCGTAAAAAACTCCGCGCAATCGCATTTTCACTCGTACCACTGCAGCACCCGCATCGCCCGCAGCGTGTTCCACCGGCTAGGTTCGCCAACCGATTCGCCCAAGCTCACTGCGAGTGCCTCGTCATACGATCGATCGAGCGGCCAGCGGCCGTCTGGCAGCCGTTTGCTTTCGATTAGCGCAACGGCAGCGCTCATGCGTGGGTCAGGTTGCACACCGGCAGCTCGGAAATAGTCGAGCGCGCGGAGAATGTCGTAGTGGTATCGCGGCGGGAAGGCGAGTTCAAGGAATTGTTCATTCGCGACCTCACCGGTCGAGAGCTGCCGAAACAGCGATCGCTTCAGCAGGTACTCTTCGCCTCGGAGTCTTGCGGCCGCGATCTCCGGCGCGGATCCGACCGCACGCTCGTATTCGAGCAGTCCTTCGAGAACGCAAATTGTCGTATGAAACGACGAAACCTTGCTCTCCGGCGCTTCGCAATTCCACCCGCCGTCTTCAAGTTGCTCACTGATGAGCCGCCGCGCCAGTCTCTCCGAGGGATGGCCGAAGTAGCCCCCCAGTGCGAGCACGCCACCATTGATGCACGGCTCGACTTCGCCCTCGAAGAACGAATTTCCGCCGAATTCGGCCAGACGCAAATTCCAGCCGTCGGGCTTATCGCTCCATCGCAGGCCAGTTTCTAACCGCGTCACCGCGACCGTGACTTCAGGCTCAGTGCGATCCACGCCAGTCGAGCGTAGGAGAAGAAGCGTGAAGAGAGTCGACAACCAGGCAGGGCGATCAGCGACACGCCAGGAGCCGTCCGAGCCCTGGCGCGCGAGAATTTCTGCGGCAAGCCCTTCGCGTGCGACGCGGGCGCGCTCCGCCGCGACCTCCCTCGGCGAAGCGCCGGACAAATCGCGCATCGTCTGCCAGCGGATGACCGGGTCCGAATCAAGGAGCCAGTCGACGGTGTTCGTGTCGATACCTTGTCTTGGGGAATCCGGCATTGACCTTGGTAGTTCCGGCTGCACGCAAACAAAATCCCATCCCCGAATGAGTTGGGGATGGGAAGAGGGTTGATGCCGCTATCGCGCTTCGCTGGGAGCTGCTGCAGCAGCCGTCGTTCCGGCTGCGCTCGCTGCCGCTGCTTCCGCGAGGATGCGGTGGTGAATCGTGAACAGCGCCAATTCCAGGCGGTCGGAGACGCCGATCTTGTCGTAGACGTTGCGCAGGTAGTTCTTGATGACCTGCTCGGTCGTGCCAAGTTCAGTGGCGATCTCTTTGTTCTTGTAGCCCTGCACGATCAACGCAACGATGCGCAATTCCTTCTGCGTCAGGCGATCGACGACCCGGGCGCCTACCATATCGTTCTCGCTGACTTCCACGGGAACGGCATTGTCCTGAACCCAGGCGTCGCCACGCGAGACGGCGCGCACACAGTCAAGCAGGTTAGGCCCGGTAACGTTGCGGGAGCCGACTCCGTGGGCACCCGAGCTGAGATAGCTCGAAGCGTTTTCGCCGGGCTCTGCAATCACGATCAGCCGGCTTTTGAATTTCGCCGCCGACTGGGCCAGACCGTGAATGTCGGGATAAAAGTTGGCAGAGCAAACGACGACGGAGGGGCGGAACCGCTCCAGGGCCATGGGCATCTGCTCGGGTGATTGAACCTGCGCAACAATGCGCATCTCATCTTCCACCGCGAGCACTTTAGCGATCCCGGCCCGGAACACAGGTTGTTTATCGGCTACGACCAGTTTGAGCATGGTAGTCAGTTAACTGCGCACAAATTCATAACCATCGATGACGCAAGCTACGCCGTTGCTGTGTTCGCCGTTCTCGGGTTCGTCGACCCGTACCACGGTGCCACGGCAGTTCAGCTTGACGTCGTTACTGCCGCCCGTGACTTCAGCCGGCAAAGTGATTTCGAACGTGACCTTCGAGCCGACGTGAAAATTCGCGCCCGCCCGCAGATAAACACCAGCAACACTGAGATTATCGGTAGTTCCTTGAAGCAGGTCTGCCGAATCAGACTCTTTTATGACAATAGGAAGCCGCAAATCGAATCGCTTCCCAGTTCGCGCTTCGGACACGAAACCTCCTTCGGATACAGCTAAAGCTGTCAGGGAGCTTCTACGCTGGGGTTTATACCACGACCCTCCCTAGATAGATATACGGAAACTAAGGAGGTAGCAACGTTTATCAATGCCTTAGGAGGGGAGGGTGGAGACGGCAATCAGATGGGCAAGGTGTTTGCCGTAGGGAAATGGTTACTCAATCCTCCACAGCGTTTGGAGTTTGGACTCGTGACGTCTACACGAACTAAGGCAAACGGCTGCCCGGTCAAGAATGCCCGGGCGATGTGATCCTGATTAGCGAAGGCCGCGATGGATAACGCTGCCGGCTGTATAACCAAATGCGAGGCTCAACAAGGCAGCGACTACCGATGCCGGCCACACGTACTCCCGCGCCTGGCTGCGGATGTCGAGCTTCTGGCGCACGCCCGAGCGCAGTTCCACCAGCGTCTGGTGCAACCGCTCTCGCTGCTCGACAGCGCGGAGTTCCAGGATGTCAGGTGGCGTTGCCGGCGAGATGCCACTTCGCGATCTGATATCGACTTCGCTGGTGACGTTGTGCAGGGTCATAGTTGCGTCCTCGCTTCATTCTGGAACCATATGCGGTCGTCTTTTAGTACCTGGATCGTGCGTCTGGGCATAATCGCTTTCTTTTGGAGCGACGAGTAGGCCAGAAGCGTGCAGATGCCGCCTACTACCAAGTAGAAAATTCCGACGATCACGAAGGCGAGGAAAGGAGCGTAAACGCTGGGCGCGAATGCTACCCAGATCAAACAGATGAGTGCCCCGGTCAACACTAGCCATGCGGATATCACGAAAAACAGTCCAACTCCCATCATGGGAGCGGCCGCACGGATGGTCTGCAGGTTTTCCCGCATTTCGGAAATCAGCATGGCTATGCGAGTTTGGGCGAAAACCTTCACCTCGTCTTTGACTTCGTTCACAACGGAACCTAGCGGGCGCTCGCTTTCGACGCCTTCTACTCGACGGCGGCTGTTGATATAAGTGACGTCGCGACTATTCATTGCTTTGTCTCCACCACCCCAAAATGAATCCGACCAGGAACGCTGCTGCTGCGGAGCCAAGAACGAACTCGATCGGATAATCGTGAGCGAGGCGCTGCGCTCGCGAACGCGCCTGACGCAGATTGCGCGCTGCGCCCTGCTGGAGGTCGCCTGCAGCTTCGCGTACATCATTGGACGCCCGTCCGCGAATAACCTTGAAGCGTTCGCGAAGATCCTCGATTCGGTACTTCAGATTTATCGGAATCTGTCGAACCTGGCTCGCTGCGCTCCCCAACGCTTGCCCGAGCCGATCCGCAGCTTGGGGCGTTCTCGGACGAGTGGTGGTGACGGGCCACTCTCCGAGCTCGGACGGAGTACCGTGCTCCGGCAATTCGCGATCTGGATCTACCGGGTTCAGCGCAGGTGAGACCGCGACATTACGAACGCCTTCACCGGCTCCTGCTTCGTATTGATCTTCGCGCGGAATTTCACCCCGAGCGCCATCGTGTCTAGCAGCTTCAAACATGGACACCCCTTTTTGCATTCGACTTCTAATTGGATGAGGCACGTGCCCGGGGCGTTTTACAGGCTGCAAGGGATTTTGAGGGAAACCGGAGCGCGAATGAGCGCCCCGGAAGAAATCCGTGTTGCTACCGAGCAGCGGACGGTTGAGGCTCGTTCTTCAAATATTCGTCGAAAAATGAGAGTGTGCGCTGAATTGCATCAACCTGATTCTCTCGTTTAGAGAATCCATGTCCTTCGGCAGGATAGTAGTGGAATTCCACGGTCTTACCTGCATCCTGGAGGATCTTGACCACTTGCTCGGCTTCTTCCTTAGGTACGCGAATATCATTTTCTCCCTGCAGTACAAGAAGAGGAGTCTTCGCATTACGGAGATACTTGATCGGCGATGCATTTTCGTACACAGTGCGGTCTTTCACCGGATCGCCAAGCAATGACTTTTCATACTGCTGGAGCATGGGATCTTCGTGCTGAAGCATGGTGAACCAATCGATGATCCCGTACTCCTCGACAGCAGCAGCCCAGACATCGGGAGTCTTGCCGATAGCCATTAAGGTCATGTAGCCACCGTAAGAGCCTCCCGTAATTCCGATTTTCTTCGCATTGACGTACCCGGTATCAACCAGGAAGTGCGCGGCGTAAACTTCGTCCTGAAGATCACCGCCACCAAGATCTTGATAGTTGGCGCGCTGAAACGCCATGCCGTAGCCCGTGGAGCCACGGACATTGGGCGCAATGCAGACGTACCCACGGCTGGCGAGGGCCGCTACTGTCCGACTGAAAGTGTCTAACGTTTGGCCGGTCGGACCGCCGTGCGGCAGAACGACACCGGGATTGGAGCCATCGCGCTTGAGATTGTAGGGAAGCCACAAAAACGCGCTGATGATCTTCCCATCGAAGCTTCGGTAGTGCACCAGCTGAGACGGCGGGATCTCCCGGGGGCTGAGGCCGGCGATTGTGGAATAGGTGAGTTGCCGTGCCTTGCTGGAAGCAAGATCGTAGACCCAGAGATCGCTGACACGTTGAGAACTCTGGTGAGACAGCAAAAGAGATCGGCCATCGCTTGAAAACGCAGTGGGCTCGCCAACTGGCGTCGTCAGTCCTTCCGGCATATTCAGTTTTCGAGCTTGCCGGGTCGCGGTGTCCGCAATATAGGTGTCGGTGCGGCCGTCCTGGTTGATCACGTAGGTGAAACTTTTCCCATCAGGGGAGAAATCGCGCGATGAAGCCTCCCATTCCGTATCGGTAACCGGAGTGATCTTTTTTGTTGCGATATCGAGGAGAGCGACATTCGAGAATCCCCCCTTTGCGTTCTCGGAGATCAGGAGGGTGCGCCCGTCCGGAGAAGCGGAGCTGGCTTCGTAGACGATTTGCCCCTGATGAGGGGTCAGGTTTTCCATGGTTCCGGTTTGAACGTCGATACGATAGATGTCGGAGTCGGTGAACGATACGAGGAAACGGGTCGCATAAATGTAGCGGTCATCGCGACTCCAAGTGCTTGCGAACCAGCTGTGGTCCTTGGATTTCTCGTTGGTAAGATTTCGAACGGCGCCGGTTTTCCAGTCGAGCACAGCAATGTCGGTAGAGGAAGCCACTTTCGGTTTCCAGTTAATGGAAACAAGATCGCCGTTGTGCGAAAAGAACGGATTGGTCTCGGAGATTTCAGGTGTGTTGGTAATGTTTACCGCCGGTCCGCCATCGCTTGGGACCTTGTAGATGTCCCAGATTTCACCGCCGCCCAGGTCCTGTTGGTAGACGATCCATTTACCGTCGGCAGAGAAGATGGCCTGGAATTCGCGATCATCGGATTGCGTCAGTTGGATCGGCCAGCCCCCTGAAGAGTTCACCTTCCAGATATTCATCCGGCCGGTTAGGTTGGTCGTGAATACGACGTCATGGCCGTCCGGCGACCAGCCGCCGGGAACCGTCTGCCTGCTGTAGAAAAGATCATCGATTGAAATGGGTTGCGCCGCCGGGTTTACCGGCGCGGTAAGCGACTTCGGATCGGTGGGTTGGCGGGAGTCGGGCCCGGAAATTGCGAAAATCGAAATCGACAGCAATAAAACACATATCGTCAAGCGATAAGAGTACATGGCAATCCCCGTGAAGCAAGTGTGAATACCCGGTTACAATTTCGTGAACAGACGGTGAAAACGGTGAGCGCGAAACAGGGTACCGGTAAAGGCGGGCGAATGCAAATCTGCAGTGTTTACGCGCCGTTTGATAACACGGGCGCCGCGCGGCCGGGGGATTGCGCGCGCGAAGTCATAGCGCATTGAGGAGACCTGCGGTAATCTTTGCTGGAGATGATCTATCTGGTTGAAGATGATCTGGACATCGCGCGCCTGGTGCGCCATCACCTGGAAGGAGCCGGCTTTAACGTGCGCTCGTTTTCGAGTGTGGCAGGTGTTATCAGCGAAGCGGAAAAGAATACGCCGACGTTGTTCCTGCTGGACATCATGATCCCCGGAGGGGACGGTCTGGAGTTGTGCCGTCGGGTTAGGCAAAGCCAATCCCTTGCCGTCGTACCGGTGATTTTTCTCACGGCACGCACTTCCGAGGCGGACCGGGTTGTTGGTCTGGAACTCGGGGCCGACGATTACATCAGCAAGCCGTTCAGCCCGCGAGAACTGGTGGCGCGAGTGAAAGCTGTACTGCGCAGGTTCGAGCGCCCGCTTGTTCCTTCGTTATTGAAGGCCGGCGATATTGAAGTGGATACCGGCGCGATGACGCTGACGGTCCGAGGGAAAAAGGTTCCGACGACCGCGACCGAGTTCCGGCTGCTGGATTACCTGGCGCGGCACCCGGGACGAGTGTTCACACGCGATCAGTTGCTCGATGCGGTTTGGCGGGATACTCAATTTGTGACGCCTCGATCCGTGGACGTGTACGTTCGCCGTATTCGCGAGAAAATTGAACGCGAGCCGGACACTCCGCGTATGCTTAAAACGGTTCGGGGGGCAGGGTATCGGTTCGAGGCGCCGCGGTGAAGACGCAGATATTCTTCAAGCTGCTGGCTTTCTTCCTCATCGTTATCGCAGCAGCCACCCTCACTCTCGACCTTGCTATCCGTAAATCCTGGGAGCGCTCCCTTTATCAAAGCACGGAAGGTTCTTTGCGGCGCGAAACGCTGATGCTGGCGAACCGCGTTCGCGGCGATGCCCATCCTGACTACGTGGCAATTGCCAGAGAAGCGGGCGAGGCTTCAGACGCACGTGCGACGATTATCGACCAGCAGGGGCATGTCCTCGCGGACTCGAGTGCCGACCCGACGGAGATGGAAAATCATGCCACGCGCCCTGAGTTCATTAAGGCATTACGAGGCGAGATTGGCGAGGATTCGCGCTGGAGTCACACGCTTGGCATCCAGTTCCTATACGTGGCAGCGCCGATCCCGGGAGGCGCAGTGCGATTGGCATATCCGCTCGGTTCGATCGCCGCGGTTCGAAAGCGTGTCTGGGGAAATCTCTTCTGGGCGACGCTCCTGGCAATGGCTGTGGCAACGGTGCTGGCGGGAATCGCCGCACAGGGGATTAGCCGGAGGCTGAAGGCAATTGTTGGTTTTGCGCATCGGGTCGCGCAGGGTGATCTTACGGCGCGCATCGACGAACGGCGCTCTTCCGATGAGATTGCTGCGGTTGCCACCGCACTCGACAAAACTGCTCGGCGATTAGAAGAAAGCTTTGAGGCTATCGAGACAAGTCATGAAGAACTGGAAGCAGTGCTCAACAGTATGCAGGAGGCGGTGATTGCGATCTCCGGCGATGGGCGGGCGCTTTGGGCCAATCGCAAGATGAACGAGTTGGCGCCTCCGGGAGTGCGGTTGAATGCGCCCATCGTTGAAACCGTGCGCGATCCTGATTTTCTTCGTGCCATTGAGCTCGCGGCGAAAGATAAGCAAGTCCAGACCACCCGGGTGAACTGGAGCGCGGTGCGGCGGGCGTTCAGCGTAACTGCGGCCCCGATGCCGAATGGGGGAGCCGTCGCAGTGCTATACGACCTTTCAGAGGTCGAGCGCCTGGAAAAGACGCGTCGGGATTTTATTGCCAATGTTTCGCACGAACTGCGCACGCCCCTGACATCGATCCAGGGATACACGGAAACGTTGCTGGATGCGCCGCCGGGTGATTCGTCGATGACTCATGAGTTTCTGGAAATCATTCGAAAAAATGCGGCACGAATGTCGCGGCTGACGGAAGACCTGCTCACGCTGGCACGAGTGGAGTCGGGGGAGCAGAATTTCCGCTTTCATCCGGTTGCGGCCAGCACATTGCTTCAAAACGCGTACGAGACATTTGCAGAAGTAGCCCGAGCTCGCGACGTGGAGATGACGATCGAGAGCAATTCGGAGCAGTTAGTTCAGGCCGACGAGGACGCGATCCAGCAGGTGTTTGCCAACCTGATCGACAACGCGATCAAGTATTCGTCTGCGGGAGCCCAGGTGTTTTTGGGCGTTCGAACGGTCGATTCCACACTGGAGTTCTATGTCCGCGATAACGGGCAGGGCATCCCGTCGGAACATCTGCCGCGGCTGTTCGAGCGCTTCTACCGGGTGGACAAGGCACGTTCGCGGGAATCTGGTGGAACGGGATTGGGGCTGGCGATTGTAAAACACATCATCCGCGTACATGGAGGCAGTGTGCGGGCGGAGAGTCTGTTGGGTTATGGATCGGAATTCTCGTTCCGGCTGCCCCTCGCGACGAAGGGAGCTCTGGTCGAGGAGGTAGAGAAGGCGACAAGTTAAGTATGTATCAGAGTTGTCTGCACATCGCTGTCCTGTTTCAAAAGCGGAATTTTGCGGTTCTTCATTTTAGATTCACAAAAAGGCGGTATGCTAAATGCATCCCAAGCCGCGGTCCCAAGAGCAGAAGCTGTCCGGGCCGGGGGAAACCGTGATGAGCACTGCGATATTTAAGACCCAGCCGGAATCTGGATGCGAGCGAATCATGCGGCAGACGCTGCATGCGGTTGAAGTAGCTCAGGCTGCTGCTGCCGCCATCGCTGAAGGAATCGCAACCGCCTCTACTTCACATCTGCGCGTGATGCGCGATTACGAAGAAGAGCTTGACAGTCTCGATCGCGAAATCAACCAGTCGGTGACCAGCACGATCTCAAAAGTATCGGAGCCGGAGGCGCGCGAGCTGCTGGCTTGCTTGAAATTCATACTGGAACTGGAGCGCATCGGCGATCTCCTACTGAATTTCGTTAATCGCGCAGGTGCAGTCTTAAAGCGCATGGATCAGCAGGATGTGAAAGACCTGACGCTCATGGCGTCGATCATCGAACGCATGCTTACGGACGTGCACCGCGCATTCGAGAGCCGCGAACTGAATCCGTGCCTGGCGGTACTGCGCGCAGATTCCGAAATCGACCGGATGCGAAACATGATTTTCATGCGGCACGTGGAGAATCCCGAGAATCAGCCGAGGCAAGAAAGTTTCCACATTGTCTTCATGACGCAGACGCTGGAACGCGCCGGCGATCATGTGAAGAACCTCGCGGAAGAAGTTTGTCACCTGGTTACCAAGCAAAGTATCCGGCACCTGCTCAGAGCGAGCGATAAACCCTTCGAAGAAATGTTTCTGGACTGGATGCGAAAGCAGGAAGCCGGGAAGCGATAGAGCGGCCGTCTTTCGAGTCGATCGATCCGTGCTTCTCCGCCGTCAGCGAGTAATCCCAGATTTCAATGTGGATCGGAAGCGACGCATTCACTCAATATTCAACGGTCTGTAACCGCTCATTAACATGATTCAATAAAAATTTGCCTTCACCTTCAGGAGGCATGATGTTGAAACGCGTCACTCTGGTTCTATTCTGCATATTGTTCCTGGTTGGACTATCGTTTGCTCAGACAAGGTTGAACGGGGCGGGTGCGACCTTTCCGTATCCGATGTATTCAAAGTGGTTTAGCGAGTATCACAACGCCCATTCCGATGTGGAGATCAACTACCAGTCAATCGGGAGCGGCGGCGGAATCCGGCAGTTGGCCGCAGGCACCGTCGATTTCGGCGCCAGCGACATGCCGCTGAACGATCAGCAGGCAAAACAGATCCCGCAGCCAATCTTCCAACTTCCAACGGTTCTTGGATCAGTGGTACCCGCCTACAACGTTTCCGGCGTGTCGGGTGAGATTAAATTCACACCGGAGATCCTGTCCGGTATCTACCTTGGAAAAATCACAAAATGGAACGATAAGGCCATCGCTGCCGCCAACCCCGGCATGAAGCTGCCCGATAGATCCATCATAGTAGTGCATCGCTCGGATGGCAGCGGCACGACCTTCGTTTGGACCGACTACCTCTCCAAGATCAGTCCGGAATGGCAGTCACAGGTCGGTGCCAATACCTCGGTAAAGTGGCCCGTAGGGTTGGGCGGTAAGGGTAACGAGGGTGTGGCTGGACTGGTGCGGCAGATGGACGGCAGCCTCGGCTACGTTGAGTTGATTTACGCACTGCAAAACAAGATCACCTTTGGCCCGGTGAGAAACGCAGCCGGTAACTTCGTGAAGGCAAGCCTGGATTCAACTACCGCGGCGGCATCTTCGGCGAAGATCACGGGAGATGACTTCCGGGTTTCGATTACCAACGCTGCCGGAAGAGAGGCTTATCCGATCGCCAGCTTCACGTATTTGCTGATTCCCAAACAATGGAAGGATAGTACAAAGAAAGGCGCCATGATCGGCTTTCTGAACTGGATGCTCGACAGCGGACAGGGCATGGTGACTTCTCTCGATTACGCACCGCTTCCGAAGGAAATCGCTCAGCGTGAGCGTTCTGTTATTCAGCAGATCCGATAATGCAATCTGAGCTGAGGGAAGAGGCGGTCATGATTGTGTTCTGGCCGCCTTTTTCAACCTGCGAGTGGCTTTCATCATTCTGTAACAGACCCTTGTTAAGTTAAGAAACAGAGGTGACATCCCTTGGTGGCACCCCACAATGCCCTGCGCAAGCCCGTGTCCAGCGGAGACCAAGCCGAAAGCGTGATGCGAGTCGTGGCTGAAAAGCCAATCGCGGTTCGACGCTCGTTTGCTGACCGTTTTGCCGATGCCGGTTTTCGCTGGCTGATCACGCTCTGCGCGCTTTCCGTGCTGGCGATTGTGGGCTTCTTTGTTTACGAACTGATAGTCAACTCGCAACCCTCCCTGAAGGAGTTTGGCTGGCACTTTTTCGTTGGGCAGGACTGGGACCCGGTTTCGGGTGAGTTCGGAGCGCTGCCTTTTATCTACGGTACGCTCGTGTCGTCTTTTCTTGCGCTCTTGATCGCGGTGCCGCTTTCGTTGGGTGTGGCAATCTACGTCACGGAGATGGCGCCCGGGTGGGTGCGAACGCCGATCTCGTTCCTGATGGAGTTATTGGCGGCAATCCCCAGTGTGATTTACGGGCTGTGGGCAATTTTTGTTCTTGCTCCGATTCTGCGCGTTTACGTGGGACCCGCGCTGGCCAAGTCGCTTGGATGGACCGGATTTTTCAGCGGCCCTGTCTATGGAATTGGAATGTTGGCGGCCGGCGTCATCCTTTCAATCATGATCGTTCCCATCATTGCATCGATTACACGCGACGTGATGGCCGCGATTCCCCAGACTCAGCGAGAAGCTGTGCTGGCGCTGGGCGCAACACGGTGGGAGATGGTGAGAATAGCCGTGCTGCGCAATGCGCGTACGGGAATTATCGGCGCCATAATTCTGGGACTGGGGCGAGCACTGGGCGAGACCATGGCTGTAACTATGGTGATTGGCAATCGCCCTGATATTACGAAGTCGCTCTTTGCGCCAGCATATACGATGGCGAGTGTCATCGCCAACGAGTTCACCGAAGCAACCGGTACTCTGTATGCAAGCGCGATTGTGGAAGTCGGTTTGGCACTATTTCTTGTTACTTTGATCGTCAATGCACTCGCACAGATGCTGGTATGGATGACCACACGCGGGATGCCGTCGAGGGCACATGGCCAGTAGAGCGCTGGGATCGGGGTCACAACCGATCAGTTGGACACGGCGGCTATCGAATAGTGCTTTGACCATCTTTGCCGTCGTATGTTCGATCCTTGTCATCGTTCCCCTGTTTGCGATATTCGCATACCTGGTGATCAAGGGGATAGGGTCGATCAACTGGGCCTTCCTGACACAGGCGCCGAAGCCCGTGGGAGAAACCGGTGGCGGAATGGGCAACGCCATTGTGGGATCAGGAATTATCCTTGGGGTAGCATCGTTGATAGGGATACCACTGGGGATTGGCGCAGGAGTTTACCTCGCCGAGTACGGACGAAACTGGCTGGGCAATGCAGTCCGATTTACTGCTGACGTGCTGAATGGGATTCCATCGATTGTGGTGGGAATCGCTGTCTGGTCGCTGGTAGTAGTCACACAGAGGCACTTCTCAGCGCTCGCGGGCGGCGTAGCTTTGGGAATCATGATGATACCAACAGTATCGCGGGCCACCGAGGAGATGCTGCTGCTGGTGCCCCGTACCATTCGCGAAGCCGCATGGGGGTTGGGGATTTCCCAATGGCGTGCCACGCTCTCGGTCACACTGAAGACAGCGTCGGCGGGCGTAATTACCGGCGTGATGCTGGCCTTTGCGCGGGCGGCAGGAGAAACGGCGCCACTGCTGTTTACGGCCTTTGGAAATCAGTTTTGGAGCTTTAACGTTAATCAGCCGATGGCAGCGCTGCCCTTGCAGATCTTCGTTTATGCCATTTCTCCATACGATGACTGGCACAGGCTGGCATGGGCGGGAGCATTGGTGTTGATCATCTTGATCGTGGGCGCGGTGACGGCGGTGCGAGTCGTGACCAGCCGCGGAATGATGAAGGGAGCTACATAGCGAATGGGTGTCGGAATTGAAGTCCGAAACCTGAAAGCCTGGTACGGCAATACTGAAGCACTGCACAGTGTGAACATGCAGATGGGCGCGAACCAGGTGACAGCGCTGATTGGACCTTCGGGCTGCGGCAAGTCGACGTTCGTTCGCTGCCTGAACCGGATGCACGAGACCATTCCGGGGACGAAGGTTGAAGGCGACGTCCGCATCGGTAGCACGGATATCTATGCAAACGGCACGCCGGCCGTGGAAGTGCGGCGGCGCGTCGGAATGGTATTTCAAAAGCCGAATCCATTTCCTACGATGTCGATCTATGACAACGTAGCTGCAGGATTGAAGCTGAATGGATTCCGTAACCGGCACCGGCTGGACGAGATTGTGGAGAAGTCGCTAAAGCAGGCGGCGCTCTGGGATGAAGTAAAGGACACGTTGAAGAAGAAATCGGGAGCCAGTCTTTCCGGAGGCCAGCAGCAACGGTTGTGCATTGCGCGGGCGCTGGCGGTCGAGCCGGAGGTATTGCTGATGGACGAGCCGGCATCGGCTCTGGATCCGATTTCGACGGGCAAAATTGAAGAACTCATTGACGAACTGAAGGCGAATTACACGATCGTGATCGTTACCCATAATATGCAACAGGCAGCGCGCGTGGCCGGATTTACCGGCTTCTTTCTGTTGGGCACGCTGGTGGAATTCGACAAAACGGAAAAAATATTTACTAATCCGAGCGACAAGCGTACGGAAGATTACATTACGGGCAGGTTTGGATAATGCGTACTCGCTTCCACCAGTCGTTAGACGATTTAAAAGAAAAACTGTTGCGAATGGGAGGCCTCGCAGAACAGGCGGTCGACCGCGCCATCGAGGCATACCGGCTGCGCGATGCAAATTTGTGCCAACAGGTGCTGGAAGGCGAACGCGCCATCAACACGATGGAGCGCGAAATCGATGAACTGGCGCTGGATCTACTCGCCATGCAGCAGCCGATGGCGGTCGACTTGAGGTTTATCATCGCAATTGTGAAGATCAACGCCGACCTGGAGCGCGTGGGAGATCAGGCGGTCAATGTGGTGCAGCGCGTGATGGAACTGCTGAAGCTTCAGGATGGCGAACTGAGCGTCGATATTCCGCGGGTCGGAAGCGTCGCGTCCACGATGGTACGCACGGCGCTGGAGTCGTTTATCTATGCGCGGGCTGATGTGGCGGAGCAGGTGCTCAAGACCGACAGCCAACTCGACCAGTTGAACGCCGAGGTCTACCACGCGATGCTGAAAACGATGCATGAAATTCCAGCATTGACTACACAGGCGCTCAATACCCTGCTGATTTCCAGGAACCTGGAGCGCGTCGGTGACCATGCAACGAATATCGCCGAGGATGTGATTTTCTGGGTGCGCGGCGCCGATGTGCGGCATTTGTTTGGATCGCAAGCAGCGAACCGGTAGATGGGCTGCCCAGTTCCCAAATCTGTGAAAAGAGGGCGCACGTAGGGTACCGTAGCTCCCGCAACAGAAGCAGCCTATTCGCGAGGTGATGGTCGCTTCGAGAAGCGATGAAGGAGGTAAGCAATCGGGTACAACGCCTGCGTGAGCTTCGTGGGGCGGTACAGTTTGCGCATGGCTTCGCAGACGTCTTCACTGGCCAGGCGATGGGAGAGTATCCAGCGCCAGCCGCGGTCGCCGGTAAGCGTCACGAAAAAGCGATTGGCAAGTCCGGTACGGAGTAATTGCAGCAGATCGCGACGCCAGAGCGAGTTGTAGTCGACACCTTCCAGCAAACTGCGCGCCGCCAGGATGCCGGATCGTAAAGCGTAGCGGATACCAAAGCCCGCAAGAGGATCCTGAAATCCGGCGCTTTCGCCAAGAACCAAGGACCCACCTCGAATCCCTGTCTTGGGCAGAAAATAATTGCCATAACCACCGAACTTGCGAGGCGAATCCATCTTCATTCCGACACATTCCCGAAAGAAGTCGACGGTCTTCTGCAGGTAGTGCTGCTCGCGCTTAAAATCAGTGAAGATGCAGGAAGCGACAGTGCCGCGTCCGGCATGGATGAGAAGATACGAATAGCCCTGTGGCGCGAGTTCGCGGTTGAAGCAGATCCAGGCGCCGTCGGGCATCTCGGTCTGGAATAGATATCCGACGGCGATTACGTCGGCGCCTCGCGGACCGCAAGAGACGATCCTGGCGTCGTTCGCATGGTAGCGGTTTCCGAAACGTACCTCCACACCTGCATCAAGCGCCTGTTGCAGCAATCCTGAATCGAGCGTGCCGGCATCTTTACCTCGCCGTACGAGGTAATAGATCGGTGCGCTACTGGAATATGGATAAGTGGCTCCCCAGGCGTCGTAGGCGATTCCGCCGCGCACCGGGTGACATTCAAAGTTTGCGCGGATCCCGTGCGAGCCGAGTTCATCGAGGACGTTCGAGTCGCCTGTCCAGTTATCGAGTCCCTGGAAGTCGCCGTGAAAGCGTGCGCCGACGCGATTCTGGTGCTCATGGACAACGACACGGCGTCCAGCGCGGGCAAGTACGATGGCGCATGCCAGTCCCGCGGGACCTGCGCCGGCGATTGTGATGTGATCGCGCGCGTCGGATTGATGCGGAGTGACGAAGGCAGGCGCGGCCATGGCGAGCCATTATAGTCAGCGGGTATCGATCTGGTGAGTGGTATCGCGCCCACTGCCGTACCCACCTCCGCCGAAAGAAGGCAGAGATGGGGCACAACTTTATTTGGCGCAGCATCTAGACCTTGGGAAGCACGATTCCCGTCTGCGCCTGGTACTTGCCGGAACGGTCTTTATAGCTCACTTCGCAAACCTCGTCGGACTGGAAGAACAGAATCTGGCAGAGCCCTTCGTTGGCGTAGATCTTCGCGGGTAATGGCGTCGTATTCGAAATCTCGAGGGTCACGAAGCCCTCCCATTCGGGTTCGAACGGGGTGACATTTACGATGATGCCGCATCGGGCGTACGTCGATTTGCCGACGCACAGGGTGAGGACATCGCGCGGAATCTTGAAGTACTCGACGGAACGTGCCAGCGCGAAGGAGTTTGGTGGAACGATGGCGCAGTCCGCCGTGACGGTAACAAACGAGCGCTCGTCGAATTTCTTCGGATCGACGATAGTGCTGTTTACGTTGGTAAATATTTTGAACTCGTCCGCAACCCGCAAGTCGTAGCCGTAGGAAGACAAGCCGTAAGAAACGACATGCTGCCGTACCTGCTTCTCGGAGAAGGGGTTAATCATGTCGTGTTCGAGTGCCATTTTGCGAATCCACCGGTCACTCTTAATAGCCATAGTTCTCCTTTTAACTGCCGGGTTCTCTGCGGAACGAATAGCAGATCGAACACTAGAGGCGCTAATCTGCCTCGGGAGCACCTTCTTGCGGCTGGAGCAGGGGTGCGGGGTGTTGCGAGCGTGAGTCGAAGAGTCATCTTACGGAGGAAAGCTCGCATTGACAATGGCAGTTGCGACCTTTATTATCAGCAGCTTACAGTATAGCTGCAGGCCTGTGAAAAATCGGCCTCTTGCGGGCAGGCAGCGGATGGCAAGTTTTGACTCGCAAATAGCGGCCAAACTGTGCGGCTGGAGATGCTTGTGATCAAGCTGGATATCATCAATGAAGTGGTAACCAAAACCGGGATCACCAAAACTAAGGCTGAGATGGCCGTGGAAACGGTCTTCGAAAGCATGAAGAAAGCCTTGGCCAATGGTGACCGCATTGAGCTGCGAGGATTCGGCGTTTTCAACGTTCGTCCACGCAAGACAGGCATCGGACGCAATCCCCGGACCGGCGCCGAAGTTAGCATTCCACCCGGGAAGGCAGTTCGGTTTAAGCCAGGGAAAGAGTTGCAGTCGATCGATTAAATTCTGAGCGGGTTGGTTCCGACGGCGCCAGTGGGGTGCGATGGCGCACGACCCGGAACCTGTTGCCGATCCTGCCCACCTATCGCTACCCGGCCCCATAGCATCTAGGAATTGTCTGCAGTTGCATCAAATGAATCTGGTTTGGGATGTCTGATACCACCCCATCTGTTCCCAGCTATTTCGAGCGGCCGATCCCTGTCGACGTGTTTGTCGTTCCGCAAACACGACGGCGCTATTGGCTGCATATTGTGCTGCTGGTGTTAACGATCTTCACTACCCTGGTAGTTGGAGCGCGGCTACAGCAAAATTTCCTGGAGAATCGTCCAGCGTTCTCGCTACCCGAAGATGCCAGTTGGGCGGCGATGTTTCCGATCGGATGGATTGCGGAGCATCCGGCACGAATTCTGATGGGGGTGCCGTTCGCAGCCACGCTGATGCTGATCCTTGTCGCGCACGAGATGGGGCACTACCTCTACTGCGTGCGTTATGGGGTGGAGGCCACGCTGCCGTACTTTATTCCTGCGCCGACTCTGATCGGAACCTTGGGAGCCTTCATACGAATTCGCTCGCCGATTCGCTCACGGGAAGCGCTGTTCGATATCGGAATTGCAGGCCCGATCGCGGGGTTTGTCGTTGCTGTGGTCGTGCTATTCGGATCTTTGTTGATTTCACCGGCAACGGCAACAGTGTCGCGTGCGGACGACATTGTTTTTGGCTATCCGCTGATCTTTCATGTGGCGCACTACATCCTGACGCTGGGATCGCCAGATCGCGTCCCGCTGGATGCAATCCACATGCATCCGGTCGCGATTGCGGCGTGGGTCGGCATGTTCGCTACTGCGCTGAATCTGCTCCCGGGTGGGCAACTGGATGGAGGGCACATCGTATATTCCCTCTCGCCACGGATACATAAGTACATCTCTTGGCTGACGATTGGGATCCTGATTCCGCTGGCCGTACGCTTGTGGGTGGGATGGCTGCTTTGGGCAGGACTGCTCGCGCTCACGGGATTGCGTCATCCGCAGGTTCCGAAGTCGCCGGGGCTGAGTAGAGGACGCAAGTGGCTGGCGCTGGTTGCACTCTTGCTGCTCATTCTGACGTTTATTCCGATCCCATTCGATGGAAGCCTCGCCGACATTCTGCGGTAATTTTGTTCGCTTTGTGCCTCTCGATACAGTCGCGAAACGCAGAACTTCGTCTGATCTTAAAAGAATCCAGCCATAGGAAGACCTATCAACACAAAGAGGCCCGGCGAGAACGCCGAGCCTCTTCAAGCAAATTCATCAGCTTTCAGAATTGATAGCTGATGGTGCCATAAACCGCGCGCGGAGCCCCAGGGTAACCGTTGATGTAACCACTGGGAGGGTTTGGTCCAGTGAACAGCGATGCAAAGTATCCGCCGCTGGAGATGTATTCCCACTGGTTGTATTGCGAATTGAAGAGGTTCAGCACGTCGATCTTCAGGTTGAAGGATTGTTTTTCGATATTGAGCGGAATCGCAAATGCCAGATTTGCCGTCGTGTACGAGGGCATCGTTTGCGTCGTAGGGGCGCCAGTCAGATTTGACCAGAGATGTTGCGAACCGATGTGCTCCACCCAGAAGCGCGGTTCCACAAGTACACGGTGGTTGTGTTCAATCCCGTAGTAGATTCCAGTGTTCAGGGTCACATCGGGGACATAGGAGACGGGGAGATTGTTGTAAGCGGTGCAAGAAAGCCCCTGCGCCGAGCATTCAGCCAGGCTAGGACCTCCGACGACGTAGTTCGTGAAGTTCGCCGATTCTCCCGCAAAGTTCAGGAAGAAGTGAACATTTTGCAAGGGATCATCGTCAAAGAAGACGTTTACCCCGTGGTAGGTGGAGTTGCCACCTCCGGAAATCTGCAAGCCGAGAGCTGTTTCGAAGTCAATTTCCTGGTTGGTGTAATCCAGGTGGAAGTAGCTCACTCCTGCGATGAAATCCTTGAGTACAGGAGCGTTCCGGAAGTGAACCTTCACGCCGGCTTGACCGTAACCACCTTTCGCCAAAGTGTAGAAAGCGGGATCCACGGCTTGGAACATTCCACCGCCACCGCCGAGCGCGGGAGAGCGATATGTTACCTCGTATCCGCCATAAACCGTCAGCCACTCGTACGGCATTATGCCAACATTGATCGAGGGTTCTACGGCCGAACGGTTTTCATGGCCACCGCAGAGAGAGCCCTGATCCTTCGTGGTGCTGCCGTCTGGAGCTACTGTCGGAGTACCCAGGATATTGTTGAACGGGTCAGACCCTGCAGGGTACAGCGCGCAATGAGTTGCATAGATCACGCCAGGCGCAAACGTGAAGTCGCGTTGTGCCTGGTCACTGTAGCTGGTTGAGAAGCCGACAACGCGAACCCCGGGGGTAATGTGAATCTGCGGTATAGGATGGAAATCATCCTGAGCATAAAATGCAAGGTCATCATGCTGGAAATAACCAGAGCGGAATCGGCCGCCCGCACCGATAAGGCCGAGCGCGCCATCTCCGCCATATAGAGGATTGTAAAAGTTGTTACGAGTGTTATAGGTTTCATGGAGAGCGTACCCACCGAACCCGATCGTGTTGTGCGGAAGCGCTACCGACATTCCGATCTGATCTCCAAAGATGTTGCTGTGTGGATTGTTGTACTCGTCCACTTGTGCGCCCGGGCTGAGAAGATCCTGGTTGCGGCGATGCAGACGCCGAATGTGCGTGAACCAGGTCATATTCTGCAAAGTCGTCAGACTACCCAGATTGAAATTCTCTCGTCCGTAAACCATTGCCATTTCGTTCGTGTCGTACTTGTTATATGCGTCGAACGGCAGGGCGCTGTAGAACCCGCTCGTGTCCTGGCTGAAGTGCGAACCGTCGGGTTGAACAAGGCCCACATCTGTAGTGGGAATCACGGTTGGCCGATAGCCGCCTGCTTTTGCGTAATAACCGCCGAATACGAAGCTTCCGGCCGAAAATGTTTTGAGGGTTTTACCGAATGCCGAGCCATCCTTTGCATGATTGCCAAAGCCATCAGGAGCCACGCGGAAGTCGTCACCTCGCCCCAGACCCCCGCCGAGCACAGTGGACCACCCGTGGAACGCGCCTGTGTTCATAACAAAGGCGAGATTCTGCTGGCCGTAAGGTCCCTGAGTGAGGGCCACGCTAGCATGAACGCTTTCCGTCGGTTGAACGGGTGTGAACTCCACCTGTCCCCCGATGTTGGTATACCAGCGATTGGCCGGATCACCGGGCCCGTAGGTGACTCCCAGGTTTTGCATTACCAGGTTCTGCGGCATTGTCGCTGACTGCCACAGGCCAGTCGCCGCATCGACTACTGGGACGCCATCGAACGTGATTCCCAGCGAACCCGGCGCGGTGAAACTGGTTGCTTCGCCTGCCCAGCCTTGCTGGATGCCGTTCAAAAGAACCGTATATTTTGTAGCGCCCGTCTCTCCGTAACCGACCACGTTAGCTCCGGGCGTGGAAGAAATCATCTGCGCCCCTCCGGCGAGCGGCCCGCCCGTATCCAATTGTTTGCGGTCGAGGACGCGAACCGTCTGTGGGATCAGCATCACGTCTTCCCGGGTGGGCACAGGCTTTGCGTCCGGGGCAACAGTGCCGCGAACGACAACGCTGTCGTAAAGCGTGGCAACCTTCAAGATGGCGTTGACAGTCACAGAGGATTCTTTCGCCGGCGGAATACGTTCACTGAAAGACTCAAATCCGGCCTTCTCGATCGTGATGAGTTGCTGATTGCTATGCAAGTCGTTAAATGCAAACCGCCCGTCATCGCCACTCGTCGCGTGTCGTACTGTGTTGGTCGTCAGGTCGGTTAAAGATACAGCTGCATCGGAAATCGTAGCGCCGCTGGCGTCTACTACCTTCCCCCTGATCGCTGCTACTTTCTGAGCATTACAGAGTGTGCCAGTAAGCATCCAGCTCAAAGCCAAAAGGCCCACCACAACTTGAGCTTGCCTCAATGGTGTCTTTCTCCTTGTCGTAATTTTTAGGCTGCTTCTACACGGAAACGGTGCCTGGAGTAGACGAGGAGACTATTGTTGCGGTATTAACGAAGGGTTAACCATTTGTTAAATGCCATAAGCTAATCGAAAAACAGGCTGAGTCTACGTAGGTTGTATCCGGCGAATGGACGCGCCAAGTGACCGCCGCTTAACCCAGCGCCGAAGTTTAGCGATGTTGTGAAAACGAGGTGTTTCGCGTATTCAGTCGCGAAATTGTAGACTGAAGGCTACTGTAAAACTTGTCATCAGGCGGAGCACACTCTGTGGCAGATAAATCTGCGAAACATAAGCTCGCAGTGCTGGGCGCGGGCAAGATGGGCGGCATTCTCGTGCAGGGATTCCTCAAACACAAGCTGGCCACTGCCAATGCGATTTGGGCAACGCTCTCTCATGCAGAAAAGGTGGCGAAACGCAGCGCCGATCTTGGTGTACGTCTCGGTACCGACAACCGCGAAGCGGTTCGACACGCTGATGTGGTCCTGGTATGCGTAAAGCCGCAGACCGTAGGTGAAGTCCTCGACGAAGTGAAGCAGGAGATGACGCCCGAGAAATTGGTGATCTCGATTGCCGCGTCAGTTCCGACTTCTTTTATCGAAGCGCGACTCCCTGCACGCGTACCTGTCATCCGTGCTATGCCGAACACGCCTTCGATTCTCGGAGCAGGAATCACCGGGCTCGCCGCCGGTCAGTCCGTGAAGCCAGCACAAATGGAGGTTGCCCGCCGTCTCTTCGAGACTGTTGGTAGAACTGTGGTGGTTGACGAAAAGCACATGGACGCAGTGACGGCACTGTCAGCGAGCGGGCCGGCTTACATTTACATCATCCTCGAATCGCTGGCCGAGGCCGGCGTTAAGGTCGGATTACCGCGCGATCTAGCGACGCTTTTGGCTGCGCAAACCACGCTGGGTGCGGCGCGCATGGTGCTCGAAACCGGAGATCATCCCGCGTTACTGAAAGACGCGGTGACCACGCCGGCAGGGTGCACGATCGACGGCATCATGGAGTTGGAAGAAGGCAAACTCAGGGTAACGCTGATCAAAGCTGTGGTGAAAGCCACGCAGCGTGCGAAAGAGTTGATGTTCGCGTAAGGAGCGCAGCCGGGCAAGCCCTGAGTTAGCCGAGAGGCGGCTGCGCTGTGTAGTAATGGGGTGCCCTATTCCGCTGCTTTCATGCTGACTACGTGCAGCATGTGGTTGGCAGCATCGAGGGTGCCTGCAACCTTCACGCTTTTTCCGACAAAAGCATCCGCAGCTTTCTGATCGTCTAACTTGTAAATCGCGGTCTTCGTGATCAGGACGTACGCGCCACCCATTTCGCGGACGCACATGCGCGCACAATCGGCGGGATCTTTTCCCATGTGACCGCCCTGCAGCATTTCGGTGTGCGAGTGTGTTTTGGAGTGAATGTTCAGCGCGCACTGGCTGTCGCTGATCCGGCCCGTATAGGTTTTCGTCGAATTGGCAGCCCAAAGTGCAGTAGCTGCCAAAAAGCAAATCAGAATAACTTGTGCTCTCATTTCCTTATCCCCATCGCAAGATTGAAGCGGAATGCCTGAAGTTTAACGGTGGATGGAATGGGTGCCTAGATTACGGCTGGTGCAACTTCGGTGCAGTTGTAACAATTCTGTCGCAATTCCGTAGCGAAAGTGTCGAGAATATGGTGGGCACTCGCGCGTAAGCTGCTAGCTAGCGCGGAGAGGAATGTCCGCGCCACAGAATTCAGATCCGTGCAGCACGATCGAGATTCTTCACAACCCTGGTTCAAATCACATGCCGGGCATTTTCATGCCGGCAAGTTTGCGGGCAAAGCTGGCCTTGCCCATATCTTTAAACATTTTCCGCATTTGCGCGTACTGGCGCAGCAGGTTATTGACTTCCTGAACTGATGTTCCCGAACCGCGCGCAATGCGTTTGCGGCGGCTGCCATTGATCGCTTCATGATGGTCGCGCTCGTAGGCTGTCATCGAATTGATGATTGCCTCGACGCGGTTGATCTGCTTTTCGTCCACTTTGTCGGCCATCTTCTGCATGTTCGCGAACGGCCCAATGCGCGGGAGCATGCCGAGAATGCTCTGGAACGATCCCATCTTCTTTACCTGACGCAGTTGATCGCGAAAATCTTCGAGGCTGAAACCGTCGCCGGCGAACGCTTTCTTGGTGAACTCTTCGGCTTTCTTCTTGTCGACAGTGGCCTCCGCCTTTTCGATCAGCGAGAGGATGTCACCCATGCCGAGGATGCGGGAGACGATGCGGTCGGGGTGGAATGGTTCGATAGCATCGTACTTTTCGCCAATGCCAATGAACTTGATCGGCTGGCCTGTAACATGCCGAATCGAGAGTGCCGCACCGCCGCGGGCGTCGCCATCCATCTTTGTAAGCACCACGCCGGTGAGCGAGAGTTTTTTGTGGAATTCGTCAGCGGATTTGACGGCGTCCTGGCCAGTCATGGCGTCGGCCACGAACATGATTTCCTGCGGATTGAGCAGGGCCTTGAGTCCCTGCATTTCGTCCATAAGCTGATCGTCAATGTGCAAGCGCCCGGCAGTATCAACAATGAGGATGTCACAACCCGAAATGACAGCTTCTTTGCGGGCTTCCTTTGCCAGGCGCAGGACGTTTTCGGTATTTGGCTGCTCGAGATTGCCGGCGTAGATCGGCGCTTTAATGGCGTCGGCCACAACTTTGAGCTGATCGCGCGCAGCCGGGCGGTAGACGTCGACGGAAACGAGCATGGGCCTGTGCCCGCCCTTTTTCAGCCAATTGGCGAGCTTGCCGGAGGTGGTCGTCTTACCGGAACCTTGCAATCCGGCCATCAGCACGATAGTGGGGGGCTGCGAGGCGAACTTGAACTTGGCGGTGTCCTTGCCGAGGAGCGCGATGAGTTCATCGCGAACAATTTTGACAATCTGCTCGGCGGGGGTGAGCGCGGTCATCACCTCGGTACCGAGCGCCTTTTCGCGGATATGATCAATCAGGTCTTTGACGACCTTTACGTTGACGTCGGCCTCGAGCAGGGCGAGACGGATTTCCCGCAGGGCTTCGCCAATGTTTTCTTCGGTGATCTTGCCCTGTCCGCGCAGGTTCTTGAAGGCGCGGTTCAGTTTTTCGCTGAGATTCTCAAACATCGGAGACCATTATAAATGCTGGATTTCAGGTACAACGACAGAGCGATTTCACCACGGAGGCGCGGAGATCACCGGGGAAACTCCAGTAAATCCGCGCGGGCGAAGACGCCCGCGCGACCTTAGGCGTTTAAGACACTATTCTTCAGTACTTCCTGGGCGCGAGCGGCGCGCCACTCTTTCAGCTTCTGGCCGATTTCCGGTTTCTTCTTGGCGATGATCGAGGCGGTGAAGAGGGCCGCGTTGGCAGCTCCTGCTTTCCCGATGGCGAGCGTGCCGACAGGAACGCCTTTGGGCATCTGCACGATGGCGAGCAGCGCATCGAGACCGCCGAGACTGCTGGAGGGAATCGGAACACCGAGAACTGGCAGTGCCGTCTTTGCGGCCAGCACGCCCGGCAAGTGCGCGGCGCCACCAGCGCCGGCGATCAGCACTTCGATGCCACGACTCTCAGCCGTGGCGGCGTATTCCAATGTTTGATCCGGCGTACGATGCGCCGAGAGCGCACGCACTTCGTAGGGAATGCCCAGTTCTTTGAAGACTTCACAAGCAGCGGACATGATCTCGAGATCATTCTTGCTGCCCATGAGAATGCCAACCAGCGGGGTTTCGTTCGTAGCCATAGGAAAGACAGAGTAAATGAAAGTTCTGCGATTGCGAAAGTCGAGACAGCTAAAAACTCGTTTGGTCGGAGACGAACGAAGATCAATGCTGGTGACTGACACCGGCGTACGAGCGAGACTCGGGCACTACGAGTAGACCTCTTTGGCGGCGATGACGGTGTTGGCGTGAATCGTTACCGTGTCCTCGACGTTCCGGGCATAGCCACCGGCGTAGGCGACCATGACGGGAATCTTCTTCTCGCGGGCGGTTTGAAAAACGTATTCGTCGCGTCGCTTCAGGCCTTGAATGGTCAAATCGAGTCCACCGAGTTGGTCTTCGCGATAGGCGTCGGCGCCGGCGATGTAGCAGATCAGGTCGGGCTGAAACTGGCTCAGGCCTGCGCTGACGGCCTTGTCGAGCCAGGAGAGATAGTCTTCGTCCTTGCAGTGGTCGAGAAGGTTGACATCAATGGAGGATGGCGGTTTCCAATGCGGATAGTTGTTCTCCTGATGAAGCGAGATGGTGAATACGTCTTTCGGGGGAATGTCGCTGATAGTCATGGTGCCGAGCGACGGAATGGTAACCGCAGTGCGTGACGCGGTCTCGCCAGGAACGGTCCGTTTCGGAGCAAAAACAAAAGCGGTTCCGTTGCCCTGATGCACGTCACAGTCGATGGTCATGGCGCGCTGGATTTTCTTGTCGGCCTGCATACGGCGAATCGCCACCGCCACGTCATGAATCATGCAAAAGCCCTCACCGTGATCGGGGAACGCATGATGAAAACCACCGCCTATATTGAGAGAGATTCCGTCTCGCAGTGCACAGTCCGCAGCGAGCATTGAGCCGCCTGCCGCCAGCCAGAACGCGTCGACCAGTTCGTAGGAGTAAGGGATCTCCATTTGCAATTCTTCTCTGGCCGACAGTGTGCCGTTTTGCAATTTGTAGACGTACTCACTCGTGTGTACACGCAGAATGTCGCGGTCTTCGGCAGGAGTGGGTTCGAGGAAATCGGCAGCTTCGGCGACTCCGGACATGAGCAGCCGGTCATGAATGTGTCGGAACTTTTCGGCCGGGAAAACGTGTTCGCCGATAGGGAGGTAGTAGCGGTCGCTGTAGACGAGTTTGAAGGGCAGCATCGACGCCGACCTGGTTCCGAGTTTCCCCGGCACCAAGCTGCAACCCAAAAGCTTACGACCACCATCGAGTTTGCGGAAGAGAATTCATGGAGTTGAAACCGCGGTTCAGGTAATAACGCATCCAACTGCGGGGAGAAGAACATGGGTACGCAACGCCGGCAAGCGAAGCTGTCAGACAATCCTCGTGAGCAACAGGATCAACTTTCGCGAGAAATACAAGAAATAAAGGATGCCAAACAGGAGATTCTCACTGCTGCCGATGAGAGCGACGAACCGGCAGCACCCGTTCAACCCCTGGATGAGAGTGACAGCGCGAATCCGCATCCAATAGTGTCGGTAAATGGCAAAGACGTGGAGAAACCGGAGCAGCCTGAGCGGGATAAGCGTTCAGCGGCGTAGCCTTATGGAGTATTCGAACACGATAATACCGTCCAACAGAAGAACGCGCTTCCTGAGACCCTGAAGCTACTCGGGTCCCGTATACCGTACCCTGCAGCTTCCCCCTACAAGGCATTGTGGTCGTCTGAATAAACCTGAATAGATGCACACGGAACGGTGCAGCCGAGGGTTGAACAATAGGAAATTGCTGGCTATTCTACGGGCTTCCGCGGTCATTTGGGGTGATTGCTCATGGCGAGTACTGTCTGGAAAGGCCATCTTACCTTTGGCCTAGTATCGTTGCCGGTGCGCCTGTTCAGTGCAGCACGTGGCGAGAGCATCAGTTTCAACCAGCTTCATCAGAGCGATAATTCGCGCGTAAAGCAGGTCCTGTATTGCCAGGCCGAAGATAGGCCTGTGCCTCGCGAAGAACTGGTCAAAGGCTTCGAGTACGAGAAGGGCAAGTATGTCGTCGTGGACGAAGAAGAGATCAAGGCCGTCGCTCCCGAGACATCGCGAACGATGCAGATCCTCGAGTTCGTGAAGATGCAGGAGATCGATCCGGTATATCTGGACGCATCGTATTACGTTGCACCGGATGAAGGCGGCGAGACTCCTTACGCCCTGATGTTCGAGGCTCTGCGGAAGTCAGGATATGCAGCGATCGCCAAGGTCTCGATGCATAACCGCGAGCATGTCGTGATTTTGCGTCCGGGATCGAAGGGCATTTTCCTGCATACGATGTATTACTCGGACGAAGTGCGCGCGGTGGATGAGTTCCGGACCGACACCAGCCTGATCAAAGACAAAGAACTCGAGCTGGCGACTATGCTGATCAATTCGCTGGCGGCGCCGTTTGAGCCGACGAAGTATAAGGACACGTATCGCGAAAATATCAAGGCGATGATCGAGGCGAAGGTTCGCGGTAAGCAAGTAGTGCAGCCGGCTGTGGTGGAACATCGCGCGCCGGTCATCAACATCATGGACGCTCTGAAGCAGAGCCTTGACCAGATGAAAAAGAAACCGGTTCAGTCTGCTCCTGTTACGGCAGAAACTGCTGCGCCGGCGAAAAAAGCTGCGACTGGAAATGGCAAACGCTCACGCAAGACGGCAGCGGGTGAGAGTTCATGAGTCCTAAGGAGCTGTGCGAGAACACGAAGGTACTCGGGTACGATCCGACCGGCGAGTCGGCCCTGTTGTGTAATGAGCCCGGCGAATATTGCTCGCAATGCGAGATGGTGCTCTGCGACACCTGCCACGCGCAGGTTGCGAATCATGCCATGGCGGCGAAAAAGCCTCCTGCCACGGTGATAAGAGCCGAACGGGAGCGCCGAGCGCGAGGGCGGTAGTTAGTCGCGGTAACGCCAAATCATCATAGCCGGCGTAGATCGCCTTTACCGGAAGAGAAAGGGAATGCGCGGGTAGGGCCAGTCACGCCAGGCTGGGGAGGCAATCCAGCGCAGTGAGAGCTTTTTCGAGCTGTTCGATAATGTCTATGTCTTTGAAGATCACGTAATCAGCCCCTGATTCTTCCTGGATTTGTTTCTCAGAAGCTGATTTGCGGCCGGCCACCACGATGACCGGAATCGCCGCAGTTGCGCGTTTTTTCTTTAATTCCGCAATGAGTTCGGTACCGCCCATCTTGGGCATCATCAGATCGGTCACGATTAGAGAGGGCAGACGGTGAGTGAGAACGCCGAGAGCTTCCACTCCGTTGCAGGAGCTTTCGACGGTGAAGCCGTGCGTTTCCAGGAGACGGCACACTGTGTGTCGGATGAGCATGGAATCATCCACAACGAGGGCTGTGTTGATCATAGCTTCTGACAAGGGTCAAGAGTCCGGCCGCGCGAGCGGTCTGCGGCTGCGTTGAAGCTAACAGCCATGTACCCAAGGGGCAAGCTAACGGAAATAGGACGAGGTTACCGTCGTGCACACTTTCGATGTGCCTGTCGACAATCTGTGCCGTAAGTGGTTGGGGTTCTTATTCTTCGGTATCGTCCACGTGAGTTTCCTCGATTGCCATGTCCTTAAACTCGCTGGACTCGAAGACTTCGCCGCACTCTTTGCACTCGACGTACTCCACGTCTTCTTCCCGGGCAACGATCTGCACACGAGGATGCTTGCACACTGTCTGCATTGGGACTCTCTGAGGGGATCCGTTAGGAGATAAAGGCTGGTTCTGACTCATACAGGGAACAAGTGCCCCGTCCGGGGTACCGTCCGATTTGAAAATCTCGGGGTATTCTAGCTGCCCTCTCAGCGTTGTCAAGAGAAGGATTGCATTCAGAGCTGGAATTTGGAAGTAAATGGTTGTTCAGCCAACACGCAAACCGGAACCTCGGTAACTTGTGAAGGGTATCTGCTCATGATGAAGTTCCGCTACCGGGGTGTCCGATGAAATGGAGCAGTTTCGTTTCCTCATCGTTAATTTTTGCAAGCTGCGCGATCATTGGTAACGCGCAATCCGTTGCCGACACCGCGAAGTCAGCCCAGAACGGCGTCACCACTGCCAAAGTATTCGATCAGGATAGTTTGGACGCGATCCACGCAAGAGCACATGTATCGAGCGAGTCTCTGTCGAACGAGAAGTTCTGTGACAACACCTGTCAGGACGAAGTGCGAGGAATGCTGCTGCAGAAGGCTTCGCCGGAAACCGCAGCTTCCCTGCTCACGGATGGGTTGACCTCCGCTCGCCAGGACGGTTCCTGGCAAGAGTTAATCGGGCGAGTGCAAACCGCGGTTTGCACCGAGAAAAAGACCGGATCGCCGGCGTCAGGCGATGCTGCCCTGCAAAGAGAAGTCCTGTTGAAGATTACGCAGGAGCAGAAGGACATGGCGGAACTTCAGGACCAGGCGCTGCGCACTTCCGCCCCGTCCACCGTGAATGCGTTGAAGCTGCAAGCGGTTAAACTGATGGTGATCGGAGTGGGACTGAAGCACATAGCCTCAGGGTCAGGCTGCACCAATTAGCAAATACTAGGCAAGCTGACTCAACTCGTTGCTCTTCTGGGCGGTTGCATCCCGAAATATCCGACTGGAAAAGGACGGAATTTAAGCCGCTGGATGCGATAGGCTTACCTCTCACTGCCCGATAGGGCGTTTCCCTGAAAAGTGTTGCTTTCTCACCTCTGCCGCATCTAAACTACCAATGTACGACTGATTTGGTCGGCCTTCTCCACTGGTCGGAAACTCCCGGCATGCTGAAACTGACAAAGCGAGCGGACTACGGACTGATTGCCATGAAGTACCTGGCAGAGCGTCCGGATGGGCAGGCTTCCAGTGCGAAAGATATTGCGGAGGCGAATGGCATACCGAGTGAACTGCTGGCGAAGATCTTGCAGCGACTGGTCAGGGCCAAGCTGCTGAGTTCGCATCACGGAACCAATGGCGGGTACACGCTGTCGAGGGATCCGCGGACGATCTCGGCCTTCGACGTGATCAAGGCGATTGAAGGCCCGCTGTTCATCACGTCGTGTGTTACGCACAAAGGTGAATGCGAACAGACGACGCGCTGCACCGTGCGTGAGCCGTTGCGGAAGGTGAGCCTGGGGATTGAAGAAGTTCTCTCGAAGCTGACGATTTGGGATTTGAAGCAGCCTGCAGGCGCGTCTTGCGGCGAAATCACGGATCAACTGATAACGCTGAATTCATAAGAGTAAGTGCAATTGGAGAATTGGCAATGAGTACGAATGGAAACGGCAATGGGCGTGAGACAAACCTGACGCCTCCCCCTGGCGTGAAGCTGCCTATCTATATGGACAACCACGCGACGACGCCGCTCGATCCGCGGGTGCTCGAAGCGATGATGCCGTACCTGACGACCGAGTTCGGTAATGCGGCGAGCCGCAACCACCAGTTCGGCTGGGTGGCGGAAGAGGGCGTCGAGCGGGCGCGCGATCAGGTGGCAAAACTGATCGGAGCGACGGCGAAAGAGATCATTTTCACCTCTGGCGCGACCGAGAGCGACAACCTGGCGATCAAAGGCGTCGCGGAGATGTACCGCGAAAAGGGCAATCACATTATCACCGCGGTAACCGAACACAAGGCGGTGCTGGATACCTGCAAGCGACTGGAAAAGTACGGATTCCGTGTTACCTACCTGCCCGTGCAGAAGGATGGCCTGATCGATCTTGAGGATCTGAAGCGCGCGATTGATGACAAGACGATTCTCGTTACGATCATGGCCGCGAACAATGAAATTGGCGTGCTGCAACCGATTCGAGAAATCGGCAAGATTTGTCGTGAAAGGGGCGTACTGTTCCACACCGATGCAGTGCAGGCAGTGGGCAAAATCCCCGTTGACGTAAATAAGGACAACATTGATATAGCGTCGATTTCGGGTCACAAGATTTATGGCCCGAAGGGTGTAGGTGCCCTGTATGTACGGCGCAAGAATCCCCGCGTGCAGCTAGCGGCGCAGATTGATGGCGGCGGTCACGAGCGCGGCATGCGTTCCGGCACGCTGAATGTCCCCGGCATTGTTGGCCTGGGCGCGGCCTGTGAGATCGCGATGAAGGACATGCCCGAAGAGACAAAGAAGCTTCAGGGGCTGCGCGATCGGTTGAAAGACAAGATCATGAACAACCTCGACGAGGTCTATATCAATGGATCGTGGGAGCATCGCCTGCCCCACAACCTGAACATCAGCTTTGCTTACGTGGAAGGTGAGTCGCTGCTGATGGGGATCAATGATATTGCCGTGTCAAGCGGTTCGGCCTGCACCTCCGCCACGCTTGAGCCATCTTATGTACTAAAGGCGCTCGGAACCGGAGATGACCTGGCACATAGCTCGATTCGCTTCGGCATCGGCAGGTTCAACACGGAAGCAGAAGTCGACTACGTTGGCGATCGTGTGGTGGAGACAGTGAAGCGCTTGCGCGAACTGTCGCCGCTGTACGAGATGGCGAAAGAAGGCATCGACTTGAAGTCGGTGGTGTGGAGCGCGGAATAAAGGTTGCGGTATTCCCGGGGTAGGCCAGCAGAAGGCCGAATCCTTCAGTTTCGCTCAGGACAGCCCTGGGGCACCAACCAGCAAAGTTTTGGAGAAGATGAAATGGCATATAGCGATAAGGTTCTCGATCACTACACAAACCCGCGTAACGTTGGTTCGCTGGACAAGAACAGTACAGACGTGGGCACCGGGCTGGTGGGGGCGCCGGAGTGCGGCGATGTGATGAAGCTGCAGATTAAGGTGAACCCTGAGACGCAGGTGATCGAAGAGGCAAAATTCAAGACGTTTGGCTGCGGATCTGCGATTGCTTCGTCTTCCCTGGCGACCGAGTGGGTGAAGGGCCGCACGGTGGAAGAGGCATTAGCCATCAAGAACACCGATATCGTGAAGGAACTTTCGCTTCCTCCGGTAAAGATTCACTGCTCGGTACTGGCGGAAGACGCGATCCGCGCTGCGATCGGCGACTGGAAAAAGAAGAACGGCGCAGCGAAGCCGGCTGAAACTCCGGTCGAAGCGAAGGCAGGAGACTAAGCTTTCGACCTCATCCTTACGCCAGAAGAAGGCTAAAGGGTGGGCCACCTGAGTGTAAGTCTCACTGCGACACCTATTGCGATGTGCCTAAAATGGCGTGTTGCGAGGTGGTGTGGTGAAGGACGAAATGGTAACGACGACTGTAAATCCGGGAACGGCGACGCAGAGCTCGAAGGGGATTGCTGTCACCGATAAGGCGATTGCCAAAATCAAGTCGGCCATGGCGAAGGAAGGGATCTCCCCGGCTGAGGGTGGTTTGCGTGTCGGTGTGCAGGGCGGTGGCTGCTCGGGGTTGAGCTACAACATCCGTTTCGATTCGCAACCGCGCGAGCGGGATCGCATCTTTCAGTTCGGCGATGTGCGCGTATTCGTTGATCCGAAGTCGTTCATTTACCTGCATGGCATGACACTCGACTATGAAGAGACGCTGATGCAGCAGGGATTCGTTTTCCGCAATCCGAACGCGCAGAAGTCATGCGGATGCGGGACGTCGTTTACGGCGTGAGATCGCGCGGCTAAAGCTGCTTTCAGCAGGAGCAATTTTCTTCAGACCTGAAGGTCTGCTCCACCCAGGTTCAGCGCGAGAATTGCAGCCCGGCGGCTCCGCGTAAGACGCCAGCCGGGCTGAGTTATGTAGGAAGCTAAATGTCTGCGACGCACAATCATTCCCAAACTGTTCAGATCGGTGCACCGACTGGGGAGCAATGCTGGTCGTGCGGTGACATGCGCGCGGCGGCGTTTTGCACCGCGTGCGGTCGAGTGCAACCGCCGGCTCCCACAGACTTCTTCTCATTTTTCGGATTGCCTCGAAAGTTGAATGTCGACGCCGGCTCGCTGGAGCGAGCGTTTTACCAGATGAGCCGCAAGCTTCATCCGGACGTGTATGCGAACGCATCGTCAAAAGAGCAGGAGTGGAGCCTGCAACAGAGTTCGTTGCTGAATGATGCCTATCGCACTTTGAAGGACCCGATCGCGCGAACCGAGTACCTGCTGAAACTGGAAGGCGTGGAGTTCGAAGGACAATCGAAGGCGGCGACGGACCGGGCACGGGAGACAGGCACCCAGAAGAAACAAGTCGTGCCTCCGGAACTGCTGGAAGAGGTTTTCGAGTTGAACATGCAGCTGGAGGAAGCGCGTATGAATAAGAAGATGGGCGAAGTGGATGAAGCGCTTTCTGGCGAACTCGAGGAGACGAAGAAGAATCTCCAGGCAAAGTACGACGGGCTGATGGAGGAATTGGAGTCCTACTGGAACGAGTGGGATGCAATAGAAGATCGTGCCGCTGCTGGAGACAGCGATGCGGTACCGGATCAGGAGCGGAGTTCCGTTCGCGACAAGATGGTGGATTTGCTGAATCGACGCTCGTATATCAGAAACCTGGTGAGGGATGTGAACGAGGTTTTGGAAAGCTAAGAGCCGCTGATGAACGCAGAGTTTCACAGATGTTGTTCGGTCAGCGTTCATCCGCGTTGATCTTCGGCTAAAGCAAATTTCATGGCACAAGAACGCATAGTTGGAATCGATCTCGGGACGACCAATTCGCTGGTCGCCTACATGGAAGGGGACAAGCCGATCGTCATTCCGGGTGAAGATGGGTCGAACCTGGTGCCGTCGGTGGTCGCACTCGATCCGCAAGGGCAGATCGTCGTCGGAAATCCGGCGCGCAGGCATCTGATTGAGACTCCCGATCGTGCGGTGTATTCGGTGAAGCGTTTGATGGGCCGCGGCCTCGAAGATGTGCATCAAGAGTTGAAGCTCTTTCCGTTTCGGTTGGCGGAAGACCTGCAGCCGGGCGAGGTGCTGCGCATCAAGCTCGGAGACAAGGATTTCACGCCGCCGGAGATTTCGGCTTTCGTCCTGCGGCAATTGCGGCGCAATGCTGAACGATATTTCGGCGCCCCCGTGAAGAAGGCTGTGATCACGGTTCCGGCCTACTTCAACGATGCGCAACGTCAGGCAACGAAAGACGCGGGCCGCATCGCCGGGCTGGAAGTGCTGCGACTGGTGAATGAGCCGACGGCGGCGTCGCTGGCTTACGGACTCGATCAGAAGAAGAACGGCACGGTAGCGGTTTACGATCTGGGCGGCGGAACCTTCGACATTTCAATTCTGAAGCTGCACGACGGCATCTTCGAGGTGATCGCGACGAATGGCGACACTCACCTGGGTGGAGATGATATCGATAACTTGCTGATCGCGATAGCGCTAGATGATATCGAAGGCGATTTGAAAGTTGATGTTCGCCATAATGCTGAAGTCGTGCAGCAGTTGCGGAAGGCGCTGATCGAGGCGAAGATCGCTTTGTCATCTCGGGATTCAGTTGATCTTGAACTGGAGCTGCCAGGAGGAAAGCATTATCAGCGGACGATCTCGCGAGCGTTATTTGAGCAAATGGCAGAGCCGATAATTCAGCGCACGGTCAGTCCGGTGAAGCAGGCTCTAAAAGACGCGCAGCTTCAGCCCGAGCAGATCGACGAAGTCGTGCTGGTGGGCGGATCGACGCGCATTCCGCGGGTTCGCCAACTTGTAGGAGAGTTATTTAAGCGCGAACCGCACACGGAACTGAATCCGGATGAAGTTGTCGCGCTCGGGGCGGCAGTGCAAGCAAACATTCTTGGCGGCGGGTCAGAAGCAACGAAAGACATGCTGTTGTTGGACGTGACGCCACTGTCGCTAGGCATCGAAGCATTGGGCGGTGTGGTTGCGAAGATCATTCATCGCAATTCCACCGTCCCCGCTTCCGCGACGGAGCATTTCACAACCGGTGTGGAAGGGCAAACGAGCGTTGCAATCCATGTGCTGCAAGGCGAGCGCGAACTGGCGAAAGACAATCGTTCGCTGGCGCGTTTCGATCTGAAGGGAATTCCTCCCATGCCGGCTGGGATTCCGCGCATTGAAGTGCGGTTCCTTATCGATGCGAACGGCATTCTGCATGTTTCAGCGCGAGAGCAACGCAGCGGGAAGGAAGCGGAAATCTCAGTTCAGCCCAGCTATGGTCTTACGGACGAGCAGGTCGAGAATATGTTGCTCGAATCATTCGACTACGCGGAAGAAGATTTTCGGCAGCGGCAGGTGATCGAAGCTCGCAATGAAGCGAACACGATTCTGTCCGCGCTGGAGAAAGGCCGGACAGGTCCCGCGTGGGAGCAGTTGACCAGCGATGAGCGCGAAAAGGTAGCAAAGCAAGAAACAGCATTGAAAGAAGTGATGCAGCGCGATGATTACCAATCTATTCGCGCAGCGATTGATGCTCTTAATCAGGGCACGACACGATTGGCTGAGCTGATGATGGATTCGGCGGTGTCGAGCGCATTGAAAGGCAAGACATTCGAGCAGGCCGATGTAGGGGAAGGACCTGCGGCGCCACATCCGTTTGCACCGGCGGAATTCAAAAGCTAACGACAGAGGACACGAAGGAACACAAGAGGGAAGAATATGGCTGACGAGAAGACGAACAACTCAGGAGCCGCTACGATCGACAGTCCTCCTGGCCCGAATACGGTTCGCGTCACGTTCTTGCCCGAGGGCAAGGTGGTGGAGTTCGAGCACGGCAAGTTGCCGTACAAAGATCATGGCAAACCTGAATCGATTTTAGATGTTGCGCTGAACAATGGTGTCCGGCTAGACCATGCGTGCGGCGGTAATTGTGCCTGCACGACCTGTCACGTTTGGGTGAAACAGGGCTCGGAGTGCCTGAGCGAAATGGATGATGATGAAGCCGACCGACTGGATATGGCTGCCGATCTCCAACTCAATTCGCGTTTGGGATGTCAGAGTGTGATCGAGAAGCCGGGCGACATTGTAGTGGAGATTCCGGCCTGGAATCGGAACTACGTGAGCGAAGAACCAGGCCATTGAGTGATTGCGCGATTTGGGGATTGGTTTAATTGAACATCCAAACCGACAACTCACGACTGAACCACTGGACCAGTGAAAAACTGAAAGACTGGGAGACTTGCATGCCCGAAGAACTGCGCTGGGATGACGCCGAAGATCTTGGATTAAAGCTCGCGGACATGTATCCGGAGCAGAACCCGCTGGAAGTACGGTTCACTGATCTGCACAAACTGATTACCGGTCTGCCGACCTTTGTCGATGACCCTTCCAAATCGACCGAAGGAAAACTCGAAGCTATTCAGATGGCGTGGTACGAGGAGTACAGCGAGCGCACACAGTAAGTCAGTAAGTTGCTGATTCTGCGCTCCTATAAAACCTGACAAACCGGTCGAATTGGCAATAAGTATGCCAAAAATATGCCAAAGCACCCGGCGCGCCCCCCCATTACGATTCGTTTACCAGCTTATAGATTGCGAGCAATCGCTCCACGTCCTTAGCGTCCAAATCGGCAAAAGATACTCCGCCCCTGCCGCTTGGAAATTCCATCTTCAGCACTATACGCTTCACGGTTGCCTTGCCATCCTCGCGGAGGATAACAACATCTTCGTCGCGCCCGGTTACGTGTTGCACAATCATGTGGTCGCCGGAGCAAATCTCTTTCGTGCCCTCTAAAAACTTTACGTTGGTATACAGCCGCACTGTTCCGTCGCTAAGGGATAGCTGCTTATCTGGTTCTGCCATCTTTCGTCCTTTGTGCTCGGCTTATTTGCCGGGCTGATACTTTTTCAGCTAATCATTCGCCAGTCACAACCCACGACGGGGCTTTTGAAGCCTTGGGCAGTTCGGGCGAGCGATATTTGTTGGCGGCACTGTCTTCGACGTACGCACGGATTTTCCACCAAAGGCGTGAGTACTGCTGCAAGTCCTTGTAGTTCACTAAAAAGCCCGCCGGTGCGTCTCCTTCTGATAACTTGTGGCCCTTGATGGAGTCGGATATCACAAGATATCTGTTGAACCCTTTTGGAAGCTCCAACGCGACAATGCTGATGAATATCGGCCTACGACCCACGTTCGTCACTTTAATTATGCCCATTTTCTCTTTGGTCAGGGTGTCAGTCATATCCCATTTGAGCGTGACCTTCACCTTGGGTCGATTTCGAAGATATTCCATCATGCTGATTACGAAACCGGCTGTACCAAGCACCATGCCAAGCAATGCGGCGACGTTCGACAGTGTCAGCACAGCATTGTTAGCTGCTTGGGGTTGCATGGCCGGATTGTAGCAGCAGAGTACAATGTGGCCATGCAAAACGGATTGGAACAACAAATCGCGGAACAGCGCGCTGCGATAGCGAAGCTGGACAACGCGCTGGATAATCAGCGCACGCCGTACCTAAAAAGCAGGCTTAAGTTTGCAACCAACATGCTGGACGATGCGGAGCAAGTGCAGCGGTTGATTGAATCCGGCAAGTACGGCCCCACGATGTGCCGTTTCGTTGCGCAGTCCATTCAGATTGCAACTCAGATGCACGATGAAGTCCGGGACCGTGTTAACAAGTACGGCGGACCGGAACACGTGCTGGAAGCTGGTGGCTAGGGACGCCGGGTGGCGGCCCGTTCCATTTTGCGGTGCGCTTGCACTTTGGCATATCCACGACAGGGCGGACCGCTTTAATCGCGTGGGCATCGTATTTATCCGTTAGCGGAAACGGGTTTGGTCGCCCCATCACCGGGCCGTCTTTTCTATCGTGTTCCGAAAAACCGTAACGCTCTGTGCATCACATCGCTTTTGCCCTTCCCGGTGCTACAATCTGCGGCAAAACGAGGAACTTACAATTGGCTGAAAAACATCCGTATGCCTCTCCGGGCAGTATCTCCGCCACTATCGTCCAACTTAGGAAAGCGTTTCCGCCTAAAGTCACAGCCGATACGTTAAAAAAGCTCGGGATTGCGCCGCAAAACGAAAGCTACATTATTAATGTGCTTCGCTTCATTGGCGCGATTGATGCGGAGAGCAACAAAACAGAAGCGTCCACTGCGGCGTTTTCTAAGCACAACGACGACGAATTTCAGAAAGCCTTCGAAGCAATGATTAAGCCTGCGTATTCGGAACTTTTCAGTCTGCATGCCGAAGGCGCATGGAACTTATCGACAGACGATTTGATTTCGTTCTTTCGGAACTCGGACCAGACCAGTGACGTAGTGGGCAGGCGTCAGGCCTCTACGTTTCAGGCATTGGCAGCCCTTGCGGGGCACGGCGAACCGGCGGCCCCAAAAGGCGCAGGAAAGCCACGCGAATCAAAACCCAAGGCCGCAAGAACCAAAGCCGCCAAAGTACCTAATGGCGCTCCGGTGGTCGCTGCGGTACAGCCCAATCATGGCAACGGCACGCAAGGAATGGCGCTTACGGTTCGTGTCGAAGTGAATCTTCCGGCGGGCGGCGACCAAGAAACTTACGACCGCATCTTCCGCAGCATCCGCGAGAACTTGCTGAATGCCAAATAGCCTTGATGCGTTTGAGGCTATTACTCGCGCGCTGGCCCGGTTGCCCAAACGGGAACCTGCTGTCCAGCCTGCTGCCGAATCGCCGCTCTTGCATCCATTCGATGTCAGAAATATCCACCCCGACCTGCCCCCGAAAGTTAAAGAACTGTTCGATGATGGCTATTATGTGCAGGCAACTTTTCTAGCCTGCACATACCTCGACAACGTGGTACAGAAGCATTCTGCAATTAAGGAGTCGGGCTATAAGTTGATGATGCAGGCTTTCGATGACTCCAATCCAAAGGTAAAACTAACGCCGCTCGTAACAATAAGCGAAATCGACGAACAGAAGGGGTTCCGATTCATTTTTGCAGGCGGGGTGCAAGCCATTCGCAACCCTCGCGGCCACGATGCCAAGATTGTCGATGACATAGATACGTGCCTTGACCATCTAGCCTTTGTGTCTTTGTTACTGCGAAGGCTGGAACAGGCCGGTTATAAGTAACGCGCCCCGTCAGTTGTCGCCTGCGATGGGTACTATTACGCGGTCCTTATCCTTGCCCCACTGTATTTGCCACGCCCTACCATCTTCTTGGTCCAACAAAACGAAATTGTAGATATTAGACGTCGGATACAAAGTGAAACGCCCCGCCTTTGGTGTCGCGGTGAGCGGCTTAAGATTAATCGGCGAAACCCATCGATATGCGTCCTCTGTTCCCCACTCAAGCTGCCAAACAAGGCCGGTGCGGGTATCCAACTTAAGGAACGTGTAAATATTCAGCGTTCTATAAAGGCGGTAAATCGCGTCTGGTTTCTGTGTTGGCTCCGGCACATTGTCGTCTGTACAAAATGCGGCAACAGAAAATAGAAGAACTACTGCGCTAACGAGAAGCGGCAATCGTCTCATTTCTAACGTTCTCCGTGGATAATTCCGTTTTGTGCCCCGAATAATAATAGCTTGCTTCCCGACCGTAAAACAGCGCGAACTTCGGACTAGACATTCTCCGTGCCTGTCCTCCAGAGTCGTCTCGCTCGGGAGGGCACGATGAAAATCACGATTGGCAAATCCATAAAGTACAAGCGGGTGAAGTTGGCCCCGGCGCGCGTTATCGCAATGTACAAGGCGGGCAAGTGCGTTTCGGATATCGCGCAGGCTTGTGGCTACCCGCGCGGCCATGGCAACAACCGTGTGCGGCCCGTGCTGCAAGCGGCTGGCGTTTATCGCAAACCGCAGGCGGCCTGATGGAGAATCGCGGTATCGCGCACCGGGGGGGCGCTTTTTTGTTCCTATCACCAGCGACGGCTGCCTTTTCGGGCCAATTCTCTGTCGTATTTCGCAACAATTGTGGCCTCAGTCACTGCCAAATGTGACGCATATCATAACCGGGCGTACGTTCC
>JAJPJE010000070.1 GCA_021324365.1 Terriglobia bacterium | reverse complement strand
GCTCTGGGGAAGGTCTACTCGTTCGGGCCGACGTTTCGCGCGGAGAAGTCGAAGACGCGGCGGCACCTGACTGAGTTCTGGATGGTGGAGCCGGAAGTGGCGTTCGCACAGCTTGAAGACGTAATGCAGCTTGCCGAAGGGTTGCTGAGTTTCCTGGTGCAACGAGTGCTGGAGCGGCGCCGGCAAGATCTGGAGGTAATTGGACGTGATATCTCCAAACTCGAAACGGTGAAAGTGCCCTTCCCGCGGATCAGCTATGACGAAGCCGTAAAGATGCTGCAGGACGGGCACGCCAAGGGTCTAATTGAAAACCGATTCGAGTGGGGCGGAGACTTTGGGTCGCCCGACGAGACATATATCTCGTCACAATTCGACCGGCCGGTGATGGTGCACCGCTATCCTGCGTCGGTGAAGGCGTTCTACATGGAGCCCGATCCTGATCGGCCCGATCTGGCACTGTGCGTCGATGTGCTCGCGCCCGAGGGATACGGCGAAGTGATTGGCGGTTCGCAGCGTATGTCGTCGTACGATCTTTTGATCAAGCGCATACACGAGCACGGGTTGCCGGAAGAGGCGTTCAAGTGGTACCTGGACCTGCGGAAGTATGGTAGCGTGCCGCACGGTGGCTTCGGCATGGGGATCGAGAGGGCTGTGGCGTGGATCTGCGGTCTGGAACATGTGCGCGAGACCATTCCGTTCGCGCGCACGTTGCACCGCCTGTATCCGTAGAGCCCTTGACTTTGGGGTGGCTGGTAGCTGATAGCTTCACTGTTTTCGTTCTGCCAGCCCTGGCTACACCTGGCCAATTTGCTGTATCACGATGAGCAAGGGCGCGCGAGCCAAGGGCTTCCAGCCCTGTAGCGAGAAAGGAGCGTCGCCGCCTGCATGGCAGACGCAAGCACCGAACCAAAACCGAACGTTGTGCACCCGCCTCAACAATTACTGGGCTTGGTGCCCCGCAAAATCCGTGTAATCGGAGTCCCGCTCGATCTTGGACAGACGCGCCGCGGAGTCGACATGGGACCCTCCGCTGTCCGAGTGGCCGGGCTCGAGGCGCGTCTCGAGGAGATCGGTCATCACGTCGAAGATGCCGGTAACGTTCCGGTCGCCATTGCGGAACAGAAAAAGGAAGGCGCGAAGAACGCGAAGTATCTGAAAGAGATCACTCAGACTTGCACGAAAGAAGCCGAACTGGTTCTGAAGACTCTTGAGGCCGGTGAGGTACCGCTGGTGATAGGAGGCGATCACTCGGTCGCAGCAGGTACCGTTTCTGGCGTGTCCGAGTTTTACCGGCGCAAAGGGCAAAGCATCGGGCTTATCTGGATTGACGCGCACGGTGACATCAATACACCAGACACATCTCCGAGCGGGAACGTGCATGGCATGCCGCTTGGAGCAATCATGGGGCTAGGACTGCCGGAACTGGCGAACATCTACGGCTATTCACCGAAGGTGGCGCCGGAGAATTGTGTCCTGGTCGGCATACGCGACGTGGATGGCTATGAGAAAGAAAACATCCGGCGTGCGGGTATCGAAGTGTTCACCATGCGCGATATCGACGAGCGCGGCATGCGCTCAGTGATGGAAGAAGCGTTGCGTATGGCTGGGCGAGGGACCGTCGGGTATCACATTTCGCTCGACATGGACTGGATTGATCCGGAAGATGCGCCGGGAGTCGGCACACCGGTGCGCGGAGGTGCGACCTATCGCGAGGCACATCTGGCAATGGAAATCATCGCGGATCATGCGCGCATGCTTAGCTTCGAGATCGTGGAAGTGAATCCAGTTATCGACGAACACAACCGGACTGCGGATCTGGCCGTGGAACTGGCTTTGTCCGCTTTCGGGAAGAAGATTCTATAGCGGCTGATCAGATGCGAAACCGTGTAGGATTAATGTCCTCAAAAAGGTTTCTATGCATCGGCTCCGCGGGTTCGCTTTGTGCATCAGTTGCGTGCTGTACGCTTCTCTTCAGGCAGTTGCTCAGAAACCCGACATCCGCAATATCCCGATTACATGGTTCGAGGAGCGAGATCAGCACGGTGCTCGGTGGCATGTTGATTTCGACCATCCTGTTCTCACCTACAGTCAGCGACTGGTGGTGGGGGTGCGCACGATGTTACCCACTGCCGATAACGAGCGCCGTTCTGACTGGCACTTGATTTTTCGTATCGCTGACCAAAAGGGCAATTGGTTCCAGAACTACAGCTATCATCGCATGGATCTGCGGTCTGAACCTTCGAAAGCTCAGCCGCTCGTCTGGCACGGATATGCTTTTGTTCAACCCGGCACGTATCGTTTAGCATTTCTGGCTTACGATGCAGTCGGCGAACAGCATTTCGTGTGGCACAAGACGTTGCACATCGATCGGCCGAATGTCCTCCCTGATCTCGACCGCACATAGCCCGTAGTTGAATTTTTGAGTGGCAGCTCAATTCCTCTGCCCATCCCCGAATATCTTCCGGTCTTCACTCATGGTCCGGAGCGAATCGACGTCGCATTCAACCTGACGCCTAACATGCAACTCAGCACGACGCCAAACTATCTCGATTCCGTTCGCCCGTCCGTGGAAGATACGATACGCGGAGCGATCGCGTTGTTCTCGCAATTGGCGCCGTCGGAGGGCTGTGTTCGCATCAGTGCCATCGACATCCTCCGCCTCAAAGTTGTGGTTGATCGTTCCGCCCAAGATGCTGCCTCTAATGTGAGCCAGATTTTGAAAGCAATCCCTGCAAGCCGGAATGGCCAGCGTTGATGTTGACACGCTACTGGGACGCCACGAAGCACGTGAGTTTTTTCATCCATTTCTCGCGAATGTGATCAATGATAGCAATGGATGCGGCGCCGGCGTTGCGCCTCCTCGCCGCGCAGTGATCATCGTCAGCGATAGCATGGTCTTTCCAGGGGGCAGAGATAAAGAGCCGCTATCGCTCCCGGAACAGAGTAGTATCCGATTCTTCCAAGTGCGATTTTCCTACACGGAGTTTGCGACTCCCTTCTATTCAGGTCGAAACAAACTTGGTGGCGTTGTAGCTGGGATGTACAACTCGACGACTTTCGATGAGGTCGCGCACATGCTCGGCGAACTACATCCGCGCCACTTTGATGTAACGGAACCACGGGAACTTCGGCACGCCGCAGCCGAAATCATCAAGGAAATTGAGCTCTCGTCGAGCATTTCAGACGCGCGGTAGGCAGGCAAACCGGAAACTCAATACGGCGCAGTAAATCTGCGACTGTATTCTGTTGTTTATCGGACGTTGGTTTCGGCAGTGCGTGGTAGCTTGCGCTGGTGAAGGAATTCGTATCCGGCAAGCGCGACCGCAACCGATGGCGGTTGTTCTTCGTTCCCGCTCTGGATAGTGCGAATCACGCGTCCCTGGCACAGTACCTGGCTCTCGGCTTGTCCTGAAATCGCTTCCGGCATTTCGAAAATCAATTCCAGTCGCGTATTGTGCTCAAGGCCAGAGATGCCCTGAAAGAGCACGCCGGAGTGCGAAATGTTGCGCACCACACCTTCAGTCCACTCAGATGCGCCTTCGACGCGGAACCTTAGCGGAAGTTCAACCGCAAGACGGCGGGCGCGCGGCTTCCATCCGGACTTGCGGTTGGAATGCGCACGGGTTTGCACGGCAGTTCCCCGATGGACGCGCTCGGTTCGCCGCATGGTCGTCCAGTCATATCCGTATTCAGCGCCACATCGCAGACAAACCTGGTAGTAGTCACCGGTGGGGAGACGACGCGGCCACGAAAACTCGTGGGAGCACTGGAACAGCGGAATTACTTCCGTCAGCAGCCGAACCATATGCTGTAATGATGCGGATTGGCGTGGCAAGTGGATAGATGACCTTAGTACCTATTGGGACGGGTACTAGTGCATCATTCCCTTCTTTATCCACAACTTATCCGCATTGCTCTCCTGTTCGATAGTTCCAACACAGGCACCCCCGAACAGTTGCGCCGTACCTCTTGACGCATTATGTTCAGGAGCAATGGCTAAGAAAGTTCGAGTTGGCGTGCTGTTTGGAGGCCGCAGCGGCGAGCATGAGGTTTCGCTGCTTTCGGCGGCGTCGGTGCTGCAAAACATTGATAAAAAGAAGTATGAGGTAGTCCCCATCGGGATTACCAAAGAAGGCCGATGGGTGACTTCGGGACACGCGCAACGATTATTGCGCGGGGAGCATAAAGACTCCGAGCGCAACCTCCGCGCCGGCGATCCCGAGTATACGGAGTCCGCTGCGGTGCTGGCGAAAGGCGAGGCGGTGCTGGTGCCGCCGGTGCCGTCGCCGGATAGCGGATCGTTGATCCCGTTTGAAAGCGACAGTAATCGTCAGATCGATCGTGCGGGCGATCACCTGATTTCCGTCGACATCATCTTTCCGGTCCTGCATGGAACCTTTGGCGAGGACGGCACGATTCAGGGACTGCTGGAACTCGCCGACATCGCATATGTAGGGGCGGGCGTGCTGGGCTCTGCGGCTGGCATGGACAAAGACGTCATGAAGAAGCTATTCGCCGCCGCCGGGCTCCCGATCGTGAAGCACGTCACCGTGCTGCGAAGCGAGTGGGAAAAAGATCCGGTAAACGTGCGCAAGCGGGTAGAGAAAAAGCTGAAATACCCATTCTTCGTGAAGCCAGCGAATCTGGGGAGTTCGGTCGGTATCAGCAAAGTGCACAATCGTGGGGAACTCGATGGCGCCATGTACGAGGCCGCCAAGTTCGACCGCAAGATCGTGATCGAGGAAGGTGTCGGGAAGAAGAAGCGGCGCGCTCGCGAGATCGAATGCTCGGTGTTAGGTAACGATGATCCCAAGGCATCCGTGCCAGGGGAGATTGTGCCCTCGACCGAATTCTACGACTATGCTGCCAAGTATCTCGACGAAGGTTCGCGCCTGGTGATCCCGGCGAAACTCAGCAAAAAGCAACAGAAGCGCGTCCAGGAGATGGCGGTGGAAGCCTTCCAGGCGGTGGATTGTTCGGGACTCGGACGGGTGGACTTCCTGATGGATCCGGACACAGACAAGATTTACGTAAACGAGATCAATACGATGCCCGGATTCACCGCGATCAGCATGTATCCGAAGTTGTGGGAGGCGAGTGGTGTCGAATACGCAGATTTGATCGACCGGCTTATCCAGCTGGGATTTGAACGGCACAAAGACAAGAAGCGGAACCGGTACAGCCGCGAGTAGCTCACATGAAATTTGCGAAGATTGTTTTTCTGATAGCCGGCATCTGGGGTGTGCTGGTCATTACCCCGCTGTTCTTTATGTTTAATCTGATCGGACGGCAGGATCCGCCCGTGATTACTCATCCCGGCTTTTATTATGGCTTTGTGACCACAGCTCTTGCTTGGCAGATCGCATTTTTCGTGATCGCGACCCGGCCCGCGCGGCTAAGGGCGTTCATGCTTCCGGCGATGTTCGAGAAAATCGGGTATGGCATTGTAGTCGTCATCCTTTTTCTTCAAAGTAGAATGCGATCGTCCGACTTGGTCTTCGGATGTGTGGATCTGCTGTTAGGAGTACTGTTTATCGCGGCCTTCTTTAAGACCAGGCAAGTTGCTGGTACCTGATTAGTTTGGTTAAAAGTGAGGAGCGACTCCCACTGACTGCCGTCGCTCCCCCCTTCTCATCGGCCAACTCGGTTTTCGGCTCGCACTAAGACTTATACTGCTATATAGCAGTTAGCATTTTGATCTGTTTTTACTGTAAGTCAAGAAAAAACTACTTTCTTCGATACTCTCTCGAAGTCGGCCGCAAAGCTCTGCACCCCTGAGATCAGTAGAGGAGGCGAGCGCAGTTGATGATGGAAGAGCCCTATAGCACTATCGAGTCTCTAAGACAGCGCTTGTGACTGGGAAGTCTCTCGGCGGCGGGTGGTCGCATGTCCGACCGATCAGGCAAAAGGCGTAGTCTGTGCAGTCTGGCGCAAGAGGACGCTCTCTTCCGAACAGAAAAACCTCATCCTACCCAGCATGGCGACTCTACCGATTTTGCTTGATCACCCCTGCTTGCGGGACACTCGCAACTCCGCCGAAAGCGCATGACGTTAGTGCCTCCGGTCTTGCGGCCTCAGTCGACCATTACGGTTCAGTTGGGCAGTTACGTGGCGGAAATCCGGTCTATACGCCACGCCAAAGAGCGCAAGATAAACCACTGCTACGCGATCCTGACTGGCCTGGGTGAGAAGGTTTACGAGAGCGGCAATGGGTTCTTGTCGGTTTGCAGCGTAGTGGAGAAAGCTGCGCAGCACCTGGAGACGTTGTGGGAGTTCAGCCGCGGTTGAGTAAAGCAAAAGTCTTAATGGCCGACGTTGGGTGCCTGCGGCGTTTGTAGCGCTGCTCCGAGCACTCTGCCCGGGCCGGGTTCCTGGGCAAAGGCGACAATTCGCAAGTTGGCAGGATCCGCTGGCGTTTTCAATTTGAGTTCCACGTCTTTGTCAAAGGAATTACCCTTCTTCAGACTCCCGACCTTTTGCAGCGATTCCACAACTGCCGTGTGCACCAGATGACGACCGCTGTTTTCGCCCCGCGAGACCTGTGATTCCGCATGACTGAGCGCGATGGCGACGAACACTTCTGCACCATGCGACGCATTTTCGCCGTTCACATTTAAATGCATGTGAATGCCGGAGGAGTTGATCGTGAGAGCCGTAATGGCTATCGGAATCTTTGCTGAAGCTACGGCACTCTTGAAAACTTGTTCGACCTGCTGCGGGCTGTTGAAGTGAGGCTGGCCGGTTCCGTCGACGACAACCTGCGGCGTGAAAGGTTCGCTCACCCGCAAAGACCGCTCGTAGTCGCTTTGGCGTTCAGTCAGCAAGTGCGAGGAATAGGGATCTTTCCAGCCGTCATGATTCCAATAATCTACATGTTCGCTGAGAACAATCAGCTGCGCGTCAGGGAGGGGTTGCGTACGATCAATATCATTCAGCCACGCGTCGACAGGAGGACAGCTCGAACACCCCTCGGAGGTAAATAACTCGACTAGCACGGGAGTCTTCGTCGGATTTGCTTTGGCCCGGGCCAGAAACGCTCCACACATCAGCCCAACAACCACGAAACTTGCGATCAGAAGCTTCTTCATGATTTCTACTGTAGATGTGTCTATCTCAAAAAAGAGAATAGGTCGCCTCACGTAACTCGAAGATTCAAATTACCGTGTGTTGTATTCGCAGGCAATAACCACTTGCGGAAATCTCGAGATGACCACTTTTGAGAGCTAGCAGGTCAGATCAGTTGCCGGTGATGTGCGTCGGTGGATGTGCTTTCACCTGCTTGATCAATTCTTCAACTTGCGCTCGCTTCTGAGCATCGAGTTTCGGGTTTGACGTCAACAGTTTCTGCCAGAGTTCGATGGCGGCTTTCGCGTCGCCCTTGCTCCTCCAGCGTAGCATCCCCAGGTTGAAGAGGACGCGGGAGTCAGTAGGTGAGTATTGAAGTGCGGTTTCGAGTGTAGTGATGGCGTGGTCGGCGTCGCCCGCGTAATAGAGGCAGGATGCCTTTTCTGTGAGGACATCGACGTCCTTGGGAGAGATCGCAAGGGCCTTGTCGAAGTACGATGTGGCGTCTTTGAACTGGTGAGCTGCCTCATAGACGGTGCCGATCTGAAAGAGCAGCTTGGGGTTATTGGGATCCGTCTGCAACTGCTTCAGCAAGGGTTCAGCTTGTTTGTCGGCCATACCCTTCATTTGCTCCATCGTGGGCATCTGCTGCGTCATACCGGTCGATTCGGTTGAACCTGCCCCACGGGCGCTGGTTTGCGAACCGATATTCGGGCGCGGGGTGGTGCCACGAACCAGGTAACCGATCATAATGCCGACAACGAGACAAACGAGGTAAAGCATCGTCGACTGAAACGAAGTGCTCGAACGGCTGTTATTCTGAGCTTGCATACGGTCCTTGCTACTACTGAACTTGAGCGGGCTTATCGGTCGTTGTGCCCGGGGCCATTCTGGTGTGAGCTTCGGCCTTGGCAATCAGCTTCTGAACCTGCTCGCGCTTGGAATAGTTGGGGTTCGAGGCTAGCAGTTTTTTCCATGCGGCGATCGCGCCGTTAATGTCTCCTTTGCCTTCCCACTTCACCATGCCTTCATTGAAAAGCGCATTGGCATGGCTCGGATTTTGCTTCAGGACTTCATCGAACTCCGCAATCGCCCGGTCCGCGTCGCCCATGAAGTAATAGGCGGTAGCCATGTCCGTACGCGTATCCAGGGCTTTGGGTTGTATTTTCAATGCACTCTCGTAGTATTTGACCGCCTCTGGGAACTGCTGGGTGTCGTAATAAATGTTGCCGACCTTGTAAAGAGCGTCGGCGTCGTTGGGATTCTGTTTAAGACTCGCCAGCAACGGCTCCGCCTGCTTGTCGGCCATGTGCCTCATTTGTTCGGGCGTAGGTTGTTGCATCTGCGCCGTTTGCGCGGCAGCGGGCTGGAGAGGTTGGGCGGCCACGGCAGGCGCCGATCCGGCGCGGGCGAAATAGCCAATGGCAATGCCCAAGGCGAGGCAGATCACAGCTATCACATAGGAAGTTACGCCCAGTCCCGGTGCGGATGAATTCGTTTGTGCGGTTGACATCGATATTCCTGCCCTTCAGAAGAATGGCATCATGTTCTCAGGAGTGGGCACAACCCTCTGTGAGCTAGGTCACAAGACACGTGTTTATGCAGGGAAGGGAAATAGGCCACGCATAGTGCGCCGGTGGACTGCGAAGGGGGCATCTGGGAATGAGCCGAAGAGGTGGGAAGGCGGAAGCCGAAAGCGGCGCGGTTAGAGGAGCTTCGGCAAACCAATCGCGCCGGTAACTTACCACCGGAGCGGGAGTGTGGAGAACTCGGTTGCCCCAGCGCTTATGAGTTTTCGCGTTAACGGCTCTAATTAGCTTCAGTCCCCCGGCGCTGTTGCCGGAACAGGCATGTAGTAACCGGCCTGTGCCTGAATGTGAACTCGCTTGGAGCGAGGTGTGACGCTCACAGTGCGAAACTCGCTGCCGGTGCGATTTGGAGGCGCGGGGTAATACAGCAGATAACACGAACGCAGCTCGGAGCTGATTGTTTCCAGCACTTTCTCCAGATCACGAACGCTGGAAACGTCAAAGTCGCGTCCGCCTGTTCCGGATGATAGCCGGTGCAGAACAGGGCCTCCGTTGCCCCACCCGCGCTTGTTCAGCCGGCGGATGGTGTAGACGGTCACCTTGGCGCGTTGTGCCGCCGTAATGACATCGGCAGCAGAGTGAATGCTGTAGTTGTCCTCGCCATCGGAGAAAACGATCATGGCGGCGCGGTGCGGAACGGTGTTTCCTGCGGGATACCCACGAAGCGTTTTGAACAAAGAATCGTTGAAAGCAGTCAGGTGTTCGTGTCCGGCGGGTGCACTAAGCGCGCGCCGGAACTGCATACCGCCCCTGGCGGGTACATCGAACTGAAGCTTGCTTTCGAAGGCGGCGATCCAAAGCTGGTCGTTGCTTGTGATGGTTTGCCGCAGGAAGTTCACGACTGCGGGCTGCATCTGCCGCCAGGATTTATCGTTTGACTCGCTGGTGTCATAGACCAGGGTGGCGAGGAGGGGAAGGTCGCGCGCGGGTGTCAGCGTGAATGCGTGCACGCGCTTCCCGTCTTCCATGACCTGTATGTCCGCAGGTGAGAGGCTTGCCACAGGACGGCCGAATGTATCGGTGGCTACGAGCTCCAGACGGACCTCGTTTACTGTCTTGCTGACGTCCGGTGGGGCAGACTCAGAAAGCGCGCTGGCGCTGAAGCAAAGCAGCAGTAATAGCGAGAATAACGAACCTCGCCACGAAAACATTCGTAAGTTGATGTTGCAATGTTCATAGAAGTTGGCTGCATGAGAGAACGGACCGCAGAGCTTCGCCATGCAGCAAACATCGGCAGGAGAATCCCTGTCCGTCAGTTGGAAAGGAAACTTAGGTAACCGCTGGGAGGCTTACTGCGCCGCGCCCGACTGGTCGCGATTCTCGGAGATAGCAGTACCGCTGCGTTGCCGCGCCAGGTGCAATTGAAAGACCTGGACGCGGCCGTTGCTTGAATCTGCGACATACAGGCGGTTCTGGCCGTCGACCCAAAGTCCGCGGGGATGAAAGAACTCACCGTGTTTTGTTCCCTGCTGACCAAAGCTATACAAGTAAGCACCGTTGCTGTCGTAAGCACGAACCAAGCTGCGTATCCCATCACTGATATAGATATGCGACTCGGCGTCGACTGCAAGCCCGCTGGCTTCGGCGTAGTCGTTGGAAACCGGAAATTCGTGGATTAGCCTGCCATTGAGGTCGAAGATCTGGACCGTTGACCTACCTAACACGAACAACTTGTCATCGCGGATCACGACATCAGTGGGGAGCTGCGTCTTTCCTTTTTCGCGAATTCCCCCATCCCTCTGCAACAGCCGCAAGGACAGCAGATCTGGCCTACCGATGTGGGTGAGGATGTTTCCTTTGAGATCGAGCACAACGACCATATGGCGTGGAGTGTCGGGCACATAGATGTGTCCGCGGACAGCATCGATGGCGATCGAAGAAGGACGGTAGAAGATACCGCCTTCCGTCGCGCGTGAACCGATATAGCGCTGGAATCGGCCTTCGCGAGTGTAAACGAGAATCATTCCAAGGTCGAGATCTGTGACATAAATGTTGTGATTCGTGTCTACCGCTACCCCAGACGGCATCTGCAGGCGGCGCCCTTCACCACCCTGAAGACGAAAATAGCGATTAGCCTCGAGATCGTAAACGTGAATGGCACGTGCCAGCGGATCTGCGATCAGAATGCGGTTATCGGAGTCAGTGATCACCGCACTAGGGCGAGCCATGAATAGCTCATGGGAGGCGAACGGATCGGCAAGCGCTTGTCCAAAGGCGCTCAACGCGGGAGAAGTTGCCAGCGAACTGCTGGGCCGAACCACATGCGGCGAGTCGATCACAAATTGACGAGGATGCGTGGTTGGATTGACATCCCATTGCTCGCGATTCGAAATCGTTCGATCCTCGTTCGGCGGAAGGCCGGACATACGAAGGGCGAAGACCTGCAGACGCGACGGGCGGACGATGTCTTTGTTGGATTGAAACTTTCGCACGTAGGTAGGAACAGGCGGGGTGGAAACCCTCAACTGTTGTCCCCTAAGCGCCCCGACCACAAGCAGCAAGCAACCAAGAATTATGAACTGAAGCCTTCCGCATTTCATAACCGTCAGATCCCCAGGGCGAGAAGCAATGCCAGGCGTCTTATCGGAGCGAATGTCCGGGGGAGGGCTCGAGTGGAAGACGACTTCAGATTGTGAGCGCGTGCTTTTATGAAATCAATTCGCTTCAATCCTGCCTCGGTACTTAAGTTTGCGAGCTTCCCGTTATGGGCAGTCAGAAGACTGCATCGCATTGTGATGAAGCTCACAAAATGGAGTCAGGATCCAGCGGTTGTGGTGTGACACGAATAACAGCCCACCGCCATTCCTTTGGGGAAGTGCTTGGGCCCGAACTTCGTGTTCAAATTTCTGTCCGCCAAAGTCTGCGACAGAACCGTTCCCCGGCCGTCGGAGCCGTGGCAGCCCATACAGGAGGCAGCGCCGTTTTCGTCCACCTGCAACATGTGCCCGTGAACCCACGCCTGCCCTGCAGGATGCATGCCGTGAGGTCCTTCAGGCCGATCGGGTGCAGTCCTGTGGCACTGCGCACAGTCCGCATTCAGCTTCATATGCGGCTCTGCGTGCGGGTCACCGTGACAGGCCGTGCACTTCAGCCCACCGTGGCCAATTGACGTAGTGTAGCTCTTTCCCAAGTTGACAGAGAACGTTTTGTCGGACGGCTGACGAACTGTTCCATCGGCTCGGAACGCTGTGGAGTAGCGCAATGGCTCGTTACCCTGCAGTGCGGTTCCGACATGGCAACTGCCACAGTCGGGCGCTGCGACGCGTTTCGTGTCTTCTCCATGACAATTCGTGCAGGCGAGTTCTTCGGCAGCCGCCGGTCGCGCGAGGGTGAATGCGATCGCGATTGTCAGAATGAGTAGCTCTCGATGTCGGACTGCCATGAAGGATGAAATCAGTGTAAATCAGCAACTCTGCTGGAGCTTCACCGAAGTCGTCGCCCGACGACGACGTACTGTCCCCCGAGAGGTACTTTCTTCAGCATAGGTTCCAATCGTCTTAAGAAGCCCAGCCACTTAGGAAAGAAAAATAGAAACTCACGCGTGAGTACCTGGAATCCTGCGGATTGCAGCAACGTCGGTGCCTCTGCTGGAGTGATGGTGATGGCATCTTTGTCGAATTCGCAATTGCTCATGACGTAACGCGTTCCCGGATTCCAGGGGTTGTGCTCGAAGAAGGTGAATATGCCTCCAGGTTTTAACGCGCGGTACACATAATTCAGAGCCGTCGTTCGTTCAGTCGGCGCGATGTGATGAAATACGCCGCAAGCGTACGCCAAGTCCGCTTGCTGGTTGAGCGCAAAGCTCGAAGGCGTGGAAAAAGTTGCCTTTAGCGGGGCGCGTCGTCGTGCCTCCGCAATCGATTGCTCGGAAACGTCGACGCCAATCAGCGAATCCAACCGAAGCTGCTGCAACAGAAGGGGAGCGTTCGAACCGTTGCCGCATCCGTAATCAAGCAGGATGCGCGGCTGCAGGCCAAGTCTCTCCAGGTAGCTGGAAACCCATTCCACGCGGCGAGTGGCGAAATAGTCTTTGCCCTCTCCGGTGGACGACAAGGCCGAGTCGACCAATTGATCGTAGTTCTTCGCGTATTCGTCAAACTGAGCACCCATCCAGAGTTCCGGCTACTCCACCGAGAAGCTTTTTTCTTCGCGCAAAGCTACGCACATGGTTCAGGCCAGATACGTTTTGTATCACCTTAACACCGCTTGCAGAACTAGCGAGGTGATACGACAAAAACAGCAGAGTAGCTTCTGAAGTCCTCACACGAACTGTCCAGAGTAGAACAAAAACTACTTAGTCCGGTGTAGCGGGCCAACAGCCACTTTCACTTTTCCATCAAAACGGTCCAGTGAAACTGGAGGTTGTTCTGGCCATGCTCGAGCGGTACGGCTCCCGGGTGTTTCGCGCGACAGCATTTCTTCTTGTTGTAATCATGCTGGTAGGGTGCGCCGGGTTGAGAACCCCTCCGGCGCCTGCACCCACTGCTACTTTGACACCCAATGTGACATCTATTCAGCCCGGCCAGACGGCCACATTAACGTGGAGCACGCAGAACGCGACGACAGTCACCCTGAATGGCAATACTGTGGCCGCAAGCGGTTCGATGACGGTGAATCCGACCACGACCACCACCTACACACTGGTAGCAACTGGGCCTGCCGGAACGACGCCTGCGCAGGCTAGCAGCATGATCACTGTCAGCGGGCCTCCCGTACCGGTTGCGAATCTCACGGCGAGCGCTCCGACAGTATTGCAAGGGCAGTCGGTCACGCTCACCTGGACCACACAAAATGCAGCGTCTGTCACGCTCAATGGAACAACGGTTGCGGCGAACGGATCACAAAATTTTCCGGTTACGCAGAACACGACCTACACGCTTGTGGCTACCGGAACCAGCGGAACCACACCGGCACAAGCAACCGCCACGGTAGACGTAGCTGTGCCACCGACGGCAAGCCTAAGCGCGAATCCCCCTACTGTTGTGCTAAACGGTCCGGGCTCCACTCTGACATGGTCGACACAGAATGCGACGAGCGTCACGCTTGATGGAGCGCCGGTTGCAGCCAGCGGTTCCGAGCCGATCAATCCAACCGCGACGACGACCTACACGCTGGTGGCGACCGGAACTTCCCTTGCGCCGCCGGCCACACAGACGTTGACCGTACAGGTGGTAACGGGATCGCTGCAAACTTCGGTCAATCACATCATCTTCGAAATGCAGGAAAACCGGAGCTTTGACCAGTACTTCGGCCACCTGAATGATTACCGTGTCGCGCACGGATTACCGGCCGACGTGGATGGCTTCCCGCCCGACTGCAAAGCCACCGCACAACTTGGGGACACCTGTTCCATTTCGCTGGTGACCTGGAGCGGCCCTCCACACCGCATTTCTCCATTCCACATGCAGAACGGATGCATCGAGGACCTGAGCTCTTCATGGCAGGAAGCGCACAACGACGTGAATAATGAGCACCCGGACGAAGGCGCATGGGGTAAAACCCCGCCGATGGATGGCTTTGCTGCCATGGCCGGCGGCTTCGCAGCACACACACAAGGCTATACCGACACTGCCGGCGCTCGCGCAATGGGTTTCTATACCGCTCAAGACCTCCCGTTCTACTACTGGGCTGCGACGACCTTCGGGGTTTCGGATCGGATGTTCAGCGGCGCGCTAACCCGGACGCAGCCGAACCGAATGTACCTGCTGGCAGCAACATCCAACGGGTACGCATTCCCCGGCGGGGCTGGTGATCCCAACCATCCTCCCATGAATCTGGATGGGCGCACGAACATCTTCCAGTTGCTGCAGGCAAACGGCATTACGTGGAGGGTGTACATCGACGACTCGGTTTATCGGAAGGGCACACTGAACGGGACGTATATGAGCTATTTCTATACGTTCGCCAGTAAGTACCTGAGCAATTTCGTTCCCCTGAGCCAGTTTGCAACCGACGCACAGAACGGCACATTGCCGCAGGTTGCAATGATCGAGCCAGCGTCCGGAGAAGACGAACATCCCCTGGACGATATTAGCGGGACGACAATGTCAGGATCGGCGGTCGGCATGAACTGGGTGGAAGAGCAAGTAAAGACGCTGATGGATAGCCCCTCCTGGAAAGACTCCATCTTCTTCGTGGTGTTTGACGAGGGCGGCGGGCTCTACGATCATGTTCCACCTGCTTCGATGCCTCCTCCGGACGACAAGACCCCGATTCTTGCACCCGGGGATCCAACCGGTCTGTTTGATACTACCGGTTTCCGGGTGCCGAACATTGTGATTTCGCCGTTTACGAAGCCCGGGTATGTTTCGCACACGCCTGCCGATTTCACTGCGATTCTGCATCTCATCGAACTGCGCTTCTTGCCGCCGGACCCGGCGACGGGAAAGGTGCCGTCACTGACTGCGCGCGATGCGGCGCAACCGGACTTGTCGGAATTCTTCGATTGGACGGCCCCGAACCTGAATTCGACGACTCCACCGCCACAGCATGACCTGCCGTGCAACACCAACCCGTATACTCTGCCGTAACTGAGTTTCGCTTCAGTAAGCCCGGTCAACATTGGCCGGGCTTTATTATTGCTACAAAGATTCGGGGGAGACGTCTGGAGACCGATGTGCGCATCCGCGAACGACTACGAAGTTTGCGATGGGGCGCGGGCGTATGTTCATTCGCGCTCCTGCTGATTGCATTCTGGTTTGCGGCGCAGCACTTTTCTATCGAGCAGAGAATTGGCGGACACCTGCCGTCGACCTTCGCAGCATTCGCTCTGCTGCTGGCGCCCTACTGGTTCTTCGGATTCGGACTTGCTGAAGCACTCTGCGGCGTGCGACACCGTGCGCTGCGGGTACTTTTGCCGGGAACGCTCGTCATCCCGTACATCGTTTTCAGCCTGCCTCGTGGTGAATTCAGGGCTGCCTATGGCCTGCTGCTCCCGGCGATCTGCATTGCGCTTGCGTGTCTGTTCGAGTTTCTGAGACCAAAATGTGAAGCCATTTCCTGGCAAGATGTAGTTGCCTTATGCGTAATCGGCTTTCCGGTGGAGTTTCGGTTGCTCTCCGGCACGTTTCCACACGCCGGATTAAGCGCCTTCTCGAAGTTTCTCTTGGTTGACGCGGCACTGTACTCGTATCTTGTCGTCCGGCGCCTTGACGGCGTCGGCTATGACTTTGTTCCACGGATCCGCGATTTAGCGATTGGCGTGAGAAATTGGGCTTTGTACGCCTGCATCGCTTTGCCCCTCGGCTTTCTGCTGCACTTTATTGCTTTCTACCGGAGAGTTCCTTCGGCGGGTACGGCGACCTCGGCACTGCTGGTGACGTTCTTCTTTGTGTCCATTCCTGAGGAACTCTTCTTCCGCGGACTTCTGCAGAACATGCTGGAAGCAAGATACGGATCTCGTCGCGCCCTCATCATCGCGTCCATCATCTTCGGGCTGTCCCATTTCAATAAGCCGCTGCCATTCAACTGGCGTTACGTTTTGATGGCTACCGTTGCGGGAATTTTCTATGGGTGGGCGTGGCGCGATCGTCGTCGGCTCCTCTCCTCTGCAACCACACATACGCTGGTGGATGTGGTCTGGTCCTTGTGGTTCCGTTGATCCTGATCTTCAAACGATTCACAGGAAGCTGTGAGATAAGTCACTGCCGCATTTGTGTGGGTGCCCGAGGATGAAATGAGGGCCGCAAGCTCTTATCCTCCCTGGCTCATGTGGGGTTACGAGGTAACTCATGTCTTCGACCACGCTCGAGACGCTTTGCAGCAATAATCGCCGCGAGCACGAAAATTACCGCCGGGAATTGCAGCGGTTGCAAGTAGCACTGGAGTCTCTGAGCGCGTACTGTGAACCGGTGGCGAATCTGCGCTCGCTGCGGGATGTGACCACCGAACTGCAGTTTCTCGCGGCTGGAATTCCCACGCACATGGCACAGGAAGAGCGCACCGTGCTGGATCCGTTCGCGCAGCTTGGCTCCGAACAGGCCCGCTTTGCCGAGGCAATGAAGGAACAGCACAATGTGCTCAGGAAACGGCTGGCTCATTTCTCTCAACTGCTGCATGAAATCCACGACAGCAGCAATCTTTGCCGCGCTTTGATCGAGTTGAAAGAGCAGGGCAAAGAATTCGCGTCATTCCTGCTCCAGCATATAAAGACCGAGGAACTCGAACTGGCTGAGTTCGCTAGTATTCACGCCGATAGGGTCGTCAGACGCGCCTGAATCAGGGCTTTGCTTTCGCTGCAGCGTGCCCATTTGTTTGGCCGTGAGTCGTGGCGCCTGTGCCGACGATATTGCTCTTCCGAACGGTGTTAGCGTCCCAGACCGATCCGTTGTCTCCGGAAAGATTTCCATGTGCCTGCGCGCTGAGCTCAGCTGCGCCGCGTCGAGCCGCTGTAGCGCCGGTTTGGGTGCTCTGTCCCGCCTCGGATGCATTTTGCAGATTCGTGCGGTTATCGGTACCAGATGTCTGGATTCCCGGCGTGACCACATCACCCGTCGTTTCGCCCTCATACCCGCCTATTTGCGCATTGATGTCGGGACTATTGGTGATGATGCTGCCCTGGTCACCACGGTGAAGCGCCCGGTCCGAGCCAACCATATCAGCTCCCGGTGGTGCGGTTTGCGAGAAGACGCAGGTGGATGCAAGCAGGAAAAAGATTGCCACCGCCAGACGCATACAGCCTCCCATTTACTTTCACTTAGACGAGCTTCTTGGTTCCCCTGTTTCCTCGTAAGGATAGGAAAACGAAGGGCAAGCACCGTTCTGGCGCACTCACCTCTGCCATTTGGGCTGAATCTTTTAGCTGAATTCGGGCATGGCGCCCTCGATCCGGTACCAAAGGCGAAAAAACCGATATAAGCGTCTGGGAACACGTGCCACCCTGACCATGCGAGGCAGAGCACTGAATCTAGTGCAAAACGATTTTCTTCAGCACCCGACAGTAGCAGCCATTACCGACGTAATCTAGTGGGGGAATAGTTCCTGACCTATCCTCGTTTCCGTTATGAAAAAACTCATGCCAGCCATCCTCCTCGGCTCGGCAATACTGTTCACGCTTTCTTCGGTGCCAGCATTGCACGCCCAGGAAGAGGGTCAACGGAAAGCAACCGTTAAAGTCAGCCCCGTTTATCCTGAGTTAGCCCGGAAGATGAACGTTAGCGGAACAGTCCGCCTGGAAGTGACCATTACTCCTGACGGGAAAGTCAAGGCAGTGAAACCGATCGGTGGACATCCAGTTCTGGTTGAAGCGGCCGATGAAGCGGTACGGCGCTGGAAGTTCGAACCGGGAAGTTCTTCCACGACTGAAGTGGTTGCGGTTCAGTTTCACGGCGACAATAATTAGTTGTTGGCACAATTCAAGACAAGGGCAGCCATTCGGCTGCCTTTTGTTTTTGATCTGGGCTGAAAATCGCCGCTAGATTTTGATTACACTGGAACCAGTGATTGAAATCGGTCAGCGTTGTATACGGGTGGAAGACCGCTTCGTGCCTCGTTGTGGCCTCCGAGGCGGTCACCTGCAAACGCTTTTTGCCTACTTCTCCAACCGTCCAAATCACCTGCCCCCGGCCGAAGACCGGTTCTTTTCGGTAGAACCTGAGGTGCAGGTGCTGTGTCACTGCCACTGGCACCCAAACCGGCGCGATCGGGCGACCCTGATGATTGTTCACGGACTGGAGGGCTCCAGTTCGTCCCAGTACGTGATTGGTACGGCAAATAAGGCGTGGGCAGCAGGCATGAACGTGGTTCGCATGAATATGCGCAACTGCGGAGGCACGGAAGAACTCGCAGCCACCCTCTACCACTCCGGCATGTCGGGCGATGTGGGATCGGTGGTCCAGACCCTAATAGCCGAAGAACAACTGCGATCCATTGCCCTGGCGGGTTTCTCGATGGGCGGCAATATAGTGTTGAAAATGGCGGGAGAATGGGGAAGCCGTGCTCCCGAGGAACTGAAAGCGGTAGTAGCAGTTTCTCCGGCTATTGATCTGTCTGCATCGGCCGACGCCTTACATCGTTGGGACAACCGCGTTTATGAATGGTGGTTCCTGTTTGCACTGGCCGGGCGAATGCGTCGCAAAGAGATCCTTTTTCCAGAACGCTTTCGCGCGTACCCGGTGTATGCGATTCGCAGCATTCGAGAATTCGACGACCGCGTTACCGCGCGCTATTGCGGATTCGCTGGAGCTGAGGATTACTACAACCGCTCGAGTGCGCGTCACGTTCTGGAGCAGATATCGGTTCCGACGCTAGTCATCCACGCTCTGGATGACCCATTTATTCGCTTGCTGCCCGAGAGCCGGGAACTGCTGTTACGCAATCCACATCTCACAGTCTTGGAGTCGGAGCACGGTGGACATTGTGGCTTCCTTGCCGAGGCAAATGGTTACGATGGCCGCTGGTCGGAGCAACGGATAGTGCAATTCGTTAATGACCAGCTTTTCCACAGCCACCCTTAACTGGATCATGCGCGCTGCATTTCAGAGGTTCTAGTCCATTTCTCGGAACAAAAATCAATTCTTTCTGATGGGTCGCGAATTTCGCGGTAAGGTAGTCGTTTTGGGAGTATCGCGGTGGTGAAAACGGGAATTACACTTCACAAAAAGAAAAGTCTTTTCGGTGCGGCATTGCAGGAAGGTGCTGATGCGGTCGAAGAGCACGGCGCCCTTACCGGTTTTCTCGCCGATATAATCGGCCTGCTCATGATCGGCCTCAACGCATTGCTGGGCTTGGCGCTGCTACTATGGCCGTTTCGTTCCAAGAACCATAATCAGCAAGAAGGGAACCCCTCCACCGCCGGTCAGCGAACAGGTGATTTCCGTGAACCCTCGGATCACGATCGATTGTGGGTTCTGCTGGACTCCAGTTTCCGCTATGCGGATATGTCTCCATCTTTTGGGCAGATGCTGGGCTTCAGTCGTTCGGAACTGATTGGGCGCACTGCGGAGTACGTCACGCCACCGGATTTCGTAAACTTCCCAAAGCTTCGCGAAGAGATTCGCTCTGCAGGAAGGAAATCCGGGTATTGGGTTTATCGCCGGCGGGACGGACGCTTTGTCCTCGTTCGTTACGACCTTACGATGCGCTCTGATGGCATGGCAGATCTCTATCTCGAACCGTTGCCGGTAGCGTCATAGTGGCTGAGAGAGTAGTTAGGTTTTAGGCTTCCACTTTTCCAGGAACGCAATCAATTCGTCAGGATCCATGGATCGCGCCGACTCAAATTCTCCATTCTGCTGGGAGTAGAGCAGCTTCCCATTGCTATCGAGGACCGCAAGGGCAGGCACGCCTTTGTCGAGCGGGATCTTGTACTCGCTCACGAGATCGGGATTCAACTTTCCTTCGCCAATATCGACGTGAACGATGACGAAGTTCTTCTCCGCTACGGGTGCGGCGTCGGAGTGATGCAGGGCGAAGTCGAGTACGTGACAGTCATAGCACCAGTTCGCGCCAAAGATGAGAATCACTCGCTTATGCTCGTGGCTGGCGCGCTCGATGGCTTCCTTGATCTCCTGATGTGCGTCAACGCCACGCGGGTAGAGATTTGGATTTAGAGACGCGGGTTGCGGCATCTTCAGCACGCCCGAGTGCTTTGCCGCCACGATGCGCCACTCATCTCCCTCTCGCTGCCAAAACTGCTGCACGAGGATGTATCGGCTGCGCAGACCCTGCAGCGTGTTTTCCTTGAAAGAAACCGTCAGGGCGGCGACTTGCATCCCCGGCTGCTCCTTGGTACCGCGCACCAGTACGCTTAACTCCTGCGGTTTCTGCGAGACAAACTGCCTCCAGAACTGTTCGTCGGCGCTGAGGTCCTGGGGCTCGCCGTCGGCTGTGGTAGCCGCGGCGTTGGACGTGTAGAGCTTTGCCAGGACGGTCGCATCGAGCGACATCAGCGCGGATTTCCAGTTTCTCAACCCTGGATTTTCGATCGCCACAGATTGTCCTGTGATCGGTGGCACAAACAAGGCAATAACAAGAATTGCAAGGAGAAGCCGGGCGCAACGCATAGCGAGAAGCTTAGCTCAGTTGATGGTTTCTTCTGGAACCTTTTGTTCGCGGACAGCTTTGTCGACGGCGAGCAGCTGCGTAAGTACGCCCCGCAGTAATTTCAGATCAAGCGCATTCGCGCCGTCAGACTTGGCCTGCGCGGGATTGTCGTGAACCTCCATGAAGATGCCGTCGACACCTGCGGCTACGGCAGCACGTGACAGCAGGGGGATGAACTCAGGCTGGCCGCCGGAAACGGCAGTACCTTCGGCGTTCGCCGCTGAGGGCATCTGCACGGAGTGGGTAGCGTCGAAAACGACAGGCGCAAACTCGCGCATGATGGGTAAAGACCGCATGTCGACTACAAGGTTGTTGTATCCGAAAGAAGCTCCGCGCTCGGTCAAGAACACTTTGTTATTACCTGCGTCCCGCACCTTTGCCACTGCGTGCCGCATATCCCATGGCGAGACGAACTGACCTTTCTTGATGTTGATGGTGCGGCCGGATTTCGCGGCGGCAACAAGCAAGTCGGTCTGACGGCAGAGGAACGCAGGGATCTGAAGAACATCGACGACTTCGGCGACCCGCTGGACATCGACTGCCTCGTGAACGTCGGTGAGTACGGGGACGTGAACCGTATCGGCGATCTTGCGAAGAATGCGGAGACCTTCGCTTACACCCGGTCCGCGGAAGCTCTTCAGCGACGTGCGATTTGCTTTGTCGTAAGAGGCCTTGAAGATGTAGGGCAGCTTGAGCGCCTTGGCCACCCCGCCAATACATTCCGCCATCTTGATGGCGTGCGCTTCGCTTTCGATGACGCAAGGGCCGGCGATCAGGAACAGTTGACCGCCGCCGATTTCGATGTTGCCGAGTTTGAAAGAATGTTTCACGTTTCGAGTTTCGGATTGAACTTACGCGCTTGTCATTCTAAGCGAGCAGCCGCAGTTTTTCGAACCGTGTGGCTGTAACGCAAGGTCTCTCGACTCGGCCGGAAAACACGGCCTCGCTCGACATGAAAGCCATTAAAAATTCGCGTAGAGAATTCCATCCTACGAGGTGGCCTTCCTCGACCCTTGATCCGATACGGCGGACCGAAGATAAGCAGCGATCAGCGGATGCTCGGCGGCACGGGAGGATAGCTGCGGTTGGAATAGCGTGGCGATGAAGAAGGTATGATCGGGAATTTCGATCGCACGTACTTCGTACTGCGGGCCTCTTGCCGAGACGACCAGACCAGCCTCCCGGAATTGAATGTCGTACGCGGCATTTACTTCGTAGTTGCAGAAGTATTCCTCGGTCGTGTGATCGGTGCCATAGATTTGACGCAAACGCCTTTCCGGAACAAGCGATAACTGATGATCGCCTGAGAGTTTCGGCGCTCCGGCGGCACGATTCGGCAGGTCACAGGCGACAGGAGAGATAATGATGTTCCGGGATGAGTTACCGTGCTCGGCGCTGTCAGCGTCGGCGATGTTTAAGAGGTTCCGGGCATACTCTAACAGAGTATGTTGGAAGCCCCCTCAAGTGCCGGTGAAAGGGATATTGCGTGTGCGCGCGTATTCGATGGCGCGAAGCATTCCATGCATGCTGTTGTAGGGACTGCCGGGAGAGGCGAAGATTGCGTCGAAGGTGGAGAGAGCGGGCTCGGGGCCGAGTTCGTCGACGCGGTCGGTCGGAACCCATTCGCTGTGCAGATCGAGGCCGATGTGGCGAGCGACGTCTGCGATGGCAGAGTTGGTCGCGAGGTGGGAGTGGAATTCAGGATTGAAGTCGCCGACGATCGCGATGCGGGTGGTCATGATTCAGAACCTTACCGTGTCGTCCCTGCGGGACTCGTTCGTCTTAGATCTGACCCGGCACTCACATGCCGGGCTATGCTGTATCGTCACTGTATTGCGTTCCTTCGGCTTCGCTCCGGATTTCGGCAGCGGCCTCAGACGCCCGCTAAACGCCTCAAACCCGCTCGAAATGACGGCCTTAAGTTCCCAGTTCCGGTGAGCTAATTTTTGCCGACTTTCTCCGGCCTCAGGAACATCTCGACTTCTTCTTTTTCTTTCTCCGTCTGGCGCTTTAACCGATTCTGGTACGAGGCTTTGATAAATGCAGTGAACAGCGGATGCGGCTCGAGCGGCTTCGACTTGAATTCAGGATGGAACTGGCAGCCTAGGAAATAGGGATGACCTGGGATTTCTACGATCTCGACGTAGGTTCCATCTGGTGACGAACCGGTGATGCGCAGGCCCGCCGCGGTCAGTGTTTCTTCGTATTCGCGGTTGAATTCGTAGCGATGGCGATGGCGTTCGCTGATTTCGGTCGCGCCGTAGGCCTTCGCAGCCAGCGAATTTGACTCGATTTTGCAGGGCCACGCACCGAGCCGCATGGTGCCCCCCAACTCTTCCACGCCACGCAGTTCGCGCAACTTGTAGATGACACGATGCGGTGTAGCGGGATCAAACTCGCTGGAGTTTGCATCATCCAGCCCGCAGACGTTACGCGCGTACTCGATGCACGCGGTCTGCATGCCCAGGCAGATGCCGAAGTAGGGAACTCCATGCTCGCGCGCATAGCGGATGCCGTTCAGCATGCCGGCAATACCGCGTTTCCCGAAACCGCCGGGAACGAGGATTCCATCGTAGCCCTCGAGCTGCGCTTCGTATGACTTGTCGTCCTTGCTCTTTGTCTCCAGACCCTCGGCTTCGATCCATTGCAGGTTGAGCTTGAGGTTCTGCGAGAGCGCGCCATGGACGAGCGCTTCTTTCAGCGACTTGTAGGAGTCCTCGTATTCGACATATTTGCCGACAATGCCGATCACGACTTCGTCTTTGGGGTTGTAGACGCGATGGACCAGGTCTTCCCAATTCTTGATGTCGCGATCCTTCGCCTGAAGATGGAGGTACTTCATCACCAACTCGTCGACGCCTTCATTCGCAAACACCAGCGGGCACTCGTAGATAGAGCCGACGTCCTTGGCGGTGATTACTGCCTCTTCTTCCACGTTGCAGAAGAGCGCGATTTTCCCCTTCAAATCCTTTGAGAGGAAGCGGTCGGTACGGCAGAGCAGAATGTCGGGCTGAATTCCAACGCTGAGGAGTTCCTTCACCGAGTGCTGCGTCGGTTTGGTCTTCAACTCGCCGGCTGCGGCAATATAAGGTACGAGCGTGACGTGGACGAAGAGAGTGTTCTCGCGGCCGAGTTCCTGGCGCATCTGGCGGATGGCTTCGATGAAGGGCAGCGACTCGATGTCGCCGACGGTGCCGCCGATCTCGACGAGGACAACGTCGACCTCCTGCGCCACCTTCTTCATCGCGGCCTTAATCTCGTTTGTCACGTGCGGAATGACCTGCACGGTTTTGCCAAGATAATCGCCGCGGCGCTCCTTGGTGATGATCTGCTCGTAGATGCGGCCGGTGGTCCAGTTATTATCGCGAGTGAGCTTGGCGTGGGTGAAGCGCTCGTAATGCCCAAGGTCAAGATCGGTTTCGGCACCGTCGTCGGTAACGAATACTTCACCGTGCTGGAACGGGGACATGGTACCCGGGTCAACGTTGAGATAGGGATCTAGCTTCTGCATGTTGACCTTCAGGCCACGGCTTTCCAGCAGACAGCCGATAGAGGCTGCCGCCAGGCCCTTGCCCAGAGAAGACACCACACCGCCAGTCACGAAGATGAACTTTGCCGACATCTTGTCCTCAGATTCTTGGTTTTTGTGGGATTGTGCAGGTAGCAGGCGTGCACGATCAATTATGCCTTAGCGCGGGGCATCTTGCCAGCGATTCTTGGGAGGAAGTTTGGCGGCGCATGTCCTTACATGGGTTAAGCTTTAGTCTGATGGGGTACGCAGCATTCCCAAATAAAGTCCGAATTTCCACATATGAGATGACGGTTCGGACGGGACGTGTGCCCAAGATGGCAGAAGTAGGCGCTGCTCTGGGCGCCTCCCGCGAAGAGGTCAGAGGCGCTTACGAGGAGCTGCAGCAGTCGCACGCGTTCATTGTTGATCCGGAGGCAGATGAACTTTGGCGAGCGGCGCCATTCTCGGCGGTACCGACGGCGTTTCCGGTGCGAGTCGGCGCGGTAGGGTACTTCGGCAATTGCATTTGGGACGCCTTGGGAATTTCGGCGGCGATGCATAAGGATGCCGTACTTCCCGCGTCCTGTGGATGCTGCGATCAGCCGATTACACTAACCGTGAGCGGTGGGAAACTCGAACCGGAGCAGGGCATCATTCACTTCGCCGTTCCTCCGAAGCAGTGGTACAACGATGTCGCCTTCACCTGAAAGACGATGCTCCTGTTCCGGTCGGAACAGCACGTAGATCGCTGGTGCAGGCAGTGGAATCGTGACCGGGGCGGACTGCTGACACTCGATCAGGGCTGGTTACTGGCGCAACTATTTTATGGGGACAGGTTTGCGGAAGATTGGCGACCAGTGACTTTGGAAGAGGCGAAGGCAATTTTCGAGCGGGTGGGGATGATCGGGGAGTTCTGGGAACTGGGGTGAGTTGCAATCCAGTTTCTTGAGCGCAAGGTTTCGCGACTCCTGGCCGCGCGATCCAAAAACGGGATCGCGAAAAACAGGGCGGCCGGTCGCTTGAAATGACGGATCTTAAAAGGTAGTGGAAGACCATGAATGACAAGACCGCAACAAGAATTGCGCCGATGCTAGCGGTGAGCGATGCGCCTGCCGCAATCGAGTTCTATAAGAACGCATTCGAAGCAGAGGAACTTTGGCGCATCGAGGGCGAGGGAGTCGCCGGACTCGCAATTGATGGAGCCGAGTTCTTCCTGGCGGAGGAATCGCCTGAATTTGGGACACGAGGGCCTGACGGGATTGGCGCGACGACAGTCAGGATTGAGTTGTTCGTAGACGATCCCAGGGCGGTGCAGGCGCGGGCGATTGCCGCAGGAGCACGAGAGCACAGTCCGGTGAACGAGCATGCGCACACGACATTTGGTCCGCAACCGATTCGACGCATGATGCAGGGCGCGGTCTTGGATCCGTTTGGACATTTGTGGCTGATTGGGAAATTTTTAGATTGAAAAGGGAGAACGTATGCAGGAGCAGATGAATTGGTGGGAGGTCGCTTCGTCCGTCCTTACGTTCATCGGCGGCGGCATCCTCGCAGTCGATGCTTTTCGGGCACGAAGCAACACCAAAGTCAGAATCGGTGCTCGTGAACTCGAGGAGGAAATCCATAAACTGCTGTCTCAACGCGCGGGTGCGCAGAGCCAGGTTCGCACTGCAATTCCGGGCGCATCAGCGGCTCCTGCTGTGCCGACCTCGATTCCTGACCAACTGGAACTGAGTCTGGCGAAACGCACACGACGGTTGACGATTGCAGGTTTCGTGGTGGTGACTGCCGGTTTCCTGATTGACCTGCTCGTCAAACTTCACGTTCTTTAACTCTCGCCGGGACCAATTGTGAGGAGAGTAATGAGGAATGGCGTGTTCGCATCTTTGGTTTTCTCAACGTGTAGCGACACGATGAACGACTCGTATCCGATCGCCAAGTGGTAGACATGCTTCGATTGTTTCTGAAGGACGGAGAGGATTGCTAATGGCTGCCAGTCGGAGTCGTGAATGTAGGTACGCAGCCTTTCGATCGCATTGAAGGCGGCGCTGATGATCTGCTCAGAGTCGGTGCGTTCCTCTTTCAGTTTTTGATAGGCTTCGATGAATTTAGGATTGCCGTAAAAAATCTCGTTGCGAGCCAATCAATCCTCCGCCTGCTCGCAACAGAGTACCTCGAACCAACCGAAAGTAGAAGAAAAGCGAAGAGCAGGATCTTGCCGCGGAGACCTATCCACGGGAGATGGCTGCGGCCGCATGGGCCGCCGCAATTGCCTGCGCTACCTTGGTTTTTCTCTTTTTCTTTTCGGAATCCTGAACGCGCTTAATGAACTGCTCAGGAGTAGTAATGCTCTTGGCCTGTTCCATGGCTGCAGGTTCAAGAGCCGCTTTCTCCTGTTCATTCAAATGCTCAGCGTTCATGACCACCAGTGCGGTGGGGCGAAGTTGAATAGAGTTGTCAGCCCCGCGGCTGATCTCAAGGAAGCCGCCGATTTCGACAGCTAAACCTTCCAGAAGCTCTGCGGGCAGCGTAATTTGGTTGCGTTCACGCAAACGTACATATTTTCTAATTCGATTGCTCATTGGCGTTTGCTCCTGCGCTGCCTTCTTTGACGGCAGAAACATCCTATCATATTTTCTGAAAATCAGAAAATCGCACTCCGCATTCAATTAGAACTTACAAGGCCCGAAAATGTTGTTCGATCATAAGACAATTGTTTTAAACAGGTTACGGTGGGTCCCAATAGCGAAGTGGTGGATAGACTCTACTCTTTCGCATCTCGTCCCAACCCCTTTGCCCTGCCTGCCCCATTCTCGCTACACTGCCGGGTTCGTCCGGAGATCAACTGATGCACAAGCTGCTCTTCTTTCTGCTCGTCACCTCTTTGTTTGCCGCGGGCCAGAACCCTGCCGCGACCACTCCAGCTTCGACCAAGCAGGACAAGCCTCTACAGGCGTTGCCGTACTCGCCTTCCTTCGATGTGACATCCATGGATAAGTCAATCGATCCGTGCGTGGACTTATACACCTATTCCTGTGGAGGGTGGATGAAGAACAATCCAATCCCGGCTGACCAGTCCTCGTGGAGCGTCTACGGCAAGCTCTACAATGACAATCAGCAGTTCCTGTGGGGCATTCTTGATGACTTGGCAAAGCAGACTACCGGACGCAACGCCAATCAGCAGAAGATTGGCGATTATTTCGCCGCCTGCATGAACGAATCCGCGGTCGAGAAGTTGGGCATCACACCGCTACAGCCACAACTGGACGCGATCTCTGCGCTGAAGACGAAACAAGACCTGGCTCCGCTGCTCGCGAAAGAGCAGATGGAAAATCGCACGGAAGGCCTTCTGTTTAACTTCGGCTCCAACCAGGACTTCGCCAACTCCAACGATGTAATTGCCTTTGCTGATGACGGCGGGCTCGGCCTTCCGGATCGCGACTACTATGTGAAAACCGACCCGAAATCCGCGGAACAGAGGAAGCAATACATTGAGCACGTGACCAATATGTTCCAGTTGCTCGGTGATTCACCGGTGATCGCTCAGACCGAAGCCGCCAAGGTGATGGAAATCGAAACCGAACTGGCGAAAGCGACGCTGACGCTGGTGGACAAACGTGATCCCTACAAGCTCTTCCACAAGATGGATCGCGCGAAACTGCAGGCGCTGACGCCACATTTTGACTGGAACGTGTACCTCAAGACAATCGGGTTGCCGAATGTGCAGGTATTCAATGTCACCGAACCCGACTTCTATAAGGAAGTGAATAATCTGATCGATACGGTTAGCCTCGACGATTGGAAGACATATCTCCGTTGGCATGTTGTGCATGCGAATGCGCCGTATCTCTCTTCGAAGTTCGTCAACGAGAATTTCAATTTCTAACGGCAAGACTCTGCATGGGGCGCAGCAATTGCGGCCTCGATGGAAACGCTGCGTCAGCTTGGTCGACGAGCAACTGGGAGAGGCATTAGGTCAGGAATTCGTGCGTCGCGCGTTCAGCCCGGACATGAAGAAGTCGACGCTCGAAATGACGCAGTACATCGAAGCGGCGATGCGGCAGGACATCCAGCAACTGAGTTGGATGTCGCCGGAAACAAAGAAGCATGCGCTGGAGAAGCTCGATACGATCGTAAATAAGATCGGCTATCCAAATAAGTGGCGCGACTATAGCTCGGTCCAGGTCAAACCAGATGACTTCCTCGGCAATGAAATCCGCGCGACGGTGTTCGAGTCGAAGCGGCAGTTGGCGAAAATCGGCAAACCGGTGGATCGCGACGAGTGGGGCATGACACCGCCAACGGTGAATGCGTACTACAACCCGCAGATGAACGATATTAATTTCCCGGCGGGCGTGCTCGAGCCTCCGCTGTACGACCCGAAAATGGACGATGCTCCGAATTACGGCAATACCGGATCAACCATTGGGCACGAGTTGACCCATGGTTTCGACGACCAGGGTCGCCAGTTCGACGCCAAGGGCAACCTGAAAGACTGGTGGACTGACAAGGACGCGCAGGAATTCAACAAGCGTGCCGAGTGCGTGGTCAATCAGTACGGACAATACGTTACGGTCGATGATCTGAAGATCAACAGCAAGCTGACCGAAGGAGAAGATGTAGCCGATTTAGGCGGGACGATTCTTGCTTACGCGGCATGGAAGGCGGCCACGAAGAACGAGCAACTACACGATATCCAGGGATTCACGCCCGATCAGCGCTTCTTCATAGGGCTGGCGCAGTGGGCCTGCGAGAACCGTCGTCCCGAAGACCTGCGCGTGCGAACGCTGACCGATCCGCATTCTCCGGGCAAGTATCGGATCAATGGTGTGGTGGTGAATATGCCCGAGTTCCAGGAAGCGTTCTCGTGCAAAGCCGGGCAGCCGATGGTGAAAGAGAATCGTTGCAGGGTTTGGTAAGAAGTCTCCGAATTGGCGACTGAGTGGGTACCCACCCGTGCGAAGCAACGGGTGAGATTCACTACCTGACGCGCAACTCGGGAGATGATTACAGCCGTATTCGCGGTCCAGTCCGCGCCATAAGGTTTGCCACCCGTTGCCAACGAAGGCGCGGGTGAGGCACCTGCTTACCTCGCAGTCGGTTTGCAGTAGAATTCCACCGTCTTCTTGAGCAACACTCATGCGCAGCGCAGACGTCGTCATCATCGGCGGAGGCATTGTCGGCTCGAGCGTTGCTTATCACTTGACCGCCTCCGGATGTAAAGACGTTCTCGTAATCGAGCGCGAATCGTCGCAAGGCAAAGGTTCAACCGGCAAGAGCATGGGTGGAGTGCGCGCCCAGTTCTCTACTCCTGTAAATATCCAGATGTCGCTCTACTCCATTCCCTTTTACGCTACATTCGACGACCGCCTTGGCTATCCTTGTGGTTACCGTCCGCAGGGATATTTGTTTTGTGCTACCAGCGAGCAGCATATGTCGTATCTGCGCGCAAACCATGCAACCCAGTTAAAGCTCGGGCTGAAACACGCACGCATTATTTCCGCCGACGAAATCCGCAGCATGTTTCCGCAGCTTCGCGCGGATGACATCGTCGGGGGTGCTTTGTGTTCAACCGATGGCTTTGTCGATCCTTACAGCGCGATGTGCGGTTTTATGCAGTGGGCGCACGATCACGGCGCGGAAATCTGGAAGCAAACCGAGGTGACTGGCATAGACCGTGACGCCGAAGGTGTTTGTCGCGTTCAAACCACCCGCGGTTCAGTGGGTACGCGGACCATCGTCAATTGCGCCGGACCCTGGGCTGCTTCGATTGTATGGATGGTTGATGTTGAGCTGCCGGTCGAACCGCTCCGTCGCATGCTGGTGCCAAGCGAACCGTTTGATCAGTTTCCGCGCTCGGCGCCGATGATCATTGACATGTCGAACGGATTCCACTTCCGACCAGAAGCGCTCGGCTTCCTGCTGGCCTGGAACGATCCGCAGGAAACGCCTGGTTACAAGACTGACTTCGATCCGGCATTCACCGAAAAGATTTTGACCCGTGCTGCTCATCGCGTCCCGATCTTCGAAAACCTCGCCGTGAATCCGAAACGTGCATGGGCAGGAATGTACGAGATGTCACCCGATCATCACGCCATTCTGGGGCCGGTTCCAGATGTCCCCGGATTCTTTCTCGCCAATGGCTTCAGCGGACACGGGGTGATGCATTCGCCGGCTACCGGAAAGATTGTTTCCGATCTAGTGCTCTCTGGAACCACCGATCTGATCGATCCTTCACTTCTTAACTTGGCCCGGTTTGCCGAAGGGCGCATGATCGAGGAAACCGCAATTCTCTAATGTGGCGATGAGTATCCCACCCATCGAGGCGACGGGTGGGATACTCGCCTGTCCGTAACTAGTTGATATTGCTGGAGCAGTTCGCCGGACGGGTTGCCGCAATACGCCGCAACGCCCCTGCCGGAATCAGCTGAATGGCAATCGTCGCAGCCGGAACATTACCTTCATTGCGGATAACGTGTGAGTGGCTTCCTCCCGAATCCACAAAACTCATACCCGTCGTATACACCTGTGGTTTGCACTGCGGATCGTCACTCTCATAGTCCGTAACCGTCCCCTGCGTCACGATGATCAGGCTGTGGCCGGGATGTGAGTGCCAGCCGGTCGTGCCGATTGACGAATCTTCCGCCTGATTTCGACGCTCGTGATTTCGACCTCTCGCGCGATGGCGGCTCGGCGGTTCCCGAACGCTTTCAGGACCGCTCCGATATCGTGCTCCTCGACACCCACAATCAGTGATCCAGTTTCGAAGTGGCGCACCCTCATCGCTGAGGGTTCTAGCACTCTGAAAAAGGCGCATAATATCTATGGTCAACCCATGCTCCCTGCTTCTGTTCGTCGTATAGCTCAAGCTGCAGTGGTCTTCGGCTCCTTTCTGCTGCTGTCACTTCCATCGCACGCGCAGGACGTCACCAAGCGTCTTGTCCTGAAAGACGGTTCCTATCAATCAGTCGTCAAATGGGAGCTACAGGGAAATCGGGTGCATTATCTGAGCGCTGAGCGATACGAGTGGGAAGACATCCCGAACTCCCTTGTCGATTGGACCGCCACGAACAAGTACAACGACGACTTGAAGAAAGGTGTTTCGCACACGGCTCAGCAGATTGATGCCGAAGTAGAGGCCGAGCGCAAGGAGATGGAGGCCAAGTCGCCGGAAATTGCTCCCGGACTGCGCCTGCCCGATACAGGTGGGATCTTTCTGTTCGAGAATTACGCTGGGGTACCACAGATCGTGGAGCTCGCTCAGAACGGCAGCGATGTGAACCGCAACACTGGAACGAATATACTGCGCGCGACTATTAATCCCTTGGCGTCTGCCAAGCAGACGATTGAACTTCCCGGATTGCATGCAACTGTCCAGGGCCATAACCCGCGCCCGGTGATATATCTCAGCGTGCAAGATCAGCCCGCGCCGTCGGCTCCCGACAAAGCAACCTCTGACAAGAAGGCCGACGCGCCACCTCCCGCGCAACGCTTCCAGATCATCAGGTTGCAACCGAAGAAGAACTCGCGACTGGTTGGAAATTTGAAGATAGCGATTTATGGAAAGGTAAGCCAGGACGAGTCGTTTGTTCCGTCCAGTCTGCAGCCGGTATCCGGAAGTTGGTTCAAGCTCACCCCGAACCAGGACCTCGCTCCCGGCGAATATGCAGTCGTAGAAATGTTGACCGGTAAAGACATGAACCTGTACGTCTGGGACTTCGGGATCAATCCGTCCGCGCCGGCTAATCAGACGGCATGGAAGCCTATCCAGACTGAGACGCGAACCGGCAGCGACGAACCGCCAACCCTCAGCAAAGATCCGAGGTAGCAGTGTTGAACCGGCACGTCGGATTTTCGAGAGCTACTTCCTGCTGTCTCAAGAAATTGACATCGTCGTAGGAAATTTCCGAATTCCGGAATGAAATTCGATTTCTTTGTGAGCATCTGGGACTCGTCTTATCATCTCCCGCACCATGATTCAGAGTAGGTGGTTGGGCCCGCCTCTTTCGCTTCTCCTGGCTTGCATCAGTCTTCCGGCTTTTTCGCAACGCGGAGCCATCACGGCGCCGGTCAGTCTCGATCAGATGACGCAACGTGCGACCGGATTGTCGAGGGTTCGGTGATCAGCGCGCGGGTGGAACCGCATCCTCAGCTGACCAATCTTTCAACTGTCGTGATCACGCTGCAGGTTGAGGACATGTTGAAGGGGAAGGCAAGTAAGACCCTCACCTTCAGGCAGTTCATCTGGGACATTCGCGATCAGAAAGATACCGCCCAATATATGAAAGGGCAGGAACTGCTGCTATTCCTGAGGCCCGATTCACAATATGGCCTCACTAGTCCAATCGGCCTGGAGCAGGGACGATTTCACATCACAAGGGATCGCAGTGACAACGTCCTGGCGGTAAACGGGGGCGGGAATCTGGGCCTTTTTGCCGGGACCGAGCAGCGTGCTCGAGCCAAGCACGCCAGACTTTCGACGAAAGTAGCGGTGATCGTCCATCAACCTAGCCCCGGACCGATGCCGCTTGCCGACCTGAAGCAAACGGTTCAAGAATGGCAATTATCCCTTGACATCACGTAAATCCTAACGTGATGTCAAGGGATACTTACCGCGCGGAAAGTGGTGACTAGGGACCCCAACTATCGCTGGGTCTTTTACCTTTACCATCCAGTATCAGGACGCGCTGGGCTTCTATTCTCCTGCGAAGACGTACACAATCAATATCGCCCCATGATTAGCTGAGGAGCAGGGCGAACAAAACACGAAAATAGTTCTGCCGTTTCGCAGCTTTCCCGGCTAGAATAGAGGGATGTCTTCTGCCGTTCATCGCGCCCTGGGGTGGGCGCATCCGGTTGTAGCGGAGTGGTTCCTGCGCCGTTTTGGCTCGCCTACCGAGCCGCAAGAGCAGGGCTGGCCCGAGATCCTCGCCGGACGAACTACGCTGATCGCCGCCCCGACGGGATCGGGTAAAACGCTCGCCGCCTTTCTGGCCTGTATCGATCGCCTGGTTCGCAAAGCGCTTGCCGGACAGTTGGAAGACCGCACCGAAGTTCTTTATGTCTCGCCTCTGAAAGCTCTCGGCAACGATATTCAGAAGAACCTGGAGATTCCGCTAGGCGAAATCCTGCAACTTGCTGGCGAACACGGCTTGCTCATGCCAGAGATTCGCACCGCTGTTCGTACTGGCGACACGCTTATGCACGAACGGCAGAAGATGCTGCGGCGGCCGCCTCACATCCTGGTCACTACACCAGAGTCGCTCTACATCCTGCTTACAGCCGAAAAGAGCCGCCGTATCCTTCGTGATGTCGAAACCGTGATCGTCGATGAGATCCACGCCGTTGCCGGCGATAAACGGGGTGCGCACCTGCTGTTATCTCTCGAGCGCCTGGAAGCAGTGACCGGAAAGTCCCCGGTGCGCATTGGACTTTCTGCCACGCAGAAGCCCATTGAGCAGATAGCTGAATTTCTGAACGGCTCGGAGCGGCCTTCGCCGGTCATTGTTGATGTAGGTCATAAACGCGAACTCGATCTTGCCATCGAAGTTCCGCCCATGGAACTTGGCCCCGTGGCGACAAACGAGATGTGGGACGCCATTTACGATCGCATTGCCGAGCTTTCGCGCGAGCATCGTTCGACGCTGGTGTTTGTTAACACGCGTCGTCAGGCCGAACGTGTTTCCATGAATCTGGCCGAGCGCATTGGGGAGCAATTCGTTGCCGCTCATCATGGCAGCCTCGCCCGCAAAATTCGGCTGGAAGCCGAAAGACGGTTAAAGAACGGCGAGATCAAGGTGCTGGTTGCGACCGCGTCGCTACAACTCGGCATCGATATCGGATTCGTTGATCTCGTTTGCCAGATCGAATCGCCGCGTTCGATTGCAGTTGCCCTGCAGAGGATCGGCCGTGCCGGACACTGGCGCGGAGCAATCCCCAAAGGGAAGCTGTTCGCCACCACGCGCGAGCAACTCGCAGAATTAGCTGCGCTCGTACGCGGTATCAAGCATTCGGACCTGGATCGTATTCTCGTCCCTGCATGTCCGATCGACGTGCTGGCACAGCAAATCGTTGCCGAGTGCGCCGCCGCTTCCGGCCACGCTCCCGCAAATGGTGATGGCTCTGGCGTGGATCTTTCGGGATGGGATGAGGACGAACTATTCGCGCTCATCAAACGCGCCTATCCGTACCGCGGTCTCTCACGCGAAGAATACGACTCCGTGCTAGAGATGCTCTCCGAAGGCATCGCAGCGCGACGCGGCCGTTACGGCGCCTACCTGCACCGCGATCGTGTGAACAGGCGTCTGAGGGCGCGCCGCGGGGCACGTATGACGGCCATCACCAGCGGGGGCGCGATTCCCGAGACGGCCCTCTACACGGTGGTCCTGATGCCGGAAGGCACCATGATCGGCACTGTGGACGAAGACTATGCGGTCGAATCGCTCGCCGGCGACGTCATGCTGCTGGGGAACGCTTCATGGCGCATCCAGCGCATTGAAAGCAAGTCCGGACGCATCCTTGTCGAAGATGCGCACGGGCAGGCGCCCAATATTCCGTTCTGGCGCGGCGAGGCGCCGTCCCGAACTGCCGAGTTGTCTTCTCTGGTTGCGGATTTGCGTCAGCGCGTTAGCGACATGCTGCCGAACGTATCGCCGATCGGCCTTTCGCAAAGTAATCCTGTTGTTGCCGAAGCGGCCGCGTGGCTCAAATCAGAATGCGGCCTCGACGATGCTGCCGCCGAACAGATCATCCAGCACTTTCTGAATGGACGAGCCGTTCTCGGCGCGGTTCCAACTCAGAAGACCATCATCGCCGAACGTTTTTTTGACGAAGGTGGCGGCATGCAGCTCGTAATTCATGCCCCGTTCGGCGGCCGCATCAACAAAGCCTGGGGGCTTGCCTTGCGTAAGCGCTTCTGCCGCAGCTTCAATTTCGAACTGCAGGCGGCAGCAACGGATGAGGGCCTGAATATCTCGCTCGCTGAGCAGCATAGCTTTCCTCTGGAAGATGTGTTCCGGTTCCTGCAGTCGGAAACGGTAAAGAACGTGTTGCAACAGGCGGCTCTCACCGGTTCGCCGATCTTCGGCACACGTTGGCGTTGGGATGCGAATCGCTCTCTTGCGCTCCTGCGCTATCAGGGAGGTAAGAAGGTCCCGCCTAACATTCAGCGCATGCGCGCGGATGATCTGCTGGCGTCGGTGTTTCCCGATGTTGCTGCCTGCCAGGAGAACATAGTCGGCGATATCCAGGTTCCCGATCATCCGCTGGTTAAGGAGGTCATGAAGGATGTGCTTCACGAAGCCATGGATGTCGACGGACTGATTCAACTGTTGCGCGGCATTGAAAGCGGATCGATCCGCTGCCTTGCCGTCGACACGCCGGTGCCCTCCGAGTTTTCGCACGAAATTTTGAATGCGAATCCGTATGCTTACCTGGACGATGCGCCGCTGGAAGAGCGACGCGCTCGCGCAGTCAGCATGCGGCAGGCGTTGCCGGCGTCTGTTCTGGAAGAGGTAGGAAAGCTCGACCCGGGAGCCATCGCGCAGGTCCGCGAAGAAGCTTGGCCGGATCTGCGCGACGCCGACGAACTTCACGATGCATTGTTCACGCTCGTTGCTGTTCCCGAGAATTATCCATTCCCCGGTGATCTGAACGAATCCGGCCCGCGCACTGTGCAGGACATGTGGCGGCGCTACTTCGATCACTTAACGCTGCAGCGTCGAGCGGTCATCGCCGAGCAGAGTGGGATTCGGTTTTGGGTGGCTGTCGAGCGACTATCTGTTTTCAAGACCATTCACCCTGAAGCGATCATCGAAGGACCTGGCCGGGAAATTCGTGGCGCTGAGGTATCGCGATCCGATGCAATCTACTCCGCAGTGACCGGCTGGATGTCGCATTTGGGGCCGGCCTCTGCTGCCGGCATTGCGGTCGTGCTCGCGCTCATGGAACCCGAGGTCGAGCAGGCGTTGCTGCGCCTGGAATCTACCGGTGCGATCCTTCGCGGCAAGTTCACGGACCGCAGAACTGCATCCAGCGCCGGTTCTCTGAACATTAACGACCACCGAGTGACGACTGAGTTCTGCGAGCGTCGCTTGCTTGCCCGCATTCATCGCCTGACCATCGGCATTCTGCGACGCGAAATTGAACCGGTAATGCCGGCTCAGTTCATGCGCTGGCTGTTGCGGTGGCAGCACGTTGCGCAGGGTTCGCAGGTGGTCGGAGAGCGCGGACTGCTGGAATCTCTTCGCCAGTTGCAGGGATTCGAAATTCCCGCAAACGCCTGGGAACGGCAGATTCTGACGCGGCGCGTACGCGACTATGATCCGACCGACATGGACAAGCTATGTTTGACGGGCGCCATCGGGTGGGGACGCTTGTCGCCGCATCCCGCGACTGTCGAGAGCAGCGCAAACAGCAATGGAGATGGGCAGCGCACGCGTCGTGTGATTCCTACGAGTGTTGCCCCGATCACATTTTTCCTCCGCGACGAAGCCGATTGGATGCAACCCCATCACACTGCCAGTAACGGGTCCGATCGCCCTGGTTTGAGCGAAGGCGCAAAGCAAGTTTTCAATTTCCTCCATGAACGCGGGGCATCGTTCTTTGTTGATGTTGTTCGGGGAACCGGGAAACTGAAAGCAGAAGCAGAAACGGCGTTGTGGGAACTGGTCGCCGCGGGTTTGGTAACGGCCGATGGATTCGATAACTTGCGTTCTTTGATCGATCCGAAGCGCCGCTCAGGTCAGGGTGGCGGGCGCAGTTCGAGGCCGCGTCACAGTGCGGGCCGCTGGTCGCTCTTGCATCCGGTTTTTAGCGAAGACCGTAACCGGACCGTCGAAGCGACTTGCTGGATGTTGTTGCGGCGTTATGGCATCGTATTCCGCGAGTTGCTGGCTCGCGAGAGCATGCTGCCGAAGTGGCGCGAGCTGGTAATGGCTTTTCGCAGGCTCGAAGACCGCGGCGAGATTCGCGGCGGCCGCTTCGTGCAGGGCTTCATTGGAGAGCAATTCGCTTTGCCGGCTGCCGTCGAGTCGCTACGGGCCATTCGCAGACTGGAGCCTTCATGCGAGACGGTAACGGTTTCGGCTGCCGATCCGCTCAACTTGGTTGGCATTATTGTGCCTGGCGAGAGGGTGGCTGCAATCTCGGGCCGTACAGTAACTTACAACGATGGCGTTCCTGTGGCAACGGAAGTCCCATCGCTGCCTACTGTAATTAACGGAGATTGAACCGCTGCGATTTCTGCAGCCTTCGCTAAGGGAAACTACGCAGGCGGTGCGATGGAATTTCTTTACGGAAAATTTGCACCGTTGCAATCGTGCTGCAACAAGGTAGGATTAATACATTCTTGGGATCATGAATGGTCCCGAAGCGAGTGGGTGATGCCAGCACTAGGAGAAGTTGAGGTCATCGGAGACGTCCTTGTGGTCTCCTGGCGTGGGAAGATTCTTTTCGGTGACGAGCCCAGCCTTTTTTGCCGGGAGGTTCGCGACCGCTATCCCGATTTCCGGTGCGTTGTCGTAAATCTCGCGCATGCCGAGTTGCTTCCGGGGGATGTTCCCGCATTGCTCGTGCACTATCTCACTGCCTATGCGGATGGTTATCGCATCCGCTTTTGCGCTGCTTCCACCAACGTAAGTGAAGTCCTGGATACGATGCGCGTAGCGGAAGTATTCCACGTGCCAATCGACAAGACGGAAGAGGAATCCCTCGCAGCTTTCAATGGTGTATTCACCCCTGCCAACCATCGCGCCCGCGCCGAGACGGTAGCCTAGTCTCTTCACTTCTCGGCGGACGGTCGACTATCCTGTCCTGCTCATGAAACTCAAACTACATCAGTTAGGCGACCCGGTTCTGCGACAAGTTGCCAGAGAACTCAATGCCGGCGAAATCGGCAGTGACTTCATCCGGCAATTAATCGAACATATGAAAGAAGCCATGCGCGATGCCCCTGGTGTAGGGCTCGCCGCGCCACAGATCGGATTGCCGCTGCAGCTTGCGGTTATTGAGGATCGCCCGGAATACCTGAAGGATGTCTCCAAAGAGGAATTACGCGCCAAGGGTCGCAAACCGGTTTCTTTCCACGCCATGATCAATCCTCGTATTGTTCGCAGCGAGGGGGAAACTCAGGAATTCTTCGAGGGTTGTTTGAGCTTTGCCGGCTACGCAGCTATCGTTCCGCGCGCACATAAAGTGACTGTTGAGTATCTGGACGAAACCGGCAAGCGGAAGACAGTTTCGGCAGAAGGTTGGTACGCGCGCATTCTCCAACACGAAATCGATCACCTGAATGGAACGGCTTATGTGGATCGTATGCACACGCGCACGTTAACCACGATGGAAAACTTCAATCGTAACTGGAAAAGCAGGTCAGAAGAGGACGTCTTGCGCATGCTCAAATGATCCGGAGAGCTTCGTCCATTAGCAGCGAGTGCATGGTTGGAATGTGCCGGGCTGATCAGGCAGCGTGCATACCTTTTACTTTGTGCACGGAATGTTCTCGGCTGTTGAAAAAAACAGGGCGGAGATGCCTTCGCATACACGTATAGCAGCGTACTGGGCGCAACAGCAGCAAGCGCAACCCAAGCTTTTCCCAGCCACCACGCCGTCTGGAACGGTACAATTCGCGGCTACCACAGTAGGGACATCGAACCAGCGATAACTTCATCTGGCGCCATCCGTTGAGAGAAGCATACTCCTTTTGCGAGACAGAGCAGCACTCTGTTTGCGCGAGCGGCTCGATTTGCGCTTACCTGGACTGACTCTCCACGGTTTCGAGCGCTTTCGCAGCACTCAGTTCCTGGGATCGCAAACGCTCCAGAGTCAGGTGCAGCGCCGCGGCTTTCTCGGTCAGTCCTCGCTGCTCTGCAAGACGCAGTAGATCCGTACCTTTGCCTCGGATCCTGGTAGCACACGACAACAGATAGGTCAGCGAATCGGCATGGGACTTCCAGAGATAAGCAGAGTCGCGGTGCGACAGAAAATCTTCGAGTTCTTCCAGTATGCGAACGCCCACAGCGACAGCATCGACAACGCTGCAAGCGTATTCTCCGCGGAAACTCTTTTCATCGCGATATTCAGCCCGAAAGGCATCCACTTCCGTACTGGTAAGCGCGAGACTGCCTTGGCGCATCGGGAACACGCAGCTCGATGTAGCTTCAGCCGCGGTGATGAAGTTCTGGATGGAGTTGATGGATGATCTGATTCTGCTGTCCTCACTCGCTCTGTCGACACCCTTGGCTTCCGCCGTCGTAGGCATGGGAATGCGAGCGAGCCCCGGTGCCGTTGCGGTTGTCCGGATGTTGCTTGGTGCTCCGGATGCGGAGGCTGCCGCCGTGGCTGGCGCTGCAAGCGAACGCGCCTTATTATCGACAACCTTCTGCAACTTAGAAACCCTTCGCAATTGATCGCCAGAACGAACATAGTCGGTGCTAAGTATCGCTGTCGGCTCCACTTCGGTCATCTGCTTGACCGTTACGTCGCCCTCAACGCGCGACATGATGCTTCCTCCAGCTTTCTGCACTTTTTCGGCGAATTCCTTAATGTTGTGAGCTGCTTCCCGGAACAAAGAATCGAATCGTTCGCTCATGCAGACGTTGTACTCGGCGACCGTTGCAAGTACGTGCGGATGGTAGAACGATGCTCCGAAGCGGTGCTTGATATCGCGCGAGCGCTGCATCAGTCCGGAATCCATCAGTTGATTGAAGTCGCGGACCTCTTCCAGTTCTTCGCGAATAAAACGAAACTCCCGCGTCAATTGGCGGTGTTCCTGCGGCAACGAAGGCGGTTCTTTCAAACGGAGGATGGTCATCAGGGTGGGCTCGAAAGGCGTTGGTTCATCGCCGGAGTATTGATCAAGAAGCCGGACGGGCACATTTCGCAGCCGGTGCAGAAACGTGCAGATGAAATCGGTTTTATCGCGATCGATGTCATTCGTCGGCTGCTTGAAGATGAAGTAGCGCAGCAGGGCTTCCGCGCTTTGCGAACCGGTGGATTCTTTCAGGGCGTCCCGCACCATCAGCGGTCCGACCGCAAGGTCGAGGACTGAGAGCCACTGCGCAAGCACCTCCGGGCTGGCCGGTATGCCGGTTACAGGATTCAGGCCGGCGGGGAGCGGAATTGGATGTCCAAGCGTTTCTTCGAGGATCGCTGTGTAGAACTTCTGCACCTCAGCCATGTCGGGCAGGTGCTGGGCCGGGTTCAGCATTGCACGCCTCCTCGGCGCGACAAAACTTTATTTGCAGGAAACAACGAAGTGTAGTGGAGCGGCGTCAGCGAGACAAGGCTGTGCCCTTTTTACTAACCAGTAACGGTTCCGGCGCGGAAAACCGGGGGGAGAGGGGAGGGAACTGGTTAATTCACGAATTCGAGCCCCAAAAGCTGGGGAGTGTGGAAACGAACTGCGACTCGAATCGTATGCCGCATCTGTCCAGCTTCAAAAACATCGACTAACAACTGCGCACCCGGAACTAAAGTGCACCCGGCCAGTTCAGTAGAGAGCCGCACCTGCATGCCGCCGCCCCCGATCTTCTCAATGCGCCCAAGTTCCTGGCCGCGATAATCGAAGGCCATCAGGTCATCGGTCACATCAATGCGAGGATAACGGCGCTGCTCGGTTCTATATGCGGGGATCATGTTCATTTTGCGCCTACCACAAGCTTGGCTATCGTCTGCAGCTGCATGTTCGACGTGCCTTCGTAAATCTTACCTATTTTCGCATCACGATAGAATTTTTCAACGGGGTAATCCTTTGTGAACCCGTAACCACCATAGACTTCTACTGCTAAGGAAGTAACTCTCTCGGCAACTTGCGATGCGAATAATTTGGTCATCGCGGCTTCCTTTACGAAGTTCATGCCGGCATCCTTCATCCGTGCTGAGTTGTACACCATCATCCGCGCGGCCTCCAATTCCGTAGCCGATTGCGCCAACTGGAATTGCACGCCTTGGAAATCGGCGATCGGCTTGCCGAATTGTTTGCGCTCCTGCGCGTACTTCGCGGCATATTCCCATGCGCCACGCGCCAAACCAATCATCTGGGCGCCAATTCCGATGCGGCCTTCGTTCAGCGTCTCGATCGCAATCTTATAGCCCTTTCCCACCTCGCCAAGGACGTTCTCCTTGGGGACGCGGCAGTCTTCAAGGATCAATTCGCACGTACTCGATGCTCGAATTCCCAGTTTGTCTTCCTTCTTCCCGACGCTGAAGCCAGGGAAATTCCTTTCGACGATGAAGGCCGTAATGCCTCGATAACCGGCAGCGGGGTCCACGGTGGCGAACAGAACGAAGATGCCTGCTTCCTTGCCGTTGGTGATCCACAGCTTGCGGCCGTGCAACACATAGTCGCTGCCTTTGAGTTCGGCTTTTGTCGTCAACGCGAACGCATCGGATCCGGAGCCGGCTTCGCTCAGTGCATACGCGCCAACGGTGTCGGTGGCGAGCATCGTTAAATATTTCTTCTTCTGTGCCTCAGTGCCCCAGCGAAGGAATGCATTGTTGACAAGTGTGTTCTGTACGTCGACAACAACTCCTGCCGAAGCGTCCACACGCGAGAGTTCCTCGACGGCAAGGATCGCCTCGAAGAAACTGCCGCCTGCACCGCCATATTGCTCTGGCGTCTCAATGCCCATAATGCCGAGCTGAAAAAACTGATCCAGCAGGCTGTGCTCGAATACACCCTTGTCGTCCATTTCCTTGACATGCGGACGAACCGCTTCTTCCGCAAATTGACGAATGTTGTCGCGAAACAAAATCTCGTCTTCTGTGAGTGCGACCAACGGAGCGGGAGCAGCCTTTTGCAGAATAGCGTCGGACATGTGCACAACCTCACCAGAACGTTTCAGGCAAACGGGAGATTGTATATCAGAGGCAAGAGGCGCGGCGGAGGTGCGAGATGGGATGCCTGAACCACGAGTTTCGCCAAACTCGCAACAGCGATGCGGGGCATCAGGTGAATTGTAAGTTGCCAGTAGCAGTGTGTCAGGTATCAAACCTACGGAATCAGCGAACTGCCTGAGTCGCTTGGGTGCGATTGCGATCAATTGGCTGCCGACGACTAACTGCTAACTAAAAAAAGAACCACCCCTTCCGGAGTGGCTCCTCGCGCTCACGACTGATTAGTGTCGTCCGCGATCACCTCCGTCGCGATGTTCCCGCCCTTGATCCCCATCGCGATGCTGGTATCCGTTGTTCCAGCGTCCGCGATCCTCATCGTCTCCGCGTTGGCCGTAGTACCCATTGTCGTACCCGTAGTTGCCGTAGCCGTACGCCGGACCGTAGTAGCCATTGTTGTAGCCGTAGGCCGGGTAGCCGTTGTTGTAACCGTATGGTGAATATCCGTTGTATCCGCGGTTGTAGTCATCGCGGTCTCCGCCCTGATACCCGTAGTAGCCGTTGTTCCTCCAATTACGATCATGGTCATGATCGAAATCCTGGGCCAACGCTACTCCGGTAATTCCCATGAACAACGCCAACGTTCCCGCTATCGCCTTCCAGCTTTTCATGATGTCCCTCCTCGCCCTTCTTCCGGCGTTAATGGATTAGACACGTGGGCAGAGTTGATTGGCGTAAAGAGCCAGTGAAGGGCAGTAAAGATTTGTAATGCTTGTAAATTGCTGTGCCGAGCGGTTTTTACTCGTTTTTGGGGGTTTTGCCCTGACGGGCGAAGATCCAGGCTGCTGCCAGCCCGCCCATGAGCATCCATGCGAGACTCACGCGCGCCGCTTGAGCATCCACATGCAAGCTACCCCGAGGTTCGAATAGCATGACCGCAAACACTACAGTCGAAGCGGCCAATCCGACGTATGCGGCGGTCTTGCCGACAAAGAACGCTACCAACGCCGCCACAATGATGAAAAGTAGCGGCACCGAGGTCTGATAAGGCGTCTGTCTCGTCGCCAGCGTCGAGAACACGGCGAGGGCGGTGAATAATGAGAGTCCTACAATCCCCTGTACCAGAGAATTAGCTCGAAACGAAAGATCCATTTTCTAAGTATTCAAAATGTCAGGGGTGGAATTCAACGCTGGATGGAGTTCTCGCCGGCCAGGTGCTTTCGATTGTTCCCACAGGTTATTCACTTGAGTAAGCTGGAAGCCCGCAATTCAGTTGCGCGGAGACTCTGCCCACCAGCAAGATGAATGAACAATGCAAAAGCGAATCTCGATCGTTACCGTGCTCCTGTTGAGCGTGACCGCAGGGCTGTTCGCGGCCGATACCGTTCTGACTTGGCCTGATAGCGGTGATAACGCGCTGCTACGCTTCACTCTGGGGAAGATGCGACAGGTCAGTTCTACATCCGGTCAGAGCGACTATCTAGGTGAGGCGGTGGCGGAAAATCTCAGCACCAAAACCATTCCCTCTGCGTCTTTCTACCTCTACCTTCTCGATAAGAACGGCAATCGCGTAGGCGAAGGCTACTTAGAGATCACCAACTTGGCCGCCGGCCAGAAGGCTAAGGTTCCGGTCACCGCGCATGCTATGGGTTCCTTTGCCAGAATGGAATTGAAGCCGCAGCACCTGCCATCGGACGAGCCGATGAAGATCAAAATGAGCGTCACCAGTGTGCCTTCTGGAGCAACCCTAAAGATAGACTCGCAGACCTCTGGCGTCACCCCGCAGATACTTTCGATCGCTCCGGGCAAGCACGTGCTCGAGTTCAGCAAAGAAGGGTACTCCTCCGCAAGTACGCCGCTTGAGATTGCTGAAAACGCGCCGCCGGGCAGCGTAAACCTGGAGTTGAGCCCGCTAACGCTGGATACAGTGGTGTTGCGAGATGGAACTGTACTGCTGGGTAACGTCACCTCGGTTAGCAGTACGATAGTGAGCATCAGCGTAAAAGGGAAGTCGACTCGATTGGAGCGGAATCGAGTTGCTCGCGTCGTGTTCGGAGAACGCAACGTGTCGAGTTCGTCGCGCGGTAAGAAATAACTTGGCCAGGGTGCTGGTAGGCCCGGCAGGAATCGAACCTGCAACCCTCGGATTAGAAATCCGATGCTCTATCCGATTGAGCTACGGGCCCTTGACCGATATCGCTAGTCTCGCACAGCCACGGAAAACATGACAATGCTCGCGAAGGATGCGGCACACGGCGGGTGGGCCTCAGTGCATCTGGACCGTAGTCGTCGGTGGAAGGCTATCGGGCAGCGGCATCGGCGAATCTTCATCGCGGTCCTGGGCGTTTCGCCGCCAGAAATCCTGCAGGTCGACGCGTTGGCGTAGCAGCGCCCTTTTCACGATGTGGGCTCGCAAGTCTTTCCCATTCGGACGCCGCAACAGGAGCTTGTCCTCTTCCACGCGCACCTGAACGTCCCCCTGTTCCGTGAATTCGGCGGGAACATAGGCGTTCCAGGGAAGGTTTGCGCATTGCTGTGCGACAAACACCAGATCACCAACAAGAACCGTTAGCGTGACGCAATTCTTTCCCTCGGCGCGCGACGGCCGCGCGTGAACCAGGATGCCCGTGCGGTACTGATCGATAATCGCAGCAGCAGGAACTGCGAACAAGCTAAGAGCAACAAACAGAGTGAGACGTCGCGTCATCGGCTGAACTCCCCGGCACCATACTTCTTATCGGCAACTTGGCTCCCGGCTTCACTCTGCGCGGTACTAACGCTCGTCCGCGCAACTTTGATAGCATCGTGACTTCGTGAATCGCACTGGAGCCAACGTGGTTCGCGTGGAGGCGGAAGCACTCCGCGAACTCGCGGACCGAATTGCCGGGCCGATGGCGCAGGCGTTTGGTCAGGCGGTCGAGCAGCTCTATTGCTGCAGCGCACGCGTCGTCGTGACCGGCATGGGGAAGAGCGGGCTTGTCGCCCGCAAGATTGCCGCAACCCTCAGTTCTACTGGGACTCCCTCGTTATTCCTGCATCCAGCCGAGGCGCTGCACGGAGATCTGGGAATGATCGCGCGCGGAGATGTGGTGATCGCGCTTTCGTATGGCGGAGAGACGGAAGAGCTGCTCACTCTCTTACCGACACTCAAGCGGCTGGAAGTCAAGCTAATCGCCATGACCGGCGATCCTGTCTATTCCGGCAATGGGAGGAAGCTTTCAACACTCGCCCAAGCTGCGGATATCGTGCTTGACTGTTCCGTTGCGAAAGAGGCTTGCACCCTGGGGCTGGCACCAACGGCGTCGACGACGACCATGCTGGCGCTAGGCGACGCCTTGGCTATGACACTCGCCGAACGGCGCGGTTTCAAGGAAGAAGATTTCGCGAGCTTGCATCCGGGCGGAAAGCTGGGCAAGAAGCTGGCGCGTGTCGAAGCACTGATGCACTCCGGCGAGGCGCTACCCCGAGTTGCTGCTACGACCAGAATGCCGCAGGTAATCTACGAGATGTCGCGCAAGGGATTGGGTATTACCACCGTTGTCGATGGCGATAAGCTGCTGGGCATCATCAGTGACGGTGATCTGCGCCGCCTCCTCGAAAAGCGCGGCAAGGAAGCGATGGACTTGACCGCTGCTGATTGCATGACGCGCCAACCGAAGACGATCCGTGTCGGGGAATTTGCGACCGCCGCTCTGAATAGTATGGAGCAGAAGAAGATTACGTCACTAGTCGTTGTCGATGCCGAAGATCGAGTCGCAGGCATTGTCCATCTGCATGATTTGTGGGAAACGGAAATGATTTAAATGCTGTAGCTAGTCGCTAGCCGTGAGTAGCCAGTACCCAGAGACCGTTTTCTTCCTTCGCTGAAGGTTATCCGCTGAAGCGCTTCTCATGCCGCGCGCTTGGCGAGCTGTTCAAGAATCTGTTTGCCGAGTTTCTGAACTTCGCCGAAGTGTAGCTGGTATTCCAGAAACAGACGGTTCAGCTCAAGTGATTCTTCCGGCTTGAGATGTGCGCGCAGCAGCATATCTCGCACGTGTACCGGGTTGGGAAGGGTCGCTTCTTCCCGCATCTCTTCCAGTGCGGTGTTCGGATCGTAGTGATACATGATCGGCTCCTGTTTGTTTAGCCTCTCATGGCTGCGAAGGCGTTTCAAGTTCCACGTTTCGTCATCGGCGCGGCTGCGAATTACTTCGATACTCCGAGGTAGCGGCACGCGGCTTGGGCGAGTTCCGAGGCCACCTGGTTGTATTCGGCCGAGGTCATCCTCTGGTTGGGATAGAGTGCGATCTCACGAATCGTCGAAGACATCATGGTGATCGCGAGTGGAGCCGCTAATTCTGGGTCAGGGTGATTGATCTGCCGTCGGCGCGAGAGCAAAATTCCCGACGTAATTTCTCCCATGCGGCGGATGGCGCGATCGATCTTCTGTCGAACCTTCGGCGCTGCCTGTTCATGAAAGTAATAGATGCTGGCGCGCATCAATCCCGCATTTTCTGTGAATGAATGCATCATTCCCTGCGCCATGCTCGGAATGATTTCAGAGAGAGTGGCTTCGGGCGGGATTTCCTGGGCCAGCTTGCTTAGGAACTCCTGCTTGTCCAAAAAGTGCTGCAGGCAGATTTCCCGCAATAGTGCATCTTTATCGGGGAACCGGCGGTACACGCTACCCACCGACAGTCCGGCGCGCTCGGCAATGCGTGGGATCGTAGCGGCTTCCAGTCCATCTTCGTTGAGAATCTGACGCGCCGCATCAATCAACCGGCGCATTGATTCCAGACTGCGCGCCTGCTTGGGCGCATGAATGTCGGCAGGGAGGCTAGGTGCCATTCTTGTGAGTGCCCGATCTCGTCATTTCTTTGGCAGAGTTGGGCTGACAGCTTTATTTTAACTTGACAAAATGTAAATGTGAATTCACATTTACAAGAAGTACGTTTGTCTTGTGGGGGAGCTTACGACTTCAGCGATTCAAATACACGATCTGGTGAAGGTGTTCCAGGGACGGCAGGAAGTTCGGGCGGTGGACAGCATCGATCTTGACGTCCAGGATGGCGAGATCTTCGGCCTGCTGGGCCCTAATGGCGCCGGTAAAACAACGACTATCGGCGCGTGCACCACGCGCATTCGTCCGACCAAAGGGCAGATCACCATTAACGGTGTGGACGTACTGCAGGATCCGGCGCATGCGCGACAGTTCATCGGCGTGGTCCCGCAACAAAACACGCTCGACCGCTCCTGCAATGCCTTCGAGAACGTTTATTACCACTGCCGGTTCTTCGGAATGGCTTCTGGCGAGGCCACGCAGCGTGCGACGCAGTTACTCACGGAGTTCAAGCTCAACGAGCGGGCACAAGCGATGCCTTATGCGCTTTCTGGCGGCATGGCGCAGCGGCTACAGATCGCACGAGCGATCGCGCACCGGCCACGTGTGCTCTTTCTGGATGAGCCGACAGCGGGCCTCGATCCACAAAGCCGGTTGGCGGTTTGGGAACTGGTGCGCGGCTTGCGCCGGCAGGGGATCACGGTGCTGATGACGACCCACTACATGGAAGAAGCCGATCAGCTGTGCGATCGAGTGGCGATAATCGATCACGGGAAAATTCTTGTGAACGGCACACCGGCTGAGTTGAAACAACGCGTCGGCGGACAAACCATGATGGAAATTCACGTCGCGAACGTCTCACCGGAGCTCTCGGAACGCTTGGGGAACGTAGCCGGCATCTCTTCTGTCGAATCGATGCCCAATGGATTTCGTCTGTGGACCACGGGCCGCGACGGGCTGCTGCCAAAAGTGTTGGAAGCGATGCATGGTTGCGATCTACGCGACGTTTCTGTGAAGGAGCCAACGTTGGAGACGGTGTTTATCCGGCTCACTGGGAGGGAATTACGTGACTGATCTGCTTGCAGGTGCCCCACCTTCGCCTCCGCTGTTGCGGCTAAGGTGGGTTGACGCGTCGAAATGGGAGGCAATTGCGTGACTGATCTTGCCGTATCAATGCCAAGGGCGGGCCGTGGCAAATCGCTCTGGTGGAGCTCGTTCATCGGCTTGATCTTGCGTGATGTGCGCGTACTGCGCCGCGACTTCATTCCGTTCGTGATTCGTACGGGTATGAACCCGCTGCTCTTTGTATTCGTCTTCACGTATGTGTTCCCGAAGATCGGCCAGGGATTTTCGTCTGCGAATGGCACCAGTTTTGGCACCGTGCTGTTACCCGGCTTGATCTCTGTGTCGATCATGTTCCAGGGCATCGCGGCAGTGGCTATGCCGCTTTCGGTCGAGTTTAGCGCGACCGGTGAAATCTATGATCGCGTGATGTCGCCGCTGCCGGTCGCCGGAGTCGCAATCGAGAAAGTCGTGTTCAGCGCCCTGCAAAGCGTTCTGGCGGCGGTAATCGTCTTCCCGATGGTGGTGCTGATTCCCTCCACCCCGGTTCATTTCGCGATTCACGATTGGCCTTTGCTGGTGAGCGTGGTAATCCTCGCGAGCCTGGCCTCGGGCGCAATGGGACTGGTGATCGGCACGGCTATTCAGCCGCAGCAGATCGGCCTGATCTTCGGCGTGGTCGTTGTCCCGGTGACGTTCCTCGGCTGCGTCTACTACCCTTGGTTCCTGCTGCACCATGTCCGCTGGCTGCAGTACCTGGTGCTGATCAATCCCATTGTGTATATGAGCGAAGGCCTCCGTGCGGCCCTGACGCCCGATGTCCCTCATATGCCGGTCTGGGCAGTGCTGGGAGCGCTGACACTCTCGACGGCGTTGCTCGGCTGGTGGGGAGTAAGGGGATTCCTAAAGCGGGTGGTGAGCTAAAAGAAGGGGCAGGCACCGATCGGCTCAGTACCCAAGAAACCGTAGCGCCTTCCCAAGTGCTCGCGTAATGTTCGATTCCCCAGGCGAGGCGCCAGCGCCACTTTGGCTTCCGCATGGGAGCGCAGTTCTACTGCTCCGTCGTCTGCTGCGCAGCGTTTCTAACCTGTGGTCCCTTTGGCGCAGGTGTCGAGGCGCTGGTTCCGATCGCGTCACCGGAGAGAACCAGCTCCACCCGTCGATTCCGCTGGCGCCCTTCGGGCGTATCATTCGCGGCGATCGGCTGCGTTTTGCCGAAGCCCTGAGCCGTAACCGAATCCGCCGAGACGCCTTGCTGGACGAAATAGTCGCGAACCGCTTCGGCGCGCTGTTCGGAAAGACGCTGGTTGTAGTCGTCGGTGCCGACGCTGTCGGTGTGCCCTTCGATTGCAATCTTCAATGTCGGATAGGCGAGCAGAATGCCGGAGACCTTTGCCAGGCGCTCTCGTGCTTCCGGCTTCAGCTCAAACTTGCCGGTCTGAAATAACACATCGCCCATGTTGGAGATGAGCCCGCGAGCGCTATCGTGAGTTTCGAGCACCGCATTGAGCTGCTGCAGCAGGCGGGCTCGTAGATCAGCTTTCTCTTTTTCTGCTTGCTCACGCAGTCGATCGGCTTCCTGTGCGGCCTGGCGTGCTTTGTCGGCTTCTGCAGCCAGTGCCTGTTGCTGTGCCACCGCAGCCGCGCGTGCCTGTTCAGCTTCGGCCTTGGCCTTCGCAGCTTCCCGGGCTTCGGCTTCCGCTTCCTGCTTCAGGCGTTCTGCTTCTGCGCGCGCTGCTTCAGCTTTGGCGCGATCTTCTTCTGCCTGCTTGGCGCGTGCAGCTTCGGCTTCAGCCTGAGCTTTAGCCTTGGCTTCGCGATCAGCCGCTTCTTTCGCGAGACGCTCTTCTTCCTGCTTCTTCAACGCCATCACGCGTGCGTCTTCTGCATTCTGCGCGGCGTCGCGAGCGAAGCTCTCGATCCCTGCCTTGTTATTGTGTTTCTGCCGGTATGCCGTCTCGGCCTGCTGCAGGGATTGCTCTGCCTTGGCCAACACCGGTCCGGCATATTTTTCTGCATTAGCGGCTCGCGCGATTCTCACCGCGTTGCGAGCTTCAAACAACTCGAGCGGCGTGTTGGGATCAATTCCGAAAATCGCATTGTCAATTCGCTGATTGCTTGACGAATAGGCATCGCGCCCCAGTAGTTGATAGCTGAATTCGATCTGCTGTTCACGGCCGCTGCCGGGAAGGGCCTCGTTTTCGAGCACGACAAGGCTGCTCGGCTGCGTCACCGCGAAATACGGTTCAGCGGTAACGAGCAATCCGAAAGTCTGCAATTCAGTTGTAGCTTTCAGCTTGCTAGAACCATGATCGTCGAGAATCAATTCACCCAGGTTGTCGGCCCGGCCCTGCGGACTGACAGCCCACAAAACATATGTCAGGTACTCCAGCCCGAAGCGGGAAGCTTGATCGAGTGAGTTGACCTTCGCGTCGACCTCGACGCGTCCGTTCTTGCTCTGGATCTTGAGTTCACCGTTGGCGCGCGGCATCGCTTCGGTTCCGTGGAGGCTCAGCTTCGTAGCGCCAGTGCGGCCGAAGTTGATCGCCTTCGATGTACGCGACACCTTGGATTGCGACGATGCTGACTGGGCGGGCGTTCCGGGCGAAGCGGTCGTTTGTGCGGCGAACGGTACGCTAAAACCCAGCAACAGGAGTACAACTAGACTCTTTTTCATGGAGCTCTTTCACCTGACTTTAACTGTCCAATGGTAGGTACAAATGGTCACCAGCCGAATGTATCCGGAGTGCTAGACCAGTTGGGGGATAGGTGAAGGCCCCCGCGGCGGCTGAATGGCAAGGAAAAGCCAGTTCAGCTGGTACTTGGATAAGGATCTTCGATTCGCAGGGTTTCGAGCGCTTGGGCCGTGAGCGGGAGGCTAGCGGCTTGCCGTTCAGTAGAATGAAGCATTCCTAACGGAAGGAATTCCTACATGTACCGTTGGTCGCAATTGTTCATCCCGACCTTGCGGGACGCACCTGCCGACGCCGAGGTCGCCAGTCATAAATATCTCCTGCGAGCGGGCTACATGCGCCAGTTGGCTGCCGGAATCTACAGCTATCTGTTTCTCGGCCAGCGCTCGATGCTGAAAATCGCCAACATCGTCCGCGAAGAAATGGACAAGATTGGCCAGGAGTTCCATCTGCCTGCCCTCAACTCGCGCGAGGTCTGGGAAGCCAGCGGTCGCTGGGATCTGATGGGCGAAAACATGTTTCGCCTCAAGGATCGCAAGGGAACAGATCTGTGCCTCGCCATGACCCATGAAGAAGTGATGACCGAGATTGTGCGCAAGGATTTGCGCAGTTATAAGCAACTGCCGCAGATCTGGTACCAGATACAGACGAAATTTCGCGACGAGCCCCGCCCAAAGGCTGGCCTGATGCGCGTACGCCAGTTCACGATGAAGGATTCGTATTCATTCGACATTGATGAAGCCGGGTTGGACGTTTCCTACAAGAAGCACGAACAAACGTACCGGCGTATTTTTAATCGTTGCGGGCTGAAGTACATCGTCGTCGAGGCACATTCCGGCGCAATGGGCGGATCCAAGTCGCAGGAGTTCATGGTGCATACCGAAGCGGGCGAAGATTTAGTCGCAAGCTGCGCGAAGTGCGGGTACGCGGCGAATCTGGAGAAAGCAACGTCGAAATTGGAACCGGTGGACGACCTTCCTGCGGCCGGAGATGGCGAACCAGAACTCGTTCACACGCCCGATGTAAAAACGATCGAGGATCTTTCGAAATTTCTTACGGTCTCGCCGAAGAACAATATGAAGACGCTGGCATACATGGCCGGCTGGCCTCCGAAGGATGGTGAACCGGCTCGCGAACAACCCGTGGTGGCTTTCCTTCGCGGCGATCACATGCTGAATGAGGCGAAGCTGGCCGGCGTTCTGCCAGAGGCTCAGGTTCGTCCCATGCAGGCTGACGAGATTGAAGAGTTCTTCGGCGCGCCTGCTGGATTTCTCGGTCCACTCGCACTCAAGGGGCGCAAGCTGCGTGGCGTGCGAGGTCTGGTTTTGGTAGATGCCGCTCTGAAAGGTCGTAAGAACCTGGTGTCGGGCGCCAACAAGAAGGACTATCACCTGAAAAATGTCACGCCCGAGGTCAGCTTCGAGCTGGACCAATGGGTCGATTTGCGCAATGTCGGCGCCGGCGAAGGCTGTCCTGAATGCAGCCAGCCCCTAACTGTCGCGAAAGCGGTTGAGATCGGTCACATTTTCAAGCTGGGCCGCCGGTACGCGCAGGCGCTCGGAGCGCGCGTGCTGGACAAAGATGGGAAGGAAGTCACGCCGATCATGGGCAGCTACGGTATCGGAATTGAGCGAATCCTGACTGCCGCGATCGAACAAAATCATGACGATCAAGGTTTCTGGCTTCCGCCGGCGATTGCGCCATTTCAGGTTGTTGTGACTCCGATCAGCGCGCGCGACCGCGCGCAAATGGCCGCATCCGAGCGCATTGCCGGAGAACTGGCCAGCGATGGAATTGACGTGATGCTGGACGACCGGGACGAACGGCCGGGAATGAAGTTCAAAGATGCTGATCTCGTGGGTATTCCCTTCAGGATCAACGTTGGCAAGAAGGTTACCGAAGATTGCGTGGAGGTATTTGAACGCTCGACAGGCCAAAAACGCGATGTTAACATCGCCGCAATTTCAAGCCATGTGGAGGCTCTGGTTCGTCGCTCCGGAATATGAGTTTCCGGAGAATTTGGTATGAAAACTCTGAAGGTATTCCTAAGCCTTGCGGTCTTCGCGTCATCGATATACGTCGCGTTTCGAGTCGTTCCCGTGTACTTCAGCAATTATCAATTCCAGGACGCGATTGAAGACGAAGCCCGGCAGGACACCTATGCTCCGCAAAAGACCGAGGACGACATCAGACAGGCGGTTCTCAGAAAAGCACAGTCTCTGGACATTCCCCTCACGGCGGAACAGGTAAAGGTCACGAGGGGCGGCAATGGCGTCGCCATCAGTGCTGCCTATTCGGTCCACATTGACTTGCCGGTGCATCCATTAGATTTCTCGTTTAGTCCTGCCACGCAAAACTCCAGAGCATATTAGGCTTCCTGCCATAGCCGTTCCTTAGTGGCTTCCGTGCAACTTTTCCTCTTTGGGTTGCTTTACAATAGAAATCGTCTCTGGCCCGGAAGAGGTTCCTAAGTCGTTACAAGGGCTCCTCGGTCTCGGAATCTGAGGTAACGTTTGTGCGCGCTCCATCGTCGAAAAATCGGAGCGAGATCTCTGCCTTTAAACTGTGGCTATCAAAGTAAAAATTCCGCGCGGCACCCGAAAGTCCTCTCCGAAGCGTCAGCACAAGATCTCTAAATTCCTGAACTGGTCCAATCCGCTGGTGAAGGCGGGAGTCGGCCTGGGCTTGCTCGTGGTCATCGTCTTCGGCGTGGTCTTCAGCTATTACTGGGTGAAGTACGACCGCATCGTTTCCCGCCGAATCAAGGGGCCGCTTTTCAGCAACTCGGCGCGGATCTACGCCCGGCCTCGTCTGGTTTCGACCGGAGATAAATTGCAGGTCAGCGAAATCGTCTCCGACCTGCGGCGTGCCGGGTACTCCGATAAAGGCGACTCACCTGTCGGTTCCTTCAAGCTTGTCCAGGGGGGGGTGGATGTTCAGCCCGGGCCGGCCTCGTATCACAATGAAGACGGAGCCATCATCCGGGTGGCAAATGGCACCGTCCAGCAGATCGTTTCGACCGCGTCCGACGGTCGTGTTCTCAGCGGCTATGAACTGGAGCCACCGCTGCTGACGGCGCTTGATTCCGACGAGCGATCCAAGCGGCAGCTGGTGAAGTACGCGGATATTCCCAAAGTCATGGTCAATGCGGTACTCGCGATCGAAGACCGCCGTTTCTTCCAGCACAACGGCATCAATTACTTCCGCCTTTTGGAAACGGCATTTGTCGATTTGCGTTCGGGGCACCTTAGTCAGGGTGGTTCCACCATCACCATGCAAATGGCGCGCGGCTTCTTCCTGACACCCCAGAAGACGTTCAAACGCAAACTGACCGAGATGATGATTGCCACCGACCTGGAACACAAGCTGACGAAAGAAGAGATTTTCGAGCTTTACGCAAACCAGGTCGACATGGGCCAGCGCGGCTCGTTCAGTATCCACGGGTTCGCCGAAGCCGCACGCGCGTACTTCAATAAAGATCTGCAGAGCATTACGCTGCCGGAAGCAGCGTTGCTGGCGGGGCTGATCCAGCGGCCCAGCTATCTGAATCCTTACCGGCATCCGGAACGCGCGCTGGAACGCCGCAACCTGGTGCTCGAATCCATGGTCGAAACTGGTGCGATCACTCGCGACGAGTGCGACAAAGCCAAGGCTGTCCCCCTGAAGCTCGCGGCTCCGAACGTCGAGGCGAGCGATGCGCCTTACTTCGTCGACATGGTGAAAGATGCTCTGGTCGCAAAGTATGGCGAGCGCGAGTTCAGCGATCAGGCATATCGCGTGTACACCACCCTTGACCCGGATTTGCAACGGGCAGCAGCCGAAGCCGTGCAGGAGGGCATCGGGCAGGTTGACGCGCAGTTGACAAAGCTCCGCACCAAGCGCCACAGGGTAGGCACCGGTAAGGAAGCGAGGTGGGAGACCACGGTGGCTCCGGGGCCACCGGCGCAGGTTGCTCTCATTGCTATCGACCCGCATACCGGAGAGGTATTGGCGCTTGTTGGGGGAAGGAATTACGGCCAGAGCCAGTTGAATCACGTGCTGGCAAAGCGGCCGACCGGATCGATCTTCAAGCCCTTTGTCTACGCGGCCGCGATGAATACCGCGCTGACAGGTGGTCCGACCGTATGGACGCCGGCGTCGTTGCTCGACGATGAGCAGACAACTTTCCTCTTTGATAACCAGGTATACGAGCCGAAAAACTATCACGGAGAGTACAAAGGCGAAGTTTCTGCCGAATACGCACTCGCGCATTCCCTGAACAACGCGACCATCAAACTGGCGGAAGCGATTGGCTACGACAACGTGGTGCAGTTGGCAAAGGCGGCGGGGATTAAGTCGGTTCAGCCAACTCCTGCCATGGCGATTGGAGCCTACGACGCTACCCCATTGGATATGGCCGGTGCGTACACCGTGTTTGCCAACAACGGCATACATGTTTCACCGTTGATGATTCGGGCAATCCACAACTCCCAGGGCGATGTTTTGCAGAGCTACACTTCCACGACGGCGCCGGTACTCGATCCTCGCGTAGCGTACGTGATGACTAGCATGATGGAAGGCGTCGTGAACACCGGCACGGGATTCATCGTGCGGCAGATGGGGTTCACGGCTCCTGCAGCGGGGAAAACTGGAACCTCTCACGACGCTTGGTTCGCCGGATACACCACGAACCTGCTATGCATCGTGTGGGTGGGCCTGGATGACTATACCGACATCCGTCTGAACGGTACGGTTGCAGCAGCGCCGATCTGGGCCGACTTCATGAAACGAGCGGTCAAGCTCCCTGGCTATCGTGATGCCACGGACTTCAAGCAGCCCGATGGAGTGATTGACGTTCGCCTGGACAAAACCACCAACCGACTCGCAACTCCGTCCTGTCCAGAGACATACACGGTCGCATTCATCGCCGGAACAGAGCCGAAAGATACCTGCGATCAGACTCCCGGTGAGCACCAGGGCGTGCTGGGCAAGATCTTCGGCTGGATGAATCCCAAGGCGCCCACGGAAGCCCCGGCGACGAATGCGAAACAGCCCATCCATCCGCCGCAACCCACTCAGCCCGCTACATCTACGACTGTTCAAAACGCTCCTCCGCCTGCCCCCCCTAAGCAGGAAAAAGAGAAAAAGAAGGGCTTTTTCGGCAAGCTGGCGGGGGTCTTCAAGGGCGACGACAATAAGGATCAGTCGGAGCAGTCCAGTCCTAAGTAACTTTTTCAGCGCTGACTTCTTGCCGGTTGCGGTGTCTAATATGGAAAACGGCCCAGCGTCACTCGCTGAGTCCTGCCAGCAGCTCGGACCGGGCTTTTAGATGTAAGCTGCACGCTTCGGCCAAAAGAGGGGTGTTCCATGACCCGCTTTCTCTTCGTGCTATCAGCCACCATCCTGCTCTGCGCTTGCCTTCCGCTCACCGCACAGGACAATGCCGTGCAAGTGAGTTCTCCCGTTGTGCATCGGCCGCCAGTGCCCGATCCGACCGCCAGCTCCACCGTGCTGGAGATGAAGGGCGACCAACTCCGGGCGGAGAAATCGTATCTCGATGCGATGGATTTCTATGAGCTCGCGCTGAAAAAAGCAAAGCCTGGCGCCGCAAGAGCGCAGATCCTGAATAAGATCGGGATAACAGAGCTGCAATCGGGACGTCTTCCAAAGGCACGTAAGGCTTTTGAACATTCGTTCAAAGCGAATCCCGAATTTCCGGAGCCGTACAACAATCTCGGCGCCGTGTACTACGAAGGGAAGAAGTACGACAAAGCAATCAAGTACTACAAGAAGGCGATCGCCCTGCAGGAACCCACCGCTTCATTCCATGCGAATCTGGGGACCGCCTACTTCGCAAAAAAGGAATTTCAAAACGCGGTTCAGGAATATGCGAGGGCGCTGCAAATTGATCCAACCTGCTTTCAGCGCAGATCGCAGATCGGCATTGCCGCGCAATTATCCTCTCCCGAAGACCGGGCTCATTATTCATATGTACTCGCGAAGATGTATGCGCAGGCGGGCATGCTCGATCAGGCGCTTCTCTATTTGCGACATGCTATGGAAGACGGTTACAAGAACATAAACGATGTTTTTACCGACAATGAGTTCGCCGGTTTGCGGAAAGACCCGCGTTTCAATGAACTCATGACGCAACGTCCGCCATCGATCCCACAATGAAGACCAGTTTGTAAAGCTTTGTAAAGTTCAGAACTTTTCCTATTTGATCGCGTCTATACCATTAGCCTCCTGAAAGCGACAGTGAGTAAGGGGAAACGGTGAAACCCCCGCGCGATTCCTCAACGCCCCAAGCAAGCGCGGGGGTCTTTTTTTCTCTACTAGTGATATCGATTGGTCGTTAGTGATTAGCGTGCACCCAGAACTCCCGCTCTAACCTGAATTCTTTCCCGCTAGCGCTGAAAAACAGTAAACACCGGGAGCCGAACCCCCGTGTCTGGGAGCCAAAACTCGAAAGCCGTTTTACTACGATCCCGCCGTCTTGCTTGCCGGCGAGCGCTGTCCGATGTAATCAGCGATAGCCTTCTCAAGTTTTCCCTGAGAGCGCAGCACGAACTCCACTGCGTCACGAACACCGCCGCGCCCTCCTTCGTGGTCGGTAATGTAATGGGACTCGTCTTTCACTTCTTCGCGGGCGTTCCGCACTGCGATCGCAAGTCCGCAGTTTCGCATGATGGGCAAATCGATCACGTCATCGCCAACATAGGCCACCTGATCGGCACGGAGTTTTTCCTTTGCCAGAATCTCGTGAAAAACGGAGAGCTTGTCGGAGATTCCCTGATAGACATAGTCCAGCTTGAGATCGCGTGCTCGCAGGGCGACAGTTTCCGAAATCCGCTTGGTGATAATTCCCATCTTCAGGCCACCCAGACGCGCTAGCGAAATGCCGGTGCCGTCGTGTGCGTTGAAGCCCTTGGCTTCGACGATCGTCTCGCTGTGAATGGAGTAGCCGCCGTCATCGGCCCGGGACGCGACATGTCCCGCCGTGCTTCGAGGAGCGTTGGCAGGAGCAGGAAACAGGAAGATGGTGCCGTCGGTCATCACGCCGTCAACGTCAAAAAGGATGAGCTTGATCTTCTCCGCGCGTTCTTTGGACATAAGAAAAGACTAACCACAAAGACCTCAAAGGTCACGAAGCAAAATTGATTCGCCCTAAAACTGCCCAGGGACAAAGTTCTCGATTGCAAGCTTCAGGACCGAGCGGCATCTTCCGCAAAGAAGCAAAATATTCTCGTTTTCCGCCCCCAAAACTCCGACGAGGATGCTCTCACATTGTGCGCAGCCAGTTGTGGGCTCGGTGGAATCCGGTTCGGGCAGATTGAATGGCGTGTTCTGATCGTATCGGCCAGTCTTTTCATTGTTGATCTCGAAGGTGCTGCGACAGTCAGAACAAACGTGGTTGAAGCAGCATTTGGGCTCGCAGGAGTAGATGATCTCTCGGCCGCCACAGTGTGGGCACGTGATGAAGTCTCGAAGCGCGGTGACCACCTTTGGATTCTATCTTGAAACCGGTATTACCGTGCCCAGAGCAGGCTTGCTTACGTTCCAGAAGCGAAGCATCCACCGCAGCAGGAACGTGGTCGCTGTGCCAGGTTGTTCTCTTGTGCCGCTGTAAGGTGAGTTTGGGAGCCGAAGGTCAAAGCTGAAATGAGACGGTAGAGGTTAAAATCACAGAGCACGGTCCCGGTTGGAGTATTTTCAATGAGGTCTGGTTTTCTGTTGGTTGGGCTGTTCTGGCTGGGACTCTGCCTCTGCTTTGGCCAGGATCAAGGCCCCAGTGCCAGCTCCAGTCCTTCCCGTAACAAAACCGCAGAAACGACGAATCCATCCAAAGCTGCGCTTGTTAAAAGTCCTCCCAAAGACCCAAAAGACGATCCACAGGCAGCCCTGAAGCAGCAAATCCTAGACCTGCTGGAACGCAGCCATGCCGCGAATGATGAGGTCTTGCCCGATCAGCGCGTGAGCTTACTGGCGCGGCAGATCAACATGATCACTCGGCTGCAGCCCGAGACGGGTGAAAAATGGGCCGAGGAGCTGTTTCAACTCGCCGAGGACCAGGCAGACGATCAAAAGCGCGCGCGCATGCAGATGCTTGCCATACAGATGGTCGCGCCGGGCGATCCTGAGTTCGGCCTGAAGCTCCTACATCAGATGAAGCCGGTGAGCGCTGGTTCTGATCCTGCCGCTCTGATGGCTTCGGATCCATTGAGTGCAGCGGCGACGGAGGTTTTCCAGAGCTTGGCCCGCACAAAGGGTGAGTCGCAGATTCCAAGGCTTCGAATGGAAGCATTGCGTCTTGCTGCCGAAAGCCAATACCCCTATAGCGCGATGGCGGGAGTTGCGTTGGAAACTGTGCGAGAGCGACGTCCTGGCAATATCCAATCGCCGGATGGACCGAGCGTGCTGGAAGCGATCTTCGACGAAGCTGTAGGTAATTATGAGCGCTCGACGGCGACTTGGACAACGAATTCAGACTTCGCCCGAATGGTGCAGAGAATGGCGTATCACGTCCCAAAAGACAAGGTGAGGCATGCGCTGGAATTGTTTGTCACCAATGCGCAGAACGTCGCGCCGCCTTCCGGGGTGTCGATGACGGTCAATACCGGAACTGGCTCTACACAGATCACCGATCCGCTGGAAATTGCGCTCTTTCATTATGTGTCGCTGTTACGGCAATTCGATCCCGAGCTTTTGAACCAGATCGCCGAATCGCATCCTCAGGTGGCCCAAGGACTCGCGGGGTTGGCGAATGTGCGCTGGACTTATGGTGACAGTTCTATCGGCAGCCCGACTGACGCGAATCAGATAACTCGCCTGCGGGCGCAGGGAATGGCCAGTTGGAATCCGGACAATGCGTTGGCACTCACGCAGGGCATTACCGACCCGAATATGCGCGCTGTGACAATGGGAAGCGTGGCCGAGCAAGTCGCAGCGGACCAGCCCGGCAAGGCCATGCAGTTGCTCGATCAGGCGCAGAAGACCGCCGGTGATTCTCAGGACCTGAAGACACAGTTGCAACTTGCTGCTTCGAGAGCCGACGTCGCGCAATCCACGAACAATAGCGCTATGCTGCGGGATGCGCTGCGACAAGGCTTCGAAGTTGGAGATCAGTTGCTGCGCCAGGAACAGGACGATAACCAGACGCAGGTCTCGTGGTACATGCTTGGATCGCTGGTGCAGACTGGAATCAAGAGCGAGCCCGATCTAACGCTTTCTTATATCAACAGCTTTTCTCTCCCTTATGTGCGCGCCGAACTGCTGCTCGATGCAGCGCAGGCGCTTCGGTTCAATCGGAGGATTGTAGCTAGGCAGTCCGCAAAGCTTGGCGTAGGGAATTAAGACGGCGGGCGACAGCATGCTTCCTTACAGCTTCTAACCTGCTGAGGTCATCATGACAAACCGACGGCACGCGGATCACGAACTTTGGAAAGGCCTGGTGGCGGGCATGATTGGCGGCGCCTTCGGTTCATGGATGATGAATCAGTACCAGGCAGGATTTCAAAAAGCTGCGAAAGCCTGGAACAAGAGTGATCCGCGCACGGCTCGGTCTGGAAAAAATCGTACGCCGAAGCAGTCGCAATCCGAAGACGAAGACGCGACCATGAAGATGGCTCAATTCTTGGCGGAGAAGGTACTCAATCGGCAGTTGAGCCACGCTCAGAAAAAGAAAGCCGGGCCGATTATTCACTACGCATACGGTACGCTGGCTGGTGGCGCGTATGGTGCTGCTGCTGAGTTCATGCCCGAGATCAGAAAAGCGGTGGGGATGGCGTATGGGACCGCACTATTTGTCGGTGGAGATGAGGTGGGCGTACCCATGATGCATCTATCGGAGTCGCCCACGAGCTATCCCCTTTCAGTTCATGTAAATGCGCTCGCATCGCACCTCGTTTATGGGTTTAGCGTGGAACTAGCGCGCAGAGCAGTCCGCGCGATTCTGTGATCCATGAGTAAACTTCGCCGTTCGCGCGAATAAATGTAACGCCCTTACCTGGAAAAACATCCAACTTGTTCATGTCGATATAAGCCCTACCTTGCCGAGGGCTTACGAACTTATGTCCGGAGAGGCTGAGGATGAATGCCATTCGGCAGTGGGTGCCAGGGGCGGAAATATCGGATGCAAGCAAGGAATTAGCCCGACGCTATGCGGAAGTTCGCAATACGACCGAATCCATCTGTCATCCGTTAACGGCCGAAGACCAGATGGTGCAATCGATGCCGGATGCCAGTCCCGCTAAATGGCATCGGGCACACACGACCTGGTTCTTCGAAACGTTTCTACTTATTCCCAACCTCCACGATTACCAGCCATTTCATCCCGAGTTTCAATACCTTTTCAATTCTTATTACAAGGGACTTGGGGCGCATCCGGATCGAGCGTTTCGTGGACTGTTCTCCCGGCCATCCTGCGAGCAGGTGCGCGCGTATCGCGAGCATGTGGATCGGAACATGCTCGATCTGCTCGCGTCAGACAAAGTGCACGACATCCAGGATCTGGTAGAAGTCGGTTTAAACCATGAGCAGCAACATCAGGAATTGATCCTTACCGACATCAAGCATGCGTTCTGGAGCCAGCCTTTACGGCCGTCGTATGCTCCTGTGACTCCATCTCCCGACACCAGACACCATGAAATGAGCTGGTTCGAATTTGATGCGGGCTTATACAGCATTGGCTACGAGGGCACGGGGTTCGCATTCGATAATGAAGGGCCTCGTCACCAGGCATACCTCAAGGAATTTCGCATCGCATCACGACTGGTAACCAATGGCGAGTATCTGCAGTTTATCCACGACGACGGCTATTTGAGGCCCGAGTTGTGGCTGTCCGATGGCTGGGACGCTGTGAAGGCGCAGGGCTGGCGTGCGCCGCTGTATTGGGAGCATCAAGGTGAAGATTGGATCGTTTTCACGATGTCAGGCATGCAGGCCGTGAATCCTCATGAACCGGTCTGCCACGTCAGCTTCTATGAGGCGGATGCTTACGCGCGCTGGGCAAACGCGCGGCTGGCGACTGAAGGAGAGTGGGAGGTGGTCGCAAGCAACGTTCCGGCTGACGGCAATTTTCTCGAGGATGGCTATCTGCATGCCATTCCTGAACCGGAGTGCGAAGGCGCTCCGCGGCAAATGTTTGGCGATGCATGGGAGTGGACAGCGAGTCCGTATGTAGGCTATCCGGGGTTTCGCCCGAACTCCGGTGCACTCGGCGAATACAACGGGAAATTCATGAGCAACCGGATGGTGCTGCGTGGAGGATCGTGCGTAACTCCGCGATCGCACATCCGCGCGAGCTATCGCAACTTCTTCCCACCGCATGCCCGGTGGCAATTCTCGGGAATACGATTGGCAAAATGAGCGCATACGAACGAGCGGAACGTGCAGTATCTCCCATTGCAGAAGTCGTCCTCGCCGGCCTGATGCAGAGGCGAAAATCGCTTCCGCCGAAGCTTTTCTACGATGCGGAAGGATCACAGTTGTTCGAACGGATCACCGAGTTGCCCGAGTACTACCTGACACGAACCGAAGCGCGAATCCTGGAGCGCTACGCAGGCCAGATGGTGGAGGCTGCGGGCGACGGACTCACCCTCGTAGAGCTGGGGGCTGGGACGGCGACGAAAACGCGGATCGTAATCCGCGAGTTGTTGAGCCGCCAGTCGCGGGTGACCTTCTATCCCATCGACGTATCGCACACGGCTCTTGAAGATGCAGTTCGCAATCTGAATGGGGATTATGCAGGGCTGGAAGTGCGCCCGGTTGTGGCGGATTACTGCGAAGGCCTGGACGGGATTGCGAATACCAGCGGAGAGAAACTGGTGCTATATCTGGGATCGAGCATCGGCAACTTCGAACCAATGCGGGCTGGGGCGGTGCTGCACAGCGTGCGAGGTTCGTTGCGAAAGGGAGAAGCACTGCTCCTCGGAACAGACTTGGTGAAAAGTGAGCGCGTACTCGTACCTGCCTATGACGATGCGCAGGGCGTGACGGAGCGGTTTAATAAGAACGTGCTGGCACGCATCAACCGAGAATTGGGCGGACATTTTGACCTCAAGCAGTTCAAGCATGTTGCTGAATGGAATCCTAAGTGTTCGCGGATGGAGATCTATCTGGAGAGCCTGCGCGAGCAGACGGTCAGCGTAGACTCGCTGGCAATGCGAGTTCATTTCGAGCAAGGCGAACGCATCCACACCGAGAACAGTTACAAGTTTAATGAGCATATGGTGCGATCGATCCTGAGTATGGGCGGATTTGAACTGGAGCGCACATGGACGGATCGCCGGAACTGGTTTGCGGTGCATCTGGCGCGCGTAAAGTGATCGGGTAATCTGAAGATGACTGCGTCACTTCTCTCGCTTCTAGCGCTGGAATTCTTCGCGTATAAATCTCAAAGCATCTTCTTTCGTGCGCAAACCTCCCTCGAGCTGGCGGTCCTCCACCGCAGTCAGAATTTCCTTGAATAAAGGCCCCGGCTGGTATCCGGCGGCGATCAGATCGCGCCCGGTGATCAGCGGTTCGGGTCGGATCTCCTCCGGGGGGGTCTCATTCAGCTTCCGCCGCGTGAAGTCGTAGAGATCGAGCTTGCCGTGGCTGGCCATGACGTCAGCATGGTGTAACGTAAGATGCTCATCAAAACGGGGCAGTCGCAGGAAGCGCTTGAGGGTGGATTCCTTCATCTTCTGTACGTCGGCAAAGCGCATGTGATTGTCGACAAGGGCAAGAATCTGCTCCGTATCCTCGTTGGACATGCGCAGCCGCCGGCAGATCGCTGCTGCCATCCGGACACCGACTTCGACATGACCGTCGAAGCGAATGCGATCGGGCGCAACCCGAAATGTAGGCGGTTTGCCGACATCGTGCAGCAGCATTCCCCAAGCCAGAGTGCGCGAAGCGCCGGGTGGCAACTGATCGAGTAGCAAGAGAGTGTGCACGAAGACGTCGCCCTCGGGGTGATATTGCGGCGGTTGCGCTACCCCCTTCATTTTTTCGACTTCGGGGAGGATCTCGTGCAGCAGGCCTGATTCGTCCAGCAACTCAAACGCGCGCTTCGCATGCCCTTCAGTGAGCATCTTCGTCAGTTCTTCGCGAATCCGCTCATGGCTTACCTGGTGGATTTCGGGCGCCAGGCGTTTTATAGCAGCAAATGTCGCTGAGTCGACGGTGAAACCGAAGCGCGCCGCGAAGCGGACTGCACGAACATGCGAAGCTTGTCTTCGCGAAAGCGCCGCTCGGGTTCGCCAATAGCGCGAACCACCTGGCGTTCAAGGTCCCCGCAACCGCCCACAAAGTCGAGCACGCGATTGCTGGCGAGAGGATCCATGAGAAGGCCGTTTATCGTGAAATCACGGCGCTGCACGTCTTCACGCGGGTCGGTGCTATAGGTGACCTGGTTGGGATGGCGCCCATCGGTGTAGATACCGTCATTCCGAAACGTGGCGACCTCAACGGCCTTATTCTTTACGGCTTCGGCCGGCGTCTCCTCAGGATGCTGCTTGGCAACCTCGGCGAGATCTCCGCACGTAAGGGAATCTATCGGAACTAATACCACGCCAAATTGCGCACCGACCGCATAGGTTTCCGGAAAGATGTGCATCACCTGTTGGGGAAGGGCATCCGTGGCGACGTCGTAGTCAGCAGGCTCGCGACCGAGAAGCAGATCGCGCACGCATCCGCCGACCAGGTACGCCTGGTGGCCCCGCGAGCGCAGGGTGCGGATCACCTCGATGGCAGCAGTTCGCAGCATTCCTTCTGTAGATGGTAATTGCAGGCTCAACGAATTGGTAATTGGAACGGGGCATCCGTAATCCAGGAACCGAGTCGCTGAGAGACAGGAAGACTTAGCGACTAAGCGACTGAGAGGGATCAAGGACTCGGGTAGAATCAACTGCGTCCGGGGGGGAGAGCAAATGGGAAAGTACTCTAAAACGCACCCGCAGGTGAAGGATCTGGCGAAGCGGTATCGCGTAGAGAAAGGAAAGAACTTCCGGCTCAAAGACTACGATCCAGGCGACACGGCCGGCTTCAAATCGGAAAAGGCAGACGCTCCCGAATTGCTGCAGCACAACGTCGAGATGATGGCCAGGCTGCAGGACAAACTCTATGCCGAAAACCGCTGGGGCGTGCTGCTGATCTTCCAGGCTATGGATGCCGCCGGCAAGGACGGCACGATCAAGCACGTCATGTCAGGCCTGAATCCGCAGGGAGTACAGGTGTATTCCTTCAAGAGCCCGTCAGCGGAAGAGTTGGATCACGATTACCTATGGCGCACCAGTAAATGCTTGCCTGAGCGTGGCAGAATCGGCATCTTCAATCGATCGTATTACGAGGAGGTGCTCGTCGTCAGGGTGCATCATGAGCTGCTGAACGCGGAGAAGCTGCCCGAGCGACTCGTAGGCAAGAAGATATGGGAGCAGCGTTACGAAGACATCAACAATTTCGAAAAGTACCTGTCGAACAATGGAATGGTCGTTCGGAAGTTCTTTTTGAATTTGTCGAAGAGAGAGCAGAAGCGGCGCTTTCTGTCGCGGCTGGATGATGCGGACAAGAATTGGAAGTTCTCTACCTCGGATATTAAAGAGCGCGGCTTTTGGAAGGACTATCAGAATGCTTATGAAGAAATGATTCAGAACACTGCGACAGATTGTGCGCCGTGGTATGTGGTTCCCGCGGACAACAAGTGGTTCACGCGTCTGGCGGTGGGCGCGATTGTCGTCCAGACGTTAAAGGAAATCGATCCCGCATATCCGAGAATGGACAAGGCAAAGATGGACGATCTAAAGAAGGCGAAGGAGTTGCTGACCGGGCAGATGCCGGAGGAAGAGTAACTGCGAAAAGCGTTAACCCAAAAAGGCACGAAGGTGCGTGTAGGCTTATTTCAGCTCTTGAATGCAGTGGTCTTTCTGTGCCGGTGCGGTGCTTAGTTTTCGTAAACCTTCGTGTCCTTGGTAGTTAACTTTTGAGTGCGCGCACACCTGAGAGCAGAGCCAACTCCCGCCATTTCCAGTGACAGTCCACGTGGTGGAAGCCGATCTCGCGCAACCAACGCAACTGGACTTCCATATCCAGCAACTTGTTTGATGGGTCCTCGGTTTCCGGCGTGTAGTTGATTGCATGCAGAAAGGCATGGTGCAATTCGATTGTCGGCGAAGCAACATGCTCCAGGTTGCAGAACACGCCGCCGGGGCTAAGACGTGCGAAGATCTCGCCGTACAGTTCGCGTTTGCGTTCATGAGTGAGGTGATGGATGGCAAAACTGGAAACGATTGCGTCGAACGTGTCCAGTTCCGGCAGCGAAGAAGCCAGGTCGTGCTCGACGATCCGGACGCGTGAATTGGACGCGAAGCGCTCCCGAAGGCGGTCGAGCATGGTGGCGGAAAAATCCAGAGCAACGGCTTCCGCGTCAGGATGGTCGGTGAGCACGAGTGCGAGCAGACGTCCATCACCGCTGCCGAGATCGAGAATTCGTCGCGCATTGACGGGCACGAATTCAAGCAGTGTGCGCTCGCCTTCGGTACGATGGGGAATCTGGTCTGCACGGGAGAGATAATCCAACGCGTGCGCCGATGAGGTCCACAGGTTAACGTCGAAGGAATCGGTCGCCATACAGTTCTCCTTGTTCTCGCAAGCCAAACTATCAGTTATGATGTTGCATTGAAAGCAAAGAATTGCTTATGGAGTTCGTGGCGCGCCACGGAACGTATAAGCGAATAGAATCGGAGTGATGGCAGATACCTATATTCTCGGAATTGAAAGCTCGTGTGACGAGACTTCGGCGGCGGTCGTGCGTTCGGGTGAGCAGGTCATTTCGAATGTAGTGCTCTCGCAGATCACCACGCATCAGCCGTACGGCGGAGTTGTGCCAGAGCTGGCCTCGCGCGAGCATTTGCGCAACATCGTCCCGGTAGTGCGTAAGGCGCTGGCCGATTCTGGTGTCAGTTTTGAAGCGGTGGATGCGCTGGCTGTGACGCAAGGTCCGGGTTTGGCGGGCGCGCTGCTGGTGGGTATTTCGTACGCGAAAACCCTGGCGTGGGCGCTGGAGAAACCGCTGGTGGCGGTTAATCATCTCGAGGGTCATATTCACGCAGTACTTTTGGAAGAGCGCCAGAAGGGAAATCATGAGCTGCGGTTTCCGGTGCTCGCGCTGGTGGTGTCCGGCGGACACACGCATTTGTATCTGGCCGAAGTGAAAGGCACGAGCTGGACATACAAGAATATCGGCCACACGCGCGACGACGCTGCCGGAGAAGCTTTCGATAAAGTAGCGAAGGTACTCGGACTCGGATATCCCGGCGGCCCGGTTATTGACAGACTGGCGAAGCATGGCGATCCAGACGCAGTGAAGTTTGGCGCGCCGCAGATCAAGCATCGGGACCGGAAAGATCACGGAAAGCCCGAGCCGGACTCACCACGGTTCGATTTCTCCTATAGCGGCATTAAGACGGCGGTGCTGCGCCACGTAGAAGCAAACGACATGCAGCCACAGGTGGAATCAAGGCGTAAAGCACTGGCTTCAGCCACTAAACCGAGTGTCGAGGATTTCTTGCGCGTGACCGACCGAAAGACTCTGGACCTGGTGGCATCGTTTCAGAGCGCAGTTGTCGAAGATCTTGTTGGAAAAACCCTGGCGGCCGCTAGGGAATACTCAGTGCGGACGTTGCTGGTGTCCGGGGGCGTGGCTGCGAACAGCCGCTTGCGGGAACGCTTTGCCGAACAGGCAGCGCGTGAAGGCTTGCCGGTGTATTTTCCATCGCTGCGGCTCTCCACCGATAACGCCGCGATGATTGCCGCCGCAGCGTACCCGAAATTTCTTGTCGGAGATTTCGCGGGCGAAGAGCTGTCAGCGGAAGCATCGTTTCCACTGGGATAAGCGTTTACGAGTCAGTCGGCACGATAAAAGCATTTGAAAGAAGGAGTGCGCCTGCCTACTGCAACTCTTGAAGAATGCCGTTCAACGGTATGCGAATCCAGTCCGGCCGGTTCTCTAACTCATATTCCACTTCGATGAGCGCTTTTTCGAGCGTGTAAGCCTGCAGCAGAACAGCGATCTCTTTATGTGTTTGCGGAATGAAACTGGCTTGCTGCGCAGCTTGCAGATATCCACGAAGAAAGAGTGCGCTGACCCATTGGTACCATGCTTCGGCCCATCGCTCGAGTTGCGGGTGGGACCCGCCGGAGACGATTCCCGGGACGTGGTTGAAGAGCACGGCGTGAGCGACGTAGTGGAATGAGCGAATCATGCAGGCAATATCGCGGAATGCCGAGCGTTTGATGCGGCGTTCGCTGAGCGGTCGATTGGTATCGCCTTCAAAATTCATGACCAGAAAGTCGCGCCCGGTATACAGCACATTTCCCAGGTGATAATCGCCATGATGACGAATGCGCGCGCAATTGACGCGCGTATCTCGAAGCTGGAGCAGACGGCTGCGGATGACAGACTCACGATCCAACACGGCACGAGCGTCGGCTTGAGCTGCTTCGGGGACTGACGCCAATCGTGTGCGCAGAGCGTCAAGAGAGCGATTCATTTCGCCGACCATGCCATGAAAAATGCTGAGACGGTAGAACTCCGTAAACGGCTCGGGGGCAAAATCAGGCAAGTCAGGACGGCTGGCGAGGGCGAGATGCATCTCGGCCGTGCGTTTCCCGAGCAACTCGGGACTCTCCCCGTGAGCTGCAAGCAGCTCCGCCATGACTTGCGGGACGGGTCGCGTGAGCAGGGTAAGAGGCGTGCCGGTGCTTGGATCTTTCAAGCGAGGGTCCTGCTCGGGAATCGCAAGCGCACGCTCGAAGTAGAGTCCGAGATGATCGAGCGTATACGTCCACGCATTCGTGGCGTTGGGAACGTAGTTGTTGAGAATTGCCAGTGTTGTGACTTCCTGGGATTCCTCGCTAAGCGGTCTTCGATACTCGACTGCTCCCAGTGTCTGCAGCGCATTCCGGAACTCGGTATAGTTCACGAGGAATTCCCCGATTTCGCGGTCGGGATTGATGCCTGGCTCGACACGGCGGTAGAGCTTGAGGGTGAAATCTTCGCCCAGGTGAATGAATGTATTGCGATCAATGGTATGTACGCGGGGCTCCAGGCTGGAGCGCACTTCGCCCCATGCCTTTCGGAAGGCACGGGTGTGGCTGCCAAGTAAATCGCCATGCTCGCCCTTGATGCGGCGCCGGCGAACGATCGCTTTCAACAGTGCGTCGCTGAGACTCTTGTCCCAGACAGCTCCGTACAGAATGGCGGGCGCGGGCGAGATCCCTTCAATACGACACAGAACAACCTGTGGACGGTCACGGAGGATGCCTTCGGCTGTCTCGCCGGTACCGAGCGACAGCGGAGCGAGGTAGCTTTCCGGATCGCCGTCACTGAATTCCACATGGATCAGCAGAATGCTCGCGGTGGTGTTGGGGAAGGAGACAACGTCGTCGATGATTACCTGGCGGATGGTACGTTCTTTTGGAAACCACGCACGCGTGCGCAACGCACGCGCAAGCATGCGGGTGAGCGCGCGGCGCGAGTTGGACGAGAAGAGTGTTTCGATGTCGGCATTGATGACGGGCAGGCTGTCCGGGCCACTCACGGACAGCATCTCTTCCGCGGGCGCTTGCGGTTGCAGATGGAACCACTGGAAGGCGTGCGGACCCAATGACATAGCGTAAGGCTGATCGGTAATTGCCGGAAAACGATTCCGGCCGAAAACTTCAATCGGGACAAACCCCGCGTGCTTGCTTAAATCGAGCTGAAAGAATTGCGTGAAGCGAGAGAGATTTGCCATGACGAGAATGGTCTCGTCTTCAAACTGGCGAATAAATGCCAGGATTTTTCGATTGGTAGGAAATATGAGCTCAAAGCTTCCGCGCCCGAATGCTGGGTGCTGCTTGCGTTGCGCGATCATGCGCTTCGTGTACCAGAGCAGCGAATGGGAATTGTTCTGCTGCGTTTCGACGTTAATCGCTTCGTAGTGATACTCGGGATCGATGTTCACCGGCAGGTAGAGCTTTTGGGGATTAGCCCTGGAGAAGCCGGCATTGCGATCCGCGCTCCATTGCATCGGCGTGCGAACGCCGTTTCGGTCGCCCAAATAGATGTTGTCACCCATGCCGATCTCGTCGCCGTAGTAAATGACAGGCGTGCCCGGCAATGACAGAAGCAGAGCGTTCATCAGCTCAATACGGCGACGATCGTTTTCGAGCAGTGGCGCAAGACGGCGGCGAATGCCGAGGTTGATGCGCATCTCGCGATCATGCGCATAAGAGCGGTACATGTAGTCGCGTTCTTCGTCGGTCACCATCTCCAGCGTGAGTTCGTCATGATTACGCAAAAACAATGCCCATTGACAATTGTCAGGTATGGGAGGGGTGAGACGAAGAATCTCGGTGATGGGATGGCGATCTTCCATGCGGAGCGCCATGAACAGCCTGGGCATGACGGGGAAGTGAAACGCCATATGGCATTCATCGCCGTTGCCGAAATAAGCGACGGCGTCGTCGGGCCACTGATTGGCCTCCGCCAGCAACATCCGGTCGCCATATTTCTCGTCGACGTGTTTCCGGAGGTCCTTCAGGATGGCATGCGTTTCGGGCAGGTTCTCGCAGTTCGTGCCTTCTCGTTCGATCAGATAAGGCACGGCATCAAGCCGCAGGCCATCAACGCCCATGTCGAACCAGAAGTCGAGAGCAGCGAACATAGCCTTGCGAACGTCGGGGCTATCCCAATTGAGGTCCGGCTGATGAGAGTAGAAGCGATGCCAGTAGTAGGCTTTTGCGATGGGATCCCAAGCCCAGTTGGACGTTTCGAAATCCTTGAAGATGATGCGAGCGTCGCGATATTTATCCGGCGTGTCGCTCCAGACGTAATAATTCCGCCATTCGCTTCCGGTCGGCGCACGCCGTGCACGCTGAAACCAGGCATGCTGATCGGAACTGTGATTCAGCACCAGTTCCGTGATCACTCTTATGCCGCGCGCGTGCGCTTCGCGTAAGAATTTCTGGAAGTCCTTGAGTGTGCCGTAAGAGGGGTGGACGTTGGTGTAATCGGAGATGTCGTACCCGTCATCTCTGAGAGGCGAAGGACAAAACGGCAGCAACCAGATGGCGGTGACGCCGAGGTCTTCAAGATAAGGGAGCTTTTGTGTCAGGCCGCCAAAATCGCCGATTCCGTCCGTAACGCTGTCATAGAAAGCGCGAACGTGAACTTCATAAATTACGGCATCTTTGTACCAGGTGGAGTTAGCAGGCAATGTCATGAATGCGAACTTAAGAAAAGGATGAACTCGCCAGTATAGCGATGCAAATTCTCAGTTGCTTGTAAACTTATATCCTCAACTTTTTGCGCTGTTCGATCTTGCTCCCCCGACCCTGAAGAGTAACCTTCCGAAACGAAACGTTCCTGACGCGGCGGCGTCGAATAGGGCTAAAGTGCAGAGTACAAGCGGGGAGCGATGGGCCGACGATTGCTAATCGTGGATGACGACGCGCGAGTGACAGAACTCTTGTGTCGCTATTTGAGTTCGGTCGGCTACGACACCCGTAGTTCGCAGGACGCAATGTCCGCGATCGCACTCATCCGTGAGAACCTTTTCGATCTGCTTGTGGTCGATTCACTTCCCAACCTCGCCAGCCGGGACGTGATCCTCAAGTTTCGTGAGAAGAATCCGAAGGCGCCGGTGATTCTTTTCACCGGAAACGTCAGTTCCGAGACATTGCGGGTGGCGCTGGAGGCGGGCGCGAATCTGCTGCTCGAAAAACCACTGGGGATGCCGGAATTCAGCAAAGAAGTCGAACGCCTGCTACAGGCGGCGTCCTAGATCATTAATCAGCTTTTGGATGGCTGCGTCTGCGGTCGAAATTCGGGCAATATCTTTTCCAGAGTAGCCCACAGACCTTCTATTCGGCTCTTCGCCGGAAATAGCAAAACCCTGCCTGGTCGGCGAAGGTCTCCTCTGGGTTCACGGAAAGTTCGCGGAACATGAAAAGGAATAACGGCGGCCATCTGCAGCTCCGCGGTAAGACTCTGTTCAGAGCCAATTTAGGCGATGCTGATGTCGATTGCTGTGACGAAATTGTGCGTCGGCTGTGATCTTTGAACGGCCCCCGCAAGCCCTCGACGAGGAGAAAGCCATTAGAGAGGCATGGAACCGATAGGGGAGGATTCATGCATGCTCGGACTACCTGTTCGCTTGGGTTGGAAGGAACTGAATGTGAGAATGAGTGCCTGAAAGAACAGTGCTCCAGTGGTATCGAGTACCACATCGCGAAACACTCCCGTGCGATTGGGTAGAAAACTCTGGTGGAACTCATCGCATGAAGCCACGAATGCCGTACTCAGGATGGCAAGAAGGCTGGCGCGGGCCCACCATAGTCCCCGCAAGGATTTCAGGAAATCCGCGGTTTTCAGCACCGGTTTCAGACCACTTTCTACCGTGAGAAGAATGAGTTCACGCCAGCCACGGTAACAGAGAAGGCTTAGAATTCCGTAACCAGTGAAGTGGCCTGTCTTTCGCATCGCCTCGTTGATGAAGTCAAGATACTTCAACATGGAGGGGCCGAACAGGCCGGCAACGATGGGCCGGATCCATTTAACCGTGTGATCGGCGCCAAAGGTCGGCGTGGATTCCAGGATGATGATGCCGATCCAGAAGGCGACGGGGAGCCAGGCAAGAAAAAGTCGGGTTGAATTGCCACGTCCGGTGTTCAAGGCGAGTCGTCCAAATCTCAGATGGTCGGAACGGCGGGCTGACTCCGCTCCCTTTCAAGTCGCGTATATCGCTTACTTACTCCACGTGATAGTTCGGAGCCTCGCGCGTGATAACGACGTCGTGTACGTGGCTTTCGCGCATGCCTGCCCAGGTAATACGAATGAACTTCGCTTTCTGCTGAAGTTCTGGGATCGTCGCGCAACCCGTATATCCCATGCCGGAGCGGAGGCCGCCGACGAGTTGATGAACGATCATTGCCAGAGTGCCGCGATACGGGACCCGGCCCTCGATACCTTCCGGGACCAACTTGTTCAAGCGGTTACCCGCGCCATCGCCCTCTTCAACCGAGATCGTTGCTGTGCCGTCGCCGTCAGCTGTGCTCTGGAAATAACGCTCGCCAGAGCCCTGAGCCATGGCGGCAAGGGATCCCATGCCGCGATATGACTTGAAAGAACGGCCCTGGTAGAGGATGGTCTCGCCCGGACTCTCGTCGGTGCCGGCGAACATTGATCCAGCCATCACGACGTTTGCTCCTGCGGCAAGCGCCTTGGTGACATCGCCTGAATACTTGATTCCACCGTCTGAGATGACGGGAACATTGGCGTCACGAGTAGCGCGATAGGCTTCCGCAATCGCGGTGATCTGCGGAACGCCCGCGCCGGTGACCACGCGCGTGGTGCAGATCGATCCAGGACCGATGCCAACCTTCACCGCGTCAGCGCCGCACTTCACCAGTGAGCACGCGCCGTCGAAGGTGCCGACGTTGCCGGCAATCAAGTCGACTTCCGGCAACTTGGATTTTACGAGCGAAACCGCATCGAGCACGCGGCTCTGATGGCCGTGCGCGCTGTCGATCACCAGCACGTCGACTTTGTTCCTGACCAACTCCTGGGCGCGCTCAAGGAAGTCGCCGGTAGCGCCGATAGCCGCTGCGCAGCGCAGACGTCCATGACTGTCTTTTGCGGCGTTGGGGTACTTCAGTTTCTTTTGAATGTCTTTTACGGTGATCAGGCCCTTAAGGTTGTACTTCTCATCGACGACCAGCAACTTTTCCACGCGATGCTCATGCAGAACCTTCTCGGCTTCTTCGAGCGTAGTGCCGACGGGTACAGTGATGAGATTTTCTCTGGTCATCACCTTCGAAATGGGGATGTCGGTGCGGGTTTCAAACCTGAGATCTCGATTGGTGAGAATGCCGACCAGCTTCTTGTTCTTGGTGATGGGCACACCAGAGATGCGGTACCGGCGCATCACTTCCAGGGCGTCGGCTACTTTCGCGTCGGGCGAAAGCGTGATCGGATCGACGATCATGCCGCTTTCAGAGCGTTTCACTTTGTCGACTTCGCTGGCCTGCTGCTCGATCGTGAGATTGCGGTGAATGACACCCATCCCGCCCTGCTGCGCGATCGCGATGGCCATACGCGACTCCGTCACCGTGTCCATGGCGGCGGTCATGATGGGCACGTTGAGTGTGATATTGCGCGTGAGCTTGGTTTGCGTACTCACATCGGCGGGAACAACGTCGGAACCTGCAGGGAGCAACAACACGTCGTCGAAAGTAAGCGCCTCTGGAACGGGAAAATGAATCATTGCGGCTCTTTCCTACACGAAGGGATGATGTTTCATTCTAAAGGTGAGTGGCGAGGCGCGGCAAATTAGCGGCAGAAAGCAGAAGTTCGAAGTCAGAAGGAAGAACAGGACGGCACCTCGCCTACGGTGCCGTTTGCGGGTCGGAGACGCGACTCTCTATTTGTCACCGGGCAGCGTGTAGTCGAATTGGTAGAAATGTGTTCCATTCTCGATGCGAATCGTCATCGTTCCGTCGATGCCCACTAACTGGCCGCTGCCCGATGCGGGGACGACCGTGACTTTCAATTCGGGGACGCCATTTCTCATCGTGCCGATCTGTTGCAAGATGAACGATCCGGTCTTGCCCTGCAGGGTTCCGGTCACTTCTTCCATCGCGACGTATCCGCCGGAGGCCTTGTCTTCCGAACGAAAGCTCAACATCTCGACCTGACTGGTTCCTTCCAGACCTCCTTGGAATTGCTTGTCCAGATACATGCGCGAGAACAGATTTCGCGCCTGGCTATCTGCATTTGCGGCCACTACCCGGACTTCAAAGGTTCCTTTTGCCTGCTGCACTCTTTTGTCCTCCGAATTTGATTTGCGGTTTATCTGCGCAGCGGCGAGTCCTGCCACAGCGCACAACGTTCCAATCGCGATCCCAGACTTCATGCTGACCCTGCAGTTTAGAATCATGTCACGCTCACTTTTGGAGATACGTTAGAGGCAACGTAGCCGCAATGATTGGAAAAACGCGACAACCTCCTGAGCTAGAAGTGTCGTGGGATCCATCCGTCGGCCGTGCCCGTGGCGTACTTCTTCTCCCGCCAACCTCCGGCAAGTTTAAGCATCTGCGGCGTGCGCCGGCGACCGATCTTGCATGCTGGATCGATCACTACTGGATAGTGAGCTGGGATCTGCGCGGTTCTGAGCCTTATCCGATCGAAACTCTGCCGCATCCGAACGTTCAGCTCGTGATTGAGGAAAGCGGGTCGCGCATCAGCGGCGTGCACACGCGCAAGTTTTCGCGAGGGCTCGCAGGCGCATCGCAGGTATTTGGAGTCAAGTTTCGCGCTGGAACATTCCGTCCCTTCTTGGGGTATGCGGTGTCGAAGCTAGCGAACCGGACTATTCCCGCCACACAGGTGTTCGGCAATGAATTGCACCGGCTCGAAGAGGAAGCGCTCTCTGCCAGTTCCGCTGAGTCGAAGATCGACCTTGCCAATAAGTTCTTCCTGGACGGGGTGCCACAACTCGATCCCGACGCCAACCTTGCCGGCAAACTGGTGTCGATGATTCTCGACAACGCGCGGATTCGGACCGTCGACGATCTTTCGGCGAGCGCGGGCATGACCAAGCGAATGCTTCAGCGGATCTTCCGGGAATATGTCGGGGCTACGCCGAAGTGGGTGATCCGGCGATCACGCCTGCATGAACTGGTGGAGATGGCGAACTCGGGCAAGTCGTTGGATTGGGCCCAGGTCGCACTCGATCTCGGCTATTTCGACCAGGCACATCTCATCAATGATTTCCGCTCTATTGTCGGTTACACTCCAGGGCGATATCGGAGCAGAATCAAAGGCCGCTAGCGGGGCTCCAGGTATGATCTAGCGCCGAAGCCAGCGGTCATTGGTGTGAAAAAAGGTGCACGCCGGTCGGATCGTCCGGGGCGAAAGACGGTGGAGTTGGTGTGTCATCGCCCATCATGCGGAGCACGCGGTCACGCGCAAAACCGGTGTCAGTGATGTAACTTCTGCATACGGCTGTCGTCCAGCCCTGGCGCCGTAAAACGTCGAGGATCTGCTCGCCTGTCAACGCGTCTGTGGCTCGCACATGACGGATGAACTGCATTGCGCCAGGATCTCCCAGCGCCCTGTAGAAGCTGGTAGTAGTGATATCGCTGATCCAGTGAGTGATCCCGCTGTGTTTCCAGTTCTCAGCGGCAAGATCGTCCACAGTTGCGGCTGGCAGGTACAGGAGCACGCCTTCTGTGATCATCAGGGCGGCTTTGCGGCTCGCAGCATCGTATATCTGCATGCGCTGCGCAGGATCGTTCAGGTCGAGGGCGAGGCGCTCGCGGCGGCAGCGCGGCGTCTCACCGGACATAAGCCGGTCTTTGTAATCGAGCATGTCGGCGAAGTCAATTTCAATCCAGCGGAGGTTCGAAGAGAGATCAAGCCGCCAAGGTCGCGTATCAAGACCACAACCGACGCTCAAAACAGTTGAAATCGGGTCGCTCGCCAGGGCCTCGAGTAACAGCTCATCGATAAAGCGGGTGCGAATGGCGAGCCCCAGGCGCATCATGCCTGCATGCGGTAGCGAATTAAGAATCGCCAATCCGCGCTCACCGGCGAGCCGTTCAGCGAATGGATCGCGCGCGAAAGCGTCCTCGAGTTCGTTTTCGTGTGCGCGGCACGCAGCCACCATGAGCGCTGTGTCGCTTACATGATTGATTTCTCCGCCAGTTGAAGCCATTCCTTCCCCCATGGTCGTTGCATTGAGTTTACGACAGGGGTGACGTGTGTCGTGGAAAACTGCCGGCTGTACAGAACGGCAAATTGTAGGGATCGTCAGCTGCATTTATTCAAGTATTCTCAATTGTTGCGAGTTATGCGGCGGAACATGAGTTCCCCCGGTGGAGTAAACGGGCGCGATAGGCATACCCGAACATTTTTGCAAGGAGAGAACGGTGAAATATCGGCAATTTGGTCGGATCGGATGGAGCGTTTCGGAGGTGAGCTTTGGGGCGTGGGCAGTGGGCGGTTCGTGGGGTGAGGTTGATGATGAGCAGTCCATCGCCGCAATGAAAAGGGCACTCGATCTTGGTGTCAATTTCTTCGACACCGCGGACGTTTATGGCGACGGCCGGTCCGAACGCCTTATTCAGAGGCTACGCCAAGAGACAAGAACGCCGTTCTACGTCGCTACGAAAGCTGGGCGGCGCCTGAATCCTCATGTCGCGTCCGGGTATAACAAGCAGAATTTGTCCGATTTTATCGACCGCTCGCTGCAAAACCTTGGAGTGGACTCGCTTGATCTTGTTCAACTGCATTGTCCTCCGACGGAGGTTTATTACCAGCCTGAAGTCTTCAGTGGCATGGATGATCTAGTGAAGGCCGGCAAAGTGCAGCACTACGGAGTAAGCGTGGAGAAGGTGGAGGAAGGGCTTAAGGCGATGGCGTTTCCCAACGTTGAGTCCGTGCAGATTATCTTCAACATGTTCCGCCAGCGTCCTGCCGAGCATTTCCTGAAAGAAGCCAAGCGGCGCGGTGTGGCGACGATCATTCGCGTACCGCTCGCCTCAGGAATGCTCACCGGGAAATTGAGTGCGACATCGACGTTCGCCTCCGACGATCATCGCAACTTCAATCGCCACGGGGAAGCCTTCGATGTCGGTGAGACGTTTTCTGGCGTACCGTATGAAATGGGACTGAGAGCGGTTGAGGAGCTGAAAGGCCTTGTTCCAAAAGGGGCACGCCTGGCGCAACTCGCGCTGCGGTGGATTCTGATGTTCGACGGAGTGTCAACGGTAATTCCAGGCGGCAAGAGCACAAAGCAAGTCGAGGATAACTGCGGAGCCAGCGAACTGCCGCCGCTCAGTGAAGAACAGATGCAAGCGGTTCGCTCTATCTACGATCGCTACATTCGAGAGAGTGTTCATCAGCGCTGGTGACGCCGAGCTGCGGTCTGGCACGGTGACATTCGTTGGCTGCGAGCGCATAATGTCGCGAAATGGGGAATTTTCGTTGAGGATGGTGACAGATGGCGACTGCTCCTGTACCGGAAAGCAATCTGGCAGCACGCATGGCTCTCGTCGAGCAGCATGTGCGTTTTGAGAATCAGCATGATCTGGAACGCGTACTGGAAACCTTCGGCCGCGTGGCCGAATATCAGGACTGCCCGTGGGCGCTGCGCTACGACGGCCGAGACGGCGTGGGGCACTTTTACACGCAGTTGATGAAAGCGCTTCCTGACTTGCAAATCGAAATCTTGCGCCGGCACGTGTCCGAAGAGACGATTGTGCTCGAGGTAATGATCCGCGGCACGCATTTGGGCGAATGGAAAGGCCTTGCCCCAACCGGGAGGCGAGTGGAGTTGCCGCTTTGCGGCATTTATACGTTCGACGCCGATAACCGGCTGGCAGGCGAGAAGATATACTACGATCGCGGAACGGTACTTCGGCAACTCGGGGTATTTCACGAGCCAGATACCGTCGTCGGAAAAGTGACAACGCTGATCACGCACCCGATATCAGTGGGAAGGGCGCTGGTTAGAAGTATTTTTGTGAGACGTGCCGCATGAACTGGTGAAAGGGTAATCCCAGGTTGCGTCGAACAACAGGACGCGAACCTGGGGCACCGCTGCTGATGTGGGCTACCACTGCGTGGTGGGCACCACGTTACATTTCTTACGGTTTGGTGAGGAAGATCGGCAGGCCAAGCTTGTGGTCGTACTTCGGACGGTAACGCTCGGTGTTGTACATCGACTCAATGTCGACCTTGCGTGGCCCCAGCTTCGGATCGGGGATCGGCACCATTGTGTATCGGCCTTCGTTGATCGCCGTCATCAAGCCTGACTTTCCTTCTTCGAGCGCGTCCATCGCCATGCCTGCGAAAGTGAATGCCACCAGGCGATCGACAAAGTCCGGGCTGCCCGAACGCAAATCGTAAGTCAGGTCGCTGACGACGGTTTCTTCGCCGGTGCTCTGCTTGATCTGGTCGCTCAGATCTTCGGCGACGCTCATCTTTTTGCGATGACCAAATGCATCGGGCTCTCCATATTCCTTGACGGTGTATCCCTGCCACTCGGCGCCTTCGGAAAGAATGACGAGCGAGTAGTTGCTGGGATTGTTCCTCTTGTCGCTGATGAGTAACTCGATCAACTTCTTCAGATCGACTTTGTATTCCGGAATGCAGCAACGCACCGCAGTTACGTATGCCGTATAGAGGGCGGTGTAGCCGGCATCCCGTCCGAAGACGCGGAAGATGCCGATGCGCTCGTGCGAGCCGACGGTAGTGCGCTGGCGGTCAATGGCGTCCATCGCGCGCGTGATCGCGGTGGAGAACCCGATGCAGTACTCGGTGTTGCGGACATCATTGTCCATCGTCTTGGGCACGGCGATGACTTTCATGCCCTGGCGATCGAGTTCCGCGGCATAGCTGAGAGTGTCATCGCCGCCAATGGCGATAAGGTAGTCGAGACCGAGGGTTTCAATGTTCTTCAGAACTGCCGGGGTAACGTCGTAAACGGTGCTGGTCACGCCCTTTTTGGTCGACTGCTTAGGTTCGAACTTCTGCCCCTGCAAAACGGGCGGGAGCTTCTTCATCTTGGTGGGATTGGTTCGCGAACTGTGGAGGAAGGTGCCGCCGGTGCGATCGATGGTACGGGTGTTTTCGCGATTCAGAGGCAGGATGTATCGCGTCTTGCTGGCTTGATCTTTAAGATCGACGTGGGTCAAGCCTTCCCAGCCGCGACGGATCCCGATAACTTCACAACCAAGTTCCGCGCCGCGGTAGACCACCGATTTGATAACAGAATTCAAGCCCGGGACATCCCCGCCTCCGGTGAGTATGCCTATGCGCTTCTTTGCCATGTATGACTCCTTATGTATGAGGAAGTAATTTTGAGGTGGAATTCAGGAGCTGGTTGCCAGCCGCTAAACTTGGCCCTCGTCACAGCAGGAACTTACATTTTAACTGTCGGGGGCGTTCGCTCCAATACCATTGCGAATTCTGAGGGAAGTTGAGCGTCACTGTGGCTCCTGGACGACCAATTCGTACACGGCTTCAGGATTTCCTGTGATGGCTCGTCCCCAGAGTCGAATCGTCGTGCTTCGCGCACGCAGTGCGCGACGGGTGACCTCAACGTTGTCGAAGGGTTCGCGCCATGCGATCTGATCGAGGACACCGTGAAGGTCGATTCGCTCGCGAAGCAGGCGGTCGAGAGATTGTCCGAGCAACTGTTGAGGGTGCGTATAACCCATCTGCCGGGCAAAGGTGCAGTTCACGCGTTTAAGGATCCCGCGCTCGTCGACGGTGGCCACCCCGAAAGGGAGAGCGTCGAGCATCGCACGCCAGCGGCTGTTTATTTCCGTAAGGTGCTGATCGATACCAAGCACTCGGCGGCCGATTTCAACACGCGCGCAGAGTTCTTCCTGATTGAATGGCTTAGCAATACAGTCGTCGGCACCCGATTCGAGCGCCAGCAAGTGTTCGACGCGATAAGTATTCGGCATCAGCAGCAACAAAAATGTGTAGAACGGATCGCGCCGGGCGCGCAGTCTTTTGCAGATTTCGATTCCGTTCAATCCGGGTAGACGCTGATCGATGATCGCAAGTCGCGGCGCATCACGCTCCTGCAGAACGGACCATGCGCGTTCGCCATTCACGACCACGACCGGATAACCTCCACGAGACAACACCGCATTACAGATAAAACCCTGACAAGCTGAGTCGTGTTCAGCTACGAGAACTTTCATGGCAGTTGCGCAGGAGGCCAGTTGATCTATCGGCAGGAGTCGGCAAAACAACAGTGGGTTCGAGTAGGAGGTGAAAGAGCTGCATTAGGCGGCTCTTAATTCGCCTGGAGTCGGCAGAACTGCAGATCCCTCGCGCTCCAACGCGCTGGTGATGATAAAGGAAGGAGGCTTTCAGGTTGCTGAAAAACTCGGAAATCAGATGCGTGGTTCCGATAGAGATCCTCGGAAGACTAACGTCGCCTCGGGATTAAGGGTGTAAGAAAGGACATTAATCGGCGACCTGGACATTTTCGGCGTACCTGAAGGTGCGTCCCTTCAAAGCAGGACTTTGCACTAACCTGCGCGCCGCAGATTCGGATAGCCCACTTCCTCAGTTTCCGTTCGGCCGTTCGGAAGTCATTTTCGGTCGGCCGGAAAAGCCACTGGCTTCGCGCAATGCGTCGGCGTCCATCAGCTTCCCGCCCATCATCACGATTCGCGTGTTCCTCAGATCACCGATACGTTGTGAAGGGTCTCCCTCGACCAGCAGGAGATCGGCAGCTTTTCCGACAGTGATTGAGCCAGTTGTTTTGTCGACGCCGAGCATATGCGCCGGCGCAATGGTTGCGGTTGCGAGCGCTTCGGAGGTGGTGAAGCCGGCATTGACATAGAGTTCAAGTTCGCGCACAAGCTCCAGGCCGGAACCGTCGGTACCGGCAACAATTGGTATGCCTTCTTTGTGCATCATAGTCACGAGTTGCGAGAGCTTGGCGAAGCTCTTGCGGTAATCTTCACGGGTCAAATCTTTTGGGACGGCAAAGCCGCCCTGACGAAAACCGCGTTCGGTGGCTGGCGGAAGGGTTCCAACATAAGGTGCGTAGGCGGGCGAGAGATCACCGTTTTCCGGCACGAAGAGGCTTTCGGCGACCACCAGCGTTGGGTCGCTGGCGATCTTGCGAGCGGCCATGGTGGCGATCAGCGAACTCATGGGCGGCTTATTGAGATCGACATCCTTTGCATAGCGGCCAGTGCCCTCAAAGCGGTTGATGCCGTTGGAGGTTGCGACGACGGAGTCGGGCATCGCCTCCATCATCACAAAGTAGATGTGTGTCAATTCGTCGTATCCGGCAGCGATCGCCTGCGAGGGACGCATACCTGCAGGCACGTGTCCGTGAACATGAAGGCCGAGCCGATGCGCTTCCGCGGCTGCCGGCGCAACCCATGCCGGGTTGTAGGTACCGTAAAACTTGATCGCACAAAATCCTTCGGCCTTGGCGCGGCGCACGGCTGCGATAGCTCCCTGTTCGGAAGTGACTACCGTTCCCAGTTGTGCGGTGTTTGGTCCCTTGCCATCGATGAGCATGGAGGGATAGACCTTCGGGGAGAGCAGGTCACCTTTCGCTCTGCGTGCGGCTCGTGCCAGAGTCAGGGAGTTGTTGTTGCCGGGATCGCGAGCGGAAGTGATGCCCAGCGACAGCAGGAAAGGACCAGCGAAGTCATCGGAAATGTGCTGGTGCGAATCCCAAAGTCCGGGGACAAGGGTTTTACCGGCGCCATCGAAAATGGTTGCTCCGTGGGGAGCCGGAGTCGAAGTGGCGGGTCCGACTTGCGTGATTACGCCGTTGTTTACGATGACGGTCTGATCATCGGCAAAGTGCGTTCCGTCCAGGAACGCGCGGACATGCGTGAAAGCTACGGGACCGGCTGGTGTCTTCAGCAGCCTTTTTGCGAGCGCGGGACTGCGTGCAGCCAGGGCGTCGTCCTGGGCCTTATCCAAAGTCGTCAGCGAGCTTTCGTATCCCACCGGAAGGATTGAGAGAGCCTCCACGAAACCAAAAAACTTTCCATCCGCCGTCGTCCATACGGGCATCGGAGAAGGCCCAATCCCGGTGATCGCCCACGCTGTGACGGTCTTTCTCATCGCGCCTTGGCCAACGACAACATCGGTGAGTCTTTCAGCGCGAGCGCGTCCACCGGGCAGGAGCGCGACCGATTTGTCGGGAGATGCCATCAGGGCCTGAAGAAAGAGTTCAAGCATGCCTGACGTCGTACCGCCTTGTGGCATGTAGAAGGCAGCCGAGCCGTAGCCATGCTTACCCGCATCGACCGGGCTTTTCCAGGATGCGAGCCCATCGCGGATTGCGAAGCTTTCGGCAGCATCGCCCTCCGGTGTCCTGCCGCGAACCAGTAGCGAGGTCGGCATTCCATCGTTGCCGAGCTTTACGGCTTGATCGAGTTCCCAGACCTGTCCGCGGAGGAGAATGCTTTCGCGCGACATGCGCGTGCCATCGGCCGTGGTCCAAAGCGCCGCTTTCCCGTTCGTGCCGGAGGTGGAAAGAATTGTGAAGTGCTGCGCGTCGGCTGGAGGTTTCGCGAGTTGATCAGCCGGCACCTGCGCGAACAGAGGAAGAGCAAGAGCGAACAGCATGATCGCAAAGGTCAGTGTCGCTCTTGTGAAAGCTCGAATCGACTTCGATCGAAAGGTATGGGTCATCGCGCACATCCTCCCCCCCGGATGAAGGTCCGGGATAGCTGCTCAGACGTAAACAGCTTGGAAATAGTACAGGGGACGCCGCCAACAGACGAGAGATATTCCCCGGACTGTGCCGGACGGTCCGGAGAATTTTTTAGGGTGTCCCGCAAAACAAACGACTTATCGCTGGGACGAGAGGGCTGTCCCGCACAACAAAGGAGTTAGTCCGGTGTCCCGCAAAACAAAGCAGTTATGAATTAGGAGTCAGTCGTCAGAGCGTATGCTCGGAATAAATTCATGTCGGCAGCGCTGGGCGGCGAATCGGCTTCACAGAATTCTTTGAGCTACTACTTCTATTGTGACAAATGGAGAGGGATTCACCTGACACTTTCGCCGGATTTATATTCCAATTGGAATCAATCGATTGCGGTGTTTTCAAGGCTGCGGGGACATTGACAATCGCGAGGCGGTGGACGGTGGTGTGACGTGGTGAACTGGGGAGCGTGATGCAGGCAGCGTTTCCCGATCCAGTAGGGCTGTCTCGCTCCGCTCGACAGAAAGGATAGGTTGGCTTTCACGCGAGATTCGCGCGGACAAGAATGTCCGCGCCACACAAACATAACGAAAACGTTGCGGTTGTCCGGGAGCACAGGGTCTAGGCGACTGCGACTGCCAGTTGCGGTTCAGAAGATTTCTTGGGACGCAGCTTGCGACGCAATGGTTCTTCGATTCCGAGAAAGACGGCGACGGAAACGGCTACTGCGATGAACACACCCATCAGGATCTGCCAGATGAAGTAGTGTTTGGGGTGCTCAAAATCGGGTTGGAAGAACATGGGGAGGACGACCGAGTGCAGCAGGTAGAGGCTGTAGCTGGCGTCGCCGAGAAGCACCAGGGGCTTGAACTCGAGTACGCGTGCCCAGGAGGGCCGCAGCGCAATGCCATAGATCATCGCCGCGAAGGCTGGAGCGAGCAGGCCGCTATGAATGACAGCGTAGGGAATATGCGATCTGAAGCTGACCACCGCGATAAAGCTAACCAGACCTGAAGCCGCCAGCGGAGTAGCCCACTTTCTATCGATGGACTGGCGCAGGAAAAGGAATCCGCAGCAGGCGCCCATGAGGAACTCCGGCAGCCGAGCCAGCGGATTGAACTTCACGACGTTGAGCCAGAATAGTCCGAGAGAGTTGTCGTCGATTAGCGCGGCATGATCAGGGTTTAGCATCGAGTAACCCATCGTGATTGCAAGGCTAACGGCCCAGCAGGCAAGAATGAGCTGCATCAGGGTCGAATTGTGCCTGCGCAGCAAAAGGACAATCAGGGCGGGGAAGATCAGATAAAAGAAAGCCTCAACGGATAAGCTCCAGGCTACAGAGTTCCATGCAAGAGCGGCGCCGGGAATCCATGACTGCAACAAAGCGGGAACCAGCAGGAAAGCCGCGAGAGGATGGTGCTTGGGCCAGGCAAACATCTCCATGTTTCCGCCGGACTGCATGGGCATGAAGAAGAGCACAAAGATGAAGAAGGGCAATGTGACGATCAGAGAAAAGATGTAGGCGGGATAGACACGCGCAAAGCGTGCCCGCCAGAACGCACGTGGCGAGGTATCCCGGCCGGCATAGGTATACACGAGAATGAAGCCGGAAAGTACGAAGAAGAGACTCACGCCGACATAGCCGATCGAAGCGAAATTCTGGTACCACTGCGGACCCGCAGCCACACGAATTGCGTGCAAGTGAAAGATCACGACGTGGAGAGCGGCGAAGAATCGAATCGAGGTGATCGCGGGCAGGCGGGGGCGGGTCACGGTGAGTTCCATAAACTTCAAATACGCAGAGTTGGACGGGTAAGTTCCAGGCCGACAAGCTTTTTGAGTCGTAAACTGGGACCAATAAAATCATATACTTGAACCCAATCGGCCGGCCCTGCATCCAATTGATTGGGCAGGTGTTGCGGTTTGTGTTTTCCCCTTTTCGGCGGTATCATCTAACAGGTATAGCTGCATGTGAGCAGCGGCGAAGAGAGCAGTCGCGAGGCTCTTTGCCATCCGGATAGCGGGCTGGTCCGGTATCCCCAGGTCAGCTTCGGCGAAGCAACCCAGTGGGCGCGAGCCCACTTTTTATTTGAGCTGAAAGTCGATTGTCTTTCGGTCCTTCCGCCGCGGGTGGCGGGTCATCATTTTACAAGTACGATATGGCCTTAGATCTGGAGCAAGTCAGGCGAGTTGCGGAGAGGGTCACCGCGTCCAGCGGCCTGGAGTTGGTGGACTTGGAGTTTCTGGGCGGAGGCAAGGCTCGTATGCTCAGGCTCTTCATCGACAAACCGGGCGGGGTGACACACCAGGATTGCGAGAGCGTGAGCCGCGAAGTGGGCACCATCCTGGATATGGAAGATTTGATTCCAGGCGATTCGTACCTGCTGGAAGTATCGTCACCGGGACTGGATCGGAAGCTGAGCAAGCCCGCAGATTATGAGCGGTTCAAGGGAAGCTTGATTAAGGTTACGACGTATGAGCCGGTTGAGGGTAACCGCAACTTCCGCGGAAGACTGAACGAGTTCGCTGACGGCAGGGTGACGCTGGAATTGGAAACAGCCGGGAGCAAGAAGGCAAAAAAGAAACAGAAGGAACAGGTTGCCGGCACGAAGGTCACGATTGAGCTGAAGAATGTGGCCAAAGCGAATTTGGTGCCGGAAATTTAAATTCGTTTCGAGTTTCTCGTTTCACAAAGACACAACCGGAAGCAATGCAAGTTTGGACGCGGGACGGCAAGGAAGATCATGGCAAGTGAGCTTTATAACACGATAGACGCGATCAGCCGGGAAAAGGGAATCGATCCGCAGATTGTGGTCAGCGCGGTGGAAGACGCGATTGTTGTCGCTACGCGCAAGTACTACAAGACGCAGGAGAATCTACGTGCGGTGCTCGACAAAGACACAGGGCAAATCCGCGCATTCGCAGTGAAGACCATCGTCGATGGTCCGGAGGCAGTGCAGGATCCGTTGACGCAGATCTCTCTGGTTGACGCACAAAAGATTGATAAAGGTGCTGAGATTGGCGGCGAGGTTCACATCCCCAAAGCCACGGACGTTCTGGGGCGAATTGCGGCGCAATTGGCGAAGCAGGTGATCTTCCAGAAAGTGCGCGAGGCCGAGCGTGACACAGTCTATGGTGAGTACATCAACCGCGTCGGGGAGATCGTCAACGCCACGGTGAAGCGAGTGGAAGGCCAGGATTACATTTTCGATCTGGGCAAAGCCGAGTCGCGCATGCCGAAGAAGGAGCAGTCGCGGCTGGAGTCGTTTGCGCCCGGCGAGCGTGTTCGTGTGGTGATCGTGCGCGTAGAAAAGGCTTCCAAAGGTCCGCAGGTGGTCGTCTCGCGTGCGGCTCCGGAATTGGTACAGAACCTGTTTCAAACGGAAGTGCCGGAGATCTATGACGGCACGGTGCAGATTCGTGCGACGGCCCGAGAAGCCGGTGAGCGTACGAAGATCGCAGTCATGTCGAAAGACAAGGATGTCGATCCAGTGGGCGCTTGCGTCGGCATGAAAGGCATGCGCGTGCAGTCGATCATTCGCGAGTTGCGTGGCGAGAAGATCGACATTATCGAGTACCACGAAGATCCACAGACGTTCGCGGAAAAAGCTTTGCAGCCTGCGAAGGTGAGCCGGGTGACGATCATTGATCCGGCGCTTAAGCATTTGGAAGTGATCGTTGATGACAGCCAGCTATCGCTGGCCATCGGGAAGAAGGGTCAAAACGTTCGCCTTGCGGCGAAGCTGCTGGGCTGGAAGATTGACATCAAGAGTGAAGAGGAAAAGCGGCAGGAAGTGGAACAGGCAATGTCGCAACTGGTCACGAATGTGACGACTCCTCTGGAGAGTGTTCCGGACCTGGGCGAGGGTGTAATCGAGAAGCTGAACGAAGCCGGTGTGACCTCGGTGGAGGCGCTGGCGGACATGACGCCGGAGCAATTGGAAGCAATTCCGGGCATTGGCCCGAAGACGGTGGAAAAAATCAGTATTGCGGTCAATAATTACTTTTCCAGCCTTGAAGCCGGAGAAGGTGGCGGTCCCGATTTCCAAGGGCCTGAAGATCAGCCAGCCGGCGAACCAGGTGGTGAGGAATTGAACGTGGCGCCGCTCGATGCCGGAGAAAATCCGGTAGAAGGACAGCCCACGGGTGATCCGCAGGCGGATGATGCGACGGGAGTGGAGGCAGTTCCGCATCCCGATACCGAAGACCTGCTCGAACGCGAGCAGACGACAGAAGGCATCACGATGAGCAGCGTAGAAGATGCTCCGAGTGCAGACGAGAGTGAAGTGACAGCGCACGACAAACATCCCGGCGAGGACAATATTCCCCGGGAAAAGCAGTGATCGGAAGGGCGCTGGCCGAAAGGCGTGCGCAGCAAGACAAACTTGACCGTGAGGTTGATATGAAGACTTAGCGGGAACATTCACGGAGAGGGATTTAAAGGCGGAATGGATAAGATTCGAATCAACGATCTGGCGAGGGATCTCGAAGTTAAAAGCAAAGCTATTCTCGATGTCCTGCCAGAGGTAGGCGTAACTGAAAAGAAGACCCACTCGAGCTCGATTACGGTCGAAGAGGCGGAGAGGGTCAAAGCCCGTCTAAAAGGGCACTCTGATGGAAATGGCGGGCAGCCCAGAGCCCACACGTCGCGGTCGAATGGCGAAGACGAACTGAAGCCGAAGTTCGACCTGTCGCACATCTCGCGCCCTGGCGACGTCCTGAAGGCAATTCATCAGAAGACAGAAGCTCCAGCAGTACCGGCGCGTCCGGCAGTGAAGCCGCCGGAGCCGCCGCGTCCTGCGGTTGTGACTACGCCGGCGGTTCCCACCGTGCAGAAGCCGGTCATGCCGCCTGCTCCACCGAAGCCGCAAGTCGAGGCCGCAGCTCCCGCGAGTGCCCCCGCGGTCGAAGAGCCAGTTGCAAGCAAACCGGCGCCGGAGCCCGAGAGTACGGAGACTATTCCCGCCCAGCAGGCACCGGCTCCGCGACTGATTACGCCACAGCCACGGCAAGCGCCCCGTATTGTTGTGCCGTCTCCGCCTCCAGCTGCGAAAGCGCCAGAGCCGACAGCGCCAGTGGAGCCGGCAAAGCCAGCCGCAGAACCCGCAGCTCCTGCAGCCGCTGCAAAGCCACCAGCGGCTACCCCCAGCGCTCCGGCGCAGCGTCCTCCACAAGGTGGACCCGGGCAGCCGGTGCGCCCGGTCCCGGGCCAGCCAATTCGGCGGCTGATTGTTCCGCAGACTGGACCACGGCCGGTGTATTCCGCGCCGGTGCGTCCGGTGAATCCGGCAGCCAGCAGCACGCCGGGTGCGCGCCCGCAAGGTGGACGTCCAGTCCCCGGTCAGCCGATTTTCCAACGCCCGCGTCCGCAAGGTGGACAGGGTGCTCCGATGGGCAATCGCCCGCCACTGCGTCCGGGTGAACGCCGCCCGATGCATCCGACGCGTTCAGCTCCAACCGGCGCACGTCCGATGGGCGGCGGCATTGGTGCTGTTCCGCCACCGCCGACAGGGCGTCCCGCGGGAAGACCAGCACCATCGCGGCGACCGGGACAGCGATATATCCCCCGTGGTGTGAAGGAAGGCCCAATGAAGGGTTTCGTTCCACCACCACGCATGGTGATTTCGAACGAGCCGCTTCCAATCACGCGGACTATCACAATCGCTGAAGGTATCAGCGTAAAAGACCTTGCCGAGAAGCTGGGCATTCGCGCGAAGGACCTGATTGCCCGCTTATTGGCTCGGGGCGTATTCGCCACCATCAACCAGACGCTCGACGCAGAGTTGGCGTCGGATATGTCGCGGCAGTTCGGTGCCGATACCAGTGTCATCACTTTCGAGCAGCAGGCCGAGAAGGACATGGCTTCAGAAGGCACTCCGGAAGAAGCCGCGCAGGCCCTAATTCCACGCTCGCCAGTGGTCACCATCATGGGCCACGTCGATCACGGCAAAACCAGCCTGCTCGACGCGATCCGACACGCTTCGGTTGCAGAGGGGGAAGCGGGTGGTATTACGCAGCACATTGGCGCGTACAAGGTCACGATCAATGATCCGGATTCGCCGGCATACGGACGCCAGATTGTGTTTCTCGACACGCCGGGCCACGAAGCGTTTACCCGCATGCGTTCGCGCGGAGCGAAGGTCACCGACATCGTCGTGCTGGTTGTAGCAGCGGATGACGGCGTGATGCCGCAGACATTGGAAGCTATTGATCACGCGCGCGCGGCAAACGTGCCGATCATCGTTGCGGTGAACAAGATCGATAAGCCGGAAGCACTGCCCGAACGCGTGAAGAAGCAACTCGCCGATCGCGGCCTTATGCCGGAAGACTGGGGCGGTCAGACGGTATTCGTCGAGGTCTCGGCGAAGAAGAAGACCAATCTCAATCTGCTGATGGAAATGATTTGTCTCGTTGCCGATCTGCAGGATCTGAAGGCCAATCCGGATCGTCCTGCGTCTGGCGTTGTGCTGGAAGCGAAGCTCGATCGGGGACGCGGACCGGTTGCGACCGTGCTGGTGCAGAACGGTACGCTCAAGACCGGCGAATACTTCGTGGTTGGCAACGTTTTCGGCCGCGTGCGCGCCATGTTCGACGAATGGAGCAACGCGCTCGACGAGGCCGGACCATCAACTCCGGTCGAAATCCTCGGACTCGAAGGTTTGCCGCAAGCCGGGGATAACTTCATTCAGGTTGGCGATCGCGATAAGGCCGTAGGTGTCGCCGAGTATCGCCAACAGAAAGCTCGTGAAGCGACACTGGCGAAGAGTTCGCGCGTTTCGCTGGAAGGCCTGGCCGAGCAGATCAAGAACGAAGGCGTAAAAGAGCTCTCGATCATCCTCAAGGGCGATGTGCAGGGCTCGGTGGAAGTGCTCAACGACCTGCTCACGAAGCTTTCGAACGAGCGGGTGAAGATCAAGATCCTGCGCAGCGGCGTGGGCGCGATCAATGAAGGTGACGTGCTGCTGGCGTCGGCTTCGGATGCGATCATCATCGGCTTCAATGTGCGTCCGGAACGCATGGCGCAGGAACTGGCCGAGCAGGAGAAGGTCGATATCCGGCTGCACTCGATCATTTACGAACTGCAGGACGAGATCAAGAAGGCGATGACAGGCCTGCTCGAACCAGTGATCAAGGAAACCTACCAGGGACGCGCGGAAGTTCGCGATACGTTCCGCATCCCGAAGGTGGGAACGGTAGCCGGCTGTTATGTGCTCGATGGGATTATCAAGCGCGACTCCGAAGTTCGCCTGCTACGCGACAACGTGCAGGTCTTCAAAGGCAAGGTCGGCTCGCTGCGGCGCTTCAAGGAAGATGCCGCGGAAGTCCGCAACGGCATGGAATGCGGTATCGCGATTGCCGGGTACGGTGACGTGAAGGTTGGTGATGTCATCGAGGCATTCGTGACAGAGAAGGTTGCCGCCGAGGCAATCGCTTAAATAAGTTCAGGCCAGTGTTGAGCAGCGAAAGCGGCTGATGCTGGCCTTTATCTTTGCGTCATGGTCGGTGGTGAGTTTCCGACATCTGCCAAATGAGGCAAGATGTCGGGCACCAGATGCACCAACGCGGGCGGGGGCTTCCGCGCCACAAATGATTGCGCATTTGACTTTAGAAATTCGTATTGAAACTGCGGCTTCGCTGAAAGACAAGCGGCAGGTGGTGCGAAGCGTGAAGGACAAGCTGAGAGCGGGATTTAATGTCGCGGTTGCAGAACTCGATCAAACTAATCTATGGCAGCGCGCGACGATTGGCGTAGTGAGCGTTTCCGAGTCTCGCGACTATCTGCAAGGTTTAATGGATAAAGTAGAGCGGGCGGCGACGCGCATCGCGAATAATGCGGGCGGCGAGGTAGTGGATTCGTATCTCGAGATTCTCGATGGGGTGGCTGGAGGCGAGTAGCTGTCGAGTTTCAATCGAAAGTTCGCGTCGACCACAGGAGTAATCTGAAATTCAGAATGCGGGCGAGGATGCTCGCGCAACAGCCGGCGGGACCCTTCGACTGTTCAGGGCAGGCTGCCGGCGCTACGACGAGATGGAAAACAGAGCACAACAACATCATCGGGAACGTTTGAGCGAAGCACTGAAAGAAGAGATCGCAACCATTGTCGAAGGCGAGCTCGGTGATCCGCGCATAGGACTGGTAACGGTGAACGATGTGCAACTGGCACCCGACGGTAAGTCGGCGCATGTGCTGGTTGCAGTTACTGGTACAGAAGAAGAAGCCAAGGAGAGCCTCAAAGGCCTTGAATCCGCCGTGGGCTACATCCGACATGAAATCGTGGATCGGCTTCGTTTAAGGCATGCGCCGGAACTGTTTTTCCGTCTGGACAGATCGGATCAAATTGAGTCTAGAATTGAGGAACTTTTGAAGCGCTCGAAGAAGCGCGGTCGATAGCATCTAAGTTGTGGTAGCGGAGCTTGCAAGGGTCGATTACGAGCCAAGGTTCCAGGAATGCTGCACGAAGTTCTGCAGGCGATCGAAAAGCGAGACTGCTTCGTCCTCACGTCGCATGCCCGTCCGGATGGCGATGCGGTGGGATCAGCATTGGCTTGCTGCGGAATTCTTAACCATCTCGGTAAGCGGGCCGAAGTTGTTTTGTACGATCCTATTCCTCGCATCTATAGCCATCTTCCATTTGCCGACAGGGTGGTGCAGGCATCTTCGCTGAATGGCCAATACCAGGCCGCCATTCTGTTTGAATGCGACAGCGTTCAGCGGACGCGACTGCAAGGGCTCGATCGGCAGTTCCTGATTAATATCGATCATCACGCAACCGGGAAACCGTTCGGCCACGTGAACTGGATTGAGCCGAGCGCTTGCGCAACAGCTGAGATGATTTTCTGGCTGGCCAACCAGGCCAACGTGCGGATTACGCCGGAAATCGCGACGTGCCTTTACACCGCTATTCTTACGGATACCGGATCGTTCTGCTTCGTGGGCACGAACCAGAACACTTTCGAGCTCGCCAAGCAGTTGGTCGAATACGGAGCCGATCCCGCACGCATTGCGCAAGGCGTTTACTTCTCCCATTCAGCTTCCAAAATGCGGCTACTGGGGACGGCGCTATCAAACATGCATCGCGAGGGCCGGTTAACGTGGATGTACGTGACGCGGGAACAGATGGAGCGCGTCGATGCTGTCGACGAAGACTGTGAAGGGCTGGTGAACTACGCGCTGGCCATCCAGGGAGTGGAGGTGGCCGTATTCTTCCGCGAGCTGGGCGATGGTCGCTTCCGGGTAAGTTTGCGCAGTAAAGGGTCCATCGATGTATCTGAGGTGGCGGAACGTTTTGGCGGTGGAGGTCACAATTGCGCCAGTGGGCTCTCGCTCGATGGCCCGCTTTCCGTGGCCGTCGAGAGAGTGCTGGCCCAGTTTCGCATTATGGGTGAGACGAACACCGGCGTGCAGAAACGCAGCCAGTGGCCGCGCTGAGGTTTACTGGTCGGACTGCAATTTCCAGTGAAACGGTCCAAGCTCTTCGTGCAAGGCTCCGCAAACGTAGCCTTCGGCGTATTTCATGGCGCCTTCGAGCGTCTCTTCGTCATGCACTTCGAACAGATATGACTGGCTTTTCTGGTTGTAAATGGTGACGGTCCAACGTCGATAGATGTTATGCGAAGCCACCAGCACTAGTGACCTTGCGGTAAGTTCGGCTACCCAGCGATCACCAGGTTTGAATTGGGTTGCGGATTCCATGGCAGGGTGCATTCGTGCCCAAAATTGTACCAGCCGACGACACGGGCTGCCCACTATGTCGGGACGGCCAGAGCAGAACAGTACAATAGCGTATGTTTCCGACCGCCAACCCCAGAATGAGGAAACTTGAACGTCTCTAAAAGTCGAACGGCTCCAGGCGCCCTGTTTTCTTTAAAGGGCGCCGGCGCATGAGTGAATCAAAAGCCGCATCAAAGCAGCCGATTTCAGCGATGATTGTGGAGTCGGTTACGGTGGTGGGATTCTGTGCGTTCCTCTTCTTTTACGGACTCGGGAGCTTCGGGCTGGTTGGGGCTGACGAGCCTCGTTATGCACAGATCGCCCGCGAGATGCTTGCCCGTCATGATTGGGTGACGCCTGTCCTGAACGGCTCCGCGTGGCTGGAGAAGCCAATTTTCTATTATTGGGGCGCCATGTTGTCGTACATGGCGTTTGGGGTCAGCGACTGGGCAGCGCGAATGCCATCGGCAGTGATGGCCAGTGGGTTGGTGCTCGCGGTGTACTTGTTTTTACGGCGGTTTCGTCCAGGATCGCAGGTGGATGGCGCGCTGATTGTCGCAACTTCCGTCAGCATCATCGGGTTTGCTCGCGCCGCTTCGACCGACATGCCGCTTGCGTCCATGTTCGGCATCTCCCTATTGGCATGGTATGTCTGGCTGGAAACTGACCAGAAGCGCTGGCTCGCTACAGCATACATCTTCCTGGCACTGGCGACATTGGCCAAAGGTCCGGTGGCACCGTTCCTGGCACTTCTGATCGTTGTGGTGTTCTGCGCGCTGTTGCGTGACTTTAAAGTGCTCGGGCGAATGTTGTGGGCTCCCGGACTGGCCTTGTACTTTGCCGTGATGCTGCCCTGGTACGTGTTGGTGCAAGTGCGAAATCCGCAGTTCCTGCGCGTCTTCTTGTTGGAGCACAATCTGGCACGGTTCGGGACGAACATGTTCCAGCATCAGCAACCCTGGTGGTATTTCATTCCTGTGCTGCTGATTTCCGTGCTCCCCTGGACCATCGTTGTTCTGATCGCGCTATTCCGGAGCGTGCGCCGGGTCGTGCAGGTTCGGTTGGGAGGTGCAGCGACCTTCGAACTGTTTCTGCTGCTCTGGGGAGTGCTGCCCATTGTTTTCTTCTCGATTTCGGAATCGAAGCTGCCTGGTTACATACTCCCGGCGATCCCCGCTTTCGGAATTCTTCTGGCCGACTACCTTCTCCAGAAGCGGGAGCAGTCGCGCCGGGCTCCGGTAGTGCTTGTGATCCTGCATTCGCTGTTGAGTGGCACCATGCTTTCCGGGGCGCTGCTGGTGTGGTTTTGGATCTCGCGAGTGAAACCGATCTCGGGGGCCATTGTGGCAGCAGGGATCGTGGGAGCCGCCATTGCACTAGTCATGATTGTCGTGATGATGCTGCGCGGGGTGGCCGCGTTACGGCTTATGACACTAGTGCCGGTGGTACTGGGGATGGCTTTTCTAATCAAGATGGGTGCGCCGGTTATGGATCTTCACTTGTCAACACGGTTGCTGGCAGCAGAAATTCATAGCATGGAACCCGCACGGGCTCCGGTAGCGGTGTACGGCGTAAAACGTGAAATCCAGTATGGGCTCAACTTTTACCGCAATGAGCAAATTCTGAATTATCAGAATGGCGAGATTCCGCAATTGCCTCACATCCTTGTTGTTCCGCAAGGAAAAATAGACGAAGCCCAGAAGATGGCCCCGGGTTGGAGCGCGCTGAAGCTGGGCGAAGATGTGCCGCAGAAGCTGGACTTGTACTGGATGCAGAAGGCCGAACCGGGTTCGCAACCTTAAGCGCGGATGTTGTGGGTACGACTAAGCACGATGTTGTGGGTACGACTGCCGGTTGGCATCATCTTCGTCTGCCCGGCTCATCTAGTAGGAGTGGACGACTACTTACCGCAAGTGGATAAACGCACACCATCTGCCCATAAAATTCAGGATTATGGGATTATCGGGGACTGCCGATCGGCTGCTCTGGTGTCCAAAACCGGATCCATTGACTGGCTATGCTGGCCGCGATTTGACAGCCCCTCTATTTTCGCCGCCCTACTGGACCCGGAGCGCGGCGGCCACTGGTCCATTGCTCCCGCCGAGCCATTTGAAGTAAAGCGCAGTTATATTCGTGATTCAAACGTTCTACAGACCCACTTTTACTGTAATTCCGGAAAAGCATCGCTAACCGATCTAATGCCCGCCGCGTCCGAGGCGTTCAGACGAACCATTCTGATTCCTGATCACGAAGTAATTCGCGAGATGCGATGCGTCAGTGGAGAGGTGGAAATAGAGGTCGATTTTCGGCCCCGTGCCTGGTACGGCAGAGACGCTGTGCGAATCCGCGACAGCGGCAAGCTGGGATTACGCATGGAAGTAGGCCGAGGCGCCTACTGGTTGCGCAGCAGCCTTCCGTTATCTTTTGAGCGGGATCGAGCCTTCGGCAAGTTTCGTTTGAAGGCTGGAGAGAGGCTGGAGTTCGTTTTTACGTATACGGAAGGAGCGCCCAGCGTGCTTCCTGCGTTAGGCAAGCATCTTTCCGAGTGGATCGAGCGTTCTGTGCAATGGTGGCAGCAGTGGGTGGATAAGTCGTCGTACGATGGACCGTACCGTGAGTCTGTAATGCGAAGCGCACTGGCGTTGAAGCTGCTGGCCTATTCGCCCTCGGGGGCGATCATGGCGGCAGCGACGACGTCGTTGCCAGAGATCATCGGGAGCTCTTTGAACTGGGACTATCGTTATTGCTGGTTGCGAGACGCGTCACTTACGATTCGCGCTCTGCTCGGGTTGGGGTACACGGCGGAAGCGGAGAGCTTCCTTACGTGGCTTCTGATCGCAACTCGCCTTACGCAACCTGAACTGCGCGTCATGTACGACGTTTTCGGCGAAAACGTACCTCACGAGCGGGAACTCTCCTTTCTTAGCGGGTATTGCGATTCCAGGCCGGTGCGAATCGGTAACGGAGCACGCAGCCAACTGCAGTTGGATACATATGGCGAAGTCATCGATGCTGCCGCGCAGTTTGCGCGTGCCGGGGGCGGTTTTGATCGCACGATGCAGAAGGTACTGGTTGGATTCGGCAAATATGTGGCCGACAACTGGAATCGTCCGGACGAGGGTATTTGGGAGCCACGTTCGGGACAAAAAGATCACACGCATTCACGTCTCATGTGCTGGACGGCACTGGACCGCTTGCTCGAGTTGCATTCGAAAAAGTGCATCAAATCGCTGCCGCAGGCGTTGTTCGAGCGGGAACGGCAGCGGATTCGCGATGAGATCGAGCAGCGGGCATGGAATGAAGACATGCGAAGTTATGTCAGCGTGTTAGATGGGAAAGATGTTGATTCTACCCTGCTGCGGATTCCATGGTATGGGTTCGAAAGGGCTAATTCTTCGCGTATGCAGAGCACGTACAAAGCCGTGCGACGCGAACTTGGCGCCGGAGATCATCTTTTATACCGATATAAGCGTAATCCCCCGGAGGGCGCGTTTGGCATCTGCGGATTCTGGGGCTCGGAGTTTCTAAGTATTGGCGGGGGAACGCTGGATGAAGCGCATCGTGCGTTTGAGCAGCTCGTGAGTTACCAGAACGATCTGGGACTTTTTGCCGAAGAGATTGATCCGAGAACCGGCAGCGCGTTGGGTAACTTCCCTCAGGCATTTACGCATGTAGGCTTGATCAGCGCGGCGCTGTCGCTCAAAGAGCGTGCGCGCGGAGAAGCACATCCGGCAGAGAAGAGAAATCAGATGGCGACAAATACTGATCGCAAAGCTTTGGGGAAAATGAGCGCATGAACTGGTCGAGTTGGCTGCTATGGGGTTTTCTGGCAACGCTGGTGCTGACCACGATCAGCGAGGTGACACAGGGACTCGGATTGACGCGCATGAACATGCCGTACCTGCTGGGAACGATGATCACTCCCGACCGCGACAGGGCGAAGCTGTACGGTTTTTTTATCCATGTATTCTGGGGCTGGGGTTTCTCCTTAGTCTACGTTCTAATCTTCGAAGCATTGCATGAAACGGGATGGTGGCGCGGAGTCATTATCGGCCTGGTCCAGGCGGTATTCCTGCTGGTTGCGGTGGTTAATCTTCTACCCGGACTGCATCCTCGAATGGCCAGCGAGCAGCACGGGCCCGAATCGGCGAACCTGCTGGAACCGCCTGGTTTCCTGGCGCTGAACTATGGCGCGCGCACGCCATTCGCAATCTTCCTGTCACACGCGGTATTCGGCGCTATTCTCGGCATTTTTTATCACCTGAAGTGAACGCCTAACTTCAGTCAATTGCGAGTTTGATCAGCAAGCCCGCAGCCACGCTGATACCCGCCAGAATGCCCAACGTCTTGTAACGCGATTTCCGCAGGGCAGCCTTTCTGCGGGCGACGATGGGCTCTTCAGCGGTGTTGCCGAAACTGTGATCGCCACGGCGCGCGAGCTGAAGAACTTCAGCCAGATGCAAGGCGTGCCGGTCGGTGTCTTGCGCGATCTGCTCGCGGCAACTGAACCCGTCGGCGATGATGACAGTGGACCGTTCTGCTTCTCGGACTTTCGGGAGCAACGCACGCTCTCCGATTGCTACGGAGACCTCATACTTGTCGCTTTCGAAGCCGAAGGAGCCCGCCATTCCGCAGCAACCTGAGGTGAGAATGTCAGCGTCCATGCCCATTTTCTTGAGAACCGACTTTTCGTCGTCGAACTTCAGCAAGGATTTGTGATGGCAGTGCCCTTGCACAACCGCGCGGGCGTTTAGCTGAGGAACCTGATAATCGGGAGCCTTCTTCTCGAGGAACTCGCTGAGAAGCAGTGTCTGGTTGCGGAGTTTCTCGGCTACGGGATCATTGGGGAAAAGATTATGCAGTTCATCGCGGAACACGGATGCACAACTCGGTTCGAGTACAACGAAGGGAACGCCACTCTCGATCTGCCGACGGAATTGCCGCATGGTGCGCTGGAGGTACTTTTTCGCTAAATCAAGCATGCCGTAGTCGTAAAGCGGACGTCCGCAACAGACGTGTTGACCGGGCACTTCCACGTTGAAGCCGGCATCTTCGAGCACTTCAGCAGCAGCCATGCTGGTTTCCGGGAAGAAATAGTTGTTGAATGTATCGGGCCAGAGCAGGACTTTGCCCTTCGGTTGCCGTCCGCGCCAGTCGCGCTTGCGAAACTTGCTCTGGAAGTTTTCCGGTGCGAATTGCGGAATCTTGCGCTCCATCGGCATGCCCGAGATCAACTTGGCAATATGGCTCAGCACGGGCGTTTGAGTTGTCAGGTTTACCAGTCCGGGCCAGAGGGTAGCGGCGCGCGACCACTGGTCGATGAGCCCGAAAGCGTAGGCATAACGGGGGCGCAGCCTGCCTTCCCAATAATGGGAGAGGAATTCGGCCTTGTAGGTCGCCATGTCGACGTTGACAGGGCAATCACCTTTGCAGCCTTTACATGCGAGACACAAGTCGAGTGCTTCTTTGACGTGCTCGTCGCGCCAGCCACCGTCAATGACATCGCCGTTCAACATTTCCCAAAGGTGGTGAGCACGCCCGCGAGTGGTGTGGCGCTCTTCGCGTGTGACCATATAGCTGGGACACATCACGTCATCGTCAGGACTCTTGCCGTGTTCACGCCGGCACTTGCCGACTCCTACGCAACGTAAAGCCGCGTGGGCAAAGCTGCCGTGATCGTCGGGGAACTGGAAATGCGTTTTTGGTTTCCACGGGTTGTAATCGGCACCAAGTCGGAGATTCTGATCGATTCGATATGGGTCAATCACCTTGCCCGGATTCATCTTCCAATCGGGGTCCCAGATGGATTTGAAATCGCGAAATGCCTGAATTAGTTCCTCGCCGAACATCTTGTAGAGGAATTCGCCGCGCGCCTGGCCGTCGCCATGCTCACCGCTCAGACTGCCTCCGTACTTCACGCAGAGATCGGTGGCTTCCTCCATAAAAGATCGGAACTTGCGAATGCCGGATTCGGAGGTGAGATCGAAGTCGACACGGCAATGTACGCAGGCCTGTCCGAAATGGCCGTAGAGCGCAGGATTGTACTGGTACTTGTTATACAGGCCACGAAGTTCGCGCAGATAACCGCCGAGCTTCTCCGGAGGGACTGCGGAATCCTCCCAGCCAGGCCACGTATTAGGCTCACCCGGAACGAAAGCAGTGGCTCCCAGACCGGACTCGCGCATGTTCCAGAGATTCTGCATTTCTGTCTTGTCGGTAAAGAGCTTTATGCTGGGAGCGTTCGGCTTGCCTTTTAGCGAGTCCATCAATTCGTGCGCAGTGCTGAGCGCGGCTTCGTGTTCGTCGGCACCAAGTTCGACCATCAGCCATCCCTTGCCTTCGGGGAGCATGCGCAGGTAGTTGCGATCGGCGCCTCCCTTCTTTTCCATGTTGTCGTACAAGCGATCATCCATACCTTCGAGGGCGGTAGGATTGAACCGATCCAGCTCCGGAACGTGGTCGGCAGCCTCATAAACGCTGGGATAGCCGAGGACTACGATGACGCGCTGCGCACGGGCATCGATGAGGCGACATTTTGCTTCCAGAACCGTGACCAGTGTGCCTTCGCTGCCTACAAGCGAGCGCGCGACGTTGAAGCGGCCGTCGGGTCCTGGGATGAGTTGATCAAGGTTGTAGCCGGACACGCGGCGGGGAATTGGAGGATATTTCTTCCGGATCTGATCGGTGTAGCGGTCGCGAAGCGCTTTTAGAGACGAGTAGATCTGACCAATGCGTCCACCCTTGTCGATCGCAGATGTCAGTTCCTCGTCGGTCATCCAGCCAACCGTCATGTGAGTGCCGTCATAAAGCAGGATCTCCAGCTCTTCAATGTTGTTGTCTGTTTTCCCCGACATCTGCGCGTGTGCCCCGCAGGAGTTATTGCCGATCATGCCTCCAAAGCAGCAATGGTTGTGTGTAGCGGGATCCGGGCCCCACACCAGCAGGTTGTTGCTTTTTTTCAACGCAGCGTCCCGAAACTCATCACAGACGGTGCCCGGCAGAACCCGACCGTAGCGCTCTTGTACGTTTACCTCCAGCACGCCACGCATGTATTTCGACCAGTCAATCACGATGGCGGTGTTGCAACATTCTCCGGCGAGGCTAGTTCCTCCGCCGCGTGAGAGAAGTGGAACGCCGAACTCGCGACACACCGCAACCGTGTTAATGACGTCTTCCTTGGAGCGGGGAATGATAACGCCAATCGGCACCTGGCGATAGTTGGAACCGTCGACGGCATACATGGCTTTTGTGCCAGCATCGAAGCGGACCTCTCCTTCCACTCTCTTCTGCAGTTCTGCCTGCAGATCGCGTTCGGCCTGCGGTAGGAGGTTTGGCTTCTGGGTGTCTTCAATCTTACGCGTGCGGGCGGTTAGTTCTTCGACGGAAAGGATTCTGCTGACAGACATCTATTACTCCTTGGCGGCATATTGGAAAGGCTGCTTTGATGGTTGTGACGCTCTGGTTGATCTATCCAAGATCGGCGCCGATCTCAGGGGAAAATCTCGTTTCTGATGAAGAGCGCTTGTTTATAAGTATCGTCAAAAGATATATGAGCCGTCTTTTCTATTATTTCGATGTCCGTCTGACGAATGCGGGTGTCTGCAAATACGTCTCGGACCGGCGAACAAAGAAGGAGCGGAATGCATCACTACACTCATGGCAAAAACAAAGAAGAATGAGATTGTGGTAATCACCGGCGCCTCTGCGGGGGCGGGACGAGCAGCAGTTCGGGAGTTTGCGCGTCACGGAGCCTGGATCGGACTGGTAGCTCGGGGAGTAGATGGCCTGAAAGCAGCCAAAAGGGAGGTCGAGGCAGCCGGAGGGAAAGCCTTGGTGCTTCCGACCGATGTCGCTGATGCCGAGCAGGTTGAAGATGCAGCAGCACAGGTTGAGAAGAAACTTGGGCCTATCGACATTTGGGTGAACGACGCGATGACCTCTGTATTTTCGCCGATCAAAGAGATGACGGCCAAAGAGTTCAAGCGAGTAACAGAAGTCACTTATCTGGGATATGTGTATGGAACGCTGTCGGCGCTGAAGCGAATGCTCCCGCGCGATCGCGGAACCATCGTGCACGTCGGCTCGGCACTGGCCTATCGCAGTATTCCGCTGCAGGCCGCCTACTGTGCTTCCAAGCACGCCATCCTGGGTTTTCAAGCCTCGCTGCGGACCGAGTTGCTGCACGACAAGAGCAACGTGCATACAACGATGGTGCAGATGCCCGCCTTGAACACGCCACAGTTCGGCTGGGTGAAAAGCCGCTTACCGCATAAAGCGCAGCCGGTCCCACCAATTTATCAGCCGGAAGTTGCGGCTCGTGCCATCTATTACGCGGCTCATCATCCGGAGAAGCGCGAATACTACGCTGCCTGGTCGGCGGTGTATGCCATCGAGGGAAACAAGATTGCGCCGTCGTTTGCGGACCGATACCTGGCAAAGAACGGGTACGAGGCGCAGCAGCATGACGGTCCGGAGGATCCGAATCGGCCGAATAACTTGTGGGAACCTCTGCCGGGCGATCACGGGGCGCACGGGATGTTCGACGACCGCTCCCGCGACGTCAGCGTAGAGTTGCTCCTGGAAACACATCCGAAGTTGCTGGCCATAGCGGCTGGATTGGGACTCGCGGGGGCGGCGTTCGGCTTAATCCGGGGCCGACGGAAGATGCAGGAAAGAAGTGAGTGGCAAGAAGAAGCGGCGTGAGACTCAGGCAGCTTCGCGTTCCGGGGGATGGGCCTCCGATTGTTTGGACTTCTCTTTTTGATGAAGTCGCAAATAGCGGGCTGGCTGGCCGATAGCCGTCACCGCAACCACGCCGAGCACGATCATCATAGCTTTCCATGCGGTGTCGAATGCTCCGGTTGAAACCAGCAGTGTCGTAGAGAGCGCGGCAGGCTGTGTGGCTTTGAGGACTAGTGTCGCCAGCGCAGTGAGTGCAACCGCAAGAACACTGGCCCACACGCGAGGCCAAGTCACATGCCCCGACGCAACGACCTCAGGCGCCGCCGAGGCGCCCGTAACATAGAGAGATACGAAACCAGCACCTAAAGCGAGGCCGTGACCTACCAGAATGTTGTACACATTGGCGCTTTTGCGTTCTGGAAACTCGACCTGCTCAAAAACGGTTGGACCCAGGCTGCTGAAGAGTAATGGTCCCCCAGCGGCGAGGCCAATTACGCCCGCGGCGAGAATCAAGGCCCCTTCCAGGATCGGAGCCATGAGTGCATCGGATTTGGAAGCCATTGCAGCCTCCGCGTTCGATTTAGATGGCCGGTACTAATCCCCGGAGGTCCGAGTTTCTCGATTGAGTTAACAGTTCTTCGCTCGTGTTACGAGAAGAGCTGGCACGGAGAAGCCCAAAGAGCGGCGAAAGCCATCGCACCCATCAATCAACACAAATCTGCTTTAGCTATCACTCCGGCAGCCGCCACCTGTCTGAAGTAAATCGCTCACAGTTTTCCGAAAAATACAAGGAGAAGCGCCGTCAGGTGCAATTGCGGATGCCAAAGGTGTAGACCTCAACTCAGCTTGCGAACAGGAACTCGAACAGGTACGGATTGGGCTGCTAATGTGCCCAGAAAAGCCCACACAGTGGCATCTCCGGTGCCAAGGCTGTTTCTTCTTCAGGTATTCGCTATTTGGAGCGAGCGCCCAGTGGGTAAGACGAAGTCCGGAGTCTCAGGGTTAGCTTTGGAACAAGAAGTCTCCAACCTCCGTACCTCCTTATGCATAGGCCAGTCGTGTGGCTGATGTGCGACAATTTGCGGGAGACGTCCGCAAATATGGAGGCGAGATGAGTCTGGGCCTGATTGTGTTTCTAGTAATTCTGGCGATCGTGGTCTTCATGCTGATCGCCCTCTACAACAGTCTGGTGCAACTGCGAGTTCGCGCCGACTCGGCATGGTCGGACATTGACGTTCAGTTAAAGCGCCGTCACGATCTGATCCCGAACCTGGTAGAAACGGTGAAAGGATATGCGGCTCACGAAAAAGGGACGTTCGAGAATATTGCGAAGTGGCGCTCTGCTGCGATGACTGCACAAGCTCCCGTCGATCGCGCGCAGGCAGAAAATCAGTTGACCGGAGCTCTACGCCAGTTGTTTGCGGTGGCGGAGAACTATCCACAGCTGCAGGCTTCGGAACAATTCACCTCTTTGCAGAATTCGTTGAAGGAAGTGGAAGACGCATTGCAGAACGCGCGCCGTTATTACAATGCTGTAGTGCGCGACTACAACACGCGCATCCAGTCGTTTCCGGCAAACATGTTGGCGGGTTCTTTAGGCTTCCAGCCGCGGCAGTTCTTTGAACTGTCGGCGCCGGAAGAGCGTGAAAACGTACAGGTAAAGTTTTGAAGGCAGTAGTCAGTAGCTAGCAGCCGGTAGTCATAAGGCGGTAGCCAGTAGCCGATAGTTCAGAGGCGAATCGAAACGGCGTGGCTGAGAGCCGCGCCCATTCAAGCATATTTGTGAAATCAGCCCTACTGACCGACGGCACGAAACATGCCAATCGCATGAGAAAAATCATCGGTTTCATCTTCTTCCTGGCCCTGGCGCTGACGCCAGCCTGGGCGCGTAACTGGCGCATCTCCGATTTCAACTCCACGATTACGGTTGATGACCAGGGTGGCATCGTCGTGATGGAGCGGATTCAACTGGTCTTTTCCGGGAGCTACCGGGGAATCTATCGCACGATTCCCGTCGACTACCCTGGGCCGAATGGCACTAACTACCGGCTCTTTCTCAAGGTCGACGGCGTCGTGGATGGCGACGGGCAGGCACTGAAATATGAATCGCACCGCGAAGGAGCCTACCGCAAGCTGAAGATTTTTATTCCCGGCGCCACTGATACGCAGAAGACGGTCATCATCACCTATTTGGTGCCGAATGCGACCCGATTCTTTGATGATCACGATGAATTCTACTGGAATGTTACAGGGAACGATTGGCCAGTACCGATCGACCAAGCTTCGGCCTACGTAAAATTTCCGCCCGCTGCGTCCGGAAGCCTGCGCGCGCAGGCGTTTACTGGTGTTTACGGATCGCATGATGAGGAAGCAACGTCGGAGGTAAACGGTTCCGACGTGAATTTCGCGACCACGAACCCGCTGCCGATGCGTGGTGGCCTGACAATTGATATTTATATCCCGAAGGGAATTCTTCATCCCCCCAGCGCTCTGACGAAGTTTGTGTGGTTTATCAGAGGAAATCCGGCATTACTGATTCCTATCTGGGCGCTGATTGTGATGTGGTTCACCTGGTACACATGGGGACGAGATCCTGATCCTGGGGTTTCGGTTGCGCCCCAATATGAGCCGCCGAAGGGATTCACACCTGCGGAGGCTGGATCGCTGGTGGATGATGCGGTCCATCCGCGCGACATTACCTCCACCATTGTCGATCTTGCGGTGCGCGGGTACCTGAAGATTCAGGAGATCAACGAAAAAGTTCTGTTGTTCAGCCACAAGGATTACGAATTCCAGCTGGTGAAACCGATGGATCAGTGGAGCGACCTGACGCCGCACGAGCGCGTGATGATGGAGAACATCTTTCAGGGTGGCACTTCAACGCGTCTGTCGAGCTTGAAAAATCGTTTCTACACCGCGATTCCAATCCTGAAGCAGGACATCATGGCGGCGCTGCGGCGCAAGGGAATGTATATTGTCGATCCCGATTCGGCACACAGTTACGTGTTTGTGGCGGCCGCGGTAATTGCGATTCCATTCGTGCTCGGCCAGTATTTCGGATGGTTCTCGCTCTTCGACGCCCCGGTGGTGAGCATCGTAGGGATTGCGATTGCGGCTATCGTCATCTGGCTCTTTGGCCGGCAGATGACCGCGAAGACCGTGCTGGGCGGGCGAACGGCTGTGCAGATTCTCGGGTTCCAGGAGTTCATGAATCGTGTCGACGCGGACCGCTTGAAGCGCATGCCGCCGGACACCTTTGAAAAATACCTTCCTTTCGCAATGGCGCTTGGAGTGGAGCACCGCTGGGCGCAGGCATTTGCAGGTATCGTGCAAAACCCGCCGACCTGGTACGTCGGACCTACGCCGTACTCAACGTTTAACCCGATATTCTTTACCAACAACATGCACTCGATGACGTCGGACATGCAGCAGGTGTTCGTGTCTGCTCCGAGAGCAAGTTCGACGGGATCAGGTTGGAGCGGAGGCGGATTCAGCAGCGGTGGAGGGTTCTCCGGCGGCGGGTTCGGCGGCGGCGGTGGCGGAGCGTTCTGAAGGCGCCAGTCAGTTCGAATGGCTAGGGCGTGCTCTTCTTCAACACAACTGCGGCTCTTTCGTCGGCGCCGATGCGGCCTTCGAAAGTTTTCAACTCAGCAAATTTGTCTGGACTGATTTCTACCGAGCGCACCGTATATTCCCGGTGATAACGCAATGTTTGCCCATCGACTTCCGTTTTGCTCTGATAAATGGCGAAGCCGGCATCGATCTTTACAGGGTCGGGAATATCGTCGACTTTGTATCCCGCTGGTAACTCGATTTCGTAGGTGTCCGATTCCTGGCTGCTGGCGCGCAATTCAACCGCATGCAGGCGTGGTTTCGCCCAATCGAGTTCAAGCGCCTTTTCGCCGACAACGCGGGGGCGCACCAACATGAGCGGACCCATATTCTGCGCATACCCGGCAGTGGTGAAGCTGTATTTCACGGTGAGTTTGTCGCGGGTATCGAGTCCCAGGATTTGCGGCTTCTGCAAGGAAAATTGCTTGAGCGAGCGGTTTAAGAAAGTCTCCAGGTACTTGGATCGCTGCTGCTCATTAGCGTCTTTGAAGGCATAACGTTCCCGCAATGCGTAATATCCTGTACGGTCCTCCACCACTTGGCCGGAGAGAGTGCCATCATCGGCGAGCTTGAACTTTCCAGCACGGACAAGAGTGTTGCTTGCGGGATCGACGGTGGGAAGGTGAATCAGTTCGCCGTCGCTATCGGTAACCAGCAGCATGTAGTTCTCTTCAGCGTAGGAGGGGAGCTCTCCGACAGGCGTGTATTCGCTAGTCGGATCGAAAAGTAAATACGGCTTGCCGGATTTCGCGCGCACGACACTGTGATAGCTGGCGACTGGGGCGTCCGCGGGTAAGTCGATCGCCAGGATCACGTGGTTGAAAGCGAATGGAGTGGGCAAGCCGGGATGCACGACACCCCGATGCACCTGAACGATGACATAGTGCGAGCGAATGCCGGCGGCTTGCAGCATGGAGCTGAGCAGCGTCGCTTTGTCTTTGCAATCTCCATAGCCGTAGTGAAAAACATCCGCCGCCGCATGAGGCTGCCATCCGCCGACTCCAATTTCGATGGCGACGTACCGGATATTGCTCTGGACGTAATCGGCAAGCGTACGAACCTTGCTGTCGAAATCCGTTTTACCGGCGATGAGCTCCTGCACCTTTGCGATAATCTGCGGAGACGGATCGCGGCGGCCCTGCGCGAGGTTAGATTCCCAGTTGGCGATTGCTGTCCACGAGCCGCTGAGTGCGGTTCCGCTGTTTGGACCGAAGTAGGCAAACTCCGCCCGCGCCTCCAATCCGGTTGGGTCGGGCATAAGCGTCTCATCGTCGGTCACAGCGGGTACGTCAGATTTCATCCACTGCCAGCGGTTATCGGCGAGGCGTTGCGGTTCGGCGCTATTCGAATCTGACCAAGCTGACTTGTATTCCCATCCCTGCGGTAGTTGAAGCGTGAACTGGGCGTGATGTACGGGAATACGCTCCTGGTATTCCCAACTCACCTGGTTGATCCAGTTGGTGTAGCGGACTTCGTACTCGTACCCGATGACCGTGCCCACCTGCTCGCCTGCGGGAGCACGCGCATACTTGGCACGAACATCGTCATACAGGATTTCGTTCGGGAAACGGCTGACTTCTTCAAAGTCCTTGTCTTTTAGCTCGAATTGGTGGCCGCTTGCATCGATGCTCCAGGCATGGAGCGAGAGAAGTTTGTCCTGGCGCTGAAGGGGGACGAAGATAAGGTCGTAGTCGCGTCCCCCCGGCCGCAGAATTTTCACGATGCGCCGTTCGTGTTCTACGAACTGGCCCGGAGCTTCCACCACGTTTTCGATTTCGTCAGAAATGACGACCGCCTTGGTATCCGGAGGATACGCAGGTAGCTTTTCGACCGCCGCCTGCTTCAACCAAGCGGGTACGGAAGTCGATGCTGCGGCAAGGCAGGTCCAGAGGATCGGGATGAGTGCGACAAGAGGCTTTCTAGTTGATCTGGGCACTCTGGGTTCCCCTGAGCACGGCTTGTTCGTCGTCGACCGACTTTACTTTGTCAAAGAAGGTTTTGAGTTGTTTGTATTCTGTTACAGGAATTGCCATATCCGCCACTGCGAGATCGCGTTTGGAGATGATTTGCTGCCCTTGCTGGGAGCGCTCCGTGTGGCAGACGGCGTAGGCTAACTTGACATCTTCAGATTTGGGCAGAGTTTCAACCGACATATTTGCGGGAATGGTGATGCCGATGTCGTCAATGTGACGGAATGGATAATTCAAGAAGACGTGATTCACGCGCTCAGCGTGTGGGAACATCGCAGTCTCGTTGACCTGGAGGATGTCGACGGGAATCATCCAGCGATGACCGGCACTGACCGCCATAGGCGTAGAAATCTTGAATTCTGCGATCAGGGGAGACTCAATGTCGTCCCATTTAGGCGCTTTTGTCAGCGTAACCTGCGCATTTCCCGGAAGCCAACTGCGGGCTTCGTCTTCCAGCATTTTCTTTCGGCCCTCTTCGTCAGTTCTAGAGCCATCTTCGCGACGGATAATTGCCTCCTGTCCGGCGAACATCACCGCGAGGGTTCCTTCGGCAGAGCCGTCGTCTTTTAGTGCGAGGCGTACGAGCCGCTTGGTGATCGCCTGCATGTAACTCGGAGCGGGGCTCTCGCCAAATTGAACACCGTTTGCGCTCTGGCGCATCCCGCCTGAACTTGTATAGCGCCAATTCACGAGGCCGTAAGGCGCGAACTTCGAGCCCGGATCCAGATAAACATCCTTACCGTCGAGTTGCACGATTGCGAGCTGCGCGTCGAACTGATTGTGGCTGAGATAGCCTTTGTCGAATATGCGCTCCGAGCGATCGCTCACGCGCATTGCATAGGCGGGAATGCCCGCCGTTTTCACCAGCGCGATGAAGAGGAGAGTAATGTCGTCGCGATCGCCACCTTTCAGCTTCAGAACATCGGAGGCTCCACGATTCTCTCGCAGTCCGAGCGTCTTCTGCTCCTGCTGAGTCTTCTCCGGCATGTAGGTGTAATTATCGAGAGTTTTGACGAAGGCATATAGCTTCTTCACCTTTTGCTCAGGGGTATCGGCTGGTGAAGTTACCTGGTTCACGAGGGATGCCAGTCCGTCGGTCTTGCCGGTAAACTTGTCGACCGCCTTGTTCCAGAACTTGCCTTCGGTCTTCCACCACGCATCGCGGGTTTCATTGCTGCGGTAGTAGATCTGCAGGTTCCACTTCAATTGGGAACTGGGGATGGTGTGGTCTTCTTCGACGAATGCAGCGACATTCTGCGCTTCCAAATCGAGCTGAACCTTCGGCATTTCCGTGAGCTTCGGCGTCATTCCGGGCGGCAACATTCCGGTCCATGAGATGCCGACGATGGTGCCGTGCTCATCGTAAAGATAGGTGCTTGAACCGCCGAAAGCGTGAGTATTCGGTATGTAGGTAAAGTGCTCGTATTTCTGGAATAAGTCTTCTTGCAGGACCCAACGAGGCGGCGTCATGAAGTACTGATCCGGATAGCGGTAGTAGTAGCGATACTCGATGATGCTGCCTACGCGGACATCCGGCAGGGAAAAGCTCTTTACGTTGAGGCGGGTATGGCGCCCCTTGTAGACGACCTTGTCGAGCGGCTTGCCTTCGAAATTCACGATGCTGCCGTCGGCATGAACCGTGCGGGCGTGGACCTCGGCCACTGAAAAGCCACGATAGGAATACACCGAAACATCCGAATACTTCGAAATGCCGGCGTCGGTGAGGATCTTAATCCGCATGTAAACCGAGCAGTAATGCAGGTTATCGTCACAGATTTCCTGGTGAAACAGGATTACTGCGGGCGCTCCAGGCTGCTCAGGCGCGGAGGTCATCTTCAATTCCTCGGGAGACGGTGGAGGAAACTCCTCAGCACTGATACCGAAAGCGGGAAACAAGCAAACGGCCAGACACACTGCCAATGCACTGCGGCGCAAGCTCAACATTTAGACCTCAACTGGCCGTGGCGGGGGAACCACTTGGCGCAAGATAGATGTAGCGGCAACAGCTAACTGCTTTGTGAGAGATTATGCAAGGATTTGACGCACAGCCAACAGAAATTTGCCTCAAAGCGTAATTTGCGGAATTACGCTTGCGAAGTTCAGGTGATCACCTTCATTGTCACGGAGTTGCACGGCATGCTTCGATCGCTTCACGGTGCAACCTCCGGTGTTACTGTGGATTCCTAAGTCATTGGCAGGCATTCCCGCAGCGCCGATCTGCTCGGTGGCGCCGAACGAGAACCACAACGTGCTGGTTTTCTGCGACTGAATTCACCTTTAGTGACCCGTACGGAGCGACGCCCGCGGTGATGCGAAACCGACGTGACTCCAGGAGGGTCTGATGATGAACAAATGGACATTTTCGGCCGCTCTGGCAGGCTTGTTGCTAGGCCTGACAGCGTTGCTAGCGGCGCAAACCGATATGCCTTTACGGCAGCAGGTCGCGGTCGACTTCCCGAATCCGGTGATAATCGACAAAACTACGGTTCAACCGGGGCATTATCTGTTTCGGGAAGTGCAGAACAATCCTACGGTGTTTGAGATCTATAAAGAGGGCAACGGCAAGGCGGTGACACAGGCGCTGGCGACTCAGACGACAATCGACACGCGGGTCAATCCCGGCACTCCCAATCACACTCGTTTCGTGCTTCTGCAGGTCGGAGATAACTACTACCTCTCCAAGCTGTGGCTTGGGGGCCAGTCGCAAGGGTGGGATTTTTTGACGAGCACGGCCATGGCGAAGAAGGCCGGAAAAGAGATCGAGGTGGAAGCCCATCCCGCGAACAATTCCAATCGGCCTAGTTCGATGGCAAATCCCCAGTAACCACACATGGGCCTGGCGGGGATGAAACCTCGTCAGGCTTTTTTGTCTCTGCGAGAAGATTAGCGGTTGATTTTCGCAATCAATTGCTGGAAGGCGGGTTCGGACTTTAGGGAGTCGAAAGCAGGTTCCTGCTGGACGAAGACGACCCACCCGCTGCGGTCAGCATAGGCACGTTGCAGATCGGCAACTGCCTGTTGTTTGTTTCCCAATAGAGCGTTCATCCGCGCAGTTTCGTAAGCAGTGTAGTATCGCCGGCGGTCGGGTTTCGCAGCTTCGGTGAGGAGGAAATTCAAAACGCCTGGATAGCCGTCGCGGCCGTAAGCTTCTTTCAAGGCGCTCGCGACGGGCGGATATCCCGTGGCGATATAATAGCGCTCTCGCGTGTCCGCAGCTTCGGCCCACATCTTCTTCTGTTCGTATGCCCACGCCATCTTCACGAGTGCGGACGGAAACTCCGGCGCGATGGTGATTGCGTCGGAATACTTTGTAATCGAAGCGTCATAGTCGCGCGCGTAGTAATCGACCCAACCGGAATTTGTCATGATGATCAGCGACAGGGGATCGAGCGCGTGTGCCTGCGATAATTCCGTTCGCGCCTGAGCAAACTCGCCACGGGAGGCCAGGTACAGGCCATACCAGTGATGTGCGGTGGCGTAGTTCGGGTCGACACGCAGAGCCTCGCGGAACTCGCGGTCGGCACGCGTGGGGTTCCATTGATAGCGCCACAGCGTAAAGGCGAGCGCGGCGTGCCCTTCGGCCAGATCGTCGTCGAGTTCAATTGCCTTCTCAGCGGCTGCCTGCGCGCGGTTGGCTAAGTCGATGGTTGAACCAAGATTGAAATATTCAATGGCGAGGTTGTAGGTGTCCGCGAGCCCGGCATACGGTGCCGCATAGTTGGGGTCGACCGCAATCGCCTGCTGGAAATAATCGATGGCATGCTGAAAGCCATCTTCGGTGCGTCGGTTCCAATAATAACGGCCCTTCAGATAGGCGTCGTACGCAGCGGGATCGCTGGTGCTAGTGCGGTGATCTCGGGTTTCCGGGAGCACAATGGAAAGCGAGCGGGCAATTCGAGATGCGACCTCCTCTTCCACTGCGAAAAACTGCTCGCCCGTAACGTCGGTATCGTAGCTCTCGGCCCAGAGGTGAGTCTGGTCGCTGGCCTGAATCAGTTCGGAGGCGATATGAACCTTGTTGCCGTTGCGCTTGACGCTTCCCTCGAGAACGTAGCCGACGCCTAATTCCCGACTGATTTGATCGACGCCTTTTCCCGAGCCCTTGAAGCGCATGGATGACGTCCGAGCGATTACGCCGAGATACCCAGGGTTGAAGCGGCTCAAGTGCATGATGAGCTCGTCGGTGATGCCATCGCTGAGGTATTCCTGTTGCGGATCTCCCGTAAGGTTTTCAAAGGGAAGCACAGCCAGCATGATGCGACGAGGCGCTGCAGATTGGGCAGAGATGCGCTGGCCGGTAGTTTTTCGTAGGACAACAAAGAAACTCGCAGCGATCAGCAAGGCGATCAGCACGAGCCCCAGATTCCGCAACCGGGATGAATGTCGCGGCGCCGGTTGCGCAGAGATTGCGGCGGGGTTCGGCGCGTCTGCTATGGCGACAACACCGGACTTGGAAGCGGCGACGGCAGACACCGGCGCGATGAAGCGGTAGCCGCGACGAGGAATCGTTTCCACGTAGCGAGGCGTCGTGGCGTCGTCACCGAGCGCCGCCCGAATCTGGCGCACACAGTGGTTCAAACCCAGATCGAAATCGACAAAGGTGTGATTGTCACCCCAAAGCTGCTTTTGGATTTCCTCGCGAGTGACCACTTCGCCGGCATCTTCAAGGAGGAGAAGCAGAAGCTTCAGAGCTTGCGGCTTAAGTCGGACGGGCGTGCCGAACTTCGACAGTTCTCCCCTGTCGAGGTCTACGCGAAAAACACCGAACGTCACTACCTGGGAGCGGCTCACGCTGGTTCAGCCTTGTGTTTCCGATTGGAGGAGGGCTGATGGGCAACCATTGTAACCGCGAGTCCTGAGATCATGGAAGAGGTTAGCAGCAATCTTTTCAGTTGTTTGCACGCTCATGCCACAAATCATGCCGCGTTCATTGACGAATTCTGACCAGAGACTTACAAGACGGGAAGCTTCTTGGGGTAATGCGGAATGCAAGCAGCGGCAAAATTCACCCTTTCCGTTGGAGACGCAGCCACTGTCTCCCGACCTGAAATTCGGAAGAATTCCGGGTCTCAATGTGCTCTGCGTTCAGCTTTATGGGGGCTAATGATCCGGTCCGCTCGAGCGGCAAGCAAGGAATTGAATGACCAGTTCGACGGACCGGAACACAATCATGATCTTTACGCGTTAGTGAAGAATTGCGCCTTTTTTAGTGGAGGTCATTGCCATTGTTCGGAGCCTCCAGTTGAAACGACGGTCCAGGTTTTTCACCATAGCCGGCAGGAATTGCCAGGGGAACTGGGCTAGACTGCCTGCGCTTGCGGGAAGAACTTTATTTGGAAAAACGTAGCGACGTTCACTCGCCCGATCATCACCGGGACCTCTATCAGCGGTCCCATGACTGCCGCGAAGGCAGCTCCTGAAACCAGCCACCCGCCGAGCTGCCTGGGTCGACAAATTGGAAGAGCGCTACTGTGTGCCAATGCGGTCGATCTCCTTTTTGAGGGTGAGCGCGTCCAAGGTTTTCATCGGCAGACTCAAAAAAAGGGCGATCCGGCGGTCGAGGGTGACGAATGCTTCCCGAAAAGCACGCTCCACCTGATCGAGCGAACCACTGGCTGCGGCAGGGTCGGGAATTCCCCAGTGAGCGGTTAGCGGCTGGCCGGGCCAAACCGGACAGATCTCGTTGGCGGCGTTGTCGCAGACCGTAAAGACAAAATCCATCTTCGGTGCGTTTGGTAAGGCGAATTCATCCCAGCTCTTGCTGCGTAGATTGGCTGTCGGCAGATGGCTTCGTTCGAGTTGTTGCAGGGCCTGGGGGTGCACCTTACCGCTGGGGTGGCTTCCCGCGCTGTAGGCGGTGAAGCGACCTTGTCCGCGCTGGTTGAGAATCGCTTCCGCCATAATGGAACGGGCCGAGTTGCCGGTGCAAAGAAACAGCACGTTGTACTTGTCACGCATACGGTTTCTTACTTGCGGCCGTGCAGCTTAATGGAGGCGAGTGCCGCCGACGCCTCGCGCACCATCTCGTCCGGATTCTTGATGGACTTGATCTGCACGTTGGAACCGCAGCAGGATGATCCCCCGCTGCAGATGTCTTCCGGCGCAAGAACCTTCGCGAGATCTCCGCCGAGCGCGATGCGCGGAATGGAAAAGTCACGTAGCCCGGCGGCAATGGCCATGCTCAGGTAGTCTGTGAGCAGGCTCGCGCCGGAGATGCATCCGACGTAGGCGCTGATGTCGTGGGCCAGCGCCTCAGGAAGAGCTTTCAGCAGCACGATGTCGCTGACAGCGAAGCGGCCCCCGGGCTTCAGGACACGAGCGATTTCGCGGAAGACTGCCGGCTTGTCGGTGGAAAGATTGATGACGCAGTTACTGATGACGTAATCCACCGTGCCGCTTTCGACCGGAAGCTTTTCGATGAATCCCTTGCGAAATTCAACATTGGTTGCGCCGTGCTTGTCGGCGTTCTGGCGTGCCAGCGAGAGCATGTCGTCGGTCATGTCGACGCCAATGACCCTCCCGGTTGGGCCGACGCGATTCCAGGCGAGAAAGGCATCGAATCCGGCGCCAGAGCCGAGGTCGAGCACCGTCATTCCGGGTCCGATTTCGGTGAGGGCCGTTGGATTTCCGCATCCCAGGCCCAGGTTGGCATCGCCTGCGAACGTCAGTTCTTCGTCGGTGTAACCGATCGCGCGCGCAACATCTTCCAGCGGACCTCCGCAAGCGGAGGCTTCGCCCCGGGCCACAGCGGCATAGTGTTCTTCCACGGCGGTAGTAATGCTGTCGTTCTTCATTCTGTCTCCTTTATAGACACGAGCGTGGCGACCGGAGTATTGAGGGCACAGCACCCGGCCGATTGGATTGCGTCGTTAAGAATTTGCAGCGCGTCCAGAATTGTGGCGCGCTTTTTGTGGGGGATGGATTCAATAATCTGATACGTGCGCTGGCGCATGAGTTCATCGAGTTGCTTGCGGGTGCGGCGTCCGGCGGCGGTGATACGCACCATGGCGGCGCGACCGTCCGATTGCGTACCCCTGACGCGTTCCACCAGTCCGCGCTGCTCAAGTCTCTCGAGAACGCGAGTCATGGCGCTGGGAGTAATGCCGGAACTTGCGGCGAGGTCGGTGAGTCGTGCGCCTTCCTGTTCGACAAGGGTGCGGAGAATGGCGCACTGCCGCTGGCTGAGGTCCCCGCAACAGACTTCATCTGGCCCGACTTGTCCGAGGATGCGGGCGAGACGCTCGAGTTCCTCCCACCATTTCTTTACGGCCGGGTCGTTGTGAGGGCTGTTCACGGCAGCAGGATAGAGCAAAATATTTGCATGAGTCAAGCAATTATTTATCGAAGCGTTTCGACTGGAAATTCAGCCAAAATTGAAAGGAGAGTGACATGTAAATGCGAGTGGTATTGCTCATTTTATTTTCGAGGATGGTGCTGTCGCGCGCGAGGCGTTGAAAGAGCGGGAATCAAGGTATGGGCTGAGCGTGACGTGCTGGTGCAACGACGGCGCCAGGACAAGCCTCGACAACTGGGAAACATGGCGCACCGCATGGCGGAGGCCGGCGTCAATATAGAAGTACGCAATAGCGATCACGGGAATCAGTTGATTCTGGTGGTCGATGATATGGAAGCGGGCCGGAAAGTATCTGTGGCGCGGACACGCGAACCTGGGAGCAGAGGGGACGAATGAAGCAGCATACATACCACATAGCAGTCGAGTGGACGGGCAACGACGGCACGGGAACAAGTAGCTATAAGGCTTATCGGCGAGATCACAGGATTGTAGCCGCGGGAAAGCCCACCATCGAGGCGTCGAGCGATCCGGCATTTCGTGGCGACGCGGCGCGCTACAACCCCGAGGAACTGCTGGTGGCGAGCCTGTCGTCGTGCCACATGCTGTGGTACCTGCATTTGTGCGCGACCAACCAAGTGACGGTGCTGGAATATCACGACACAGCGGAGGGCGTGATGGAAGAACGCCCGGATGGCTCGGGCGCATTCGTGCGCGTGGTGCTGCGACCCGCGGTGAAGATTCGCGCTGGGGATGATCGCGCAAAGGCGGCGTTGCTGCATCATGAGGCACATCGGATGTGTTTTATCGCGAACTCGGTGAATTTTCCGGTCGAGGCGGAAGCGGAAGTTGTGACCTCGGAGGGCCTGGGGTAGCTACATCGGAGCACTATCGCAACGCGGGCAGTGTTCGTCTAAAGTATTGGACCGATGAAACTCGGAATCCTGTTCATTTTCATTGCAGGTGCGGCAAACCTGATGGGAGATGATGGGAATCTCAAGCTTGATATCAGCGCAGCCGGACGGTTCGCAACACTGGCACTTGCATGCGTCCACAAGGAATATCCAAACAAGATAAGCCACACGTTGAACAGCGATGCGGATGTGGCTTCGCCGCGAAAGCTGACGCCTGCGTTTTACGGATGCTATGACTGGCACTCGTCAGTGCATGGGCACTGGCTGCTGGTGCGGCTCATACGAACTTTTCCTAACGCCGATTTCGTTCCGCCCGCACGCGAAGCTCTGAATCAGAGCTTGACGGCTGCCAACATTCAACAGGAGGCGGCATATGTTCGAGGAGAAGGTCGTGCCAGCTTCGAGCGCCCGTATGGGCTGGCATGGCTTCTGCAATTGGCGGCCGAACTGCGGGAATGGGACGATCCGCAGGCGAAAGCGTTGGCGGCGAATCTGCGTCCGCTGGAAGACGCTGCACTGCAACGGTTGAATGGCTGGCTTCCGAAGCTTTCGTATCCAGTGAGGATCGGTGAGCACGCGCAAACTGCATTCGCGCTTGGGCTGATGTTCGACTATGCGCGCGGCAGCGGGAATGCGGAACTGCAACAATTGGTCGCGAGTAAGTCGCGGCAGTTCTATCTGAATGACAGGAACTGTCCCTTGAACTACGAACCTTCCGGAGAGGATTTTCTTTCGCCATGCCTGGGCGAAGCCGACCTGATGCGACGTGTGCTGCCGCCGAAGGAATTCGCCGGCTGGCTGCATGCTTTTCTTCCGCAGATTCCGTCTTCAAATGGGGCGGAGTGGTTGACGCCGGTAGTATCGCCCGACCCGAGTGATCCGAAACTGGCGCATTTGGATGGGCTGAATCTGAGCCGTGCATGGATGCTGGAAGGGATCGCTGCGGGATTGCCCCAGGACGACAGCCGGTTAACTTCCATCCGACACGCCGCAGCGGAACATAAGCGGGCTGGCCTGGCAGCGGTGACGGGAGTGCACTATGAGGGCGGTCACTGGTTGGGAAGCTTTGCGGTGTATCTGGTGACGCAGCGCGGCATTACGAAATAAACAGCATCGTTGAGTGTCTGCGGCTTCGGGACCGGAGACAGCGTGGAGAGCAAGGGCAAGGCTGTGGGTGTAGTAAACTGAGTGCTCATAACGCCTTCCATAAAAGCCGGGATGGCGGAACTGGCAGACGCAGCGGACTCAAAATCCGCCGAGCTTCGGCTCTTGGGGGTTCGATTCCCCCTCCCGGCACCAAATGCTTCGGGTCAATCAATACTTACGGGCTGTACAGGGTTTGAAACCCGGTGAAGGGCTCGTCACAGTAAAAGACGCAAAGGCTGTTGAGTTGGAGCCAGAGGTTTACGACCAGAAGGACCTCAACCCATTTTTCAAAGCCTGTTCTCCATTCGAAATGCAACGAAGACTCCCACTACTCGTTAGTTTTGTGAGTGATTACACTTCTCAAGATGAATTCCAGTGTTCTCAGCTTTTACGCGAATGAAGCACCAGATCATCCAAGCCGATTTCTCCGTGATATTCAGGCGCGGAACGACGACCAACTGGAATTCGTTCACCACTACATCCAATGGCTGTTTTCGTTGCCTGAGAAAGAGCGGCTTCAACCTGAGTGCCCCGGTTTTGGCTCCGGGAGACATCAAGGCTTTTCAATCCCGGCCAGATTTGCAGGGCAACCTGCGCCAGTCATTCCTTCGCATGCTCCGTTTCTATGATCTGGAACTCAAGAGCACTGAGGTCGTTCAGTCCGAGGAATCCTGCATGAAAGCTGCGAACTGGCTCTCTTTCGGAAATATTGCAGCGATAAATGCGCTCTCGACGTGATCGAACTCCTCTGCCGGCTCCGATGAACACATAAGCGAACATAGAACAGAAAGTGACGCCGGTGATGAAACCGGGCATCAAGGACGGAGCCGGCAGGAGTCATTTTCGGAAAAACGTGGTGTGGTGCGCTTTCAGTTGTCGTCGGTCTCCGGAGCACTGCTATCAGCTGGTGCGAAGAAGCCAAAGAGGCCGTGAGCTTCATCGCTGATGCCCGCAGTAAAGAAGAGCCAGTTGCTCGGTCCCGCGGCATGATCGTTGCCGAAGCGCAATGCCCAGAGACGATCGTTTTCGAGCGCATGTCCATTTGCGTCGCGCAGCAGGCCGTCGAAGCGCCCGGTGATTGGGTCATAGACTGCGATCTGTCCGCTGCCGGCGTTACCAATCAGCAGGTGATTGCTGAAGAAACCAAAGTTGGCTGGAGCTAATGCAACGCCCCATGGCGCGTTCAACCAGGGTCCGCGTTGCAATCGTTGCAGCAGCTTGCCGTTGGGAGAAAACTTGTCCACAAAGCCCTGACCGGGGAAGTCCAAGTCATCGTGGCGCGTGGCATTCTGCCTGGCATAGGTGACGTAGAGACTTCCATTGACCTCCTGCACGTTGAAGGGTGCATAGCCGCGAGGAATTTCGCGATCACGGAAAGGAAGGTCATCGCGGTCACCGGTGCCAGCCAGATCCACGAGCTTGAAATTATTGTCATAGACTTCGATCTGGCCGGAGCGGAAGTTCGCAACGTACAGGAAACTGGGGCCGCCGGGGACCATCTGTGCAACGGTGGCGCCTTTGTACACGGCACCATTGTCGGCGTTTGGAGTCGCAGAGTTGTCGATTACCGGGAGCGCATCGCCTTTGCCAGGCCACGCGGAAATGATTCCGTCTTCGCTGACGAAAGTGAAGATGGCCGTGGTGAGCGCTCCATTATTCACGAATTGGAACGTCGAGCCCGGGCCGGAACCAGCAGTGAACACCACTCCGGTGGGAGTGCCTGTGCCTTTTGGCTTTCCGGTGGTGGTATCGGTGACGACCGGAGGAATGTTTACTACCAGCGAGAGGACGGCTCCTGTGTTGCCGTTATAAAGCGTAGAGACGCCTGCATTGTTGTCGGAAACCCACCAGGGGCTGGTTGGACTTGCAATGAGTCCCCAGGGATTTTTCAGATTCGCATCGGGAGTGGGAGCGAGTCCCTGAATGTCGGAAACAAAATTGGTTTGTTGATATGCCTGTGCACTGCCTGGCACGCAGAAAGCAAGTAAGACGGCAAAAAGCAGAAGTGAGTTGCGGCGGAACATAGCTGTTGTACGAAGCGGCATGATTCTCTCTCCGGTTTGAGCGGCCCTCGCGGCGTTGCCGTGGGCGTGATTGGTCATATGTGCTATACGATCAGGATGCGCGGCGACTACCGCTCAGCAAGGTAAGAGAAGTACTCGGGAGTGGTTGTCGGGATTTTGATCAGGCGTTGTAATAGTTTTGCAAACTGTGCTCGACTGCCGGAGCGGGGTTCGATGGCTCGTGTGGCCTCGTCTGACATTTCATGCTCATTGATTGCGTATACCATCCAGCTTTGCAGATGAAAACAAACGCGGTATTTACTCGTTTTAAGTACTGTGGCGGCGGATGAGATCGGGAGGCACCATGAAGTGGGTTGCAGTTACAGTGTTCTTGTTCGCAATGGGAGTGTTTGCGCAGGATGCGATTCCGCCCGGAACGGTGTTGCCGGTGGAGTTGAACTCGTCGCTGAATTCGCAGAAAGCCAAAGCCGGCCAGAGGATTACGGCACGGGTGATGCAGGATATCCCACTGTCAAAGGGAAGAAAGATTCCCGCTGGCACAAGGGTCAGTGGTCGAGTGGTAAGTGTCTCGGCAGCGAAGGGTCGGTCACCCGGAGAGATGACCTTACGATTCGACAAACTCAAGATCGGCAGGCGGGAGTTGCCGATCAGCACCAATCTGCGCGCGCTGGCCTCGATGATGGATGTGGAGGACGTGTACGTTCCGCCAACCGGTCCGGATCGCGGCACGCCGTGGGCGTGGACGGAGCACGAACTGATCGGAGGCGAAATGGCTTACGGACAGGGTGGTCCCGTTACGTATCGGGAGCATACAGTTGGTGAGGCTTTATTTGGTGGTGTACTGGTGTCGCTGAGGGCAGTTCCGGGCAGCAAATGTCGAGACGAAGTGGCCGGAAACTCTGAGCCACAAGCGACGTGGGTGTTTTCCTCGGGTGCATGCGGATTGTATGGTTATGAGGGATTGACGCTTGCGCATGCCGGCCGCACCGATCCGATGGGCCAGTTCACGCTAAGGTCAGAGCAAGGGAAGATCGAAGTGCGGGGCGGCAGCGGCATGCTCTTGCGCGTGAGCGGGCAATAACTGCAAGCAGTGAAGAGCCATGAGAGGGGAATGTCGGCGCCAGCCGAACTGGTCCGTGCGCCCCGGTGATCACTGTTGACCGGTTATGCGTCACCGAATCTTGTGATTCCACGTTGCTCTTTCATGTTCCCCCGTTGCCCTGTTCCTGCACGGCAGCTTAGACTCCAAGTCTGCGTGCGACTGCTCCATTGGGAGCACCGGGAACATCCAAACGAACAGGACTAATGGAAATCATCGATCTCAGGCATTTCACCTCAGCTGATCTGCGGCCTCTTCTCGAAGAGGAGACGGAGGTGTGGTCGGACGAGCTTGCCTGGGATTACAGCTCGTCGGCGGATATGATCCTGCGCTACGTGGATGCGCGAATTCTGCCTGGTTACGCAGCAGTCGATCGCGGACGCCTGCATGGCTATGCCTTCTTCGTATACGAAGGTAACAAAGGCGTGATCGGCGATTTGTATGTTGCTCATCAACAAGCGCCTAATGGCAAAGAGAGTCCGGTAGAGACGAAGCTTGTCACGCACGTGTTGGAGACACTACAGGAGTCGCCAGGAGTCCATCGGATTGAAGCGCAGTTGCTTCTCCATGAGACCGGGCGAGTGTCGAGTCCGTTTCTACATCAGGGCTTTCAGCGTTATCCGCGGTTGTTCATGGAATTGGCTTTGGAAGGGAGAACCGGTGTCGCGCAAGTCACAGCGAAGCCCTGCAGCTTTGAACTGCGGCGCTGGCAGGAAAGCGACTATCAGCATGCCGCTGCGCTCATCACGGCGTGTTATCGCGGGCACATCGATTCGCAGATTAACGATCAATACCGGACCGTGCAGGGCGCACTGCGGTTTCTGAATAACATCGTACGTTTTCCCGGTTGCGGCATTTTCGATCCGGGTTCGTCGTTTGTTGCAACCGATCGCGCCAGCCGCAATCCGATGGGACTAATCCTGTGTTCGCGCGTAAAGGAAAATATCGGACATGTGACGCAAGTCTGTGTACTGCCGGAATATCGAGGCCGCAAAGTTGGATTGGCACTGCTTGAAGCCAGTGCGGAAGAGTTACGCAAACGGAATTTCAAAACGCTCTCGCTGACCGTAACTGCGGCCAACGAACGCGCAGTGGATCTGTATAAGAGGTTAGGTTTCGGAGTGGGGAAAGTCTTCGATGCGTTCGTGTGGGAGGGATGAGTGTTGGGAGCCCCAGAATCGTCGTGCCCTCCACCTCGGCAGAATGTATCGTGTCAATCGCTTAATAAATTTGAGGGCGAAATGCGGAAGGAGATCGAAAACACATCGCGGGCCGACTAGTGAGTAGTGTGACGTGAATCAGATTCGTGCCAGCGGAAGCCGACATTTTCGGGTTGAAGCTACGGAATTACGTAACAAATTCCTTTCTTGGACGCGGCAGATTGGTTACCGAAACAAGATGTTCCGGCGGTATGGATGAGTTCTTCAACAGCAACATCTATCTCGGTCTTCAGGGAAGTGTCGGGTGTCGACAATCGGGGACGAGTACCATTGTCGACGCTATGAATTGGGGCTTTTTCTGAATATAATCAACCTCAGCAGGCTGTGTTTTTCTGACTCACCCGTTGATGGAGTATGGTTGTGACGACGCCAGGGGCCAGACTCAAGGCATTACGCGAAAGTCTAGGCTATAAACTGCGCGATGTGGAAGTTGCCAGTGAAAGAATTGCGCAACGGCGGAAAGAGGAAGAGTACATCATTCCGATCAGCCGCCTTTCCGATTTCGAAACCAAGAGCGTCGTGCCCAGCCTTCACCGGCTGTATTCGCTAGCGGTGATCTATCGTCTTCCGATAAAAACGATGCTGTCGTGGTATGGCGTCGACACGGAGAATTATTCTGCCGACCTGGCGTTGGCTGAGGCGCCGAAAACGCGTTTTGCAGCGCTCGAGTTGCAGGGTGACGTGAAGCTGCCGGTACGACTAGATCCGAGCTTCGACCTGACAAAGACGGTGAACCTGGGCCGTATGGTGGAGAAGTGGGGCATCGTTCCGATGTCATATCTCGAGCCGCTGTCGAATGCCGATTTCACGTACGGTTATGTCGGGACCGACGACTACACGATGTATCCGCTGATCCTGCCGGGAACGTTTTTGCAGATTGACGAATCGAAGAACGAAGTTCAAGAAGGGGTCTGGCGTTCAGAGTATGAGCGTCCCATCTACTTCGTGGAAACGCGCGACGAGCACATCTGCTGCTGGTGCACATTGAAGAAGAATGAACGGATCGTGTTGCAACCGCATCCGCTTTCGCCTGTGGCTCCGCGAATCATGCGGCATCCTCAGGACGCGGAAGTTATCGGACAGGTGGTTGGGATAGCAATGCGTCTTGATGCGACGATGCGTCCCGTTGCGCAGCCAGCTCAGAAAGCGCCAGCAAGACTGAATTGAAGTGCTGATTGGATCCTCCGTCGACGACAGGAGGGATCAACGCGCGACCCAATCGTAACAACTCCCTTACATACTCATTGACCGGAAGCTGGTGGGTTTCCGCGTTCTGCCGGATTTCGTTCCACAACTCCGTGAGGGGCGCCCGCAAGACCGCGAGAAACTGAGAGAGATGAGTTTCCCGCAACGCGCCGGCGGCAGCGTCGTCGCCGTGAGCCCGAGCCAATCCCCAATGGAAATAGCGTCCATTTTCCTCCCTTAACTGGGCGAGGTATTCGAGCTTCCCAAGGGTTCCAGGGATGGAGTTCAGGGTGTTGCGCTCGAAGTCATCTTTTGGGCTAGGCCGCATATGGTTTAGTAAACACCAATTTTGGCAAAAATGCGCGAACCGTCAAATCTTGTTCCAAATTCAGGAATTCCACAAGCATTTTGATTTTTTCGGCGGCTTTTCGTCGATGCTGTTCGCGTGCCAACTGGCATCAGGAGAGTAAGTTATGAAGAAGGTTCTTGGTGGATTTGTATTTGCAGTTATGTTGATAGTAACGGGTGCGCAGGCGTGGGCAGATGGAACTCCATTCCCACCGCCGAATCCAAAGCTGAGTGCTCCCAGGAAGTTGGTTCTTGCGGATGGAACTCCATTCCCGCCGCCAAATCCAAAGCTGAGTGCTCCCGGGAAGTTGGTTCTTGCGGATGGAACTCCATTCCCGCCGCCAAAT
>JAJPJE010000107.1 GCA_021324365.1 Terriglobia bacterium | reverse complement strand
TGGAAGCACTCGTCACGCAAATGTACAAAGGCGGGATTTTATACTCTGAAGCTGTTCGAGAATTCAAAAAGCGATTCATCATCACCGTTCTTCAGGAAAGCAACGGCAATCAATGCCGGGCTGCCAGGCAGCTTGGCATGCACCGCAACACCTTGTCCCGGACGATCGACGAGTTGAAGATTGATATGCGCGCCTTGCGTGATTCCAAGCGTCCGCCGCGCAGTGCCCGCCCAGCCTTCGCACTCGAGAAAAAAGCCGCTCGCTAGCTCTCTTAGAGTTTCTGAAATAGAAATAGAAAAGGCAGCCACAATGGGCTGCCTTCTTTCTTTATAGCGGAATTACTGCGACCGGCGACGGCTTGGAGCTGTTCTCTTCGGTGTCTCCGCGCCCTTGGGAAGGATCAGCGTTCCACGATCCATGTGCACCATGAACGGATTCGGATCATAGGTGACCGGATATCCCTGGAACTGAATGGTAGCGCCATCTTTCGGCATGATCCGAGCGGGGATCGTCGTCGTCATCGTCAGTTCGATATCAGCCTTGTTGGCCTGAATATCATCGTAGGTCCCGGCGATCATCAGCTTCGTCGGCGTGCCCGAGATAAGCTTGCCTTCAATAGCGATGGGCTTATCCTTGAGATCATTCCAGACCTTTGAGGCAGCATCCTGATTACCCGACGTCATCACCATTTGGATTTCATCGAATGACATCTGGGCTACGGGCTTTTGCTGCACCAGTGCCGCGGCCTGCTCGGCCGGTGTTGGAGCCGGCTTAATGGTGAAGTTTGCCGGCTTGTCCGGACTCGCCGCGGCCTGCGCCAGAATATCCGACCAGCCGTCATCGCCGCCGTGGTACTTGATGTACTTACGGCGTCCGTATTCGCCGATCTGCTGCTTGTATTGCGGAGAAGGCGCCAGGTTGGCCGCGCGCGCAACGTACCACAGGCCATCCAGGTAATCAGGCTGCGGGGCATCCAGATCGGCTAGGGCTAACTGATAGGTGGTCGCAAAATCTGTTGGGTTCGAAGCCACGGCAACCGCAAGATGCGATTGAGCCTTCGGATAGTCTTTCGTCTGTAGCGCGTTCAACCCAACCGACGCATTGAAGATTCCGGCAAGCTGCGTCTTCAATTGCGCAAACTGCTGATCGTTCATGCCTTCGGGCTTCTGATATGTCTCCAGCGCTTCAATGCCTCTTTGGCCGTAATCGGCAGCTTGCGCCAGGGTCTGCTGTGCGTTGGGGCCGCCCTGCAACGCTTGCATCCGGCGGGCATAACTCAGCAAAGCGAGAGCGGTTACATTCTTGGGATTTACCTGCAGCAACCGGTTCGCGGCGTCCTCGGTCTTGGGAAGATTGTTAGTTTGCTGATAGGTGCGCATCAGCAGTTCAAGCGCATCTTCCTTCATCACTGAATCGGGATAGGTTTGCAGGAAGGCTTCCAGAGCCGACGCTTTGGCGTTGGGATCTGTTTGCTGGATCGCGCCCATGTAAGCGTTGTATTCGGCCGGATTCTTAATTTCCTTCTTCTGCTGCGCTGGAGCCGCAGTTCCGGCTTGTCCAGCGGCTGGCTGTTGTGGCGTAGTTTGGGCAAGCGCCCCAGTCGCAAACATTAGCACGAGCATCGCTAGCGACTTCTTCATCAAGTAGCTCCTTAACTTCCGGGAAAAGTAGTGACGCGAGTCATATCACGGCACGCACCCAGCAACGAATCAAGCCAGCGCGGTAGAATCACCCACCCGCACAATGCGAGCCTGGAACAGACATTTCTCCGCCTGTCCGGATCTCACTGCGACAGCAGCGACACGGAATTGTCGGACGCTGGATTATAAGAACCAGAGTTCGTCTAAGGCAAGTAATGTAAATGCAACGGTGTGGTCCCGCCGTCATCAATGCTAATTTCGATGCTGCCCAAAATGACAATGTTGCCGTTTTTGGCCGCTTTCGAAGCGCTTTCACCTTCACCTTCATAAGAAAGGACACCGATGCCTGCCCAAAAGTTGCAAAATGGAACTGCGGTGGTTACCGGCGGTGGCCGTGGGATTGGCCGTGCCATCGCACAAAAACTGGCCGAACTGGGTGCCACTGTCCTGATCGCCGGACGAGACCACACCACGCTGCAGCGGACTGCTGCTGAAATTCAGGCTCACGGCGGAAAATGCCGTCCCCTACCCTGTGACGTAACAAATCTCAATTCTGTGCAGTCTGCTGCCGATCAGGTCAACCGTGAATTTGGAGGTTTACAGGTTCTGGTCAACAATGCTGGAATTGGGGGATTTTCGACGATGTTGCACGAATTGTCTCCCGCGGAATGGGACACCATCCTCAATACAAATCTGCGCGGCGTCTACTACATGATTCGCGCTTTCGCACCCCTGATGATTGCGGCCAAGCGGGGCGACATCATCAACATCTCCTCGCTGGCAGGTAAGAACCCGCTTCCGAAGGGAGCGGCCTATGCAGCCTCGAAGTGGGGTCTGAATGGCCTGAGCTACTCGGTCGCGGAGGAACTTCGGCCCCACAACATCCGCGTCACAGTGATCTGTCCGGGCTCAACCCAGTCGGAGCTCAGCCCGCACGAAGGTAAGAACGTCTTGAAGATGCTCCAGGGCGATGACGTTGCTCATGTAGTGGAAATGCTCGTCACCCAGGAACCTCGCTCCTTTGTCAGCGAAGTGCTGATTCGTCCGCTGCAGAAGCCTTAAACTCAGTGGAAAAAAGACAGAACCCGGCGAATGCCTTCGGAAAACTCTCGTTCAGGCGTAATCAAGCTCACGATCAGATAGCCGTCGACATGAAAGTCGAAGAAATGGCCCGGATGCACGACCACTGATTGCTGTTCGACGAGTTCGGTCGCGAGTTGTTCGTCCGACTGAGTCACGGGGACTCGGAGGACAGCGTACCAGCCACCCTGCACCTGTAAGCGAGAGCATAATTGTTGTGCAGCCAGCTGACGGTCCAGTTCCGCAAGGTTCTGCCGTAGTCGACCGGTGATTTGCGTCTGAATGCCTGCTCTGGTCTCTAAAAGAGTTCCCAATGCATGTTGGATCGGAGCGCTTGGTGACAAATATGTGTCGGCGATCACCTCCAGCCTGTCCATCGCCTCTCGCTTCTGTTGCGCGGGACCTGAAACTGCGAGCCATGAGAGTTTCATCTGCGGTAGAGCACAGATTTTCGAGATACCACTCAAGGTGAATGTCAGCGCGTCTTGGTTGGCGAAGAGACTGAAGTGTCGTGCTCCGTCGAGCGCAAAATCCAGGAACACTTCATCCACAATCAGTGCGAGATTGTCCTCCGCCGCAATCTGGTTCAGCTCTGTTTTTTCCTGGCCGGAAATGTACGATCCAGTTGGGTTGTTCGGGTTCACGAGCACGATGGCGCGAGTGCGCGCAGTCAGTTTCTGACGCAAAGAGTGGAAGTCGATCTGCCATCCGTGGTCGTACACCAGTTCGTACGAGACGAGTTGCACATCCTGTATTTCCGCCAGGTACTCGAATAGAGGATAGCTGGGAGCTGCGACCAGAATCTCGTCTCCCGGATCGCAGAGCAACCGGAATGCGTACGAGTAGGCCTCGCTCGTACTGACCGTTAAAATCAAACATCGCTCATCGATATCAGCTGCCGGCAGTACCTCGTTGTAATAGTGCACGACCGCTTCTCTGGCGCTCAGCAAACCTCGCGGGTCCGGCTCATATGTCAGCGACTTGCGATTATTCATGGCAGACAGAATCGCCTCTTCGTCATAGTCAAATCCGACAGTGGTCGGATTAGAAGCTGTCAGATCCAGAACTCCGGAAGCGGAGCTTCGTTGCCGCTCGATGGCTAAAGAGAACTCGTTCGGTTGAAGATTCCAGCGGCTCCGGCCAGAAAACATACGCAACACCGTACCTGTATTCATTACCTTTTCGCAACGTATCCTCGTTGCCGTATCGATATTGGCGTATCCCCCGGATAACATGATCCTTCGCCTCGCATCTGCGTAGCCAGTCCACGGATTCCAATATCGAAAGGGATAACGGCGCCGGCGCTGGTGGACTCGCGCTCAGCCTTGGAGGAAAAACTCATGCCCAATCCTGTTATCAGAATGCCACAGCAACCGTTAACAAACGATCAGGTTCCACAGAAGTATTGTTGCGCCGATTGCGGCGCCCTCCATCCTTGGGCTTTACGGCTTTGCCGGCGCTACCTTCATGGTAGCGACCCGCATCGCTCACTGGTACGGTAATTCTGTTACCGAACTTTATCTTGCGCCTTTCGCCGCAACCTTTGGCGGAATCGCTCAGTTTCTCGCCGGCATGTGGTCATACAAAGCGGAGCCGTGCTCTTTCCCGACATGGATACTATGTTGTGCGAACTTGGATCAGCCTTTCCTTGCCATCGCCATGATTTCAAATCTTCCGCCTCTCAACAGCGGCCCCGATCCAATGAACGCACGTGCCGGCAGACTTCCGCCGAAATATGTCCGATATCTCTGGTTGAATTTATCGAATAACGATAGATCAGGGCAAAAGATCTGAACATAAACGAGATCATCCATGCTCATCTGCACTTTTGCCAGTACCGATTTGATTCCATCCATCAGGAATGTGATCTCCTGATCTACATCCGCCGGCGCATAGCCTGTGTTTGGATCAATTCCGATGCGTCCCGACATGTAAAGCGTATCTCCAACCAGAACTCCGTCGCTGAATGGTAAATTCTCACGGCCAGGAAGATTGATATAGCCCTTCGCCAAGTGATGCTCCTTTACGTGCTGCTGACAAACGCGATCAGCGTAGCACGCCCTTCATTTTCGCTGGCAACCGCGGGACGGTGTCAGGCTTCTACGAGGGAGGGGCAATTCCGCCTCTCCCATCCCTGGAGCATTCATGATTCGAGAGCTGCTGTCTCGCTGGCCTGTTATCAAGCAGATACAAACTGGTGCCGATGGAACGGGGCCGGAGTCCTGGAGCGAGCGTACGCGACACCTGGTTCCCAAGAATCACGGGGCAGAAGTAGCTCGATCTATTTGCCCGTACTGCGGCGTGGGGTGCGGGCAGCTTATCTTCCACAAAGACAATAAGCTGGTCTCGATCGAAGGCGATCCCGAATCGCCAATCTCGCGGGGACGGCTCTGCCCCAAAGGTTCGGCCACTTATCAGCTCCACACTCATGAAGGTCGCTTGAAGAAAGTAAAGTACCGTCGTCCCTACGGAACCCGGTGGGAAGAAGTCGATCTCGACACGGCCATGCAGATGATTGCCGACCGAGTGTGGGACACCCGCGAGCGCACGTTTGTCGAGAAAAACGACAAGGGCGAACCGGTGATGCACACCGCGGCCATGGCTCACCTTGGCGGCGCCACTCTCGATAATGAAGAAAACTATCTGATCAAGAAGCTCTTCGCCGGTGGCCTGGGAATGAGTTGTATCAGCAACCAGGCCCGTATATGACACAGCTCGACGGTGCCCGGTCTGGGCACCTCGTTCGGTCGCGGTGGCGCCACGACGGCACAAACTGATCTTGCACGAGCAGACGCCATCCTGATCATGGGCTCGTCTATGGCGGAGAACCACCCCGTTGGATTTCAGTGGGTGATGGAAGCCCGAGAGCGCGGCGCTACTTTAATCCATGTTGACCCGCGATTCACTCGCACTTCGGCAATGGCAGATATTTGGGTGCCACTCCGCCCGGGTAGCGACATCATCTTCCTTGGCGCGCTGATCAACTATGTGCTCACGAACAACAGGTGGTTTGACGAGTACGTGCGCCATTACACCAACGCTACGTTTCTGCTCCGCCAGGATTTCAAAGATACGGAAGACCTCGGCGGGGTCTTCTCCGGCTGGGACGAGGAGAAGCGTCAGTACGATCCCACTTCCTGGCTCTACGAAGAGTCGCCAGAAAAGGAAACTCGTGGCGCGACTGGCACCGCACCGACAGCAGGTGGGCACGGACAACGAGGCGGCGAGGCGAGTAAATCCAACATTTTCATCAAAGACGAGAGCATGCAGGATCCACGCTGCGTGTTCCAGGTGTTGAAGCGGCACTTTGCCCGCTACACGCCGGAGATGGTGGAAGAATACTGCGGCGTAGCGCAAGATGTCTTCTTGAAGGCCGCCGAGGCCTTCACCAATGCTTCGGGGCCGGAGAAAACCGCAGCCATCTGTTATGCGGTCGGGTGGACGCAGCACTCCAAAGGTCCACAGATCATCCGCTCTGCTGCAATCCTGCAGATGCTGCTCGGCAACATTGGCCGTCCGGGCGGCGGTATCCTCGCCTTGCGCGGTCACGCTTCCATTCAGGGGTCGACCGATATCCCCACGCTCTACGACATTCTTCCGGGATATCTACCGATGCCCTTCTTCGACGTCGGCACCTACACGTGGGATAAGTATCTCGAAAAACATACCGCGCAAACTGGAATCTGGGCGAGCTACGAAAGCTACATTGTCAGTCTGCTGCGGGCGTACTACGGCGATAACGCGAAAAAAGAAAATGATTGGGGCTTCGACTGGCTGCCACGTGTAACTGGCGATCACTCTCAGCTCGGCTACTGGCTCCAGATGGAAGACGGCAAAATGGACGGGTTGTTCGTCATCGGCCAGAACCCAGTCGTAGGCGCGCCCAACGGCAGGCTGCAACGCATCGCACTCTCGAAGCTCAAGTGGCTGGTGGTGCGCGACATGGTGGAAACCGAAACGGCTTCGTTCTGGTACGACTCTCCCGAAGTTCGCCGAGGTGAACTGGATCCAAAGTCCATTGCGACCGAAGTCTTCCTCATGCCGGCGGCCGGTCAGGCCGAGAAAAGTGGCATGTTCACCAACACCCAGCGCCTGCTGCAATTCCACAACAAAGCTGTCGATCCCCCGGGCGATGCACGCAGCGATACCTGGTTCATCTATCATCTTGGACGCCTGCTCAAAGACAAGGCTGCTCGCAACCGCTCGGCTCGTAATGAGCCGATGAACGCGTTGCAATGGAACTATCCCACTGAAGGCCCGACTGCCGAACCGAAAATCGATGAAATCGACTGGGAGATCAATGGCTTCACGTGGACTGACCGCAAGCTGATCAAGTCGTACAAAGAATTAAAGAGCGACGGTTCTACCGCGTGTGGTTGCTGGATTTATGCAGGCTTCCATCCTGAGCCCACTCTGAACAAAGCAAATCAGCGCGAACCGAAAGACTATCTTGGCCACGGCTGGGGATTCGCGTGGCCCAACGACTCGCGCGTCATCTACAACCGGGCTTCTGCCGCTCCCGACGGAAAGCCATGGAGCGAGAAGAAGAAGCTAGTCTGGTGGGACGAGCAGAAGAAGACGTGGACGGGCCTGGATCGCCCGGATTTCGACCTGCGGAAGTCCCCCGATCATCCGGGGGACTTACGCAACGGAAAAGGGGTCGATGCCTTGCCCGGAGATGCGCCTTTCATCCTGCACTCCGATGGGGTCGCCTGGCTTTTTGTGAACAGCGGCCTGAAAGACGGTCCTCTACCAGCTCACTACGAGCCGCTCGAGTCCATTATCAGCAATCCGCTATATCCGGATCACGGTACCAACCCGGCAGCGCAGACCAAGCAACGTCCGGATAACCCGTACGCCAAGCAACCGAACGATCCTCGTTTCCCGTATGTCCTTTCGACATATCGGCTGACCGAACATCACACGGCCGGAGGGATGAGCCGGACCCTACCGCATCTCGCCGAATTGCAGCCGGAACTGTTTTGCGAAATCTCGCCTGAACTCGCCGGCGAGCTCGGCATCATCAATGGGGAGTGGGTCACCATTACGACTCCGCGCGGGATCGTCTCCGCACATGCACTGGTTACCTCACGAGTTCGCCCCGTCACGATTGGTGGCCGCAAGATCCACACGGTCGGCATTCCGTATCACTGGGGATGGAAAGGCATGGCTCAGGGCGATGTAGCCAACGACCTGCTTGCGATTTCTGAAGAACCCAATGTTCGCATCATGGAAACCAAGGCTCTGGTCTGCAATCTAACCAGGGGCCACCGTTTCCCCGATGGTGCCGGAGCACTCGAACAGTTCCAACGCGAAATCCAGAGGGTGGCATGAGCACATTCATACACGCGATGAACGCGCCCACCGAGAATCCAGACATTCACTCGTCGCACACCACGGGATTCTTTACCGATTCCACCCTCTGCATCGGCTGCAAGGCTTGTGAGGTCGCTTGCAAGGAATGGAACGATGTTCCTGAAGACGGGCTGAACTTGAGCGGCTATTCCTACGACAATACTGGCAGCTTGAGTTTCTCCACTTGGCGCCACGTGAAATTCGTTGAAGGCGAGATTAAGCCAGGGGATGGTGGTAACTCTGGCAATCATCTGTCGTGGGAATTTTCGTCGGACGTCTGTAAACATTGCGAGGTCGCCGGTTGCCTGGAGGCATGTCCGACGGGTGCGCTTGTGCGAACTGAATTTGGTTCCGTCTTCCTTCAACCTGACGTTTGCAATGGCTGTGGATACTGCACCGTGAACTGCCCGTTTGGAGTCGTTCAGCGTAATGAGGACGACGGACGCGCCTTCAAATGCACCTTCTGCACCGATCGCCAGAAAGTTGGACTGGAGCCTGCTTGCGCCACGGCATGCCCGACCAAGTCGATCATGTTCGGCAACTTGGAAGAACTTCGTGAGCACGCACAAAGCCGACTTTCAGACTTGCACGGCAAAGGCATGAAAGATGCGCAAATATACGACCCGAAGGACACGAGCGTTAAAGGTCTGCATGCCTTCTTCCTGGTTCGAGGCGATCCGCGCATGTACAACCTGCCGCCTAAACCTGAGGTCCCAATCGTCTACCAGAAAGACGCATGGCGGTCAGCGGTTATCGGTTCCGGAGCATTCCTTCTCGCCGCGCTGATAGCATTCACCGGATCACGCCATAGCAGCCGTTCGCAGCGCAAAGTGAGCGCTCGAAGGAGTCGAGCATGAGTACCTGGCCGTCGGAATCTCAAAAGCAACGACAACCGACCGCAACCAGTGAGGCGCGGTTGCATGAACTTCGTAGCCAGGCCGAGCGCAAAGGCAGAGTCGAGCACGTGGGTGTGCACCCTGAAGGCGCTCCTTTTCCTCGGGCGAGCGTGGAAACGGGATACTACGGTATACCGCTGCTGAAGCAGCCCCCGTGGACATGGGAGATTCCACTCTACTTCGCGGTGGGCGGCGCGGCCGGCGCGGCCGCTGTTATCGCCGCTCTCGCCGACTGGATTGCCGATGATGACAAGCTCGCGCAAGATGCGCGCTGGATTGCGGTCGGCGGCGCAGCTCTCTCGTCGGTCCTGTTGATTTCCGATCTCGGACGGCCGAAACGCTTCCTTGGGATGCTGCGCGTGTTCAAGCTGCAGAGCCCGATGAGTGTTGGCGCGTGGACGCTCACTGCATTCGGCAGCGCGGCCGGCGCCGCTACCTTCGCGAAATTGTTGCGCAGCCGCTATGACTGGCTTCCCATTCGCATCGTCGGCGAAATCAGCCAGGGCATGGCAGCCCTCCTCGGGCTTCCCCTGCACAACTACACCGGCGTTCTTATTGGTGCCTCAGCCGTTCCTGTCTGGAATAAAAATGTAAAGACCCTTCCGGTCCACTTTGGCATGTCGGGTCTACAGGCTGGCGTGTCGGTGCTCGAGTTAATGGGAAACGAAAATGCAGCGCTAAACTGGCTCGGCATTCTGGCGTCTGCTTTCGAAAGCTGGGAAGGCTTCAATATTGAAAGCGATTCGAATCGTGTACTCACTCCACTGAAGCGAGGCCGCAGCGGATTTCTCACGCGGGCCGGAGGCGTGCTCTCCGGCCCGACGCCTTTGCTGCTGAGATTGGCAGCAGTATTCTCGAAGAACTCGGACAGCCTGAGAAAACTCGCCGCATGCTGTGGCATCGCCGGATCCGTGCTCACACGCTACGCATGGATGTCCGCGGGTCGCGCGTCAACCAAAGACTGGCGACTGCCGCTGGAGGTGGAGGACAAGCGCCCGCAGGAGAAGCCCCTCCCGGCACGCATGGTCGAAGCCGTACGTGAACCCAGGCGCGCATAGCGGAAGCACTAAGCGTACCCCACCCTGTCGCCTACTTTGGCGACGAGAGAAATACAAGCGTCACGCCCCTGCCATTGCCTGCTCAATGGCCTTCTCAGCTAATGGGACCATGATCTTGTATCCGGTATCGTTCGGGTGCAGACCGTCCGAGGCCAGATCTTTCTTCAGCATGCCATTTTCGTCCACCATCGGCGTGAAGTAATCGAGATACATATACCCGTGCTCGCTCGCATACTGTTTGAGCCACTTGTTCAGGGCGACGATCTTTTCGGGTGAGCGTTCCGCAAAAAACAATTTTGATCGCAACGTGTAATTGTTAATCGGCGTGATCGATGACAGCACTAACTTGATGCCGTTCGCGTGTGCCAAGTCGGACATTGACTGGAAGTTCCGCTCAATTTCTTCCAGCGTGATCGGTCCAGTGTTGCCTGCGATATCGTTAGTCCCCGCAAGGACTACGACGACTTTAGGATGAAGATCGATCACGTCCTGGCGAAAGCGCACCAGCATCTGCGAGGTCGTCTGGCCGCTGATCCCGCGATTTACATACGGCTTGCCGGGAAAGTATTGAGCTAGGTTCCACATGTCCGTAATCGAATCGCCCATGAACACGACGCGATGTTCACCCGCTTTTGGCGCGCCGAGTTCCTGATCCGCCTGCCGATACCGCGCGAGATTGGGCCAATCCTGCAACCATTTCCACATGACTGTCGCTCTCTGCTCCGCATTATCCGGAGTTGGTTTCGGGACTGCCTGAAGATATTGCGCATATAGACCTAAACTGCCAAACAAAAGCAACACACATAACCGCCCTGCGGTTCTCAATCGCCTCACGATCAAAACTCTCCTCCTTGGATTTTTCGGTAGCGCTAATTTAATCAAGTTCCTTCGTGTCTTCTGTTTCTTCGAATTGATCCGCTCTCAAATCTCATTACGCAAGTAGTCTGACAGCGCCTCCTTCCACGGTCGCGGCAGCACAAATCCATTATCACGAAGTGCTTTCATCTCCATGACAGCATACTTCAGTCTTGGTCCGGGCCCCCATCGAGCCCCCCGGAACCCCTTCGATCAGCGCTGCATCGAGTCCGGCCCGCCGGATCGTTTCCTGTGCCAGTTCAAGGCGCGTACACGGCCCCGTATTACAGAGGTGATAGAGCCCGTACTTCCTGGCTACTACAACTTCGAGGATTTTTCGGCCCGCATCGATTGTGTAGGTCGCCGAACCCAGCTGGTCGGAAGCGACGAGATGTTTCTGTCCGGCACGCACGCGCGCAATGGCCTTGCTCACGAAGTTGTCTTTGCCCGGACCAAACAGAACCGACACTCGGAATATCCAATGCTTTGGATAACGCTGAACCGCACGCTCTGCGTCGAGTTTAGTGGCCGTAAACACTGATGGGGTTAGTGACGTCACTCTCAACGTACGGCGTCCGCTTCTGCCCATCAAATACTGCGTCGGTGGAAATATGTACAAGCCCTGCACCTGTTACAACGGCAGCATCGACAAGGTTTCTTGTTCCTTGCACGTTGACCAGTTGCGCTTCGTCAGGGTGCGTTTCGCAGTAATCGATATCGGGCAGCGCTGCAGTATGCACGATCAACTCCGGTCCTAGTTCTGTGAACACCCGCAACACCTGATCGCGTTCGGTGATATCCAGCTCCGAATGCCGCAAGCCGGTCACTTCATGGGCCTCTTCCATCACCTTCTGCAGACCTTTGCCGAACAATCCCGCCGCTCCGGTAATCGCGATTCGCACCATCCCTCCATCGCCCGCACCATAACAAACTCAGTGCTGCAGCGAAAACGGGTGCGAGCGGTTACAATCAAATTGGGGTGAGCCAGCCGTTCGCCACAGCAAGCTATGCCTGACCCTCTTTATCTTACTGTTTGGTTTCCGAGTTTCGCCGCGCCGGAGATGCTGCCGCGCGCGCTCTCTATCCTGAAGCAATTCCCCTATTCCTCTACGCGTCCCGGTGTAGCCGGCGTCATCGTGCAACCCGTTTCCTGGACCGAAGCCAGCATTCTTGAACGGCGCTTCCGCCCGGGCCTGGACGCAGAGCAGGCGGTCGCCATGGCCGGCGATCTTCTCCACACGGATTATGCCTACGTCTTCGAAACCTATTGGGATCTGTGGTCGCCCAGCGAAGAAACCAACCAGTGGTCGCTGTCACCTTCTCTTGTACGCATTATCGCGAACGGTACCGAGTTCGATGAGGGCAGCTATCAGCAGAATGGACATGTGCAGATCGATTTCGGACTCGACACACCATTCCTTTACGAGGACATCGAATTCACCGCCGTAGAAGAAGCGCGCGTACGGGCGAACGTCCAGAAGCTCGTCCAGTTTACCAGCAATGTGGAAAAGAACTGCGGGATCACAGGCCGCGTGCTGTGGTCGGAATCCGAGGAGAACCTCGCGCAGAAACTCATCGCCCGGCTCCAGAAAGTTCAATGACACTCGATTTCAAAAATCTCTTCCCAGTGAAAGCATAATCCTTTCGATCACGATACAATTGCAGGTTTTCCCGACGGCCGGCGAAATCGACCGTCGCACTTCGTTGCCGGAGTTTGCGCCCAAATGAGTCGAAACCACACGATGCGAATCGCGTTTTTACTGCTGATCGCCTTTTCCTTGCCTACGTTCGCGCAGCAGAAGAAACCACCGAAGCCGCAGGTTGAAAAAACCAGCCCAACTGAAACAACGAACCCGAAGCCAGAAGAACCTCGCCATACTCCCGAGCAGGCTCAGGCAGAGAAGAGCGCAGCGCCCGAGGCTCTCAAGGCAACTCCGCAGAACCTGCACTTCGATATGACGGAACCCTCTCCGGTCATTACACATCATCAGATCGTGATCGGCGGCCGCACCATTCGTTACACGGCTACTGTCGGCAAGCTTCCCATCAAGAATGCCGTCGGTAATACGGAAGCGCTGATGTTCTACGTTGCCTACACAGAAGAAGGCGTCCCGGCAGGACAGCGGCCCCTGACGTTCGCGTTCAACGGTGGCCCGGGAGCGTCATCGATCTGGCTCCATATGGGCGCACTCGGTCCGCGCAAGGTCGTCCTGAAGCCGGATGGATCAATGCCCCCTGCTCCCTACCGACTCGAAGACAATACCGAGAGCATTCTCGACAGAACCGATCTGGTTCTGGTCGACGCCATTGGAACCGGGTACAGCCGCTTCGCCAGTTTGGAGGAAGCAAAGAAATTCTGGAGCGTAAAGGGCGACATCGAGTCGTTCGGCGAATTCATCCGCCTGTACATCACGCGAAATCAGCGCTGGGCATCACCGCTGTATCTCTTCGGTGAAAGCTACGGAACCACGCGGTCAGCGGGAGTTGCAGGATATCTCGCGTCTCACGGAATTTCCTTCAATGGGATCACCCTGCTCTCCACAGTTCTGAGCTTTGAGACCCTGGAGTTCAACAAGACAAACGATGTTCCTTATCCCCTGCTTATCCCGTCTTACATGATGATCGCCGCTTATCATCACAAGCTTGCTCCCGACCTGACGCAAAATCTGGAGCAGAGCCGCAAGGAGGCAGAACAGTGGGCAATGAACGAGTACACGCTGGCACTTGCAAAGGGAGATGCGCTGACGCAGCAGGAGCATCAGAACATCGTCGACAAACTGGCGCACTACACCGGGCTTAGCAAAGAGGTCATCGAGTGGGCGAACCTGAGGGTCGACGTAATGACGTTCACGCACTACCTGCTCGCCGATCAGCAACTACGGGTAGGGCGCCTCGACGGCCGCTACAGCGCACCTGATCCTGACGGCTTTCTGCAGACCCGATTTTATGATCCGACCGGGTCGGCGACGGAACCACCCTTCACGTCGGTGTTCTACCACTACTTAAGTAGTGAGCTCAATTACAAATCTGATGTTCCTTACTACGTTTCGGCGCGTGACGCTTATGGCGAGCACGTGTTTGAGTGGAACTGGGGGTCTGCCGGAGCAGGATTCCCGGATACCGCAAGCGCGCTCCGCCAGGCGATGGTCAAGAATCCGTACCTGAAGGTTTTCGTTCTGGAGGGCTACTACGACCTGGCCACGCCGTATCTGGCCGCGAACTACACCATGGACCATCTGGACCTACCCGACACGTACCGCAAAAACATTTCTTACGCGACCTATGATTCGGGACACATGGTGTATCTCAACACGCCATCGCTGAAGAAGATGCACGACGACGTAGATAACTTCATTGGTAGTACGAGCGGGAAATAGTCGGCGAGCACATTTGAGTTGTGCCCAGGTTCGTGCCGTCAGTTGGCGCTAACCTGGGATTCACTTTCGCGGACTCATCTGCTACCAAATTTTCGCAAGCTGAACGAAATCGGCAGACCGATCAAGAACATGTGAACCAGTAGTCCCTGGATCATACCCCTCACACTAAAGGGCCCGACCTTGAACGGCACGGCGGAAAGTGGCAGGACGATGAGGTTCATCACGAGGAAAATTGCGATTCCAAAAAACAGTCCGCAGACGAAGAAATGCGGTGCAAGAAACTCCAGTTTCCGACTCGCATAGCAATAGATCGTAGCGGCGCCGAGCGCGATCACGAAGTGCAGCGCCAGTCCGAGAATCCACGCGCCAGTTCCACCCTGGAAGGCCTTCGATCCAAGCACGCCGCTGGCAATCGCCCGCGGAACACCCCAGCCATAGGTGATAAATGCTGAAATGATGTCGAAGGTTCCGGCGACACCTCCGCCGATCAGAATTGCAGGCCACAGGCTTCTCTTAGCCGGGGCCATTTTTGCCGACACGCTCTGCATAGCCATCCTCCTGCGTTATAGACGTGGGTGGATGCTACAGGACACCTGTTCTGGATGGTTTTCCACTTGCTGGAGTTGCTGCTCCAAGCGAACCAGCAGATGGATTCGCTTCGCTCACCATCGCCGCCACAACAGAAAGGCCCGGCTTTCACCGGGCCTTCTTACCACTAGCCACTAATCAACAACCACTTACTTAGTTCTGCCTGCTTCAGCTCCGGAGTGCTCCTTGGTGTAAGCAGCCTGTGCAGCTGCCAGACGCGCTGTCAGCACACGGAATGGAGAGCACGAGACATAGTTCATGCCCACCTGATAGCAGAATTCCACCGACGATGGTTCGCCGCCGTGCTCACCGCAGATACCGACCTTGAGCTTCTCGCGGGTCTTGCGGCCGCGTTCGGTTCCCATCCGTACTAGTTGTCCTACCCCCTCGCGATCCAGCACCGCGAAGGGATCCTGCTTCAGGATGCCTTCCGCCAGGTACGTCGGCAGGAACTTGTTGATGTCGTCGCGCGAGAAGCCGAACGTGGTCTGCGTAAGATCGTTGGTGCCGAATGAGAAGAACTCGGCTTCTTTCGCGATCTCGTCCGCTACCAGGGCGGCACGCGGCAACTCGATCATTGTTCCCACCAGGTAATCCACGCGACGCTCTTTCTCTGTGAATACTTCCTCCGCGACGCGACGCACGATTGCGGCCTGGTTGGCGAGTTCCTTCACATTGCCGACCAGCGGAATCATGATCTCCGGGAAGACCTTCACGCCTTCTTTCGCGACGTTGCAGGCAGCCTCGAAGATGGCGCGCGCCTGCATCTCGGTAATCTCCGGGTAGGTGATTCCGAGACGGCAACCGCGGTGACCGAGCATCGGATTGAGTTCGTGCAGATCGTTCACGCGCTTCAGCAACGACTTCAGTTCCTTCAGCTTGGGTGATTTCGGCTTCGTCGCTTCAAGCACCCCGATCTGCACCATGAGTTCTTCACGGCTCGGCAGGAACTCGTGTAGGGGCGGGTCCAGGGTGCGGATCGTGACAGGGAAGCCATCCATCGCACGGAAGACGCCAGTGAAATCGGCGCGCTGCATCGGCAATAGCTTCTTCAGAGCGGCGCGGCGATCTTTCTCGGTCGTGGCAAGAATCATCGCGCGCATGTGACCGATGCGGTCTTCTGCAAAGAACATGTGCTCGGTACGGCAGAGCCCGATGCCCTCGGCGCCGAACGCGCGCGCCTGGATCGCATCACGAGGAATGTCAGCGTTGGCGCGGACACCCATCTTGCGATACTGCTCCGCCCAACCCATGAGCTTCTGGAGATCGGGATCATCAGGTGAAGCAGGAAGCGTATTCAGCCTGCCCTTGATCACGCGTCCAGTCGTGCCATCCAGCGAAATCCAGTCGCCTTCCTTGAAGGTGTAGCCCTTTACCTTGAGTTCCTTCGTTTTCTCGTTGACTTCGAGTTCGCCTGCGCCGGCCACGCAGCACTTACCCATGCCGCGAGTCACGACGGCCGCATGTGACGTCATGCCGCCTCGCGACGTGAGAATACCCGCCGCAACTTCCATTCCCTGGATATCTTCAGGCGTGGTTTCTGCACGCACAAGGATGACCGAAGCCTTCTTTCCGTGCCCAGCCTTCTCGACTGCGTCTTCTGCCGTAAAGACGATCTGGCCGACGGCAGCGCCAGGCGATGCCGGCAATCCCGTGGTCAGAACTTCAACCTTGGTGCTCTTCTCGTCGAGGCGCGGAACCAGGAAGTCATACAACTGGTTCGGCTCGACACGCATAAAGCCTTCTTCTTTCGAAATCAACCCTTCGCTCACCATGTCGATGGCAACGCGAACTGCCGCTAGTCCCGTACGCTTGCCGTTGCGGGTCTGCAGCATGTAAAGCTTGCCTTCCTGGATGGTGAACTCGAAATCCTGCATGTCCCGGTAGTGCTTCTCGAGACGGCTGGTGATGTCGCGCAGCTCGTTGTAGGCGCCGGGATTGATCTTCTCCAGTTCGCTAATATGCACCGGGGTGCGGATGCCGGCAACCACGTCCTCGCCCTGCGCATTCATAAGGAACTCGCCATAGAATTCCTTTTTGCCATTTCCCGGATTGCGGGTGAAGCCCACGCCCGTGCCGCTGGTCTCGCCGAGGTTTCCGAATACCATCGCCTGAACGTTGACAGCCGTGCCCAGCATGTCGTCGATGTTGTTGATACGGCGGTAGTGCTTCGCGCGATCGTTATTCCAGCTGCGGAACACGGCATCGCGAGCCATTACGAGTTGTTCGTGCGCATTCTGCGGGAAGTCGCGCTTGGTATACTTCTTCACGACCTTCTTGTACTCTTCGACCACTTCCTTCAGCGCCTTGGCATCGAGTTCCGTGTCGAGCTTCGCCTTTTTCTGCTTCTTTTTCGCATCGAAGACTTCATCGAACGCGTGCTTCGGAATCTCCATCACCACGTTGCCGAACATCTGGATCAACCGGCGATAGCTGTCGTATGCGAAACGCGGATTGTTCGACCGCTTTGCCAGCGCTTCCACGCTCTGGTCGTTCAGGCCGAGATTTAGGATGGTGTCCATCATGCCCGGCATGGAGAATTTTGCGCCCGAGCGAACGCTGACCAGCAGAGGATTGTCGCCGCCGCCCAGCTTCTGTCCCTGCAGATCTTCCAGGCGTTTCAGGGCCGCATCCATTTCCTGATCGACGTGGCCGGCAGTTTTGCCTGCTTTCATCCACTCACGACAAGCTTCGGTTTGAATCGTGAAGCCCGGCGGGACAGGCAGACCCGCGTTCGTCATCTCGGCAAGTCCGGCGCCTTTTCCGCCGAGAACATCCTTCATCTTGCCATCGCCTTCGGCCTTGCCTCCGCCGAAGAAGTACACGTACTTAGTCTTAGCTGGAGTTGCAGTTGCCATTTTTTCCTCTACTTCGGGAGTTAATGTTGCGGCCATCTATAAGTCCTTTCTTCTGACAGCGCTTAGGATTTCTTGCCTTCCGTGACGATCTCCGAGAAATCCGCAATCGTCGAGAATTCGTTGAGCATCGCCTGTAGCAGGGCGAGGCGATTCGCCCTCACACCTTCGTCTTCGACCATCACCATTACCTTGTCGAAGAAACAATCCACCAGCGGGCGCAACTTCGCGATTTCCAGCAGCGCCTGTTCGTAGTTCCCTTTGCTGCCCAATTGCCGGACTGAGTCGGCAGTTTTCGGCAGCGCTTCTGCAAGCGCACGCTCTTCTTCCTCGCGCAGCAATGCTGGATCAACTCGTTCCCCAACGTGCTTCCCGGTTTCGCCCGCTTGGCGCAAGATGTTTTTCATGCGCTTGAATGCCACTGAGATGGATTCGAAGTCCTCCGACGGACGGACTTTCGCGACAGCCTGCGCACGCTCAGCCGCATTCACCACGTCATCGGCTCCAGCGGCGAGCACAGCATTCACAACGTCGTAAGCGAAGCCACCCACGTCCCGAAGGTAGAACTCCAGGCGCTCGCGGAAGAAGTTGCGAATGTCCTGGTCGTAAGTAAGCGATTTAAATTTCTTTTCTGCCGCCGTCCCGTGATAGGCCTCGCGGGCCGTTTCAAACAGTCTCGCCAGGCTGAGTGGCAGCCTGTGCTCTGCGATTATCTTTACCATGCCGTTCGCCTGCCGGCGTAGGGCAAAGGGATCTTTGGAGCCGCTTGGGATCAGGCACAGAGCAAACATTCCCGCGATGCTGTCGACCTTATCGGCGAGCGAGAGAACGGCGCCTTCAGTCGTGCGCGGGACCGAGTCTTCCATCGACTCCGGCTTGTATTGGTCATAAATCGCATCCGCAATCGCAAAACGCGTGGGTTCCGGCAAAGAAGCATCGAGTTGCTGCACGCGCGCATATAACCCGCCCACGATGCCTTGTAACTCAGTAAATTCCTTCACCAGTTCGGTCGTAAGGTCAGTTTTTGCCAGCAGCGCAGCCTTATGCACCACGCCGTCACGTACGACCTTCGTTGCATCGGGATTGTCGGGATTGAGCCACGTCGAAATCTGGCTGCAGATGAACTGCACGCGCATCGTCTTATCGAAGTAGCTGCCCAGATCTTTCTGGAAGGTCACCGACCTCAGCATCTCCACGCGCTCGCGGAGGGGCTTCTTCTGGTCGGTATCCCAGAAGAAGCGCGCATCGCGGAATCGAGCTCGGAGCACACGCTCATTGCCATGCCGGATCAGCCCCTGCGGATCGCCATCCGTATTCAGCACTGCCAGGAAATGCGGTACCAATTTCCCGTTGGCATCTTCCACCGCAAAGTATTTCTGATGATCGCGCATCACCGTCACCAGCACTTCTTCCGGCAGGCTGAGAAACTCGCGATCGAAGTTGCCGAGAATGACAGAAGGAAATTCCGTGAGGTTGACTACGGTTTCCAGCAGATCTTTGTCTTCGCGCCAGCGCGCGCCGGGAATGGTTCGAGTAGCAGCGTCGAGCGCTTTGCGAATGCGTTGCTCGCGCTGCTGCGGACAGGCAACAACGGCCGCTTTGAGCAGAGCTTCCGCATAGGTGTTCGGTGTGCGCAGCGAAACCGGCCCATTACTCAAAATCCGGTGCCCTGATGTCTCCGTTCCAGCCCGGATTCCGTCGAACTCCATCGAAACCGGGTTTTCTCCAAGCATCGCCACTACCCACCGCACCGGGCGCACGAAACGCTCGGAAGTCTTCCCTGGACGCCAATACATATTCTTGGCCCAGTACAAGCTGTTGATCTCCCGCGGGAGCGCTTCACCGAGAATCTCAGCGGCACTGCGGCCCTTCTTCACCACTCTGGCAGAGAGATACTCGCCTTTCGGAGTGGAGACGGTTTTGACCTGCGACAAGTCGACGCCGACCTTCTTTGCAAACGCATGCGCTGCAGGCGTCGGCTGGCCATCTTTAAACGCCACCTTTACCGCCGGACCCGTGACCTGCTCTTCCACGTCGGACTGTGCCGAGGCGACACCACGCGCCACTAAGGCTATTCGTCGCGGGGTGGAATAGGGCTCCAGCACGGCAGATTCGGCGAGACGCTCGCGGCTCAACAGGTCACCGACACGTCGCGCCAGTTCTTCGCGCGCGCCGTCAATCATTCGGGCTGGTATCTCTTCACAACCTATTTCGAGCAGGAAATCTGGCATCTGTCAGCGTATCCCATTGATTTTCGTCGATCCAGAACCGAACCGACTGTGAGCAGGGTCACAACTGCAGTGGCTAGCAGACAGTAGTCAGTAGCCAGTTCTCGTCAAAACGTGAGTCTTTTGCTCACGTATCTTAGCTGTTAGCGATTAGCCGTCAGAACTTAGCCTCGCTGTTTAGGAGCTAAATGCTAACTACTAATTGCTAACCGCTGGCGTTTCAATTAGCCAATTACCAAATTCACTTACCCAATGGCTTGCGCTGCTTCCATCGGCTCCTCGGTGGGGTTCTCCTGTTGCTGGACCCACGCCTTTGCCACTCCAACTGCAAGTTGCCGAATGCGAGCGATTACACCGACTCGCTCCGTCACCGAAATCGCTCCTCGCGCATCGAGCAGATTAAACAAGTGCGAGCACTTCAGGCATAGCTCAAAGGCTCCCAGCAATGGGAAGCGCTGAATCTCGTACCGGTCCCTCTTCTTGCTTAACTCTTCGAAATCCCGCAGTAGTTCCTGGCATTCGCGCTCGTACAGTCCGAGATGCGTCCACAGATTCTCGACGTTTGCGGCCTCGAAGTTGTAGACCGACATCTGCAGTTCATCTGCGAACCGAACGTCACCGTAAGTGAAGACTTTGCTCGCGTCTTTCGGATCCCGCGCCCACACGATGTCATAAATGCTGTCAACGTCCTGTAAAAATGCAGCAATCCGCTCCAAACCATAGGTCAGCTCTGCGGAAATCGGATCCAGATCGACTCCGCCGCACTGCTGAAAATAAGTGAATTGAGTAATCTCGAGGCCATCCAGCATGACCTGCCAGCCAATGCCCCACGCACCCAGGGTCGGCGATTCCCAGTTGTCTTCCTCGAATTTCAGATCGTGCTGGCGCAAGTCGATCCCAATCGCCTCCAGCGATCTCAGATACAGGTCCTGTACATCTTCCGGTGGAGGTTTAAGGATCACCTGCAACTGTGTGTGCTTATAGAGCCGATTCGGATTCTCGCCATAGCGGCCGTCGGCCGGCCTCCGCGATGGTTGGAGATAGGCTACGTTGTATGGCTTCCCCCCCAGCACGCGCAGAAATGTTTCGGGAGCCATGGTTCCCGCGCCGACTTCGACATCGAATGGCTGCTGAAGCACGCATCCCTGTTCCGCCCAAAAGCTCTGGAGGCGCAGGATCAATTCCTGAAAAGTCAGCGAGTTCTTCTTGATTTCGTTCACGATCCGCTTTCGCGAGACAACCTAATCTCTTACCGTCAAACTTCTGACTTCAAACTTCAGACTTCCGCAGCCAGCCACACCACCTCAACCAGCCACTGACCACCACTAGAGCTTTGCTAACATCGCGGTAGCGACCAGCTTCTTCTCTATGTGCCGCTCCATAATCTGCACCAGCATCTTCCGCAGATCGGCGGCTCGTTCCTTCGGCCACGGACACTTCTCAAACGCATCAATCGGCGACCGAAAAATCTCCGCTGCCAGTTGTCGCGAATCTAGCGACAGCTCCGACGAGGCAAGCCGCTTATCGCGCGCGCACATCAGCCCATCGGCCATTGCCTGGAAAAAAGCGCGCTCTCCATCGAGCGGCTCGCCACAAATCACGCACGCCCCCAGGTCTGGCAAATACCCGACCAGTCGCACCATCCACAGGTCGAAGTAGGTCACTGGCATCCAGATCGCGCCAGCCGGTAAGTGCGCCAGTACTGCGACAGCCAGGCGGAACATCGGATCGTTCACTTCGCGATCCGGCATCAGTTCATCCAGCACTTCCGCCACGTGCGCCAGCGCCACGGCGCGGGGATAATCCACTGCTGACGTCAGCGGCGACTGCAAAACGTCGCAGGAATCGATGCGCGACAGCTCCTGCTTTTCACGATCCTCGTAGTACACGCGAACGCAGGTCAGCGGCTCCAGCGCTCCACCAAATCGCCGTCTCGACTTCAGAGCAGCCTTGGCCACTCCTCGGATCTTGCCTTCGTTGCGGGTGAAAAATGTCACCAGCAGGTCCGCTTCGCGCAGCGGATAACTGCGCAGTACCACTGCCTCGGACTGCTTCAAGGCCATCGATCGTTCCGTTGTCGGGTGCGTTCAGGTGGGGAGACACTCCCTCAGGTTTCCGGAACTCGGCCAGATCCCTTGCAGCCGAGTGAAGGTCTACCGCCTCGCGCAAACTTTGATTCTAAATGACCGTTCCAGCCTTGGAAAGCATGAGCGTGCTCTGCTGCAAAATAGCCGCAGAGACAAAAAGGCGCGCATTCCCAGCGGATGCGCGCCTCAGTGCTAACTCGACTGAACTAGGCGCTACGGCCGTAATAGGCGGCATTCTTTTCGGCGTACTGCTTCCACTTCTCCGGCAGGTCATCCAGCGCGAAAATAGCCGAAACCGGGCACACCGGCACACAAGCGCCGCAATCGATGCACTCTACCGGATCGATATACAGCATCTCCGCGGTCGCATGCGCCGGCTCATCCTTCTTGGGATGAATGCAGTCCACCGGGCACGCATCCACACACGCCGTGTCCTTGGTCCCGATGCACGGTTCTGCAATGATATAAGCCATAAACTAGTTCTCTCCTGATCTATTTAGCGGGGAAGATTGATTGCAACCGCTTATATTAACAAAGGGACTGTCAAGGATTGCGAAATTCCACTTACCTGTAATTGCACAATCCTGAGTGCAGCGGAAACACCGCTTAATGGCGTTCTACCGATTGACCAATTCCTCAACCGGTTCGTACTCGGTGATGTATCCAGCTACCGCACTTGCCGCGACGGTCAGCGGACTTGCCAGATACATCTGGCCTGGCCCACTTCTCCCTGGGAAGTTGCGATTCTGCGCACTGATCACTACCTGGTCCGGACGCGTCGAAACTCCCGGTCCAGCGTTGATACATGCGCCGCAACTGGGTTCGATCACATGTGCTCCGGCCTTCTCGAAGATGTCCAGATATCCTTTACGAATACAATATTCCCGTGTTTGCTGTGATCCGAACTGGATGTAGAACTTCACGGAGTCCGCGATCCGCCTGCCATGCTTGAGCGCGTCGGCCAAGACCCGCGCATACATGTCCATGTCCTCGTTCTTGCCTGCGGTGCAGGTGCCGCCGTAAGCAATCTCGACGGGAACCGGCGCATTCAGATCGCGAACATACCTTCCGTTACCCGGATCACCGGGTGTCGCCACCAGCGGCGTGATCTCCGCTGCATCAAGTTCGATGACTTCTGCATAATCTGCTCCCGGATCGCTATACAGTCCCTCAATGAGCTTCTCAGCCTCAGTTCGTCTCATCCCTCGCCGTTCCACCAGGAAGTCCACCACCTTCTGATCCGGCGCCACGATGCCTGTAAATCCGCCGATCTCGGCCGCCATGTTCGTCATCGTGGCACGCTCATCGACGCTCAACTCCTCGATGGCATCACCCGCGTACTCCATGACTTTTGCAAGCGCTTTCCCGCTACGAACGTAATCCAGCGAAAGAATTTTCAGGATGAAGTCCTTCGCGGTAACGTTCGCGTGACGTTTGCCGCGAACGATGATCTTCACCGATTCTGGCACCCGAACTCGCACGTCTTTCGTAATCCACGAATTGAAGACATCGGTCGTGCCAATCCCGAAAGCAACGCAACCCATTGCCCCCACGTGCGGTGTGTGTGAATCGGACCCAACATTCACCTGCCCCGGCAATGCATAGGTCTCGAGCATCACCGAATGGCAGATACCCTCCGAGCCTTTGCGATCCTTTAATTCTCCATGCAACTGGATCCCCTGCTGTTTGGCGAAATCCTGCTGCTTGAATTTCAGTTGAGTCGCTAGATCGAGTAGTCCCATTTTTCGCTTCTCTTCTGACATCACCTCGTCAAGAAACGTCAGATGATCACGAAAGAACTTGATGCTCTCACGATCATTCACCGGGACATCTTTACCTACTAGCTGCTCGTAGAAGATCGCCGCCATTGGGGTGACGTACTCATGGGAGAATCGCAGATCGACGCGCGTGAACCCCGTATCACCCGGCTTCACCGCTTGAACGCCAACGGTTCCGTCGGCGCCAACCATATGCCGCGCAAGAATCTTTTCCGCCAAGGTCATCGGCCGGGGCCCTGTCTGGATCGCTGGCAGGAAAACCTTCTTCTGCATGCGAGCAATGTTGAACGGAAAAAGCCCGCCGTACTCGATGACCTGCTTCGTGATCTCATCCTCGCCTGCTGTAAACTCGCTCAAAGGAATCTCTTCGCCGGTTTGCACTTTGTCGACCAGCGCAAAGTTCGTAGACGTCAGCATCCCTAGGTTTTGGCAGTTCTGCTTGTATATGCGCTCGATGTTCTCGGCGATGACGAGCTTTATCCCGGCCGACATCTCCGCGTAGGGCGACTGCTCTCGGCTCGATCCCTTGCCGCGCCGCTTGCCGCTCACCGACGCGACGAATCCGCCACGTTTCACGTCGCCGCGCCTGATTGGGAGTTCGTTACCGCATTTCAGCCCCGCGTACGGAATCTCGCCCAATGTCTCGTCGAAGTAGAAACACAAGTGCGCCGGTGTGATCTCGTCCGTCGAGATGTCATCCCGCAGCTTCGGATTATTCCCCGGTTTTTTGCTGTCCCATGGCAAATCCCAGCCGTTCAGTTGCTTTTTGATCAGCTCCGGATCTTCAGTCAGAAACAAAATGCGCCCCTTCAGACGCACCGACGCAGGCCGCTTTTCGACTTTCCGCTCCAGCAATGATTGCGCCATGCTATCCCCTTCACCCATGCGCCGCCGGCAGACAGCAGCTCCTCTGGATGCTTCGATGCCGTTCCCCAACCCATTATTGTATGCCCGCGTCCGATTGAGCCACATGACACACGACCTGTATTGCCGTCGCAGACATGAACACAACTTCATCTCTGCACTGCCACCAGACGTTTATTCTGCATCATCGAAATGGCTATGAAAGTAGCTGCATTTGCGCTGCTGGTTGCGCTCACCTCGTCACCTGCATTGTCGCAAGGCGACGCGGGGCTCCCGAACGCACCGAAACCCTCGTCCAGCTCCACTACCGGATCGCAACACGGCCTCGAATACATCGCGGTACGCCTGCTGAAGGATCAGCGCGACATCTATACCGCGCCATTCCATTCCACGAGTTACCGCGCCAAATACATAATCCCTTTCATGATCGTTGCGGCATTCATCCCCGCTGACCGGCATCTTTCCGGCTATCTGCCGGTGAAGGGCTACAGCCAGGCTTCCACCTTCTCGAACGTGGCACTGGGAGGTACCGGAGCAGTGGTCGCCGGACTTTTTCTCTACGGCTCCATGGAAGGAAACGATCACGCACGCGAAACTGGCCTGCTCAGCGCCGAAAGCTTCGCCAATGCTGCCGCGCTCTATGCGGTCACGAACGTGATCGCGGGACGCCAGCGGCCGACCGAAGGCAACGGTCGCGGAGACTTCTTCTCTAACAACACAATTGACAGTTCTTTCCCTTCAGGACATGCGACCTTAGAATTCTCGATGGATTCAGTTCTCGCCCACGAATATCCGTCCACGTTGAGTAAGATCTTATGGTATGGATTGGGCACTGCGGTGGCGGGTAGCCGCGTGATTGGCCGCGACCACTTCCCTTCCGATGTGATTATGGGTGGCACGCTCGGGTACCTGGTAGGCACTCACATCTACCATGCACACAGCAACCGCGTGATCCTGAAGCAGAAGCACAAATAATCGAGCGATTTGACGATCGAGCGGTCGAGCCGTTTTCAAAACGGCGCAAAACCACGCCTCTGGGCGGGACTTTCGCTGGACGAGGAGACTATTAAAATGCTCTGAAAGACTTCCCAAGGCAAGAGTCCGGGGCGTCCACTTGAGCGCGTGCTTCTTACCGATTCTGCGTTCGGGCCTGCGTTACGTCCACGCTATTTGCTTTGTATTCCTTCCCGTCGAACACTGCTTTCACCACCACGTCCGATCCGACCATCAGGTCTCCGGGAAGTTGCGGCCTCAGCACACTGACATCGTAGGTCCTATCGTCGCTCTGATTCGCGATCGACATCAGCCCTTGCGATAAATCCAGATTCGTGACCCGCCCGGCAAATGTAAACATCGATCCGGGTGCGGCCAACAGATCGATCTGTCGCGCCACACCGCGATCAGCCTTGTTCGGCGAGAATTCAATTGCCACGAGCGATCCAGGCGTCACTTCGGTCAGAGGCACCTGTCTACCGTCGCGCGTCACCCGCGTATTGTCATCGACGGCGAGTTTCACCGGTTCGCCGGAAAGCTCATCGCGAATCGAAAGCTCGCCATTCGAAGCATTGATTACCTGTCCGCGCGTGTCGGCCGCATTCAACTGGGTCACTACCCGAATATTGCGCGCCAGCACCTCACTGCCTGCGGCCATCGTGTCTACATAGACCCGCTCGCCTTTCCGGATTGCCAACTGCGTCGTTTCCACGCCGTCGCGGTAGATATGCGTTCGCTCGTCAAAATGCACCATCATCCGCTTGCCGCCGAATGGCTTGATCGCGACACGATTGCGCACATGATCCACCCCCTCCACCGTCCCGCCGATCAGGGTGGTGCTGCCTTTCGGCATCGGAGGCGCAGGCAGGATGGGCTCGCCGACCGCCGTTTGATCACCGGTGTCATAACGTTCCGTGACCGGAGCTGCCGTCCTGCTGTTCGCGCCTGTAGCAGGTCCCGAACCGGACGAATTGTTGGCTACTCCTTTGGGAGCCGAATTCTGCCCCGACGAGCTGATCGCGAACGCCACCAGTGCAGCCAAAGACAAAAATGGGTAGAAACGCTTCATCTTTGCCTTCGATGATGCTTCCGGCAACGTGAGTTGGATGAAATGGCCCCATTCAGATGGCGCTTAGGTATCCATCTGAAGCATGTTTGTTCTTGAAGGCAGGCAAACACGTTTCAACTTTACCCATCCAAGGAACAGGAGAGAGGCTGCGTATAGCCAGCAGCTCTGCTCTCCTGTCGGAGGTCGCTGTTTTCATGTTCAGTTCTCGCTCCCTCTCGCTGACTGGAGCTCTGCTTTTGGGCACTTCTCTTTTGTATGCCGGTGATCTCCGCATTAGCATTCCGAAGCGAACCAAGCCCACGCCGGTTCAACAACTGAATCAGGATGGAGTGAAAGCCGTCGAGAAGCACGAATACGACAAGGCGAAGAAGCTCTTTTATAAGGCCTACCTGCTCGATCCGAACGATCCCTTCACCTTGAATAACCTTGGATATATGGCAGAACTCGATGGCCAGGTCGACCGCGCCCAGCGCTACTATGACCTCGCTGCGCAGCAGCGGTCCTCCGCTCTCATCGCTCGATCCAATAATGCGAGGCTGGAGGGCAAGCCGGTCGACCAGGTGGCCGGCAACACCGACGATCAGCAGGTCCAGATCAACCGCTACAACATCGACGCTATTTCACTCTTAAATAAGGATCGCGCGTCAGAAGCGGATCTGGTCCTGCAAAAGGCTCTGAAACTCGATCCCAAGAATCCATTCACTCTAAACAATCTGGGTTTCGCTCGTGAGCAGGAAGGCGAATACGAGTCTGCCCTGCAGTACTACACGGCGGCAGCAAGTTTGGGCTCCACGGAAAATGTTCAGGTGGCCATCAACAAAGAATGGCGTGGACGTCCAATTAGCGAAATCGCCTCTCGAAATGCACGCGCTTTGCAAAAACTGATGCAGAAACAAGAGACGCCGGAGATGCGCGTCGCGCGCCTGAATCTCCGCGGCGTCTCTGCCATGAACCGCAACGATCTACGCACTGCGCGTGAAGATTTCAACCAGGCTTATAAGCTCGCGCCCGACGACGCCTTCACCCTCAATAACATGGGGTACCTCTCGGAACTCGACGGTGACCAGGAGACAGCGCAGTATTACTACGAGAAGGCCCGCGAAGCGAATCGTAATGGCGCGCATGTCACCATGGCGACTCGGAAGGATATCGAGGGACAGAAAATCGGCGAAGTAGCCAGCAATTTCGATGGTCAGCTACAGCAGCGCATTGACGCCGAGCGCATGGCGCGCGAGAGGCTTGGTGGCCCGGTCGTCCTTCGTCACCGCGATAACACTCCCGTGATCGAGCCAGCAGCGCCGCCGCCGCAGTTGACCCCACGTCCCCAGGCACATGTTGTTCCGCGTCCGCCGGTGAGACAAGGTCCGAGTCAGAATGGGCTGCTCCTGCCGCTCCCGGACAACGAACAACCCGGAGCAGATCAGCCAAACACCTCCGCGCAACCGGCTCCCCAACAGAAGCAGGGTAAGATTGACAACGGAATCATGATGCCGCTCCCCGACAACGAGCAGCCTGGTGCCGCTCAACAGCCGGGACAACAGAGCACGCCTCAGCAGAATGCGCCGCAACAAAATCCGCCGAACCAGTCTTCGGTGCCACAGCAAAAACAGGGGAAGATTGACAACGGAATCATGATGCCGCTGCCCGACAATGAACAGCCCAAATGAGTGAGCCATTGAGTCATTGCGTGCGATTTTCAATGGCTCGATGGTGAAATCACTAAATGACCCGATCTATCTTTGTTCCAGTCTCCATAAATGGTTCACCGGCCCGATGCCCTTGCCCATCGCATAGGCTTTGGCGATCGCTTCCCGCACATATACCTTCGCTTCAATAACCGCCTGCCGCAACGGCCTTCCGACGGCGAGATAGCATGCAAGCGCCGTTGCAAACGCGCATCCCGTACCGTGGGTCGACTTCGACGCCACCATCTGGGACCGGAACTCCTCAATCGAGTTCGCGGTCCCATTCATGCTCAGAACATCAATCGCCTCTGACAGATGTCCACCAGTAATCACCACATTATGCGCGCCCATTTCGTGCAGTCGCATCGCAGCCGCTTTCATCTCCGCCGTAGTGGTCACCTTCATGCCGGTAAGCGCCGCTGCCTCGTCAATGTTGGGCGTGATCACGTCCGCGAGCCGCAGCAGCCTGTCGCGCATCTGCTCGGCTCCCTTTGCGTCGATCAGTTCGGCCCCTGACGTCGATCGCACGATCGGATCCAGCACAACATTCTTCAGCTTTACCGCTTCCAGGAACTGCGCCACCTCCGCCGCGACCGGGCTCGATCCCAGCATGCCAATTCTGACCGCAGCGAACTCGAAGTCGTTCCCCAAGTCGGCGAGTGTCTGCTTCACCAGCTTCGGTTCGACCGGACGAACTTCTCGAACTCCCTGGGTCGACTGGACCGTCAATGCGGTAACACACGTGACCGCAAAACAGCCGTTCGCAGCCGCCGTCTTTACGTCCGCAGTAACGCCAGCTCCCGATGACGGATCGTAACCTGCGATCGACAAAATGACAGGGGGATTTACCATGGCGCAAATGTAATTCAAACGGTCCTGTGCGTGAAATGTCGCTGTCAGTTTTTTTCACTCTCCTCCACAAAATGGCACCCTGCTGGGAATTGGGTAATTCTGTGATTTGGCAAGTAACAAATGAGTTATCTGCCGAAGCGAGAACTGGACCTCAACGACCCAAAGGATCAGTTGTTAGATCGGCAAGTTATCCAATGTCCAAATCTCCCTTGTTCCCCTGGTACGATCCCTCCCCCTGTCCTGAAAACAGCTCGCCTCCCTGCCAACATCAGGCCTAAACTCCCCATCCAAGTTACTGCGCGCCAGAAAGCAGACTTGGACCCTCCCTTGAGGTCGGTCTTTCTGGCGCGCTTGGTTTTTGGAGTTCAGAGTAGCCGATGCAGGTTTATTAACCTGCCGTTAACTCCCAAGCCACGGTTGACACGATTCTTCCATTTTCCATAGACTTACACGAACTTCGGCGTAGAAGGGAGGGTCGAAAACAACTGAAGGAAGGTGTTTGATGCGACAAGCTCTGGCCAACATTCTGGTGGCAGCTTTTTCGGCTACCAGCCTGCTGGCGGCACAGCCGCCAAACATCACCGGCAGTCAAGCCTCCAACCGGAATACCGGAAGTGAGGTTCGACCCGAGAAAGGAAGGCAACACAATTCGGTGCAGGCGAAGGCAGCAGTAAGCCCGAGCCATGCAAAAGCCCCTAAGCCCTACCAGGTAGGCAATGCGTCCTGGTATGGCAAGCAGTTCCACGGTAAGGAAACGGCGAGTGGCGAACCGTATGATATGTTTCAGTTTACGGCCGCTCACCGCAGGTTACCCCTTGGGACCCTGGTAAAGGTCACGAACCTGCGCAATAACAGATCCGTGATCGTCCGGGTGAACGATCGCGGCCCCGTGCCCCATACGCGAATCATTGATTTGTCGTACGGTGCGGCCCGGATGCTGCAGATTCCCGGACATGGAATAGAACCGGTCAGGTTGGACATAGTCCGTACCCCGACTACGGTGGCCATGAACCAGAACGCGGAACTACCGGGCAGATAGCAGCCTAGTGGTTCCGGCGAGCCTCTAGTGGGGCAGGAAGGAACCGTCAGGCATTCCCGTATCGCGGCCAACCATCCGTGAGGGAAGTCCGGCAGGCTGACAAAAGATGTCGAATCGATCCGTAGCAGTACACGACCCTAGCCCGACGCCGAATGGGCCCATTGCAGTAGAGGATCGGTTAATCGTCGCACTGGACGTATCCAGTGCCGCCGAAGCACGAAAAATAGTGTCGGCGATAGGCGAGTCAGCCCAGATATATAAAGTCGGTAAGCAGTTGTTTACGGCCGAGGGGCCCCAAGTCGTTCGCGACCTGGTGGCTTCCGGCCGTAAGGTTTTTCTCGATCTTAAATTCCACGACATCCCCAACACCGTTTCGCATGCTGTAGCCGAGGCAGCCAGGCTACGAGTGAGCATGTTGACCGTACACGCCTCTGGCGGCCTCAAGATGCTGACCGCAGCGACGGAGGTGGCAAACTCATCCGCATCGAAGCCAATGGTCCTGGCGGTCACTGTTCTGACCAGTTTTAGCGAGGAGGACCTGACTGAGATCGGTCTGAGCAGCGGTATCGGACCGCAAGTACTTCGGCTTGCGGGCATGGCGCGCATGGCCGGGTGCGGCGGCATCGTGACTTCGGCCCGCGAAGCGGCTTCCATCCGCCGCGAACTGGGTACTGGATTCGCAATCGTCACTCCGGGCATCCGCCCTCATGGCGCCGATGTCGGCGACCAGGCCCGCGTGGTAACTCCGACCGATGCCATCCGCGCCGGCGTCTCTCACATTGTCGTAGGACGACCGATTACCGGCGCTCCGAACCCTGCCGAAGCGGCGCGAGCGATTGTCGAAGAAATGCGCGCAGCGGTGATTTAGTCGTCCCTCTCGTCAGTCGGTCCGTCATTTCAGCCAATCAGCCTTTTAGCCGATCAGTTCTTGCGCTGTCCTTGTTTCTGTGACCGTCAACGCGACTACCGCATGTCCGACTAGGTTACGGGCCCTGTTTCCCGGTAAAGACACCCTGAGAAGTGGCGCCGGGATCAAGGTTGCTGGCGTTCGAAGTGAAAACAATCAGATCCGAGTTGAGATCGAACACCGGCTGGCTGATGGCACCGTTTGGCACACCGCAAGTCGATGTGTCGAAACCAACTGCGCCCGTAACGCAACCACTGGGATTGCCTGCACAGGTGCTGCTGACGAAGATGCTGCCGCCCGGGACCGTTCCCGGCTGGACGAAGTTAGTCGCCAACGACTGAAAAAGGACGGCTCCCCCATTCGAGGCCATAAACGGCGCAGTGCTCGCCTGGTTGCCGGGCGTTCCGTCCAGTGTCGTCGAAACAAGCTTGACAGAGGTAGCGCAGCCCGTCTGAGCCTTGGGCACCGTGCAGTCGTCTACGAAATAGATCTGAGTCGTGCCGCTGGTGGCGTTCGATGCGAGGTTGGTTGCAGTTGAAGCAAACGCAAGAAACCGGCCGGAGCCATCGATCGTCGGCGTCTGAGCATCGCTGCTCGCCAGGGCCCCACCTGAAGCGATCGAGAAAGGGCCGTATGCCTGTACATTACATCCTGCGATGCCCACGCCGCCGCTGATGCATGCATCCGCTACGAATACCTGCGTGGGCGAAGCTCCCAGGCCGCCGGCACCGAGATTCCTGTTGTTGGAGGTAAAGACAACGAATCGCCCGTTCGGGCTGATTTGCGGTGAATTGGTGTTTCCGTTTTCGTTGACGCCGGAATTCGCCTGATTTCCGCTGGAATCTTGTGACACGAGGATGATGTTCGGCAGACAGGCTCTGATGCCGCCAGGCCCTTGGCAACGGCTGATATCGGCGACGTAGATTTGCGTACCCGCCGGAGGATTTCCCTGGCGGTCGTTTGGAAGATCTGTCGCATTGGACATGAAGGATACGTACATTCCATCCGAGCTGATAGTGGGGTGCCGGCTCGGCAAGTGGCTTTGGGTGATTGCGACCGTATTCGGCGTGCAGCCGGACAGCGTTCCGGGACCATTCGGTCCGGTGCACGTATCGCGCACGTAGATTTGCCACGTCACGCCATCATTGGCTCCGAATCCCAAATTGCATCCATTCGACTCGAAAACGACATAACGGCCATCTCCGCTGATCCCGGGCCGGGAATTAATACCAGGCGAGCCGAAACAGTTGGAGGGCGGCTGCCCACTGGAGTTTGCGGAAACTAGAACTGTCTTGGCCTGACATCCGCTTGGAGCCGAAGAGCCCGTGCACATGTCTCGCAAATACACCAGTTGATTGCTCGCGGCCGGAGCAGGAGAGGTCAGATTTGTCGCCAGGGAAGCAAACGCGATGAAGCGCCCATCGGTGCTGCTGGCCGGCGTTCCGGTCATAGCATTCGCTGGAGTGTTCTGTGGAGCACTGGACGCAGACACATATTGCATTTCGTACCAGGCGAGGTCGCATCCTCCGTGGCCTTTTCCTTTGCAACTGGTGCAACTTTGTAGCGCGAGAAGAACTGCAAAGAGAATCAGAGAGGGGTAAGACACGAAAACCGGGCGAGAAACAAAAGCGAACATGATATGGCTCCTTCGCTACGTCCGGGGGAGGAGTCGGAAAGATTCGAGGTGTGTTGAGGGATTCTACTCGCCTCTCTAACGGAGTCAACGGTCGGAGAGAAATTTCT
>JAJPJE010000062.1 GCA_021324365.1 Terriglobia bacterium | reverse complement strand
GAAGCTGAAGATGAAGGCTGAGTCTGGCCACGCATCACTGTTCAGGAGCGCGTTGATGAGGTTCTGAACCACCGCCGCTCCTTTTTGGTTATCGGTACCGGTGTCCGGGTGTTCGTCCAGACCCGTGGCTCCTCCGCGTTCGATGAACACAACTTCGGGGAGCGATTTATCAGGATCGCATGGTTGTCCGCTGCAGGTGCCGTTAAGTATGTTGTAGTAGTCGGAAATCGGGTACACGCTTCCGCTGATCGCCGGATTGCTCTGGTAATCCTTGAACTGCGCTAGAAATACGCTGTTGTCCTGATAATAGTAGCGCCAACTGACCCCTGCTTTCGTTAACGCTGCAAAAATCGTCTCCGGACTAAATCCTCCTGTCGGAGGCGGATCTGGAAACACGTGTCCAAATGAGCTGGCAGTAAACAGATACATGCGGTTCGGAATCGTATTTGCCATGACCGGCGAGAACCAGCGGTCGCTCGTCGCAAAGAACGTAGCCAGATCGTAATAGTACGGCAGATCCGCATTGGTGTAATAACCCAGCGGACGGGTGCCATTTGGATCGTCGTTCGGGTTCACCTGCGTAATTGAGGCTGTAGTCTGCAGGAAGTTATCCATCTTGAACTCGCTGGGATTCAGCGTCCACCCGGGCTGAGTCGTTGGCGGCCAGTTATTACCCGTGATGTCCACGTCGTAGTGACTCTCATCCCACGAGGGCGTCATATTCTCGGTGCATGACGTCGTCAAATGGAATGGATGAACCGGCGCATTCGGCTGCGGATAATTGCTGCGCGTATATAGCGTGATATTCGTACAGTTGGCGTCATTACAGTGCAATCCATCAATGTCTGAGCTGGATGCCGAAATGCCAAACTGGGCAAGGCGCTGCGCACGATAAGGCCCAAGCATTCCGAAGTACGAATCGAAGGACCGGTTCTCCTGCAGCATGAAGATGATGTGCTTTAGTTTGCCCGCAGGCGAGTTGTTCGACACTGTCAGAACCGCGCTCTGCGTAATGGAGCCTCCCGTTCCCGTGGCTGTTGCCGTGTAGGTGGTAGTCACGGTGGGCTGTACAGTTGCCGTTCCGTTTGGAAGCGCGCAAGCCGGTGTGCTGGAATCACCACAGACGGTCGGAATGCTCAGACTGGTGACGCTTCCCGTCGTTTGCCATGACAGGGTCGCCGAGGTTGTTCCGTTCGGCGGAATCGTGGTTGGCGTGACAGTCAAGTTCAGCGTAAACGGCAACACAGTTACGGTCACCGTCGCGGTGGCGTTTGTCGTAGCCGGCCCTCCAGTCGCCGTCAATGTGTAGGTAGTGTCTGCATTGATGAGAGCCTGGGTATTCCCGGACAGGGGCAGCGGTCCCGATTCGCTGTTCGGGTTCGGATTAGGCGTGATCGTTACAGCTGTGGCATTCGTTGTGGTCCACGCCAGGGTGCTGAAACCACCTGATTGGACCGTCGTAGGCGTCGCCGTAAACGAAGTGATCGCCGGTGGTGCCACGGTGACATTTACGGTAACCGACTGGGTTGCAGTTCCGCCTGGGCCGGTCGCGGTTAGTACATAAGTGGTCGTCTGGGAAGGCGAAACCTGCGTGCCCGGATCTGAGAGCGGCAAGGTTCCTGGCATGACCGCAGGAGAAATCGTGACTGATGTCGCATTTGTTGTTGTCCATTGCAGGGAAGTGGAACTTCCCGCGACGATATTCGTCGACGTAGCCGAGAAGGCTACTGTGGGCGGAGCGGCGTTCACGGTAATCGTCATGCTCTGTGTTGCCGTACCGCCAGGGCCCGTGGCCGTCAAGGTATAAGTAGTGGTACTCGGGGGCGTGATCACAGCGCTGCTGGAGAGGCTCAACGTTCCGCCTGCCACTGCGGGTGAAATCGAGACCGAGGTTGCATTGGTCGTTTGCCAGGTTAGCGTGACCGACTGTCCAGCCGTAATGGTCTTTGTGTTGGCCGTGAAAGTCGCGGTCGGGGCGGCTGCGTTTACCGTCACCGTGACTGTCTGAGTCACCGTTCCTCCCGGTCCTGTCACGGTAATCGTGTACGTGGTGGTGCTCGCAGGAGAAACGTTCACCGATCCAGACATTGGCAGCGCCGCACTGCTGACGGAAGGCGAAATTGCCACCGACGTGGCGTTCGAGGTGCTCCACTGTAATGTGGTCGACTGCCCTGACGTGATGGTAGGAGCAGTCGCTGAAAAGTTCGCCGTTGGCACAGCGGTTTGAGTGGACGAGGTCGCGGCGTTCGATCCTCCGCAGGCTGAAAGAAGAACTAGACTACACAGGGTTACGACGGCAACGGCCACATTCCGAATGCTTATGTGCATACAGCGAGAAACACACTCCTAGACGCAGTCGTAGGATTCAGCAGCTCTGCCCGGAGTTGTCCGCCGCTAAAGCCGACTTCTATCTGAAAAGAACTCAGTATTCTCCTTTTTTGTGGAGCGTAGATTCAAAGATTTGGGAAACCGACGGGCTCAAAAGCAAGGAGGTCTGATCAGTGTAAAGCCGTGTACTATCACCAAAGACTAACCACTGAGACTCGTGAGGTACTGCTCGATATCCGGTGCTGTCCAGTCCACCGCGCCAATGAATTTACGCCGAATCACACCCTTGCGGTCGATAACATAGGTTTCCGGATACTTGTATGTTCCGTAAAGCATGCTGCTCTGGTGATCGGGGTCGCGAACGGTCAGCAGGTCCGGAGCATGCTCGTGAACGAATTTGTCGTAAGCGCCTTTATCGAGGTCCATACTTATGGCCACAACTTTGATGCCGCGATTCTTCAACTGTTGCTGCATGGCTACGAGGGAAGGCATTTCTTCGACGCAGGGAGCGCACCATGTTGCCCAGAAATTGAGCACAACGACCTGCCCATGAAAGTCGCGTAACGATATTTTTTGTGCCCCATCTTGGACCGTGAAATCTGGAGCCTCGGTGTTTATTCGGGTAGGCTTCGTTCCACCGTAACAGCCAACTAACAGGCTGAGTAACACGAAAATCGGGATTCTCCGGATCACCTCTTTATAATAACTCTAGAGCCATGCCGGACAACCCCAATCTCCCGTCGATGCCAGCTAGCGCGGCGACGGAAGTGTCCGTCATCATCCCAGCACGTAACGAGGCCGCATCGCTGGGTGCGTGTCTTGCCTCAATCGTGGGTCAGGAAGATGTCGACTTCGAAGTCATCGTCGTTGATGATCAGTCCACCGATGCGACGGCCAGCATCGCTCGTTCCTCACCCCAGGTTCGCCTGATACAAGCCGGCGATCTTCCAGAAGGTTGGGTAGGGAAGAATCATGCCGTCTGGCTTGGTGCGCAAGCTGCGGCCGGCCAATGGTTGCTCTTTACGGATGCGGACACCGTGCATCGGCCAGGTTCGCTGCGCCGCAGTCTGGATGAGGCAAAGGAGTATGGCGCGGATCTGCTGTCCTATTCACCAGAACAGGAAGTACACGGTTTCTGGGAGCGAGCGCTCATGCCGGTAGTTTTCGCCGAGCTTACGCGCACTTACAGGACAGTCGATGTGAACGATCCGGCATCACCGACCGCCGCTGCCAACGGTCAATACCTGCTGATCCGACGGGACGTGTATGACTGGATCGGAGGACACGCCACCATCGCGGGCGCCCTTCTCGAGGATGTTCAAATTGCCAAGCGCGTGAAACGTTCCGGCCGGACAATTCGTTTCCGTTATGGTGGCGACGCAGTTCGTACCCGCATGTACCGCAACTTCGGGCAGATGTGGGAGGGTTGGTCGAAGAATCTGGCTGTGCTTTTTCCACATCCGATTCGCCTGGCACTGATCCGTGGTCTTGAGTTCCTGCTGCTGCTCGGAGTTTTGTCTGTTCTACTTGCCGGCATGCTCGTCGGCACACGAGCGTTTGTTTATCTCGGAATTTTTGGCATTTTGACGTTCGGCACGGATTTCCTCCGGCGCATCCTCCGGGCTCATTTCGGGCTTCTGAACACCTTGCTTTCGGTTTTCGGATTGCCAATTTTTGCCGTTCTATTGGTGAATTCCACGGTCAACTATCGGCGGAAGAAGAAAGTAGCGTGGAAGGGAAGAACGTATCCGACATCCTCCTTTGCGAGCGGAGATCGTAGCCAATCGGAGTCCGGTCTGGCTGCAGGTAAACAATGAAAAATACCGTGTATCTAACTAGAAAAGCTGAATTTTCTGCCTCGCATTATTACCACAATCCGGCGCTCTCTCCGGAGGAAAACCGGCGTTTGTTCGGAAAGTGCAACAACCTTAACGGTCACGGACATAACTACACGCTCGAAGTCACGGTCGCGGGCGAGATCGATCCGACAACAGGCTTTGTTCTGGATCTGAAAAAGCTGAAGGAAGTATTGAACCGTGAAGTTCTTGAGGTCTTTGACCATCGCCACCTGAATAAGGAGGTACCGGAGTTCGCGAATCAGATTCCAACAACGGAAAACATTGCCATCGCAATCTGGCGACGTCTTGAAACGAAGCTAAACGGGGCGAAGATGTACCGCGTCCGCGTATACGAAACGCCTGACTTGTTTGTTGATTTCTACGGTGAACCGTGAAAGCTCATCTCACAAGGCGATATATGTTTTCCGCTTCGCACCGCCTACACAGCGAATTGTTGTCAGAGGAGGCGAACCGCGAAGTCTATGGCAGGTGCAACAACCCGCACGGTCATGGCCATAATTATGCTTTGGAGGTCACCGTTAGCGGCCAAGTCGACGCCAATGGAATGGTTTGCAATCTGGTGGATTTGGACGAGTTCGTGACGGCTCAAGTGCTTGATCGCTTCGATCATCTGAATTTGAATCAAACTCCGGAATTTAGTGGCGAAGTCCCCACAACAGAAAACCTCTGCGTACGCATATACGAGATTTTGAAGCGTGGCTTCCGTCAGGCCCATCTAGAAAAAGTAAGACTCGAAGAAACCATGATGAATTCGTTCGAATACGCGGGGGATGGCTATGCCCTCAAATAGCGACGATTCTCGACGAACTATGGACAAAGATCTCATCGAAGTTCCAAACATTGCAGACGCCACATACGCCGATCTTGTGCGCGAGATGATCGTGCGCCTGGGTGAAGATCCGGAGCGCGAGGGTCTGCGCCGAACCCCAGAACGTGTCGAAAAAGCCATGCAGCATCTGACCAAGGGCTATGCTGAGGATCCCGAGGCACTGCTCAAGGGAGCCCTCTTTACTGTCGACTATGACGAAATGGTGATCGTAAAAGACATCGAGATGTTCAGCCTCTGCGAACATCACATGTTACCGTTTTTCGGCAAAGTACACATCGCTTACATCCCTAACGGTCGCGTGCTGGGCCTGAGCAAACTGCCTCGGTTGGTAGAGATCTATGCCCGACGCCTGCAGGTACAAGAACGCATGACGACGCAGATTGCCGAAACCATCCAGCGGGTCATTCAGCCACAAGGAGTGGGTGTTGTCATTGAGGCCCGCCATCTTTGCATGATGATGCGCGGCGTCGAAAAGCAGCATTCCGCCACCGTAACCAGCGCGATGCTCGGCTGCTTCCGCGAGGAACGCCCCACGCGCGAAGAATTCCTGGCGCTGATTCGCGGCAAGAACGGCAACGGAATTTAACAACACTCGGCCCAGCATCTGATCTGACCTACGTCGCCATTCGCCGTCGATCAGTTTTTTAGCCTCGCGCTGCTATGCTGTTGAAATGCCAGAGACGGCTGAAAGACATTCATCTTCTGCTGATCCGCTGAAAGCAAGAATCGCCGTTATTACCGGTGCGAATCGCGGTATTGGCTTCGCACTTGCGAACGCGCTGGCCGCAGCGGGTTGCCATCTCGCCATTACATCTCGAACAGCCGCCAACGCAGAGAGCGCCGCCGAGAAACTGTCGGTGCATGCCACGCGGATACTCCCACTGCAGTGCGACGTCCGCGAGGAACTGGCCGTCGCGCGCATATTCGAAGCCGTCAAGGCTGATTTCGGACACATTGATATCCTTATCAACAACGCCGGCCATTCCCACGCGGCACTGCCGATCGAGAGGCTTTCAATCGACGTCTGGCAGCAGACGCTTGCTACGAATCTGACCGGAACGTTTCTCTGCACTCGCGCAGCACTGCCCTTGATGCGGAAAGGAAGCACGATCGTAAACAACATCTCGATCGTGGCTTATCAGACATTTCCGAACTCGGCGGCATATATCGCTTCCAAGGCTGGGGTGCTGGCTTTTACCAACGCCCTTCGCGAAGAACTGCGCGGAAGAGGAATTCGCGTAATGTCTCTGGTAGCTGGCGCAACCGACACCGATATCTGGCAGCAATTCTGGCCCGAGGCTCCGCGCGAGAAGATGATGTCTCCCTCCGATGTTACCTCTGTGGTTGTTGCTGCGCTGCGAATGCCGCCCGAGGCTTCGGTGGAGGAGATCAAGATTCTTCCAACCGTCGGAAAGCTGTAGCTGACAAAGGCTGACAGGCGAAGAGATAGCTGGAGCTATCGATAGAAATATCGGTATCTTCTGGGACGGGATGGAAACATCTTGATAATTGCGACACCAGCGACAAAGCCCCCCACGTGAGCCCATACGGCGATGCCTCCGGTCGTTTGCCGAATCGGGTCAACGGTACTGGCAGCTCCCGCCAGGAATTGCCCGAGGAACCAGAAACCTAGAACCACCCATGCCGGCAGCCAGAAAAAGAAGATAAAAAATAAGGGTACAAAAGTCAGAACACGCGCTGAGGGATATAGGATGACGTATGCACCCATGACCCCGGCAATCGCTCCGCTTGCGCCAACAGTTGGGACCGCGGATCCGACGTTAAACACGTAGTGGACAGCCGCAGCTATGACTCCTGTTCCCAGATAAAAAAGGAGGTAGCGGAAGTGTCCCAGGAAGTCTTCGATGTTATCTCCGAAAATATAGAGCGCCCACATGTTGCCAATCAGATGCCACCAGGAGCCATGCATGAACATACTGGTGAGAATTGGGACAAATGCGCTGGCCGCGTTGATCGGCTCCGTACCAATCGCCAGTCGGACGTAATGCGCGCCCTGCAGGAAGCCGGTTACTCGTGCCGGCACAAAACCAAACACGGAACTGATCTGCATTGAGGGATGCAGTTGTAACAACGGCCCGCTTGCAGTGAAGAGAAACACCAGAATATTCAACGCCAGCAGGAAGTAATTGATATACGGCGTCGTATAGCGAGGTGCATCGTCTCGAATCGGGATCATGGGGGCCCTGCGGCGCGATGGCCGCCTCTTTTCCTTTCCTATCGCTGGGCACTGATCGTTTGGATCACGAGTTGACCGCAACCCGTGTCAGCGTCCACGATAGCTAACGCGCCATGAATGGAGTGCTGATTCTCAATAAACCTGCTGGCATGACCTCTCACGACGTCGTTCATCGTGTTCGGAAGATCCTGCAGCAACGGGCGGTCGGACACCTGGGGACTCTCGATCCGATGGCCACTGGTGTATTGCCTCTGGTCTTAGGCCGAATGACTCGCCTAGCTCAGTTTTATACCACGAGCGATAAAACGTACGAGGGCGAAATCCGTTTTGGGTTTGCAACCGACACCTACGATGCCGATGGTGAACCCACTGGACCACAACAGAACGTTCGAGTAGCCCTTGACGATGTGCGCCGGGTCGCTGCGAAATTTGTCGGCATCATTCAGCAGACTCCTCCGCCATTTTCTGCAAAAAAGATTCAAGGGGTACCCGCCTACAAGCTCGCGCGCAAAAAGAAAGACGTGGAACTGAACCCGGTTCAGGTCCAAGTGCGCACCCTGGATATTCTTTCGGTGATGAACGATCGGGCCCGCTTTCGTACTCAAGTCTCTTCCGGAACCTACATCCGCTCGATCGCGCATGAGATGGGCCAATGCCTTGGTATCGGAGCACACCTCAGCGCGTTGACCCGCACGGCGGTAGGAGAGTTCTGCCTGGACCAGTGTGTCACTCTCGAACAAATCGCAACCTCTCCCGGCGAAGTAGCAGGGAAGTACTGTTTCCACCCGCGCCGCCTCTTACCGCAGTTTCCTTCAGTGACCACGACCGAGGAAGTCGCCGGGATGATACGTAACGGCCGAGCGGTCAATCTCCCCGAGATGTCGCAATCGAAGCTGGTGAAGGTCTTTCGCGGCCAGTCCGACCTGATCGCCATCGCCAGTCGCGTAGCCGGTACCCTGTTTCAGCCGAAGGTTGTGCTAAGCGATTAATCGAGGTGCATCGTATTACAGCGAGGGAATGCCGCGCGAGATGCGGCAGGGCTTAACGACGATACCACGGTCTATGTGCCGATAAGCGCGTCACAAGGGCGTGTGATCGCAATCACAGCTACCCGTGACCTCTTCGAGCAACCATATCCAGCGGTCCCCCTAACTTCCATTTGCTTGTAAAGGTCGATTGCATGCGCCTTGTCATTCAGCGTATCTGGATATCGCCGCTGCAGCGATTTCTCTACCGCCTGCTGATCTACGGCGACCAGCAGGCGCAGCGCGATTTCGCTTCACTGAACCTGTTGTTGCAAGTGCTGCGCCAGGCATCTGTGCCTGTGGTAATCAGCGAAGGGGAAGTACCCCAGGGGAGTGGCTCCTGTGTTCTGGTCTCGCAGTCTGTCCAGTTGGACGCCGAGCAATTATCGGTGCTCGCACTGAACAGTGTCTAAGATGCCGTAGCCACGCAAGGCATCCAGTTAGCTACTGCCTCCGTTGAACAACCGATCTGCAAATTTCTTCGTACGCGCTATTCTGAATTCGTGCGAAAAATATTCCTGTTTTTGTTCATGGTCCTCGTAGTTGCCATCGTTCTGGTTTTTGTCCGGTCAACCAAGCCTGCCATTGAAGTCACGCCTGCAGTTTCGGCGATCGGCCAATCGACAGCCATTGCCGCACACATAACCGACCAGCACGGTATTCGTAAGGTTGTCGTTTCGGTTGAGCAGAATGGGTCGACCTATCCTGCCTGGCAGATGGTTAAACCGACGCGCCAGTCCGACGACACTTACAACTTTGCTGTTGGCACCAGCACTGTCCCTCAGTTGAAAGACGGCAAAGCCCGCCTCATGGTGGAAGCGACCTCGAACGACCTCTTGCGCAAAACAGCAACCTGGTCGGCAGACGTCACCATAGTGACTCATCCCCCGACTGTAAGCGTCGATAGCGATCAACATTACCTGTATCTCGGGATGGCAGATCTGGTGAATTTCAGTGTGAGCGGCAATTATGACCAGGCTGGAGTCCGGGTTGGCGATGAAACATTTCGTGCCTGGCCCATGCCCGACGGCAAGCCCGGTCTGTTTTCTCTGTTCGCGTTCGGATGGAACGTGCCGTCCAACACAGTGCCGCTGGTGTACGCGTCGTACGGAGGAGGGAACCAGGTCACCAGCCCAATGGTGTACGAATTCCCCAAGCGTGAGCAACCGCGTTACACGGTTCACGAGTTAAAGCTGGATGATAAGTTCATCCAGAAAGTTGTTGGTGAACTTGACCCTAACGGTTCGGGTGATATGGTTTCACGTTTCGTAAAGATCAATAGCGAAATGCGGCGCGCCAACAACAAAACGCTTTCCGATCTTCGACTCAAGACCGCCGATCATTTCCTATGGTCGCAGCCATTCCTCCGACAGCCGGGTGCAAAGAACGAGGCCACTTTTGCCGACACGCGCCACTACATCTACCAGGGCAAGCAGATCGATGTGCAGACACACCTGGGTTACGACCTCGCCTCCACCGCACATGCTGGAGTTGAGGCTTCGAATGACGGGGAGGTGATTTATGCCGCTCCGCTTGGCATTTACGGCAATTGCATTGTCGTGGACCACGGCTACGGACTGCAGACAATTTACGGACACCTTAGCCGGATAGATGTGCACGAAGGGGACATGGTGAAGCGAGGCCAGGTGATGGGCCTGAGCGGAATGACCGGGATGGCCGGCGGCGATCACATTCACTTCAGCATGCAACTCGATGGTGTGCAGATTGATCCCAAGGAATGGTGGGACCCGCATTGGATCAAGGATCACATTGCCAGGCGAATCCCGCTACCCGGAACGGAAGTAGCTGCCGTAAGGTAAGGTCCCCGATACAGGAACACTCCTGAACGGTCATCGAGAGAAACCAGAATTGTGCCGCTTTGTGAGTACCTGGATCTGTGACGACTTGTCACAACCTGAGGTGTTCGACACGCATCTTTGTTCAACAAGCCAGACTGCCAGTGAGGTGCACTTGGAACCGGATCGCCTGCACGAGTTGGAAAGAATGTATAAAGCTATCCGCTCACTCTTGGAGTGGCGGTTTTTGTCCCCGGAAACGCGCCGACTTGCAGAGTTGCTGCAGAAGCAATTGGAAAAACAAATTCTTGACGAAATCAAGGTTGTCTCAAAGGCCGCTGCTGCGGCCGACGACGCCGCGTGAGGCCGCCGGGCTCTGAGAAACACTGGACATTGTTCTGTTTCGCATCTTCTGGACAAAAGCTTGCAATGACTTGCTCGCATCAACAGGAAAGCCCTCTGCCAGGATGCGCACGTCGGTCATGCGATCGAGCCGGAAATTGCGAAAGTCTTGTCGCGTGTCACACCAGGCCGCCAAGGTCCACGCGCCGCCCCAGAAATATAACCCTAGCAGGCTGCTGAAAAACGGCTGATTGAACCGTATTCTGTCGTTTTTCGCAGTTTGGAATGGGTCGATGGGAAAGTTGCCATCCTGTCTGGCGTGTTGAAGCG
>JAJPJE010000097.1 GCA_021324365.1 Terriglobia bacterium | reverse complement strand
GGCAATAATATACTTGCGTAATCAATGCGATTGCGACAGTATGTAATTGCCCTTAGCCACCACGGAAAGGCCGTGGGGAAAGTTCTTTGGTTCAAGGTGCATACAAGTGTTAGGTCTATGGCGTCGCTTTTACATCCGCCATCGGCAAAAACGAGGGTCATAGTGGCGCTTAAGGCTTACTTTGATGAGAGTGGAACGCATTGGGGCGGTCCTAATGCCGCGAATGTATTTGTATTGTGTGGATATATCGCGCCTGCGGATGTGTGGGATGGGGGCTTTGAGAAGAAGTGGAGTGCGATGCTTGAAAAGCCAGCGATCACACCCAAACTCGAATTTTTCCACGCCGAGGACGTGGAGGGGAGAGGTTCCAAGCGATTCCGACGTCTCAAGCAAAGAGAAAGGGACGATCTAAAAACAACCGCACTCAACATCGTCGTAAACTCGGGAATGCTTGGGGTTGGTGTAGGTGTTGAACTAGATGCATTCAGGCGATTGGTTGTCAACGATCCCGCTGTCGCCGCAGTTGTTCCGGCTAATCCTTATATGTTCGCCTTTAACGCTGTTCTCGTGGAGACAGTATTGATGGCGGATGCCTTCATTGGTGAATCAAATGAGTCGATTGGCTTTGTCTTTGAAGATCATCCGCAGTGGTCCGTCCATGCGCTCAGTATGTACAACGACATAAAGAAAGATCCAGAATGGCCGAAAGAACGACGTCGCCGACTCGGTACGCCCGCATTTGACTGTAAGGAGAAATTTAAAGCTCTTCAAGCTGCCGATCACTTAGCGTATGAGACGTGGCGCTACATGGAGAATAAAAGAGCCAAAAAGAACGCCACCTTGCGTCCAGCTATGAATAGGTTTCTCAGTTGGCAGCAACATCATGGCCGATATTTTGACGAGCATGGCATTCTAGAGTTTCTCCGAATACTGCGAGAGGATGGGAAATTGTGAGCAAACGAACACCCGATTCTGAGTTCAAGAAGTTTGATGGCTTCATGCACGCGCTTATCCAGGTTCCGCACAGTGCGGTGAAAGCTGCACTAGATCAAGAGAAAGAGGAAAAGCAAAAACGGAAGGCTAAGAAGAAACCTTCCGCTTTGGTCCGCGAATCCCGCGAGCAGGATTAAGCTTGCGCTTCTTCGCCGACCTTGCCTGTGACCTCGGCATAGGTAATGCGTTTCCCGTCGATCTGCTCCATCAGGCGAGTGAAACGGGCGAAGTCGCTAACCGGAAACTCTTTACTTCCGCGATTGTTGTAGCGGAACACTTGCTCATCAACGTAACGACCAAGATGGAAAGGCTCGACAGCAACGTAGGTTCCGCGAAGGCCACGCTTCAACAGCGACCAGAAGTTCTCGATGCCTTGCGTGTGGACTTGGCCGCGAACGTACTCTTGAGCGTGGTTGATGATCTCGTGTGCGAATCCCTCCGCAAGAGCATAGCGGTATCCAGTGGCGTCATCGGTGATGAGTGTCGCTCCGCCAGCAACGTTATTCAGAATCTGCTCTTGCAGCGTCGCACGCTTAACGTCGGGGATAACCGTGGCCCGAACCTCGCGAAGATCACGGTCAAGCATTCCCATCACAATTGTTTTGCCGATTGCATGGCGACTCATGCCGTAAGTGTTACTCGCAATCGCTTGCATCTTTGCACGACGCGATTTGTGCATCTTCATTACATTCGCGCCAACGAAGGTCTCATCGGACTCGACGGCCCCGCCAGTGCTGCCAAGCTTCTGGAAGGTGCCATGCTTCATCGCAGTGCGAATCCGATGCAGCATGAACCATGCCGACTTCTGAGTGATACCGAGAGTACGCGCCAGCTCGTAAGAGCTAACACCGTTTTTGCAGTTCGCAAGCATCCACACTGCAACAAGCCATTTATCCATCGGGATCGGAGAATCCTCAAAGATGGTCCCGACCTTCGCAGAAAACTGACGCTTCGCGTGTGCGCTCTTGCACTGCCACTTGTTCTGATTCTTCAGAAACGAGGCACCCTCGCGGCCACATGTGGGACATTTCACCACGCCATCAGGCCAGCGCAGGCGCGTCATGTACGCCAGAACGCTCTCAGGGTCGGAGAAGTGCTCGATAGCCTCTTTCAAGCCCATCTGTTTGTTAGTCTTACGCGGCATAGAAGGGATTATCAGCTACTTGCGTTGATTTGTCAAGTATATTATTGCCTTACTAAGTCTTTTGTTTTCTTGGAGGGGTACCCCCTCCCCGGAGAAATGAAATGAGTGAAACCACTGCATTTGGTGCTGCCATTTGCCAGCACATTCGCATCGGCGGCCAACGTTGCACCCAGCCTGCGCGTCGCAATTCAAATTATTGTCGCTTCCACACCGCGGCTCTGCAAAGCCCTCCAGCAAAACTCTCCGAACTCACCGAACAGCTGCCGCCTCTGGAAGATCTGGCTTCAATCCAGATCGCTCTCATGAAGGTCATCCAATTCATCATGAAGCATCCTTACGAGGCCCAGAATGCGCGCCCGGTCCTCTACGGCTTGCAACTAGCCGCCAATAATCTGGCGCGAACTCGCAACCTCACCGACGCCGCCCATCGCTTTACCGACAAGCTTCCAACCAAAGCGCCCACTTCAGATCCTGAATCTCAAACGATGTGAGCTGGCAGCTTTCGTTAACTCTCTAGTCCCAACGCTCTCAACGTAACCGGATCGGGTATCGACTTGCCGTTCTTGTCTTTGGTGACCACCCCGAAGCCACCCCGGTAGTCCCACATCGTCCACCCGATCCCGTATTTTTCCAGGGTCGTTCTCACATCCTTCAGCCAGGCAGCACGGTCGTTCGGATCGGCATAAGCGCGGAAAACACCAAACTCATTGCAAGTCAGAACAAGTCCGCGCTGCTTTGCCCACGCCGCGGCAAGCGAAATTTCAGATTCAATGCGTGCCGCATTCCATTGATCGTAGGCATAGCGGCTGATCCAGAGCTTATCGAGATCGTTCGGCACCTGCCGTTCCAGCGCTGCAGCGTCTTGCGGCTTCGACGGATATGGCACGTGCTGTGTCAGATAGTGTTGCAGATTCCCCGACCAGGTTGCGCCCTGATGTGTGAAGTCATGGGGCGTGTAGAAGTGAAAGTTGTAAATCACATTCGTGTCGGAGAGAGGTTGCATCATCAGCAACTCATCCACCGACGACCATCTCGCTCCGGCGGCGATGATGGTGTGCTGAGGTGCCCCTTGGCGGATCGCAGCCGCAAACTTCGCCTGCAATCCTTGCCACTTATACGTGTCTTCGACCTCGGGCTCATTCATCACCTCAAAGAAAACACGCTCCGGATCGAGATTCGAGTAATGTTTGGCAAGCGCGCGCCAGAAGTCGGCGAATTCGTCCGGGAACCCCGGATCATTCGTCAGGCGCTTCTTGAAATCGCTCTCCGGATGCAGATCGATGATCACTGCCATACCATTCTGCAGAATGTTGTTCACCGCCTTATCGACATACGCCAGGTAGTTCCGCGGAATCGCATCCGCATCGCCATCGCGAAACATCGGAGCCGGATTAATGCTGAGCCGGACATGATCGAATCCCATCCGATGCATCAATGCGATGTCATCGGGAGTGATATAGGTATCAAAGTGCGATGGATCATACTTGCCTGAGTACACCTGGGCGAACCACTCGCTGGCATTGATCCCGTGCCGTAGGTGAGCAGCCCGGTGCACTACGGTTGCGTTCGGAGTTTGGGCAAAAAGAGGGATGGCTAGAAAGAGGAGTACAGAAAAGAGCACAAGGCAGCGTTGGCGCATGCAGTAAATGACTCCTTCAACATTCGCGAAACAGTGAATATACCCAAACTGCAGCGCCGGCGTCTTGCCGTCACACCGTGCATGCGAAAATAGAAGAGAATGATTCAACTTTCCGGAGCCGGTAAGCGCTTTGGCCACAAGCTCTTATTCGAAGACCTGAACTGGCTGATCACGCCCCAGGACCGCGTCGGCCTGGTCGGTGCGAACGGCACAGGCAAATCCACACTCATGAAGATTCTCTCCGGCCTGGAGACTCTGGACTACGGAAGCCTGAGCATTACCCGTGGCGTAACCGCCGGCTATCTGCCCCAGGACGGGCTCAGCCTCGCAGGACGTACGGTTTTCGCCGAGTGTATGACTGTATTTGACGATCTCCGCTCCATGGAGCAGGAGATGGAATCGCTGACGCATCGCATGGGTGAAGTCGATCCGTCAGGGCAGGAATATGCGGATATCGCCGACCGGTTCCATCATCTCGAAAATGAGTTTCGCACTCGTGATGGGTATGCCATTGAGGCGCAGGTCGGAGCTGTTCTGACCGGCCTCGGATTTCGCAAGGATGACTGGTCGCGGCGGACGGAGGAATTCTCCGGCGGCTGGCAGATGCGCATTTCGCTCGCAAAGCTACTGTTGCAAAGACCGAACCTGCTGTTGTTGGACGAACCTACCAATCACCTCGATCTCGAAACGCGCAACTGGCTCGAAGATTACCTGAACAACTATCCATACGCATTTGTCTTGATCTCGCACGATCGATACTTTCTCGATGTGACTGTGAAGAAGATCGTCGAGATTTGGAACAAGAAAGTCTTCTTTTATCCTGGCAACTACGACAAATACCTCGCCCAGAAGCAGCAGCGACAGGAACAACTCGAGAACGCGTATAAAACGCAGCGTGAGCGCATTGACCAGATCGAAGCCTTCATCAACCGCTTCCGGTACCAGGCGACAAAAGCGAAGCAGGTGCAGAGCCGCATTAAAGAACTCGAGAAGATCGAGCGTATTGAGATACCGGAACAAGAGAAGACTATCCACTTCAAGTTCGCGCAGCCAAAACCAAGCGGCCGCATTGTCGCCGAGGTGAAGAGCCTCTCGAAGAATTACGGCGAGAAGCAGGTGCTGCGGAATGTGGATTTCATGATAGAGCGCGGAGATCGCATTGCGCTCGTCGGCGTGAATGGTGCAGGGAAGTCGACATTAATCAAACTGCAGGCCGGCGAGGAGAAAGCAACTTCCGGCGAATACCGCCTCGGACATAATGCCGAGCCGGATTACTTTGCGCAGGATCAGTACAAGGAATTGAACCCGGACAGCCGCGTACTCGATGACCTGGAGCGATTGGCTCCGAATGCCACTCAAACCGAGCTGCGCAGCCTGTTGGGATGCTTTCTATTCTCCGGTGACGACGCCTACAAGCGGATCGGCGTGCTCTCCGGCGGAGAGCGAAATCGCTACGCCCTCGCACGGATGCTCATGCAGCCATCGAACTTCCTCCTGCTCGACGAACCCACGAATCATTTGGACATGCGCGCGAAGGACGTGCTGCTGCAAGCACTGCAAGACTATTCCGGCACCGTCGTTTTCGTTTCTCACGACCGCTATTTCATCGATAAACTCGCGACGCGAATCTTCGAAATCGCCGATGGCAACGTGAATGTCTATCCCGGCAATTACGAAGATTACTTGTGGAGAAAACAAGGCGGGCAGGCTGCGCTGGATGCAACACTGAAGCAGCAATTGACTGAAGCGGCGCCCAAGAACGGAAATGACGGTTCCACTACTGCTCAAGCAAAAAGTTCTTCTTCGGAATCGAAGAAGCGGATCAATCCCATCAAGCTGAAGCAAATGCAAGAACGCTGTCAAACCCTCGAGCAGGAGATCGAACGCCGCGAGCAGAGCATCGCAGAGTGTGAGACGGCACTGGCGAATTTCGTAAGCGCGGAAGAGACAATGCGGCTGACAGAGGAGCTGGCGAAGCACCGGAAAGAATTGGAGTCGAAGGTCGCGGAGTGGTCCGAGCTATCGGAAACCCTGGAGGCGAGTGTCTAGAACTGGTTTCATAAATGTGATTGGAAGGGGCGCGGCTTCAGCCGCGCCGGTTGGGGGGCGAAATGCGAGGGCCTGGCGACTTTAGTCTTGGTTTTGCCTTTAACCCATCCATGTCTTCCCGCTTTCGTATCTGCTTAGAATAGTTGCGCTTCCTGGGTTTGGAGTAGAATCGGGCCATGGCGAAGAACAGCCAGCCTTTTGAGATTACTTGCCCCTGCTGCCGTGCGCTGGTAAAGGTCGATCCCGTCACGAAGGCGGTCATCGGGCATACCGCTGCTGCCGTACCCAAAACCTTCAACGACCTGGAAGAAGCTGCACGTGCAATGAAGGAGCAGGATACGCGCAAGGAGTCCATCTTCCGGCAATCGGTGGAGGCGGAGAAAAATAAGGCGGATCTGCTGGAGAAGAAGTTCCAGGAGGCGTTGAAGAAAGCGAAGGAGACGCCCGACACTCCGCGGATTCGCGATTTCGATCTGGATTAATTCGGGCCCATGGCGCAGTCGAACGTACTTCTGCTTTCGCAATACCCTAAGCCGCTGCTTCTCGGACATCGCGGCGCGAAAGATTATGCCCCTGAAAATACACTCGCAGCCTTTGAAACCGCCCTGCAGCATGGCTGCGAGGGAATCGAGTTGGATGTAAGACTCAGCGGCGACTCGCAAGCGGTAATCTGCCACGATCCCAAGTACAAACGCATGGAAATTGCCCGGCAGCGTTCCTCGACGCTTCTCGGCTCAGGCCTGTGCTCGCTTCGCGATGTGTTAGCGAACTTCTCCGCTCGTGCATTTCTCGATATCGAACTAAAGGTGCCTGGCATGGAAGGTATGCTCGCAACCCTGTTGCGCGAATTTCCTCCCCAGCACGGTTACGTGATCACTTCGTTTCTGCCGGCGGTACTCAGTAAACTTCACGCACTCGATCCGAACATGCCCATTGGCTTGATTTGCGCCAAGCGGAGCCAGCTGCAAGCTGCCGAAAGCTTGCCGTTATCGGCGATTGTGCTGCATCGATCGCTCGCCGACCCGAAGCTGATAAAAGACTTTCACGAAGGCAACACTCCAGTTCTTGTTTGGGGAACCAATCGGGCCAGCCAGATGCGGGAGCTGGCGGCAGCAGGCGTAGACGCCATCATCGCCGACGACACCAAGCTTGCGCACGATACGTTCCGCGTGCGGCGCCGGGCTGCTGGCAATCCGTAGTACCCTCAATTACAGTAAAAGCAATGGCGAACACAGGCGAGAAATTCGAGCGTGCGGTGTCGATCATGGCACGGTTGCGGGCTCCTGGCGGATGCCCGTGGGACCGCGAACAGACCTTCGACACCATCAAGCCGTTCACCCTCGAAGAAACCTATGAGGTTCTTGAGGCGATCGAGAATCGCGACTGGGAGGAGCTGAAAGGCGAACTCGGCGACCTGCTTCTGCAGATTCTTTTCTACTCCGAAATGGCGCAGGAAGAGAGCCGCTTTTCTATCGACGATGTCCTCGACCGGCTATCCAGCAAACGGATCAGCCGGCATCCTCATGTGTTTGGTGATGTGAAGGCCGACACCGCTTCCGAAGTAGTGAAGAACTGGGAAGCGATCAAAGCAGAAGAGAAGAAGCAGCGCGCGAACGGAGCCGCCGCGGAGGCGCCCAAGTCAATTTTGGGTGGCGTATCGCGCAATATGCCCGCACTGATGGAAGCGTTCAAGATCAGCTCGAAAGTGGCGCAGGTTGGATTCGAATGGCCGGAAATCGAGGGCTTGTTCGAGAAGCTCGCGGAAGAGACGCATGAGTTGAGAGAAAATCTCGCCGAGATTCCCGCGTCAAGCCTGCGGCCACCCAATCGAGGAATCGCCAGCTCAGGCAAGCAGCCAATTGCTGATGACCTCCGCGAAAAATTTGAAGATGAAGTTGGCGATCTCTTCTTTGTGGTTGTGAACATCGCGCGTTATTTGTCCATCGATCCGGAGTCGGCGCTGCGAAAGACAAATGCGAAATTCCGGCGCCGCTTTGAGTGGCTGGAAGAACGTCTGCGCGAAAGGGGGAAGAACCCGGAGCAATCGAATCTGGAAGAGATGGAATCGCTCTGGCAGGCGTCCAAAGTGGAGGAGCGCCGGTGACTGCGAGCACTCCCACAGCTTTGGCTGAGATCGACATACGCCACTGTGATTCCCTTCAGGAACTCGAACAATGCGTCCAGCTGCAGAAAGAAGTATGGGGCTTCGACGACATTGATCTGGTTCCGTCTCGCGTATTCCTGGTGGCTTCGAAGATCGGCGGCCAGGTTATCGGTGCTTTTCGTGGCTATGAACTGGTGGGCTACTCCCTGTCCATTCCCGGGAACCGCAACGGACACGTTTATCTGCATTCGCACATGTTGGCTGTAAAGCCCGGGTATCGAAACCTGGGTTTGGGACAGAAGCTCAAGCTGGCGCAGCGGGATGATGCGATTGAGAAGGGAATTGAACTGATCGAGTGGACCTTCGATCCGCTGGAGATTAAGAACGCGTACCTGAACATAGTCAAACTGGGCGCCATCGCGAGGCGCTACAACATCAACCAGTACGGCAGCTTTTCCAGTCCGTTGCAAGGTGGACTGCCGACGGACCGGCTGGTGGCAGAGTGGTGGTTACGCTCGAAGCGCGTCGAATCGATCCTCGCAGGTCGTGCGGCCCCGGATTTTCGGATCGAAGAGAAGGTACAGGTTCCGGGCGAGATTTATGCCTGGAAGCAAAGCCCAGGTGACCGCACCAAGGCTGCCGATGTGCAGCAGAGGAATCGAGATAAATTCTTGCAGGCTTTCAGCCAAGGGCTGGTAATCTTGAACTATCAGCGGGATGAGCGCGGTAGTGGCGCTTTCCTGCTCGGCCATTGGGACGAGACGTGGTCGTACGCTAAGCATTGAGTTCCCTCGCGCCAGGGACAAGCTTGAAGATCGAACGTATTACTCTCCACGAAATCCGCATGCCGCTCGTCCATTTCTTTGAGACGAGCTTTGGCCGTACCACCGAACGCCGTATTCTTCTCCTGAGTGTCAATCTCGATGGCATAACCGCATGGGGAGAGTGTGTCGCCGGCGAGGGACCCTTTTACAGCGAAGAATCAATTGACACTGCCTGGTACGCGCTTACGAACTACCTTGCTCCATGGATTTTGGGAAAGCGTTTCGATCGCGCCGTCGATCTCCTGCCGCATTTCAGTCCGATTCGCGGTCATCGCATGGCGAAGGCGGCGCTCGAAAACGCGTTATGGGACGCGGAAGCACAGGCGAAAGCACTGCCGTTGTGGAAGCTGCTTGGCGGGACGAGAGAAGAAATTCCTTGTGGCGTCTCAATCGGCATTCAGAACACCGTTGAGCAGTTGCTGGAAAAAATCGAAATAGAATTAAACGCCGGATACCAGCGAATCAAAGTCAAGGTGAAGCCCGGGTGGGATATAGAAGTCTTATCAAGAATTCGCGAGCGCTGGCCGAATATTGTACTTAGCTGTGATGCGAACTCCGCATACCAGCTCAATGATGTCCAGCACCTGCATACCTTCGATCGCTTCAACTTGCTCATGATCGAGCAGCCGCTCTGGGATGATGATTTTTACTTTCATGCAAAGCTACAGAAATCGTTGCAGACGGCGATCTGTCTCGACGAAGCGATACACAATGCGCGCGATGCCGAAGCTGCGGCAGAACTGGGCGCTTGTCGGATCGTGAACATCAAGGTGGGGCGCGTAGGCGGGTTCGCGGAAGCAATCAAGGTTCACGACGCCTGCCAACGGCACGGAATCCCAGTCTGGTGTGGTGGAATGCTCGAGAGCGGCATCGGGCGCTCGCACAACATTGCGCTCTCAACGTTGCCAAACTTCTCCTTGCCCGGAGATGTTTCAGCCTCCAAGCGTTATTGGAAGGAAGACATTATCGAACCCGCTGTACACGTTTCAACAGCGGGGACCATTCGTGTTCCCGACAACCCAGGCAGAGGGTTCGCGGTTCGAGAAGACCTCGTCGAGAAATTGACAGCCCGCAAAGAAGTGCTGAAGGCTTAGCGTTATCGCTCGGCTGCTCCAGAGGATCTGCCCAGTCCATTCGCGGCGATTTCCGAATCCACCTGCTTCAGCTTTTGTACTGCCTCAGCAACGCTGAGCGGAGGAACTTCCTGGTAGTCGGTTGTCCACTCATCTTCCTGAATGTTGATGTTCTTGAAAAAGAGCGCCTTGCCCGTGAAGTTCAACTTCATGTGGGTCAGATCCCAATGCTCCGGTGTAATCGCCGACTGCTCGATGATGAACTGGCCGCCAGGATTGAGGTGGCCGAGGATGCCCCAGCCAAAATTAACCTGCCGGAATAGATTCGCTTCAAGAAGAACTATGTGGTTCTGCGGCACGGCAACTTTCATCGTGCCATCCATTCCACCGTAGACCTGCAGCTCGCGAGTGGGCGGATTGTAGTTTGGATTCGGACGGAACTTCAGCACCTTGATCTCGCCCGTTTTCCCCTGCTCCGTGCCGGAATATTCGAAGATGAAAGCGTCAGGCAGGGCACCCACCATGGTCCGGACGCGTTGATCGTCTTCCTTCTGTTGTTTCGATTTCGCGGTTAATTGGCTGGGATCGTCAACCAGACGCTGCAGTCGCGCGTCTTCCTGTGCACGTTGTTGGGGGCCGAGAGGCTTGCCATTAATCGCAATAATGCGGCCCAGCATGATGCCTTGGGAGGTGTCGATCATCTGCTTGGTCTGAATGGTCCCGTCGTCTTTTCTCTTCACGTCGCGATACATGAAATGCGGGTGAGCGGGCTCAGCCTTCAATTCATTTGCGACTGCAAGACGCACCAGTTCGTTTGCAGTGATCTGCGGCTCGTTGACGCTGGCAGACTGTTGCCCAGCGAACGCCAAACTAATAGTCGCGAAAACAAAGATGCTGATTCGCGCCGCTCTTGCCATACCTGGGAATAATAGAACCATAGTCCTATGAAAATCTGGAACCCCGTTCCTACTCATTGGAAGAGCAGGAAACGTTGAAAGTTGCTCAGGCTCTGGCTTTGTCCTGTTCTGCTCATTTTACTCTCTGGAAAAGCTAGGAAGGGAATTTCCGACGAGTACGAAAGTCGACCCGACTGGAGGCAGTCCCATTCGTAACACGTGGATGAACAAAGCCTTTGTTCCCCTTATCGGTTCTGCCCATCTACGCGACCTCAATCGGGCCGACACATTTACAGAGCAACTACTCTGCCGAACACGTTCTTACGCGCTACATTGTTTTGTAAGCAAAAGCCTGTGTGGGTCAGCAGTTTAGCCGTAAGTTGTCGATTCCGAAATGATGACCGCGAAGGCGGCAGACGTCACTCGTGCCCTTGTGCATAGTCGGCGTACCATCTGTGAGTAGATTGGGTAAGCTCCATGATGCCGGAACCAAGCTGTGCAAAAAGCGGGTTGCCGCCTGCCCTAGCGGTTGAGTATATTCGGTGTAACCTACTGTTTTTGGGAAACTTGTTTGATGCGGAATTCTTGTAGCCGAGCGGATGTACTTGCGATTTCGGCATCAACAAAGAACTCCTGGGGAGGACCCAGAGTTCAGAACAGAGCGTAGGCACAGTGGCCGCCTGCATACAAAGCGGCCATAAGGAGGTCGGTGCCAGTGGAAACACCGAAAATAGTAGACCGCCGTTCCGATATGGCAAGCATAGGTAAGTCGGTCGTCATCAAGGGAGAGCTGTCAGGTAGCGAGGATCTCTACCTCGACGGCGAAGTGGAAGGCAGCATTGTTCTCAACGGTAACAGCCTCACGGTCGGTCCGAACGGCCGTGTACGCGCCCACATCAAGGCACGTGAAGTTGTGGTACACGGGAAAGTGGATGGGAACATTTTGAATGCCGAACGAGTGGAATTGCGCCGCTCCGCAGCGGTTCTGGGTGATATTACCAGCCAGCGGATCATGATCGAGGACGGCGCATACTTGAAGGGCTCCGTAGACGTTCAGCGCGATGCGAAGTCGGCCTCTGCCGGTGCCTCGGGAAATTCTTCCCAAACGTCGACTGCGGCGAAATGATGTAAAGACGTGATCGTAGCTGCAGGATTGCAATCCTGTGGCGCCAAAAACTCGGGATCGAAAAGCATGCTCAAGTGGTTCCGCGGCAATTCAGGCCAGACCACGGCCGAAGGTGGCCGCGAGGCACGACCTCGCTCAAAACGGCACTCCACTGCTCTGAAAGAGTTGAACCGCAACCTGGCCCGCGAAGAGAACATTTCCATTCTCGATCTCGGTGCGACTTCAGCAGCAAATATCTCGCTTTTCACCGGCAAGGGCATGAAGCTCTGCACCGAGGATCTCATCGCCGCTTCCGGCGATCCCGAACTGCAGATCAAAGACCCCGACGGCAACCCGACCTATGATCTGGAGCGGTTTCTGAAAGACAATCTCGCGTACGAATTACGCTCCTTCGATGCGGTATTGTTCTGGGACATCGCCGATTATCTTCCGGAACCTCTGGTCAAGCCCGTCATCGAACGAATTTGCTCCCTGATGAAGCCTGGCGGGTATCTGCTCGCATTTTTTCATACGAAGGATGCGGGTCCGGATTCACCCTATTCGCGCTATCACATTACAGGTGATGACGCCTTGGATGTGCAGCCGATCGCGCGAAAGGGAAGCGGCGGCTATTACAAGCTGTTACGCGTTTTCAACAACAGGCACATCGAGAATCTCTTTCGTGATTTTTCCTCGCTGAAATTCTTCCTTGCGCGCGACAACATGCGTGAAGTTCTGATCGTCCGCTAGTCCCGTTCCCAAAATAGAAACCCCCTGCGGTTCATCACGAGAATCTGCAGTAACAAACCATTCTCGTGTGTGTTCGCACTATCGGGTGCGATGACTGATCGAAAAAAAGGAGAAACCGATGAAATGGAATGGAGCGGTTCTTAGCATTCTAGTTCTGGCTGGAACGATGTCACTGTGGGGTCAGGGCCGTGGATCCCGTGGCGGAGGCAATCCTGGACTTCAGCAACCTCAAAGCACGAACGCGCAGCGGCAGATGACGCAGCAAAGCAATCAGATACGAATGCGGCAACGAACTCAGCAGCAAAACTGCACCGGCGATTGCCTGCAACAGCAGAAACGAACACGCATTCAGCAGCAAAACCAGGTGCAATTGCAGCAGCAAACTCGTACTGCTACGCGACAGGGTGTTTCAACTCAAACCAACAATCCGGCGATCCAGACGTCAACAGCTGCCGGAAAAGTTAGTGCCAATGGTGATCAAGATCGCTTGCGTGATCAGGACCGTTTGAAAGATCAGAGTTTGGATCAAATTAGGGATCAAGATCAGACCCGGGCTCAGGATAAGGACAGAATCTCGACGCCGCAATAACCATTATGCCGAATGCGACTTGGAAGCGGCGAAATTCTGAACGGCGGGGGTATCCCGGACATTTGGGCCGCGCAGATCGCTGACACTTCGAACCCGTCGGGGCTTCCGTAACGCGGGGGCCCCTTCCCGTCACCATCGTGTCTTTCTTAACCATCCATAAATATCGTACTCAGACTGTATAAGATTAGGTGTTTAAATCGAGGAAAATGCAGGTTTTTCATCACGGTCCAAAGGTGCACGTACTTTCGTAGACTGTAATCAGTTAATCCACTCGCGAGAACGCAACTTACGGTCGAAAATAGGTTTCATTTATTAGGAGCTGAGGTCGTGCGGGTCCGTGTCTTCATAGCGCTGTCGGTGATTCTCTTGCTTGCAGGGCCCAAAAGGTCGCATGCTGATGTTGCGCTACTTTTGGAAGAGCCACACGGTGAATTTGGCGCCTTCAATCCCACGGGCCATGCTGCTGTGTATCTGAGTAACGTATGTGCCGAGACGCCGATAAAATTGCGGCACTGCTCCTCTGGCGAACACGGCGTTGTAATCAGCCGATACCATCGCGTCGCCGGATACGACTGGATCGCGATCCCTCTGATTCCATATCTCTACGCGGTGCCGCGCATCAGCATGGTGCCGAGATGGGCGAATGAAGAAAGAGTTGCGGAACTGCGAGATGAATACCGCCGCGACTACTTACGAGATTTGATTCCGGACGCATCAGATGGCAGCATGCCAAAAGGCGACTGGGTCCAACTGATCGGTGCCGCGTACGATCGCAAGATGTATGTCTTCCAGATTTCCACCACCTACGAGCAGGACGAAAAGGTAATTGAGGAGCTGAACGCCAACAGAAACCGTGAAGATTTCAATCTCTTCTTCCGGAATTGCTCTGATTTCTCTCGACACGTTTTCGATATCTACTATCCGGGCGTGATGCACCGAAGCTTCACCGCAGACGGTGGAATTACAACACCGAAACAGATTGCGAAGTCCCTGGTGAAATATACGAAGAAACATCCCGAGTTGGACTTTAGTGCGTCGGTGATTCAACAGGTGCCCGGCACACCTCGCAGTAAGGCTGTGCACGGCGTTTTCGAGTCGATCGTCCGGTCGAAAAAATATCTTGTTCCCTTAGCTGTGTTCCATCCAGCCATAGCTGGCAGTTTGGCAGCTGCATATGTGGCGGGCGGAAGATTTAACCCGGCCCGCTATGCGAAGCAGCCCTTTTACATCGCTCCGGAACAGGTGGCATCACGACAATCGCCAGCACGGGGTGAGGCTGTAAGCAGTGCCGCGAATTCACACGTCGAAAGCAGCGGTTTCGCTCACCCAATGCAATAGACCCCGACGGCCTCAGGCAACGAGTGGAACTCGCAGTTCGTATCCGTCCGCGTCTTTGCCACGCAGGTGACGCCACCGAACCTGCAAGGTGACCCGATTCACGACGACAATGAACACTTTCCTTAACTTGCCTTCGGGATAGGCAAGCGGACGCACACCATGCCAGGACTGTTCCGTTCGCTGAAAAAGAAGACTGCGATTACCCAAAATTTCCGGCGCGGCGATTTCCCGCAAATCTCCGAACTGAGGATGCTTCTTTCTGAGGAATCCAGCTGTGTCCGCGAGTACGGCAGTCTGTCCACCCCAGTGAGGATCCCAATCAGCTTCAGTGTTGAAGTAGAAGATGTGCGAAGCGATCTTGCGGCGCGCATCGACGTGCGGAGAAAGGGAAAAGCCGCGCGGGCCGAAGTGCCAGTGCATCGTCAATTCAATTCGTTCACGCGCCGGGAGGCCGATTAGCGAGCGCAAAAAATGCTGATATTGCTCCCCACATAATTGGCCGGTGAATTCACGCCATGGTTCGGCCAGGTCGAGATTGGGCCGATATTGCAGGGCATATAAATCGCCATAACCGCCTTCGCGACCAGATTGCCTCTCGAACTGTTCAACGCGCGGCAGCGTTGCGCAGAGACGAGCAAAGGCGGCGTCAGTCAGAATGCGTTGGATACTTATCCACGGGAACGGGACCGTGTTGCGGAAAGATTCCGCGTCGATCCCTGCCATGCGTTCGTAATCCAGGTATTGCATCACCACGTTCTCAGGAACGAACGGTCGCCATTGCTAAAGATGCAAACTCGGCAGACAGGTTTACACGGTTTCGAGTTCTTCTTCAAGCAGTTGCTTGTTGTAAAGTTCCGCGTAATAGCCGTTTAGCAACAAGAGCTCTTCGTGCTTGCCGAGTTCGACGATACGGCCGCCGGAGAGGACGGCAATCTGGTCAGCATTGCGTACCGTTGAAACCCGGTGGGAGATGAAGATCGTCGTGCGACCTTCCATGACCTTTTTCAGGTGATCGAGAATGCGTTCCTCGGTGTAGGTATCGACGCTCGAGAGTGCGTCGTCGAGGATGAGAATTCGCGGATTCCGGAGGAGCGCACGCGCTATCGCCGTACGCTGCTTTTGCCCACCGGAAAGCGTGATTCCACGCTCGCCAACGATCGTGTTGTAGCTTTCGGGAAAGCTTTCAATATCTTGCGCGATGCTGGCGCCCTGTGCAGCTTCGCGGACTTGCTCATCCGTGGCGTTTTCCACTCCGAAGGCGATATTCTCGCGAATTGTGTCGCTGAAAAGAAACGTCTCCTGCGGAACAAAGCCGATGTTGTAGCGCAGGTTAGCCAACGGATAATCCTCGAGCGGACGCCGATCGAGCAGTATCGCGCCACATGGTGCGTCATAGATCCGAGGGATCAGGCTGACCAGCGTCGACTTGCCTGAACCTGTGGGACCAACGATAGCCAGGCTGGTTCCTTCCGGGATCTTTAAATTAATGTCGTGCAGAACGGTTGAACCATCGGGATATTTGAAACTCAGACCACGAAACTCGATATCGCCGGCAATCCGAGTATTTGCGAGTTCATAGGCATGCGGCGAGTCCAGAATCTCCGGTTTTTCGGTGAGGATCTGATTGATACGCCCCATCGAAGCTGTGCCGCGCTGAAAAATATTTATGACCCAGCCCAATGCGATTATCGGCCAGGTCAGTTGAACCATGTAGGTGAGGTAGGCTACGAACGCACCCGGCGACATATGGCCTTCAATCACCTGGCGTCCACCAAGCCAGAGAACCAGGACAACAGCGACGCCGAGCATCACTTCGAGCGTGGGCCATAGCATTCCCATCAGGCGAACGAGCCTCAAGCTACGTGCGATATATTCCTGGTTATCTTTTTCGAAGAGGCGGATTTCGGAATCTTCCTGCGCAAAGGCGCGCACGATACGCGCGCCAGAAAAATTTTCCTGGGCTCGAGCGGAAATATCTGAGAACTGTGCCTGTATTTTTTCGAAGCGTTCGTGAATGCGCGAGCCGAAGTACTGGACCACGATGCTCGCTACGGGCAACGGCAGAAAAGTCAATAGCGTGAGTCGCGGGCTCATTTTGATCATGAACGCCAGCGCACCGGCGGTGTACACAATGGTATTTGCTGAGTACATGATCGCCGGTCCGAGTAGCATGCGCACGGCGTTCAGGTCGTTGGTGGCCTTCGCCATGATGTCGCCGGTTCGAGTTCGCTGGTAGTACGAGTACGAGAGCTTTTCGAGATGCGCGAACAAATCGTTGCGCAGATCGAATTCGATATCCCGAGAGACGCCGATCACGATCCAGCGGGTCAGAAATTGAAAAATGCCCTTACCCAGGGCGATGGCAACGAGCGCCGCAGAATAGATGACAAGGCTGTGGCGGATCGAACCTCCGTGGGTCGAGATATGCTCAATGTCGTTGACCGCGGCTCGGATGACCTGCGGGAAGAGAATCCAGATGCCATTCGTTAACAGCACCGACAAGGTTCCCCAGAAGAGTCCGACGCGGTATCTCTTGAGGTAAGGGAACAGTGGCCGCAGTTGTTTCAGCATCGACGGTGATTAGATTCTATCGTAGCGTGGCGGACGCTTTTTCGGCGGAAACTTCTGGCTATGTAGGTACTTTCAGCAGCAGGTAGCCGCCTACTAGCCCAAACAGCAAGTCCGGAGACCAGGCGGCCAGCGCTGCCGGCAATTGATTGGCATTACCCATCGCTTCAAAGAAGCCCATTCCAATCCAGTAGAGCACCGCGATGCCAACGGCCATAGCAACTCCGGCAAGGGCACCGCGGCGTCCACCCCGAAGTGCGAACGGAACCGCGAGCACGGCCATTACGACCGTCATCAGCGGGAAGGCAAACTTCTTCTGCAATTGAACGCGCAGCCGCACGACATCGAATCCGCTCTGCTTCAGATCATTGATATAGCGCCGCAGTTCTTCGTAGCTCATCTCCGACGATTGCTTCACTTCCTTCTTGAAGTAACTCGGCGGCTCGGGCAGTTCGGAGAAAGTTGCGACGTCGAAGGTGTGATAATCCTCAATCGCCATTCCATGGAAGGTGCGCGTCCAGCCCTGCTCGAAAACCCATTTGTTGAGCGTGTCGGACCAGTGCGCGCGAGCAGCGTAGATGCGCTTGGTCAGCTCAAACGTCTTCGGATCGAACTCGAAAATGGAGATGCTGCCGAACCGGTTCTGGTCGGGATCAAAGAGTTCGTAATACCAGATACTGGAGTTCTGACCGAAGATCCACTTCTGGTCGGGACGCAAGTAGGTCTGTGGCGGCTTGCCCTTGATCTCATTACGCAGCGCGTCCTGCTTCTTGTTGAGTTGCGGCAGATACAACTGGTCAAAGAAGAACAGTCCGGCTGCCACCATAGCAGCGACCACCAGCACCGGAATCACAATGCGATAGATGCTGACTCCAGTAGCCTTCATCGCTGTGATCTCGCTGGTCTTTTCGAGGAGGCCAAACGTGATCAATACTGCCAGCAGCATGCTCATGGGTGTGCTGTTGTAGAGGAAATACGGAGTAACGGTGAGCAGGTACTCGCCGATGACGATAAGCGGGACGCGTCCTAAATCCTTCAGAAGCTCGAAAAAGGTAAAGACCAACAGCAACATCAGGAAGGTACCGACGATCAATGCCAGGTAAAGAATGAAGTCCTTCAGGACGTAGTCGTCGAGCAGGAGCGGGAACTGCGCGCTGAAAACTCGCTTCCTTGAGACGGCCCGGGCGAACGCGTCAGAGGATCCGCGGGGCGTGGCGACTAATGGTGTGCCGTGCTGGATGCGGCCGCGCAGACGGTTCCATGCGCCCTTCAGTGTGCCGATCTCGATAGGCATGCGATCGACACGCCATACGAGTACCACTCCAGTAAGAAAGAAGACGATGTTCCCGATCCACATCGCCGGCCCGACTGGAAGCTTTCCAGATTTGGCGAACGACATTCCGGCGAGAGACAGGAAGTAGTACAGGAATACCAGACCGATTGTCAGGACAAATCCAGTAGACTTGCCGCCTTTTTTCGCGGAAAGCCCAAGCGGGATTCCGACCAGCGCCAGAACTAGGCAGGCGGTGGGCAAGGCGATCCGGCGATGGAACTCTATCAGATAAAGACGGCGATGGACTGGGTCCGCTGCCTTGGCCTTCTCGAGCAGCGCCGGCGTGGAGAGTTCGGCAACCGGCAAGGTGGGCTGCGCTTGCGCGTTGCTTGCCGGCAACTGAATCGGAATGTCGGACTCGGAGAATGTGGAGATCGAGTATTGCTCCGGCTGACGTGGCACCGTTTCCTGCGACGATCCGTTTTCCAGGTGGAGGCGCAGTTTGTCGGGTCCTTCGCTCACCACGACTCCACGCTGTGCGAGAGTAATTTTCGGGGTCGCAGGATTGGAAATATCGGCTAGAAAGACGCCTTTCCACAGCGCGGCGCCCGTCCCACTGCGTGAGTCTTCCACATACAGAACATAGTCTTTGAAGTCTTCATAGAAGACACGGGGCTGGATTTCGAATGAGGCCTGAGAGCTCTTCAGCTTGTCTTGCAAGTCGCTGAGCGCAGCAGCCGACCTCGGCGCGATGTAGAGGTTATTGGCCAGCGCAATTAGCCACGCGACCACCGCAAAGATGGATACTATTTTTAGGAAGGTGCCCGAGCCCATACCCATGGCGCGCATGGCGGTAACTTCGCTGTCGGCGGCCAGACGGCTCAGTCCGATGAGAATCCCGACCAGCACAGCCATGGGAAGGGTGATGGTCAGCGCCGTGGGAATGGTGAACAGGAAAAGTTGAGCGACACTGGGAAGCGGAGCGCTGTTTCTGACTACTAATTCCAGAATACGAGCCAGATCGCGCATGAAGATCACGAAGGTGAAGATCAAAACGCCGATCAGCGCGTGCGAGGTGATCTCGCGCAGAATATAGCGGGTCAGAATTCGCATGGCTCAAATGGCCTGTGTAATTCGAGTCTAGCAGAAAGCGGGGCGGGCTCAGACTAAGCTGCCGTTGACGCTTTCGGATACCGCTTCCTTCGGAAGAAACGATTGAGAGCCACAGAAAAACTTGCCACTTGGAGCACAAACCTGCAAAACTGAAAATCGATGCCTGTGATTCGCGTCGCTTTCTTATGGCACATGCACCAGCCGTTTTATAAGGACCTGGCCACTGGTGAGTACCGTTTGCCGTGGGTCCGAATGCATGGTCTAAAAGACTATTACGGCATGGTGAAACTGCTGAGTGAATTTCCGGAAGTTCACCAGACGTTCAACCTGGTTCCATCTCTCATCACTCAACTCGAGGACTACGTTTCGGGCAAAGCTCGTGATCCGTTCCTGGAAATCGCGCTCAAGCCGGCAGGGGACCTTAACGATCACGAAAAGCGCTTTGCCCTTACTTATCTGTTCCAGGCAAACACAGCACATTTGATCGGGCGGTACCCGCGTTTTCAGGAGCTATGGAATCGCTTTCAAAGCGCCGGGCAGAACCCGGAACGAGCGCTGAGTTCGTTTCGCACGCAGGATTTTACGGATCTGCAAGTCCTATCGCAGCTCGCATGGTTCGACGAGTACTACCTGCTGAACCCGGACGTCCGGATGTTAATTCACAAAGGACATGACTTCACATACGAAGATCAGCAGTTTGTGGGGAAGTTTCAGCAGAAGATACTGGCATCGATTCTTCCCGCCTATAGCCAGGCGGTGAAGAAGGGATCGATTGAGATTTCGACGTCACCTTATTACCACCCGATTCTCCCGCTGATCTGCGACAGCGATCAGGGCCGGGTGTCATCGCCAAATCTGCCGTTGCCGCAGAAGCATTTTGCCCATCCGGACGACGCTCGCGAACAGATAAAAAGAGGATTGGAGCTTCACGAGAGAGTATTTGGCAGGCGCCCGGTTGGCATGTGGCCGTCGGAGGGTAGCGTTTCCGAGCAGACGCTTGCCATCGCACACGAACTCGGAGTGCAATGGATCGCCACCGATGAAGGCGTCCTCGGGCGAACGGCGGGAATAGCGTTTGACCGCAGCACAACCGGGCACCTTTCAGACGCCAATGCCGAGAAGCTCTATCAGGGATACCTCTATCGGCAGGGAAGCACCCAGATGAAAATAGTCTTCCGGGATCACAGCCTCTCTGACCTGATCGGCTTTGTGTATTCCGGAATGCCTGCTAAAGATGCTGCTGAACACTTCATTAAGAACATCAAGGAAGCGGCGGAGCCCGTTCTTCAGGAAGGCAAAGATGCGCTGATTCCTATTATTCTTGATGGCGAGAATGCGTGGGAGTTCTACCCGGGTTCGGGTCGTGAATTTCTAAGACGGGTATACGCTGCGCTACAAGACGATCCTCAGATTGAGGCGCTGAGCATTGCTGAAGCTCTTGACCGCCAGAAAGAATATGGACAACTGAAGTCGCTGGTGCCGGGGTCATGGATCAATGCGAACTTCAACGTTTGGATTGGAGCCCCCGAAGACAATCGCGCGTGGGATTATCTGGCGGACGCACGCGACTTTTATGAGCATCGTGCGCCTCAGGTCTCTGCCGAACAGAGGGCAACGGCATTTGAAGAGTTGATGGTGGCAGAAGGAAGCGATTGGAACTGGTGGTACGGTCCGGAACATCACTCAGCTAACGATCGCGATTTCGACGAGCTATATCGCAAGCACCTTTCCAATGTGTACCAGGCCTTGGGCGCGGAAGCCCCCTCCTATCTGGCGCAACCGATTGCTTTGTCAGCGGCTCGACCGGAAGCCGCACTGCAGACCGCGTTCATTCACCCGCGCATAGGGAGCGAGGTGCCGCGGTATTTCGATTGGATTGGCGCCGCGATGTATACCGCTGACCGCCATTCGGGTGCAATGCACGGCAAGCAGTTCCTGCTTGACGCTATTTACGCGGGGATCGACGAAGAGCACTTGTATGGGCGTCTGGATTTTTCCGAGCTGCCCAAGGAAGCATTCTTTATCTGCGTTGATATTGAGGTTGCCGGAGGACAGGTCAACGATCCTGAACATGCAACGCGCCTGCAGTTGAAGGCGGAAGTCAAAGGGGAATTGAAAGATTGGGCATTGCGCAACGGTCATGAGCGTCGCGTGCTGCAGCTTCAGCCGCAGGCGAAGGTTGTGCTCGTCCCGCACCGTCGCGCATTCGAGTTCGAGTTGCCGCTCCACGAGTTAGATCTCGGCGCTGGTCAGGAATTTGGGTTGCGCTTCAGCGTGTGGACGGATGGGCTTCCGTTGGATGCACTTCCTCTCGAAGGGGCCCTGCCTCTGCAGGTTGTGTCCGACGAGCATGAACTTGCGGGAAATACTTATCGCTAACTCCCCCAGTTCAGTTCACGGTTGAACAGCTCAGTAATTCGGGATTGCTATATCGTCCCTCATGTCGCGGCTCACCGCGACGTCGGCAAACCACCGAATACGCAGCAAGTTCACAATCTGATTGCGCAGGAACAGTGACATCCTGGATTTCGGCGCAAAGGTTCCGGCATAGCGAAGCGCCATTTTCTGTTTCTTGCGAACAAAAGGCGCGAAGAGTTGCTGGTAATTCGCGAACGCTTTGACATAGTCGCCCTGGGTACGATGAAGCTCTCCCGCGAGGATATAGGCAGCGATAATCGCCAAACCAGAACCTTCGCCTGCTAACAAAGAGGCGCACGAAGCGGCATCGCCGATCAGCGTCACCCGACCGCGCGACCAGGCTCCCCGATCTGAAGGGAGATGGATCTGACCAACGCGGTCGAAATAGAGATCGCCAGCCGAATCGAGCGCTTGCAGAATCTGGGGACACTCCCAACCGCTGTTTCCAAACCTGCTATGTAAGAGAGCCTTCCTTCCAGCGAGAGTGTCTTCTTCAGGACGATGAGGAAGTGAATCGGCGAATGTGAATAAAAACATCGTGCGGTCGTTGCGCATGGCGAAGCGCGCGATTTGCTGGCCGACCTCGGTGAACATTACATATGTCAATTCGTCCCGAGGGCGATAGCCTTCGGCTTGAAAAGCCGCTACCTTGTAGCCCAGGTACTTTTCGAACTGGCTCTCGTCGCTGAACGCCAACTCTCGAACGCGGGAATGCAGACCGTCGGCACCTATGACCAAGTCGAAATCTCGCCTGAGTCCGCTTTCAAAAGTGACATGGCAAGTATCTGCATCCTGCTCGATCCGGGAGATGCTATCCCCAAAAAGTGCCTCTACCTTGTCTTCGATTTTGCTGAAGATGGATGCCGACAAATCGCTTCGCGCGATGCTGACGAACTGACCCTTGGTGACGCGAGTGAATGAACTGGCAGGAAACCAGGCGACTCTTTTGCCGCGGCTATTCACCGTCCGAACCTCCTCGACCATGTAGCCCTTTTCTCGAAGTTCGGGGATCAGACCCATGCGGCCGGTAATCTCAAAACCCAAGCCCCAGAAATCGACGACATAGCCGCCACTGCGCAGTTCGGGCGCACGCTCGACGATCGTCGGTTCGAATCCGTAATGTGCAAGCCAATAGGCCAGAGTGGGGCCGGCAATTCCGGCGCCGGAGATAAGAACTCGCATGACGACAGGATATGCCACGATGATGTCGACAGCATTAAAGAACCGCGCAATGAATTAGGGTTTGGCGTTTGGGGCCTTGATAGAAGCTGGCTTTTGTAGTCCCCCAGTTGTGCTGGTTGCAGTCGCCTGTGCCTTGCTGGCCTTCAGCGCAGTCCGCAGGTTTTTCTGCAACTCATCTTCAGGGAACCAGTGGCCACGCAACATCACGCCTTCTTGCAGCGAGATGTTGTCTATGTTGTCGAGAGGATTGGCGTTCAGCAAAACGAGGTCCGCCACTTTTCCCTTTGTCACCGTTCCGAAATCCTGCGAGTTTCCGAGGAATCGAGCGGCGTTAGAAGTTGCGCTTTGAAGAACTTCATACGGCGTGAGGCCGGCCTCGTGAAGTTCTCGCAACTCGTTTTTCAAAGAGAATCCAGGGATAACACAGGGCACAAACGGGTCGGTTCCAGCCAACAGCGGCACTCCGGCATCTCGCAGTCCGGCTACCAACTTCTGCATGATTGAGAACTGGTCGCGCAGGTAGGGAATTTTCTCCGGCGCCCATCGCTTCACATACGGATTGTCAGGCGGATACCAGGCAAAATTCGAGGCGCCGACGGCCGCTCCAGTAGTCAGATGACGAGGCATGTACTGCATCTCTGGTCGTTGCAGCAGCGAGTTAACGTCTGCAGCCTGCCAGATGATCTGGCGGAAGACGTAGAGCGTAGGGCTAACCCAAGTGCCGGACTTGGCTGTCTTCTCAGAGATCTCGCGTACCATGCGATCGATTTCTGCCGGGTCTTTGGGCAGGTCACGATGAAATTGGAAATAAGAATAGAGATATTCTTCCGCATGGACGATCAGACTCTGACGCCCGAGCGCGGCATCAATTCCCAGGTTACTGGGCACATGGCCGACGACACGAATGTGTTCTGCGCGCGCGGTTTCGAACAGAGTGTCATAGGCATCTTTCGTAAGCTCGCCATGCACCTTGATGAAATCGTACCCTGCTCGTTTTTCGGCGATTACCTCGTGCCTGACCTGATCGGCAGTCATGAAGGCAGGCTGCTGAATGAAGACGCCGGTCGTGTAAAGCGTGGGAGCAAAAAGCTTGCCGTCACGAATGTCGTTTCGCAGGGCCAGGATCTCGGGCGAGCCCTCCATGTTGATACCTGTTGTAATTCCATTTGCCAGGAGCATCTGTAGAACGAGAAGTTGATCAGAACGCCCCGCGAGCGGTAGGTGAACATGACTGTCCACCAGTCCTGGAATCAGGTAGCGGTGTTGGCCATCGATGATCCTGCATTCAGAGGGAACTTTGGTCTCTTTAGCCGGTCCGAGATCGGCAATTCGATCTCCACGCACCACGACTGTCTGTTCCGAGAGCACCTGTTGCCGGTCCATGGGAATGACCGTCACGTTCACAAATGCCGAACACGAATCCGGCTGGGCTGCCAGAACACCTCGCAGAGGGCAAATGATGAGGAAGATGGCGAAGAAAAGATATGAGAGCCGAATTCTCATGATGTCCCCACAATAGATCGGGTTCAGACATGAATGACGCGCGATGACCTGTTCTGTCACCAACGCGTCATGCACTGCGGAATAAAATAAGCGGCAGCTCTGAGATCCCAGCCGAGAAGCGGACTATTTGGTTATCTGACTGGAACTCTGGTCCATCGCCCGGTTAAGTTCGAGAATCAATCCGGTTCCTGCCGGGATGATCATATCGTTTCGATTGATGAGCCAGCGAACCGTACCTGCCGTTGCGCCCACGCCGGCGCCGATCAGTGCTCCTTCCGGACCCGCGGCAAGCGCACCGATCCCTACACCGAAGCCGGTGCCGATGCCGCCGATCACAAGATCACTGCGGCTATGGCCAGGGCCTTTGATCTGCCCCTCCTGTGTGACGTCGAAAATCTTGGGTTGATCCGTGTCGACGACTGACGCCGCGATCAGGTAGGACTGACCGTTAGGCAAACTCACCAACTCGGGATGCAGATCGATCATTGGCTTGCCTTTGATACGTCGAGGCGAACTCGTTCGCAAAACGTCACCTTGCACGAGAGAGCCGGCGGGAATTACAACCTTGCCCTGATAAGAGACTGCTTCGGTTACGCGCCCGGAGAATCGATCGCCGCGCTTATTGAATGTCGAGATCGCCTGATCCATCTTGATGCGGATTGCGGTTCCGGCTGGAAGCGACATTGCACTTGCCACTGGAGGAATGTCGCTGACTGTAACCGTGTCGGCAGAGGGCTTCGCCGATGCCAATTCAACCGGCGCCGGTTCTTGTGCTAATGCCAGCACGCCTGAGAGTACGAGGGCTGCAACGAGGGAGATTTTATTCATCGAGATACTCCTGAGCGGAGCGTAAAGCAGCTCAAAACCGGCGACAACAGCCGAACGAAACAGAGAACCAGAGTCAACAATGACGTTTGTGGTTGCGGAGCTTGAAACGCTGCTCCGTTCGACGTCGTGGTGCTGCACATCACAGGTTTGCTCCCTTCCATACCGTATAATCGATGGTTTCGAGTCTCACGCGGACGCGAACCAGCAGGCTCCGGTTGGTACACCGGCGCACTCATCACAATTCTTATCTGGCCGCGGCAGTGAACGCGGCCCACGAGGACAGGCATGACACTGATTGCAGATATCCGAGGCCGCGAAATACTGGATTCACGCGGCAATCCCACGGTTGAAGCAGAAGTCTTTCTGACCAGCGGTGCAGTTGGACGCGCCGCCGTTCCCAGTGGCGCCTCCACAGGCGAGCATGAAGCGGTCGAACTGCGCGATGGCGACAAATCACGCTATCTGGGTAAAGGCGTCCAGAAAGCCGTCGAGCACATTAACGGCGAACTCGCCGATGCTCTGATTGAAGAAGACGCGGAAGACCAACGCGCGCTCGACCAGAAGATGATCGAACTGGACGGAACCGAGAACAAGAGCCGCCTGGGTGCGAATGCCATCCTTGCCGTCTCCATGGCGGCTGCCCGCGCCGTTGCGAATCTATACGAGATACCGCTGTATCGCTACCTGGGTGGCGTCAATGCCAGCGTGCTGCCGGTTCCTATGATGAATATCCTCAACGGCGGCGCACATGCCGACAATAACGTCGACTTCCAGGAGTTCATGGTCATGCCAGTGGGCGCGCCTTCGTTTTCGGAAGCACTGCGTTGGGGCGTGGAAGTGTTTCATACCCTGAAAGGCGTGCTGAAGAAAAAAGGCTATAACACTGCGGTCGGTGACGAAGGCGGATTTGCGCCGTCGCTGAAGTCGAACGTGGAAGCAATCGAAGTGGTTCTCGAAGCCATACAGTTGGCGGGCTACAAGCCGGGTGAGCAGATTGCGGTGGCACTCGATCCAGCGGCCAGCGAGTTGTTCCAGGATGGCAAGTACGTCTTCAAGAAATCGGACAAGTCGACCAAGACACCGGAAGAAATGGCCGCGTACTGGGCGAAATGGACGAGAGATTACCCGATCGTCTCGCTGGAAGATGGTCTAGCCGAGGATGACTGGAAAGGCTGGAAAATCCTGACGGATGAAGTTGGGAGCAAGGTACAGCTAGTCGGCGACGACCTGTTCGTCACGAATGTGAAGCGCCTGCAGCAGGGAATTGACAAGGGTGTCGCGAATTCGATTCTCATCAAAGTCAACCAGATTGGGAGCGTGACCGAGACGCTGGATTGCATCGAACTCGCTCGCCGCAATGGTTACACCTCGGTCATCTCGCACCGCTCGGGCGAGACTGAAGACACCTTCATCGCGGATTTGGCAGTTGCAACCGGTGCCGGGCAGATCAAAACCGGATCGGCCTCGCGTACCGACCGCATCGCGAAATACAACCAGTTGCTGCGAATTGAGGAAGAACTGGGATCGGCTGCACGCTTCCTCGGCCTGAAGGCGCTGAATTACCACGGCGATGCCAAAGCGAAGGCTAGCGCCTGAGCCTACTGCTGCACTCACGCTTACGGCGGCCTTCGGGTCGCCGTTTCTATTTGCATTTCAGGATTTCAAATCGGCACTGACCAGCATTCGGGCGCAAATTGTGATACGTTGCCTTCATTCCCGGAGGTCCCACATGAGGCAGATTCCTTCCGTCCTGACTGTTCTACTGCTGACTTCGTTTGCTTTTGGACAGACTGCTGTTTCGAGCCAGGCGGCCACTAAAGAAGACGTAATGCAGATGTTCCAGGAAATGCGCTTTGAACAGCAGATGAAAGGCATACAGCAGAACATCTCGAGTCAATTCCAGGCAATGGCGGGCCAAATGATGCAGGGCCCGGAATTCAGGAATCTGCCACCCGATCGCCAGCAGAGATTCCAGGAATTCATGGCGCAGGAGATGCAGAAGTCCATGAACCTGTATCCAATCTCGGAGATCATGGACGACTTCGCTCCGGTCTACGCGAAACATCTCACCAAAGCCGACGTCCAGGGCATCATCGATTTCTACCACTCTCCGGCGGGCAAGAAATTGCTTGATGTCTCACCCATAGTGTCGCAGGAAGCCATGGCGATCATCGGCCCCAAGATGCAGGATCGCATGGAAAAGGCCATGGACGAAATGCAGCACCGCATGCAGGAACTTCTGAACGAGCCGGCAAGCCCAACTCCGCCTCAGAACCGGAATTAGGGAACCCTCAAGACGGCAGACACAGGAATTGTTTCACGCTCCCGACAGCCATCGCCGGGCGAGGCGCCCGCGCCACTCTTGTCTTTGGCAGCCCAGGTTAGTTGTGTACGGCGCTGGGAGAGCGCTCGGCGACGAGGCTGAGCAGTTCCTGTGCGACGCGATCGGTATTGTGGCGGGCGACGCCTCGGTCTTCGAGCAAGTAGTCGCCAAGAATCGGACGAACGGCCATGGCCTCAATGGTCTCAGGGTTCACGACGATTTGCGACGCGCCCTCGAGCGCATATTTCGCTTTCATCTCCGTAGAGGCGGGAGTTTCGTTTAAAAGCGCCGCATCGAAGATTTCTATCCCTGCATGCTCGTAGATGGCCTTGATGTGGTCGGCGGCAGAGAGACCGAGGCTTTCGTTAGCCTGCGTCATGAGGTTGCAGACATAAACTTTCAATGCTTTCGAAGACGCAATCGCCTCCGGGATTCCATGGACCAGGACGTTAGGAATCAGGCTGGTGAAAAGCGAGCCCGGCCCGATGGTAATCAGGTCGGCGGCGGCAATCGCATCGAGCGTTTGCGGCATGGGATGGACGTCCGGCGGAATCATCTCCAGGCGCATGATGCGATGCTTGCTGGCGGTGATCTTGGTCTCGCCACGAACAACGGAGCCGTCGTCCATGTGCGCTTCCAGTTCGACATTAGCGGTCGTGGAAGGATAAATATGGCCGCGCGTGGTGAGAATCTCCGAGGACAAGCGAACAGCTTCCGCGAAGTCGCTGGTGAGCGCCGTTAAAGCTGTAAGAAACAGGTTGCCGAAGCTGTGGCCTTCGAGCGCCGATGTCTCCGGGAAGCGGTAACGGAAAAGGTGAGACATCAGCAGCTCGTCTTCCGAAAGAGCCACGATGCAGTTGCGAATGTCGCCCGGCGGCAGAATGCCGAATTCTTTACGCAGCTTTCCGCTGGAACCGCCGTCGTCGGTGACGGTCACAATGGCGGTCAGCTCGCCGATGACTGCGGCCGGTCCGGCAGGATGCTGCTCAGGATTATGTGTAGCTGTGCGGACGTACTTCTTAAGTCCCTTGAGAAGCGTGGACAGGCCAGTGCCGCCGCCAATTGCTACCACGCGCAACGGACGGGCTGTTTGCCTATCCGACGGTGCAGGGTGCTGTGTCATCCTGCCGTTTAGTAGTCGCTGCCCTTGCCGTAAACGGAGTTTTCCGGCGCACCCGGCTCGGGATAAAGCAGTTCGGTGAAGCGCGGATCGTCCGCCATGGGATTGAAATCACTGTCGCTGCGCGCCTGGAAACGGTTCGCCGGGTTCAGGCGGATGGCTTCCGAGAGACCTTTCAGCGCATCTTCGGAATGCCCGGTGAGGCAATCGAGCACGGCGAGTCCGTACCAGATATAGTCGGCTTGGGCATTCGTCTTAACGAGCTTTTCCAGATGCTCTCGAGCGGTAACGTAATCGCCCACGTTCATCAGGGAGATGGCATAGTCATAGTGCTCTTCTGGCGTCTTGAATTCCACCGAGGTGCGGGCAAGATGCTGATTGCATGCATTCAAATGAACTGAGGCACGATCGGAAAGCTCGCGAATTCCGCTGCTGATCACCTTCTGGAAGAGAGCCTTGGCTTTATCGAATTTGCGTTCCTGAAGGGCGCGCAGGCCGGCCTCGTAGTTCTGCACAGCCTGTGTAAATTCGGGATTCTGAGCGGGAGAATTACTTTTTGGCGCAGCTTTGGTCATCTGTAGAGTTTTTCCAGAACCTGGCGTAGGCATCTTATTTTTGTTGGACTTAAGAGATGATTGTTTAGCTTTTACTGCCAGTTTACGTTTCATGCGGTTGACGCCTAAGCCGAGGACGCGCCACGGGCACGCAATCAGCTCCTGTGGAAAACTGAATTGCGAGCACGTTACACGCCTTCGCAACGGGCGTCAACTGGGGGCAAACCGGCCAGACGGAGCCAAAAGCACCGTGGAATACCCGTTCTCGCGTGCAGTACCCCTGGCGCCGCCAGGACGCCAGCAGGTCTGCTCCCCAAGCTCGTACTTCTCGCACCGCAAAGTGCGAAAACTCTTAGTTCATTCCGGCGGCGGCTTCGAGGTCAATCTGTTGCCACTGGCCGTGAATGATGCCCTGGCGAATCTGCGCGACCGTCTTACCCTTTTTGTGCTGGTCGTATGCGTAATACAGTTCCTTCAGGCAGACCGCACAATGAGCCGCGTGTGTGCTTTCGTAGCAAGTACGCAGGCTCTTATGACCGATATGGTCGCAATAGCAGTAGCAGGGCAGTTGGTAAATGATCTTGGATACCTTGGGTGCGAGCTCATAGGCGTGCACCTGGTACGCATTCTCGAATGCAGGTCCCCAGAGCTGCTCCCTGGGCAAGATGGGTGGCAGTTTTTCGGCCGTCGCGGGAGCCTGCTTGTGGTAGGCCGGAATCTCGGCAGTGTCAGACTGGGCAAATAGGGTAATCACCAGTACAAAGCTGAACAAAACTCCGAAAAACGCCTTCATCCCAAGAGAATCCTTCACCGGGTAACCATTCTACTCTGAAAAGCGCGCCTCTGCGATCAAAGCCAGCTTAAAAGAGCGGGCCATCGGGAGCAACTCTTGGCGAAATCCTTAGTTTAAAATCAGAGAGAATGCTGGTAGAGCCGAAACCAACCGGGACGCCTTCCGAGAACAAACCGACTACGCCGGCATTGGCAGTCTGGGTTCGCGACCTCGCGATCTCGCTGCTGGTTTCGGCATTCATCATCGTGTTTCTGTATCAGCCGGTGAAAGTAGAAGGCACCAGCATGGAACCGGAACTGAACGACCAGGAACGAATCTTCATCAACAAGTTCGTTTATCGCCTGGGCGAAATTCAACGCGGGGACATCGTTGTGTTCCATTATCCGCGAGATCCCGCGAAGAGCTATATCAAGCGGGTAATCGCATTACCCGGCGACAGGGTGCGAATCGCTGCCGGTCGCGTCTATGTCAATGACGAGCTACTAAGTGAACCGTATGTTCCGGCAGAGTACGAAGACCAGAGTTTCTATCCGGAGACAACGATTCCCATGCACTGTTTCTTTCTGCTGGGAGATCATCGCAGTAGCTCCAATGACAGCCGCGATTTTGGCCCAGTGGAGGAGCGGTTTATCTACGGCAAAGCTGTGTTCGGGTACTGGCCGATGGATAAAGTGGGCAAGTTGAGGTAGGCGATTTCGATTTCTGCAACGGGCGCATGAAATTCTTGAGCAGAGAGCAAAAAGCGGCGGCAATTCTCTGGTCCAATCCAGCAATCGCCTGATAGAATCAATAAAATCCACCCTTCGGAGTAACGATGCAAGCAATCCTTGCGCTGGAAGACGGGAGAATCTTCCGCGGCAAAGGTTACGGCGCCAAAGGCGAATGCTATGGCGAAGTCGTTTTTAATACTTCCATCACCGGTTATCAGGAAATCTTCACCGATCCCTCCTACGCCGGACAAATCGTAGTTCTTACCAACCCGCAAATCGGCAATTACGGAACGAATCCCGAGGACAATGAAGCGAACCGGCCTTACATCGAGGGCCTGATCGTGCGCGAGTTCTCGAAGGTAAGTTCCAACTGGCGCTCGCAGCAGGTCGCGGAAGAGTACCTGGAGCGCTTCAACATTCCTGTGCTGGCAGACATCGATACGCGCGCCTTGGTGCGCCATCTGCGCGATCGTGGTGTGATGCGCGGGGTGATCTCGACCATGGAAACGGATTTCGACAAGTTGGTCGAGAAGGCGCGCTCGATCCCGAAGATGGATGGTACGGACCTGGCAAAGGTCGTGACCACCAAGCAACGTTACATCTGGGAAGTGGGCGAGCGCTCACACGAACCAACGGAAGTGGTCGGCGTGAAAGATGCGCCGCCGTTGCATCATGTGGTTGCGTACGATTTCGGCATCAAGCAGAACATTCTGCGCAAACTCGTCGCTGAACGTTGCCGCGTGACGGTGGTTCCGGCGCAGACTCCGGCGGAAGATGTTCTGGAGATGAAGCCAGATGGAGTATTCCTGTCGAATGGACCGGGCGATCCCGAGCCATGCACCTATGCCGTGAACAACATTCGCGGGCTGATGGGACGCGTGCCGGTGTTCGGCATCTGCCTGGGACATCAGTTGACGGGAATCGCGCTGGGCGGGAAGACCTACAAGCTGAAATTCGGACACCACGGCGGGAATCATCCGGTAAAGCAGATGGAGACGGGGAAAGTAGAGATCACTGCGCACAATCATAATTTCGCTGTCGATCCGGACTCCCTGCCGGCGAACGATGTCGAGTGCACGCATTTCGACTTGAATGATCAGACGCTGGAGGGCATGCGTCACCGCAGCCTGCCGCTGTTCAGCGTACAGTACCACCCGGAAGCGGCACCGGGTCCGCACGACTCGCATTATCTGTTCAAGGATTTCGTGAAGATGATGGAGGAGTGGAAGGGGAAATGAGTGCGCAACTGCAATCCGCTATTCCGAGTGGCGTATTCTCCGACATCCTTCCTCGGAAAGTGCTCGAAGTAACAGATTTGCAGACGGCAATTCCCCGCATTGCGAAAGATCAAGAACTGGTCCGATCCTTGTGGCAGGCCGCTAGACAGGTGCCGACCAAGCACTTACTAGTGAGAGGCGACTCGAGGAAGATGTCCACCAATCTTGTAGGACGAGTCCATCTTGTCTTGACGTCGCCGCCCTACTGGACGTTGAAAGAATATAGGGATTCACCCGGGCAACTCGGCCACGTGGGAAGCTACAATGAGTTCCTACTTGAACTTGATAAGGTGTGGAAGCACTGTTACGACTCGCTTGTGCCCGGTGGCAGGCTGGTTTGCGTTGTCGGGGACGTTTGTCTCTCACGTCGCAAGAACGAGGGCAGACATACTGTGGTTCCGCTGCACGCCTCGATACAGGAACATTGTCGGCAGATCGGTTTCGATAACCTGGCACCCATAATCTGGCACAAGATTGCAAATGCGACTTATGAAGTTGAAAACGGCGGCGGAGGATTTTTAGGCAAGCCTTACGAACCGAATGCCGTCATCAAGAATGACATCGAGTTTATCCTGATGGAGAGGAAGCCCGGTGGCTACCGAACTCCGGACCCATCGGTCCGGCTGCTAAGCATCATATCGGCGGAAGATCACAAGAAGTGGTTTCAGCAGATTTGGAGTGGTTTGACCGGAGCGTCAACTAGAAACCATCCAGCTCCATATCCTGTTGAACTAGCGGAGCGACTTATCAGAATGTTCAGCTTCGTCGGCGATACAGTCCTAGACCCTTTCGTGGGAACTGGAAGTACTTGCATAGCCGCGTCGAAATGTGGTCGTAATAGCATTGGATTTGAGGTTGATTCTACCTACCTAGACTTGGCCGCAAATAGAGTTCAGGCCGAAGTGCCGTCGTTGTTTGCTAGCTCAGTCACGGTTTTGGAGGCCGGCGAATGAGTCCGACTCTCCAAAATCGTCTTAGAAGAGCAATCGTGCATTTTTGGGCCAGCCGCGAAACCCAAGCACAAAAACAGGGCGAACGGACAGGTATCCGCGACGCAGGTGCGCGAGCTGCGGTAACAGGTGGAAGTCAGATGAACGGCTTCATAGAGCTAGTTCGAGATTCTTTGGAAGAGTCAGGAATACACAAGCCTCTAATCTTTTGCGACCGAGCGGTTGAGCTGCCCGGCTGGTATCGACCAGAAAAGAAGTGGGACTTACTTGTAGTTAGCGACGGTTGTTTGATTGCGGCCATCGAGTTTAAGTCGCAAGTTGGTTCTTTCGGAAACAACTACAACAACCGAACCGAGGAGGCGCTCGGCTCGGCAACGGACCTTTGGGCGGCATACCGAGAGGGTGCCTTCAAGCCTTCCGCGAGGCCGTGGCTTGGATATTTGATGCTTCTTGAGGAGTCACCAAAATCAACTAAGCCCGTGAAGGCCTGCGAGCCGCACTTCAAAGTGTTTGAAGAGTTTAAGTCCGCCTCGTATGCAAAACGATACGAGATTCTTCTGACAAAACTCGTGAGAGAGCGACTGTACGATGCAACCTGCTTTTTGATGTCCAATAGCTCAGACGGTGCAAGTGGTGCGTATATAGAGCCAGCTCCTGAGTTGTGTTTCGAGAACTTTATTGCTTCATTGCTAGCCAAGGCTATTGCTTGCGGTAAAACAAAATAGATGCCACGTAGAAACGATATTTCGAAGATTCTCATCATCGGCTCCGGTCCTATTGTGATCGGACAATCGGCGGAATTTGATTACTCCGGCACGCAGGCCTGCAAGGCGCTGAAGTCCGAAGGCTATGAAGTGGTGCTGGTGAATTCCAACCCGGCCACCATCATGACGGACCCGGAGTTTGCGGACCGCACGTACATTGAGCCGATCACGCGCACTTACGTCGAAGAGATCATCCGCGTTGAGTCGGAGATGTGCGACGGCCGCGGCTTCGCGCTGCTTCCCACCGTCGGCGGACAGACTGCACTAAACATGGCTGTCGAACTTGCGGATGGCGGCGTGCTGGAGAAATACAACGTTCGGCTGATCGGTGCACAGCTCGACGCGATCAAGAAGGCCGAAGACCGGTTGCTGTTCAAAGACGCGATGATCCATATCGGACTCGATGTGCCGAAATCGGCGCTGGTAAAGAATCTCAAAGACGGGCTGGACTTCACCGCGAAAATCGGTTTTCCGGTAATCTTGCGACCATCATTTACGCTCGGTGGGACGGGTGGAGGCATCGCTTATAACCGCGAAGAACTCGTAGAACTACTTGCGCGTGGTCTTGATCTTTCGCCGGTACATGAGGTTCTGCTGGAAGAATCCGTTCTTGGGTGGAAGGAGTACGAGCTCGAGGTGATGCGTGACGTGAAAGACAACGTCATCATCATCTGCTCGATCGAGAACTTCGATCCCATGGGCGTGCACACCGGCGACTCGATTACTGTTGCTCCTGCGCAGACGCTTACAGATCGGGAGTACCAGGCTATGCGCGATGCATCGATCAAGGTCATTCGCGAAATCGGCGTGGAAACCGGCGGATCGAATATTCAGTACGCCGTCAATCCAGTCAACGGGCGCATGGTGGTCATCGAGATGAACCCGCGCGTATCGCGCTCGTCGGCACTAGCGTCGAAGGCCACCGGATTCCCGATCGCAAAGATCGCGGCCAAGTTGGCCGTGGGTTACACCCTCGACGAGATCACGAACGAGATCACGCGGAAGACTCCGGCGTGCTTCGAGCCTACGCTGGATTATGTTGTCGTAAAAAATCCGAAGTGGCAGTTTGAGAAATTTCCTGGGGCCGACGAGGGCCTCGGCCCGCAGATGAAGTCCGTGGGCGAGGCGATGGCCATTGGACGTACCTTCAAAGAGGCACTGCTAAAGGCCGTTCGTTCACTGGAAACAGGCAAGCGCCTGAGTTCGGAAAAGCTCGAGCCAAAGATTCTGGTCCAGCGCCTGGTTACACCGCATCCTGAGCGGCTTGCATATATCCGCTACGCGCTGCGCGAGGGCATGACCGTGAAGGAACTAGCGAAGATGACGTCTATCGATCCCTGGTTCCTGTATCAACTGAAGGAGATCAACGACGTTTGGAATGACGTCGCGCAGTATCCTATCGACGCGCCAGAGGAGAAGATTCGCGAAGCCAAGCGCGCGGGACTTTCCGACGAACGGCTGGCGCGTATTTGGGGATTTGAAGGCCGCGACGGCTCCGCGAAGGTCCGTGAATTGCGGAACAAGCGTGCCGTGAAACCGGTGTACAAACATGTCGATACATGTGCGGCGGAATTCGAGAGCTACACGCCATACCTGTACTCGACCTACGAAGAAGAAGACGAGGCGAAGCCGACCAAGAAGAAGAAAGTGATCATTCTTGGAAGCGGGCCCAACCGGATAGGTCAGGGAATTGAATTTGACTACTGCTGCTGTCACGCGGCGTTCGCGTTGCGTGACGATGGCTATGAGACTGTGATGGTGAACTGCAATCCGGAGACGGTCTCGACGGATTACGACACCAGCGATCGCCTCTATTTCGAGCCGCTAACCCTGGAAGACGTTCTAGAAGTGTACGAGCACGAAGCACAGGCGGGAGCGCCGATCGGCATGATCGTGCAATTTGGCGGGCAGACGCCGTTGAACCTATCGCTTCCGCTGAAAGCTGCAGGAGTGCCAATTATCGGAACCTCGCCGGAGTCGATCGATCTTGCCGAAGATCGCAAGCGCTTCGGCAAGCTGCTCGACGAATTGGAAATCCCGCAGCCACCGGGGGCGATGGCAACGTCGATCGAAGAGGCCGTTGCCGGCGCGAACAAGGTTGGCTATCCGGTGCTGCTCCGGCCATCGTACGTTTTAGGCGGGCGCGCGATGCAGATCGTGTACGACGACGAGTCGGTCATCAAGTACATGAAGGAGGCGGTCGAATATTCGCAGGAACGCCCCGTGCTGATCGATCACTTTCTGGAGAGTGCCACCGAAGTCGATGTGGATACACTCTCGGACGGCGAAGATGTAGTGGTTGCCGGAATTATGCAGCACATCGAAGAGGCGGGAATCCACTCAGGTGATTCCTCCTGCGTGCTTCCCGCGGTGGACATTCCTGAGCATCTGCTGCACACCATGCGCGAGTACACTTTCAAGCTGGCGCGAGCACTGAAGGTGGTCGGGTTGATGAACATCCAGTTTGCGATCCAGCACAATAAGGTCTTTGTGCTGGAGGTGAATCCGCGCGCATCGCGCACCGTGCCATACGTTTCCAAGGCAACGGGCATTCCGCTGGCGAAGATCGCAGCACGACTAATGACGGGCCGCAAGCTTCGCGAGTTCCTTCCGGAGAATGTTTCGAAGGCAATAGACCTTGATACCGGTAATTGTTATTTCGTGAAATCACCGGTGTTTCCGTGGGCGAAGTTCCCTGGCGTGGATACGGTACTTGGTCCGGAAATGAAGTCGACCGGCGAGGTGATGGGGGTTGCGGAGAACTTCGGCGAGGCTTTCGCGAAAGCCCAGATGGCGGCTGGGAACAAGTTACCCACCTCCGGTCACGTATTCATCAGCGTGAACGACCGGGATAAACCTTACGTGGCTGAAGTTGCGCGGCTCTTCGTCGAGTTGGGATTCAAGCTAGTAGCGACCACAGGGACCGCGCGCATCCTTGAAAATGCCGGCTACAAAGTTGACGTTGTATACAAGGTGAAGGAAGGCCGCCCCAATGTCGTCGATCTGATCAAGGGCGATCGCATCCAGTTGATCATCAACACGCCTCATGGTCCCGAGCCGTGGTTCGATGAAAAGGCAATCCGGCGCGCCGCGATTACCTATCACGTGCAGACGATCACGACTTTGTCCGCAGCGCGGGCGGCTGCCGAAGGCATCGCTGCACTGCAACGGGGAGAAGTGACAGTACGTGCCATCCAACATTTGCACGCAGAACGCAGCGCGACGGCGAGTAAGTGATAGCCATCCATAGGGATTCATCTGAGACGAAAGTCTCCTCGGAATGACAGAAAAAGCTAGTCCGTTCCGGTGTTGGCGGCAGCCGGAGTTGACGTGACGCTTTTCGGTTTCTGTTTTTGCAGCATCGATTCGAATTGGGTACGAGAAAGCGTTTCGTGCTGCTCGAACCACTGAAGGATATCCTGAGCAAGGATTGCCGGGTTTAATGAACTGTTGCTTATGGAGGACGCGGCAGGGTGCTTATTGCAGGAGATTTCTTCGATCAGTTGCTGCAAAAGGTGGAACTGCTCGGCGGAAAATCCAAAGAACGCGATCCCCATTCCGATGGATGGATGCGACGTGGCGACCCTGGCATCGAGCATGAATTTCTTCTGCTGCCAAAACAGATCAAGCTCCACCGCAGTGCCTTCAGGAAACGGCATCATCATTTCAACATAGCAGCCTCCCAAGCTGATATCGGTCACGCGGCAAGGCGTGTTGGCCGGGATGCCTTTTTTGCGAACTTGTGCGTTAGCTCCCCAGGAATACCGCGGATGTAAACGACGCTCGGAGGATTGCGCTGATGAGTTCTTGTTTGTCGGCGGAAGCATCGAGGCGGGGTTTGCGGCCTGTGGCGTAGGATTCGCCTTCGATTCAGTGCCGACCTCTTTCTCAAAGATAAAATTGATGGGATCGAGAGACTCAAGACCAGCGCGTCCAGAGCGTCCGTCCTTGATTGTGCCGATCCACGAAATACGATAGCGGCAGCGACGACGATGGTATTCCAGCGTGACGATATCCGCTGCTCCGTTGAGGCAATCGATTTCCGCCAGTTCTACGGAAGTCCGCGAAGCCTTGATAACAGTTGCGGTCTGCATGAAGGGGTATCCATGCGAATCGACGCCGCGCACGACCACGGACACTCGGGCGGGATTTCTTAGAATCTGCTCCAAAGACGGCACCGGCTCGGAATTCAGAGACAAGTATGTAGGCCGACGCGCCATGAAGCGTCAGGAAATTCCGCGATGCTGGTGACGGGATTCTCAGGTCGGGAATAGTGCAAAAAAGGAACGAAAGGCAATACAACAGAGGCTTCAAAGAGGTGGGGAATTCCCCGCCGACTGTGTCGGCAAGGAGTCGAATGCAATTTCGTGTTCAAATGAATGGGCTAAAGCGCTGATGCAAGCCCTACTTTGAGACTCCCGACGCGTTTCTTGCCTGCGCAGTCGCATCGACCAGTTTGCGAATCGGCGCAACTCCTACCAGGACTACTTCTCCGCGATGCTGGGCTGCCTGGTCGAGAAAAGCCGACTGCTGCGCGCGCCAGGAATCGGGCGATGGGGAACCGGAATCGAGATAGTCGAGTGCCTGCAAACCAGTGGCGCCAAGCGTGGAAAGATCGCGCGAAACAGGCGCGACGTCGTTCAGCAGAAATGAGTTCTGCAACACCGGTTGCAATCGCGCGTCATTGTCGCGCCAGGCAGTGAAGATAGAGCGGATCTGCGCCTTGTCAGCAGCGCTCGCCTGGCCTGTGATCACGGTATCCGTCAGCAGCGTGAGCGTGTGTCCAACCTGGCTTTCCGGATAAGTTGAATCGATAAGGCGGTTGAGCGGAGTGAATTGCGTGTACTTCTGGGTGCGTTCGCGCTCGTATCCTTTTACCGGCTCCACGGCATCGGCAAGGATCTTGACCGAAGGGACCTCCTGCGCGGCGGAGAGTCGCTCCAGCATCTTCCATGGATTGGACTGGTGCTTCAGTCCGAGCCACGCCAGTTCATCGCTGACGGCGTACATACGCCGGTACATGGAGTTCACATCGTGGACATCGGCGGGCGACCAGAGGCGTTCGGCGATGGCGACATTGCGCGGCCAGATGCGATTGTCGACGTTCTCAGGACTTACCCATTCGGTCCACATGCACGCTTCACCGCCAAGGATTCGCTGCGTCTGCTCGGGCGTGAGATTTGCCGATGGTCCAGTCAGAGGATCGACGGCATAGTGTTGGGCGGCGGTCTGCATCAGGTCGAGGTAGTAGCCGCTGGAGAGCAATCCGCGATAGCCCTGTTGCGCAGCGGCGGCAAGCGACTTCTGCCCGCGCCAGGACTGAATGACGATAGACTTTGGCAAATCGGGATTGAGGATCTCGTCCCAGCCGATCATGGTTTTGTGGTTCTTCTCGACAATGCCCTCGACGCGCTTATTGAAATAGGCCTGCAACTCATCGTTGGACTTGATGTTGTGCGCTTTCATGAACGCCTGAATCTTCTGGTTGGCGTTCCATTGCTTACCATTTACTTCATCGCCGCCGATGTGGAAGAACTGGTCTGGAAATACCCCGGCCATCTCGTGGATGAATTCTTCGAGGAACTTGTAGGTCTCTTCACGGGTTGGATCCATAGCGGGATCGAAGACGCCCCAGCCGCGCTCGATCGAATACGGACCGGGCGCGCTGGCAAGTTCGGGATAACCAACGAACCATGCGGTGGTGTGGCCGGGCATGTCGAATTCAGGCACAACACGGATGCCGCGGTCGCGCGCGTACTCGATGACTTCTTTTACCTGCGCTTGCGTGTAGTAATTGCCGTCAGATCCCATACCCTGCAGCTTGGGAAATTTCTTGCTTTCAATGCGGAAGCCCTGGTTCTCAGAGAGATGCCAGTGGAAGACATTCATCTTTACGGCTTCCATGCCGTCGAGGGTGCGATACACGACATCGATCGGCTGCCAGTGGCGGCAGACATCGAGCATCAGACCACGCCACGGGAAACGTGGGCTGTCGTCGATCTGCACGGCGGGCGCGGCAAATCCCTGGGGCGTGTTCTGCACCAGTTGCAGAAAGGTCTGCAGGCCACGAATGATGCCGAGAGGATTGGGCGCGTTTAGCTTGACCTGGTTCGGAGTTACGGTGAGCTGGTACGACTCGTCTTCGCCAAGCTTCTGAACTGCATCGCTGGCATGATCAACGTGAATGACGAGAGTAGCGTTGGCAGCCTGCGCGGTGAGAGTCTGCAGAGGGATTCCAGTCTGCCGCGAGAGGTTTCCCACCATCCGGGCGACGGCATGATCGAGACGCACCTCGGTGTAGCCGGTAAGCGCCACGCTGAACGGGTTCGCGATCAACAGCTGTCCCGAACCCATTTGAATCTTCTGGGGCCAAGGCATCAGGTTGAGACTTGTTGCCGGCATATTTTCGGCCGAGGCGAAAGACATAAGTGGAAGAAGGGCGAGAACACAAGCAGCCAAGGTCCGCATCCGTGACTCCGGTTCAAAACGTTTTAATAAGGCTAATCTGAGAGGGAGGGTAATTCAGAAAGGTGTCAGTTCGCAAATCCGTTGTCGGAGCAGACGACGCCGGAGGAGAGGAACGGGGAGCACCGCCTGGCGATGCTGTCTAACCTTTCTAGAAAGAGAAGTGCGAGGAAAGCTGGATATTGCGAGAGCCTCCACCGCCCAGGAAAGGATTTCCAATGCCGACGTCGAGTGTAGCAGTCAGTGGTAGATAAGGTATGCATCAGTTCCCGCCGCGGGGTTTACGTGATTCAGGTCGAGAAGCGAGGCTGATTTTCCTGTTCTGACCTCGAAAAGACCCGACTGACTTTTGCTGTCTAAGCGAAAAGAGCAGGCCGGAAAATCACGCGAATGTCCCAACTTGGAACGTATAATCAATGTAGCTTAAGCAGAGGAATATCGCATGCTCTTACATGGAATTTTTCCTCCGATCACAACGCCGTTTTATTCCGATGGTTCTGTCTACTACAAAAAGCTCGAGCAGAATGTAGAGCACTACTCGCGAACTCCGATCGCCGGCATCGTCATACAGGGATCCACGGGCGAAGCCGTGATGCTCTCTGATCAGGAGAAAAAAGACGTGTTCCGAGTAGCGCGCGAAGCCGCTGCGCCTGAAAAGGTAATGATCGCGGGGGTAGGAATTGAGTCCGCGGTGGAGACGGTCAAATTCGCCGAATATGCGGCTGAGCTTGGTTACGACGTAGCGATGGTGCGCACGCCGCATTACTACAAGATGGCGATGACCAACGCTGCGATGCTGGCGTTCTATCGCACGGTGGCCGATCGCTCGCCGCTGCCGGTCATCATCTACAACTTTCCGCAAGCCACCGGGTACGATATTCCGGTTGAAGTGGTGGTCGAATTGGCTGATCACCCGAACATCATTTCGATCAAGGAATCTGCAGGCAATCTTGAGAAGACGAAAGCTCTGGTAGAAGGCACACGGCATGTCAAGCGAAGCGTGCAGGTTACGGAGAGCTTCGAGGCCGTGACCGGGCGAATGCTGAAGCAGGCACAGAGCGCCGTAGCGGTCGGCGAACTGGTGAGTGCCGGGGCGCTCGCTGGAACCGCGAAGCCGTCGTCTTCGGCTGTGCAGATGGTTGGATCGCTGAAAACACGTCAGAAGGAAGTCGGGTTCCAGGTGATGGTGGGTGCCGCGCATCAGTTGCTGCAATCGCTGGAGGTCGGTGCGGTGGGCGCGATTCTGGCGTTTGCTGATCCGGTTCCGACAGCGTGCTTCGAGATTTACCAGGCTTGGAAGGAGCGCGCGGACGAGATCGCGCGCGAGAAACAAGATCGCATTACGGCCGCCGCGAAATATGTTGTCGGGACGCTAAGCATAGCGGGAGTGAAGTACGCGATGGACCTGAACGGCTATTATGGCGGACCATCAAGATTGCCGCTGTTGTCATTGACCGCCGAGCAGAAGGGCGAGGTGGAGAAGTTGATGGCGGGAATCAGGAACTAACAACCTACTGTTAGACGAATCACAGGCACGTTATAAATCCGATGGTCAAGGCTGCGCCGAGGCATCTCGCCGTACTGTTCCTCATTGTTGCTTGTGTTATCGGGGCATTTGGGAAGGATACTCCCGCCCAAGTACTTACCTGGCCTGAGTCAGGCACACAATTAGTCAGCTTCGAACTTGGCAAATTCGAACGTTTCGGATGGCATTCCGGCCAGAATGATTGACAGTGTACCGTGGTGGCTACCAATCTCTGGAACAAACCCATTAAGCTTGCAGTTTTTTCCGTGTACTTCTTCGACAAGAACAAAGTTCGAATTGGTGATGGCTATCTGCAGGTTAGGGATCTGTACCCGGGACAAAAGGCGAAATTCCAGTTGAACGTGACCACCTCCGGAATGCCGGTCGCGATCGTGCTATCCCCGAAATCTGTTCCCCCGTTAAGACCATCTCAATAACGGTGAATACGGTGCCGCAAGGCGCGAGCTTCACATTGGATGGCAAATCTGTCGGGACCTCGCCGAAGCGTATCGATGTTTCTCCGGGAAAGCATATCCTCACGTTTTCTCTGATTGGGTACGCTCCGGGGAACTACCCATTCGAAATAAAACCGGAAGATAGCTCAGGTGGAAGCATTACTGTCGAATTGGGTGGGATGATGCACGACACTGTTCAAATGCGTGACGGCTCCGTGTTGACCGGAGATGTCGAGAGCCTTTCCGCTACAACAATGGAAATCCGAATTGCGGGCACGGTACAAAGAGTGGATCGGAATCAGATCAGCCGGATCCCGCTGATTCAGAGAGAAGCCGTCCAGTAATTTCCCGGACGGCCATGTCTCTAGGCCACTCGTTTCTTCCGATTTGGTCGTGTCACCGTCTCGGATCTCGTGCCACCGGACTGGCCGCCAGGGGCTGCAAGTTCGTCCTCAGTGTCAATTTCATTACGGCCGCGGCGGTTCATTGTTCTGCCCGTAGTTCCAGGCTGATGCTCAGGTTGAACCTGCTGCTGGGAACGCTGTCCGGACTGCTGATTTCCTGTTTGGGTCTGTTTCTGCCGAGCGGCAGGTCGGGCCCGCTGACCGGATTGTGGCGGCTGTTGTCTCTGTTGTGTTGCAGCGGCTTCGGACGGGGCTTGAGAACCGCGACTGGTACGGTTCTGGCGCGATCCACCATAAATTTCAGTACCGGGATCTTCGCCTTCGGTCTCACCGGTTTGGGGGTTAACCACATACAGGAGATCGGTGAGATCGTTGGCATGTTCTTCCTCGTCCTTGAGGATGTCTTCGATTAAAACGCGCGTTGTGGGGTCCTTATCGCCGAAGAAGCGAATCATTTCACGATAGACGTCGATGACGACGCGCTCTGCAATCAGGTCTTCGCGGATCATGTCGGCCAGGTTTTCGCCTTCAATGTATTGGGATACAGAACGCTGAACGAGTGATCCGGGATTGAAATCGGGAACACCGCCGAGTTGCTGGATGCGTTCGCCGAGTCGGTCGGCGTGCTCGCGTTCGGCGTCGGCGTGCTCCTTGAACTCGTCGCGAGCGGCGGAGCCGTGAACTCCCGTGGCCATGAAATAGTGATGCATGTAGCGCAGGACGCAGACGATTTCGGTCGCGAGCGCCTCGTTCAGGATGCTGATTGCCTGGTCTTTGTCGAGGCCATAACTGCTGGTAACGGCGCCCTCCTCGATTTTGCGAATGGCCCGTTGGCGGATTTCTTCTACGTTCTCCACAAATTGCGGCATGATTTTCTCCGGCGGAATGCCCCTGAAGAATGGAGGCCGACGGGGCATCGGCAAAACATTAGATTGCGAAGCAGAGCAGGGAAGATGTCCAGAAATTCAATACTTTACGGGCATGTTGCATTTGAAATTCATTTTCACTTACAATTCGAACGAACGTTCGACTAGGCGACCTCGTTCTGAGAGCATGTCCTGATGGCAAGTGATCCCATAACCCGCAGTTCCAGCGCGCGCCGGAATACAGAAGAATCGCGGCGCCGCGAGAGCGAACGCTTCGAACAGCGGTTGGGCGAGATCCTAGAACACGCGACCGATGTATTTTACGAAAAGGGCTACCAAGGCGCATCGATGCGCGATCTGTCGCGGGCCAGCGGTATGTCGCTGGCCGGTCTTTATTACTATTTCGAATCCAAAGAGCGCCTGCTGTACCTGATCCAAAAGCACACATTCAACACGGTTCTGGGCTCGGTGCGTGGGCGGTTGCAAGGTGTGTCAAATCCTGAGCAGCGGGTGCGTGCGTTTATCACCAATCACGTCGAGTACTTCCTGAAGAACCGCAAGGCGATGACCGTGCTCTCTCATGAGGACGAGACGCTTACTGGCGAGCTGGGGAAGGAAGTAGCGGAGCTTAAGAGGGAATATTACAAGCTCTGTGTTTCGCTCGTCGACGAGCTGCGCGGGAGTCACCCGGAATTCGATTCACGACTGAATACGCGCCTGGCCGTGTTGAGCCTTTTCGGCATGATGAACTGGATTTACACCTGGCACAATGCTCGCGTCGATGCGGATTCCGGTGAGCTGGCGGGACACATGTGCGACATCTTTCTCCATGGGGTTTTGTCGGCAGAGCCCGCTTCACAGGGTAGCCGCAAGGATCGAGCAACTGCATCCAAAGCTTCTGAATAGGGAACAAAGGAGTAGCTGATGGCGACCACGACCGTTGAAAGCACGAAACAACTGATCCAGTACCGCACTGATTCCGGAGTCGCCGTGATCACCATGGATGATCCTCCGGCGAATACCTATACGTACGAGATGAACCGTCAACTCGATGATGCGATCCTCAAGGCGCGTATGGACAACGATGTTTATGTAATCGTGCTGACCGGTTCAGGCGACAAATTTTTCTCAGCAGGTGCCAATATTCGAATGCTGTCGCAAGTGGATCCGACGTTTAAGTACTACTTCTGCCTGCATGCGAACGAAACGCTGCTTCGATTGGAGCACACACCGAAGCTGGTAATCGCCGCGCTGAATGGACATACGGTTGGAGGTGGGCTGGAGATCGCGATGGCTTGCGACATCCGGATTGCAAGACGCGATGCGGGGAAGGTCGGATTGCCGGAAGTAAATCTGGGAGTTCTGCCGGGGACAGGGGGAACGCAGAGGCTTTCGCGACTGGTGGGGAAGTCAAAGGCGATCGAGCTGATGGTGACCGGCAATACGTTCTCCTTCGAAGAAGCGAAGGAGTTCGGGATCATCAATGACATCTTTGAACGCGAGAACTTCATGGACGACGTGATGGACTACGCGCGCCAGTTCTGTCCGCCGAATAAGGCTGCGAAAGCCGTGGGACATATCAAGCGCTCGGTGCAGACGGGCTGGGAGATTCCGATGGAGAGCGCACTGGCGGTCGAACGCGAGTTGCAGGCGCTGCTGTTTAATTCTCAAGATGCGAAGGAAGGGCTGGCTGCTTACGTGGAGAAGCGGCCGGCGGAATTTAAAGCGAAGTGATGTCCTGCAACGCCTAGAGACAGAGCCACAGGGGCTAAAGCCCTGAGATTTTGCGGCTCGGAACGGCGCGGCTGAAGCCGCGCCCCTTCAAAACAGGGAATTGTAGTGGGAGCGGTAGTATGGCTTCGTTACTAAAAATCGGAAGCTTCAGCGATTGGGTTGGTCTCTTTGATGAATGGCGAAAAGAGATCGGCGTCAACCGCGACGAGATTGCCCGTTTCAAGTTTGACACGTTGTTCGGCGCCATCGAGACGGATGAGATCCAGTTTGGACACTGGAGAGGACGCACGAAATGGGAGAACCTGCGCCAAGTGCCGACCCAGCAGATTCGAGATGCGTTGCTGAACCTGATCGTCTATCAAGGAGATACCGAATTTGCCAGTGTTGAGCAACAGCGCTGGCTTTTTGAAACGGCGCCGACCGATTGGGATCGCAAGGCAATTACGCGAGTGATGATAGAAGAAATGCGCCACGGCTGGCAGATGTGCGCGCTTCTGGTAGAGCACTTCGGACATTCGGGCAAAGTCGAGGCGCAGAAGATGCTGGAGCGCCGAGCATTCGAGAATAAGCGGCTGCTGGGCGCCTTCAATGTCGACGTCGACAACTGGATGGATTTCTATACGTATACCGATTTTGTCGATCGCGACGGTAAGTTCCAGTTGCAGATGCTGAAGTATTCAGCGTTTGCGCCGTTAGGCAAGTCGATGTCGTACATGTTGCGCGAAGAGTCGTTCCACATGGGCGCGGGGAATGATGGACTCCGCCGAGTGGTAGAAGCTGGAAGGATTCCGGCGTGGCTGGTACAGAAGTATCTGAATAAGTGGATTTCGACTTCGTACGATCTGTTTGGAACCGATCACTCGTCGTCGGCGCATTGGGCATACGTTTGGGGGGTGAAGGGCCGGTACGACGAACCACAGAACGAGACAACTGCCGACCTCGACGACCTGAACGATTACAACCGAAATCTGTATCGAAAAGAGGTTTCGGGGCTGATCGAGCGCTTCAACAAATTCCTGAAGCCGGGGGCTGAGCCGCTGTATGCGCCGGATATCAAGTTCAATCGCTTGATCGGCAAGTATGCGAATCAGAAGTTCCATTGCAAAACAGGGCAGCCGCTGAGCGATCGCGAGTACGACGAGCACTTCAAAGAGGCGATGCCCTCGGCGGAAGACAAGAAGCTGCTGATGGAAAT